>CAYJIM010000023.1:0-20525 GCA_964370215.1 uncultured Oscillospiraceae bacterium
TTGGCTGGGCTAGAAGGATTTGAACCTTCGAATGCCGGAGTCAAAGTCCGGTGCCTTACCGCTTGGCTATAGCCCAATAAATGGGGTGGATAGAGAGGATCGAACTCTCGGCCTCCAGAGCCACAATCTGGCGCGCTAACCGACTGCGCTATACCCACCATAGTTTCATTACAAGATGTCTTACAGCACACCAAATAATAATTGGCACGCCCAGCAGGACTCGAACCTGCGGCCTACTGCTTAGAAGGCAGTTGCTCTATCCAGCTGAGCTATGGGCGCATGTTGGAGCGGGTGATGGGAATCGAACCCACGCGACTAGCTTGGAAGGCTAGGATTCTACCATTGAACTACACCCGCAGATCACACAAGTACTGCTTGTAGTTTGGTTTCAACATCTCTCATAGCAGCGAATTACATTATAGCAAAGAAAACCCCCTTTGTCAACACTTTTTGAAAAGTTTTTTTGAAATTTTGAAAAAAGTGCGCTTTTTTTGCGTTTTTCATGTTTTTTTAAAAAATCTTAAGAGAAAAAGAGGGAAAGACGACAGAATCTTCATTGACAAATGCTGGACAAACAGGGTACAATAAGAAACGGATATGATAAAAACACATTGTATTAAGCGATCCGTTAGGTAGAGTGCACGAAAACATTTTAGGATGACATGAAACAACTGATTGGAGGAACACAATGGAACTATTAAAACTCGAAGGGGTTACCAAAAAGATCAAGAAAAAGACGATTGTCGATGGGGTCAGCTTGTCTGTCAACAGCGGTGAGATCGTTGGCTTTTTAGGTCCGAATGGGGCAGGCAAAACCACCACCATTAAAATGATCATGGGGCTATTTTCCATCACTGAAGGCACCATTGAGGTATGCGGACACAATGTCCAAACCGATTTTGAAAAAGCCATGAGCAAAGTTGGGGCGATTGTCGAAAACCCAGACCTTTATAAACATATGACCGGACGACAAAATTTGGCGTATTTTGGACAGTTTCACGGCAAAGAGGCGAGCGACAACATCGACTCTGTCATCGAACTGGTGAAGATGAAGGATCGTATCGACACCAAAATCAAAACCTATTCCTTGGGGATGCGTCAACGTGTGGGACTAGCACAGGCACTCCTGCACATGCCACCACTCCTCATCCTAGATGAACCGACCAATGGGCTTGACCCGATTGGGATCAAGGAACTGCGTGAACTTTTAAAAAATCTTGCCGTCAATGCGGGCACCGGTGTCTTTGTCTCCAGCCACTTGTTGTCGGAAATGGAATTGATGTGTGACCGCATCTACATTATAGACAACGGGGTCATCATCGGGCAAAAAACCATTGGCGAAGAGGATACCTCTGAAATTTACCAATACACCTTTGCAACCGATAACAATACAGCGGTGCTCGAAAAGTTCAAGGCGATGGGCGCCAACTGCACCATGCTCCCCGAAGGGGTCAATCTTGTCATGAAGAATGAAGAACTCCCTGCCCTCATCAGCGGTCTGGTGGCGGATGGCATAGGCATCTATGCTGTCAACCGTGCACAGCGTTCGCTGGAACATGACTTCATTTCAATGACCACCGGCTCCAAGACACAAATATCGTAACGGGAGGATGACAACATGAATTTTTTTAAACAAATTTTCGCAGAGCTTAGAAAAATGCTCCGCTCCAAGTTTATTCTAATCTCTGCCATTGTACTGACGCTGCTACTCACCGTCGTTTCGCCGATTCTGAACTTTATCAGCGAGCAGCTCATGGATGATTACTATTATTATGGTTCCGGCCAGTCGGTGGTGGTCGGTGGGGTTGAAATGGAAGGGAGCAACTCCCTTTTCTGGGAATTGCAAAACCTGACCCAAACCCAAGAATACCTGTCGGATCAGCTGAGTGATGCCACCGCCTTGCAATACGCCAACGATCTTGCTGACCAATTGATCGACTTCTATGCCGGTTACCTTGAGTTGGAATCGGAGGAAGACAACTACAAAACCCAAATGGCCTACGGCATTGCCAGCCGTTTGACGGAAAACTACATCCTTTCCCTCGAAGCACCCGATGAAGGTGCCCTCAAAGAGGCGGTTCAAGCGATTGTGTATGACGACTACCTTGTCACAAACCTGTTTGAACTGACCGAAGCGGAACAACAGGAACGGGTTGACACAAACCAAACCATTTTGGACGAATACGATCAGTTGATGCGAACCGATGTCTTTGCCCATTACGTCACCATTGAAACCATCAACTTAAACCAACAGATCACCGACAACGAAGCGGAAATCGAAAAACTGGAACAGGACATCATCGACGACCCGACCAGAGAAGAGGATTTGAGCAGTCAAATCGACTATCTCAACATCCGAAACAACACCATCGTCGAAGTGGACATTCCGATTCTCGAGTACCGTGCGGAACAAAACGTTGCCATCAACGACGGCAGTTGGCAGGATGAAGCGATCAGTCAAATGCAGAATGCACAGTCTTACCTCGCTTCCTTTGAAACGAACATCATCACCGAAGAAAAATTCTATGAAGATCAATGGATGGTGGATCAATACAGCAACTACCAAAACTACCTGACACAGCAAGACGAAGATCGCAAGGATCAAGAACTGGAGCTGCTCGTCGCACAATCTTCTCTTGATTCCGGCAAACCGGACATGACCTTTGTGGATGGGGCGAGAAAAAATACCCAATCGGCACTGTCGATGATTTCGCTTGTTTCGGTATTTGCCATCCTCGTCGGCGGGCTAAGCATTGCAACCGAGTTTCAAAGTGGGACGGTACGTCTGTTGATGATTCGCCCACGTACCAGACTCAAAGTGTTCTTCTCCCGTTTCACTGCAGGACTGCTCTTGAGCTATGCGGTGTTCTTGGTGATCATGATCATCACCGCGATTGTCAACGGCTTCCGCTTTGGTTTTGAGGATTACTTCTATCCCAACTACACCGGTAGTGGGGAAGTGAATTTCGCCCTCATGCTACTTGGGCAAGGGCTTGTCACTTCGATGAGTATGTTCTTCCTATACTGCTTGAGCTATGCAGTTTCCACCTTCTTTAGAAATGTCGCTGTGGCGATGATTCTGCCAACCGTCCTGCTATTCGGTGCTACCATTGCATTGGCATTCCTCACCCAAGCGGACGATCCGCTACAATTCATCTCCTTCACCCCATTGCCGTACCTCACCATGAGTGATTTCTGGAGCGAATGGAGTATGGCCAGTCAGCTGATCGAACAAGGCTATATGCTGAGTGAAGGACTGGGGGTCGCGATGTTACTGGTATACAGTGCGATCTTGATGGTGTTTGGGACGATCTTCTTCAAACGTCACGATATTACCAATTAGCGGACAGCAATGAAAATTGGGGTTGTAGGGACACGGCTTGCCGTGTCCGCCATGTACCGCTCACAAAACGGACGACCAAAGGGGTCGGACAACAGCACGACCTGATAAGAAAGGATGGACGTTGCAATCATATGGAAAATAATTTCTTAGACAAATACAAAAAACAGGGGGAGCAGTTTCAAACCGCACAGCCGACCCCGAAAAACGATCCGCCCGTTCTCCCGACAACCCCTGTTGACCCTGTGTCAACAGGGGTTTCGGGGGGAGATGAGGCGACAGATGAGACCTTTCACTTCACTGAGGAAACCACCTTCAAACCACCGGCACGCACCGTGACCGAAAAGGTGAAAAAGCCGTTTCCGTGGATCGCCGTGATCTTGGGCGTGGTGGCAGTGATCATCGCCATCATTTTGATCTGGTTTTTCAACCTCGGCAAGGCGATCCCCGATATGACGGGATGGAGTGGCGCCGATGTCGAACTGTGGGCAAGGGAAAACAACATCCTATTGCGACTGGACGAGGCCTTTGATGAGACCATTCCGGCGGACGAGCTGATCAGCCAAGACCCTGCTGCCGGTGAAACGGTTGCGAGTGGCGGATTTTTGTCGGTCGTCATCTCGGAAGGGCCTGACTTGTCGGTCATGGTGGAGGTTCCAGACCTCAAAAACATGACGATGGATCAGGTAGAGGCATGGGCAGCGGAAAACTTTATGACCAAGGTGCGCATCACCTCGGAAGCGAGTGCCACCATTGCCGCCGGTAAAGTCATTTCGGTGACCATCAACGACAATACCGTACTCGGCAAAGAAGTACGCCGTGACAGTCCGGTATACGTCGTCTTCTCCAAAGGGACAGCGACAGGGGAAGCGGTCAAACTGCCCGACTTCACTACCATGAGCCGTGTCGAAGCACAGGCCTTTGCTGATGAAAACGGCATTATTCTTCAATTTGTCGAAGCGTTTAGCGACACCTACCCCAAAGATGCCATCTACAAACAGGACATCAAGGCGGAGGAAACGATTTACGGTGGGGACACCGTTGTGCTCAACATCTCCAAGGGCAAGGAAATCTTGGTGTTGAACTTCTTTGAATATGAACGCGAAGTAGCACTCTTGAAAGCCTCGCAAGCAGGCATTGCCACCGTGGTAACGGAACGCTACTCCACTTCGTCCACCAACACCCTGTTGTCCCAGTCCATCAAGGCAGGGACGTTGTATGAAGAGGGCGACGTGGTAGAACTGGTCTATTCCTTGGGCAACAGCTTCTCCCTCGGCAGTTTTGTCGGGCAGAGCGAAACCGCCCTACAGGAGTGGATCACCCCACTCAACGAAGAGGGGGCGTCCTTACGCATCAGTGCGGAGTACACCGCCTCTTCCGAACCGAAAGGCACCATCCTATCGCAACAACAGCAAAATGTAAAAATCGGGATCAACCAAACCATCAACATCGTGGTGTCGACAGGGCAGGTGCTGTTTGTGCCCGACTTGGTTGCCAACCCCGGTAGCAGTTACACCGACATCATCACCAGAGAAAAGGCGATTGCCCTTTGTGAAGCGCACAGTTTGGTGCCGATCTTCATCGAGCAACAAAACGACAGCTATTTGCCGGGCGAGGTATGGGAGCAAAGCATTGCCCCCGGTGTCGAAGTGCAACAGGGGACAACCATCTACCTGCGCTACAATCCGGTCAAACAGACCTTGACCGTCCCGTCTTTCATTGGCATGACGGAATCGGAGATTCGTGCAGCAGGCTACACCCAAAACTTCTCGATCACCTTCACCGAAGGCAGTTACGAGGCAGGGATGGAAGGCAAAGTGACGGCACAGTCGGTGCCGGCAGGCTCCACCGTGGAATTGGGCGGATCGATTGAGCTGACGGTTGGCGGTGAGGACACCCCCCTTGGCGGTGATGGCACCACCTTTGGATAGATGATTTGCCTTTTTTTGAAAGTTGTGGTAAAATAGGAAAACTGACCATCTAAACACAAAGGAGGAACAGATCATGCGTGTAAAAAAAGCGGTCATTCCGGCGGCAGGACTGGGTACCCGTGTACTGCCTGCCACCAAGGCCATGCCAAAAGAAATGTTGCCGATTGTCGACAAACCTGCCATCCAATATATTGTGGAAGAGGCGGTCGCCAGTGGCATTGAGGATATTTGTATCATCTTAAGCCGTGGCAAGGATGTCGTATCGGATCACTTCGATCGCGCACCCGAATTGGAAGCCAAATTGCAGGCAGGGCAAAAGGCGGCGATGTATGAGCAGACACTCAAAATAGCAGAGCTTGCCAACATTGTCTATGTGCGCCAACAGGAACCGTTGGGACTGGGACACGCCATCCACTGTGCAAAGCCGTTTGTCGGCAACGAGCCGTTTGCGGTGTTGTATGGGGACGATGTCATCTTAGGGGAAGACCCCTGTTGTGCCCAGCTGTTGCGCCAGTACGAAACTCACGGCAAGGGATGCGTGTGTATGCGCCAGATGCCGTTTGAGGATGTCACTCGTTATTCCTCTTTGAAAGTGGCGCCCTTACACGACAACGTCTATGCCGTCAGCGACATGGTGGAAAAACCGAAAACACCGGAACTTGCCTTTTCCAACTTTTCCATTTTGGGTCGCTGTGTCCTACCACCTGAAATTTTTACCATCCTAAAGGACCTGCCACGAGGGGCCGGCGGAGAGTACCAACTCACCGATGCGATGAAACAACTTGCCATCCGAGAAGGGATGATCGGGGTCGACTTTGTCGGCACCCGTTACGATATGGGCAGTAAACTCGGCATTCTGCAAGCGACCATGGAAGTGGCATTGACCCATCCGGAAGTCGGCGAAGAATTTCGTGCTTACCTCAAAGCGTTTGCCAAAACGCTTTAGCCAAATAAAAAAGAGAAACACCCGCCGGCGGGTGTTTCTCTTTTTTATTTGGCAATCGCCCGCACCACGCTTTACAACAACGGTGCGAAGGTGCGCAGGATGCCGAGCAACGGGAATCGCAAAAGGTGGAATTTTGCGAGGTTGTCGACATTTTGCAGGGTGATTTCACGGCACTGTGCTTGGGTCGCCAAGAAATCTTCCTTGACGGCCTCGACCACAGACGAGCGGTAAAACCATGCGCCACACTCATAATGCAGTGCCAGACTGCGGTAATCGAGGTTGATGGTGCCGACGGTGGCGGTTTCGTCGTCACTGACAAACATTTTGGCATGGACAAAGCCCGGTGCGTACTCATAAATTTTCACCCCTGCCTCGAGCAGTTCCTTGTAATAGGAACGGGACAAAAAGTAGATCAGCTTTTTGTCGGGAATCCCTGGTAGCATCATCCGGACATCCACCCCGACTTTGGCAGCATCGGTGAGGGCATGAATCATCTCACGGCTGATGATGAGGTAAGGGGTGGTGATGTAGACATAGTCTTTGGCATTGTTGAGCATGTTGAGGTACACTGTTTGTCCCACTTCATCCCTGTCGAGTGGGGTGTCGCCGTAGGGTTGCACCACCCCGTCGGTGGGGGCAGTCAAGGTGGGGGCGTAGTTTGAGAAGGTGTCCTCCTGCTCCAGTTCGGCACTCCACATCGACAGGAACATGACGGTGAGGTTGTAAACCGCTTCTCCTTTGAGCATGACCGCCGTGTCTTTCCAATGGCCAAAGCAGACTTTGTGGTTGATGTATTCGTCCGCCAGATTGACCCCACCGGTAAAGCCGACATTGCCGTCAATGACACAGATTTTGCGGTGGTCACGGTTGTTGAAGTTGGCGTTAAACAGGGTGCGGAAGGGGTTGACGGCATGACAGGCAATGCCTTTTTTGCGCAGTTTATCGGCAAAATCCGCAGGGAGTGTGACAATACAGCCGAGATCATCGTACATCATGCGTACATCCACCCCAGCGGCGGCTTTGCGCGCCAGAATTTCTTCAATGCGATCCCACATCAATCCATGCTGCACGATAAAGTATTCCATGAAAATAAACTTTTCTGCCTGTTCCAGCTCTTGGAGCATCGCCTGCCACTTGTCCTCCCCGAGTGGGAAGTAGGTGACGGCGGTATTTTGATAGGCAGGGCAGTTGGCAACCTTGGTCATGTAGTCGGACTGACGTTTGATACGTGCATCGTCCTGTAATAAGGGCGGTTGATTGCCCTTGATGTCCTGCAACGCCACCTTCATACGGCGGTCAATGCGTTCATACAAACGCTTTTTCTTGGCACTCATGCGATAGCCACTGAAGGAGAAGTACAAAAGACCCCCGATGAAGGGAAACAGCAAAATGACAATGATCCATGGAATTTTCCCTTCAGGACTGCTGTTTTTGATGAGCACGTAAAGAAGACAGGCGACGCTGAATACCTCCAACAAAAAGAGCAGGATGTTATCATAATTGCCAGCAAGGACGACGGCCGCTCCCCAGAGTGCAAGTTGGATGAAAACAGAAAAGGCGATGAGTAGAATGCGTGCAAATAGACCACCAAATATTTTTTTCATGAAAGCTCCGTTCCGCCGAGCAGGTCGGCAATTCGTTTTTTCGGTCACCAAAGGGTGAGGGGGGTGCCCTGCCACTGGGCAAGGAGGGAGAAAACGAGCAGGATGGCGACTTGGTGCAACGGGTAAAAGAGGTAAAAAAACCACTTGATGGGCGGCCCTTGTCGGCCTTTGTAACAGCCAATGCAGATCGCCGCTACCATAACCCCTGCGATCAGGATAGGGCTTTTCTGATAATACAAGGACAACAAAAGCACCACCATCACCCCTGAAACATACCGTGGCTGATCTTTACAGAGCCACAAAAGGACGACGAGTAGCACCCCGTAAATGCCGTAGTTGAACAACAACGGATGGGTGATCAAGTAGGCAGACACCAACAGTGCCGGCATCCAGCAGAGGAGCCATGGGGAACCTTTCCTTTGTTGATAGCACTCTTTGGTGTGTTCCAACAGCCACAACAACAACAGGGAAAAGGTAAAGGAGGCAAGGATGCTCCATTCGGTGAGGGTGCTGACAAGGTCAAACCGCCCATAAAAAAGGGTGGTGAACACCGGCTGGGAAAGGACGGCAAGAACGGCTACCCGTAACAGGTAGCGTTTGCGGTTGCGGGTGTGTAAAAACCCTTGTACCAACAAAAAGGCAAAGAGGGGCATGGTGATGCGCCCGAGGACACGCATTGCCTGATAGAGTGGGTCGGCGGTGGTTGTCCATCCAATCCGCAAGGCAAAGTATGCGACATGGTCGACCACCATCATGACAATGGCGATGAGCTTTAATACAAAGGATGTCATAAAAAGTCCCTTTCATAAAGAGAGAACAAAGCAACCTCTATCCGAAATGCGACAGGGCAGAAAGGATACAGGTTGTTTTTTCCTAGTATAGCACACTTTTTTCTACCGGACAAGATGTTTTACGGCAAAGTGTGTCATGACACTACCCTTTTTTGCATATAGGTGAAGAGAATAGACAAAAGGGGGGAGCAAGTTGAAACAGCGTATTGCCGTTGCGTTGTCAGGCATGTTGTTTTTTGTGTTGTTGTGGTCGAGTGGGATCATGGTGTCGATTGGCAATCGCATTGAGCCCACCATGCAGCAGGTGACACAAACGGGGGTCGAAGTGCCGGTGATCATGTATCATCAATTGTTAAAGGATGAAAAAAGGGTGGGCGATTATGTCATCACACCGGAGATGTTTGAAGGGGATATGCTAGAACTACAGGTGCGTGGCTATCAGCCGGTAACGGTAGCGGCGTTGCAAGACTACATTGCTGACCGTGGCACCCTGCCCTCAAAACCCATTCTCATCACCTTTGATGATGGATATGAAACCTTTTACGAATATGGGTATTCGGTCTTACAAAAATATGACTATCCGGCGGTGGTGTCCATCATCGGAAAATACACCGATCTTTATAGTAGCAACATCGAGCATGATCTCAGTTACGGACACCTCTCTTGGGAACAGCTATCGGAAATGGTGGCGAGCGGATTGGTGGAGGTGGGCAATCACAGCTATAGTCTGCATCAGAATGAGGGCGGACGCAAGGGGATTTTGCAACTGCCAAAGGAAACCGCACAAGAATATCAAACGCTGTTGCAGGAGGATGTCGGGGCATTGAAAACCATCTTAAAGCAGGAGTTGGATGTCAGCGGTCAGATTTTTTCCTATCCGTATGGGGCCTACACCGAAACGACCCAGACACTGTTGCAAGCAATGGGGTTTACCGTCTTTTTGGGGTGTGAGGAAAAGGTTAATTTCATTCAGCCGGGGGACACGATTTTGCAGTTGAATCGCTTCAATCGCAGTGGCAATTATGAAAGCAGTGCCGCCTTTTTTGATCATATCGAAGAATGAGTCGGCGGGTGAAACCCGCAGTTATTTCCGAGCCGGTCGCACCGGCGGGCATTGCGGACGATTCATGAATCGCCCCTACATCTCCATAAGGGTAGGGTGTGCATTGTATGCACACCGATAGAGATCACACACAAAACAAAAACCCAGTGGGCAATGTTGCGCACTGGGTTTTCGATTGTAGAGGCAGATTGCCTCATCTTCTCTTTTTTTGTTTTTTGGAGGGGGTTTTGGTGCGACGTGGTGTTGCTTTGGGTGGGGTGGTGGTAAAAGTCGGCTGTCCTGCCGCGGTGTGGGCGACAAGGCGCGCTGAGCTCCAGGCAAAATGCAGATTATACCCCCCACAATCGCCGTCGACATCCAACACCTCACCGGCAAAAAACAATCCCTTGTACAGCTTGGATTCAAGCCTTGCGGTGACCTCTTTGCCGGATATTCCACCGGCGGTTGTCTGAGCACGGGCAAAGTCGCCCTGCCCTGTAATCGGCACCGAGAACGCCTTGAGCGCCTTTGCCAGAGACACCAGCTGTGCGTTTGTCAGACGGGTAGTGGGTGACAATTTTTGATCGATCAACAATTGTGTGGCAAACTCCTGAGGCAGAACCCCTGTTAAGCAGGCCGACCCCGTCGCTTCGGGTCTGCCTGCCATCGCCTGTTGGAGCATGGTGACGAGGGCTGTTTCCGACAGCCCATCAAACAGATCCAACACCACCCGATCGGGTCGGTGGGTCGCCAAATTGAAGATACAAATGCCCGACAGCTGGTTGTGGGAAAATTGCACTTCTCCCACCTCCACCGCCAGTCGCTGTGATCCCCGATAAGCGGTACAGCGTGCCGTCATGCGCAGGCCGGACAAGCGCTTTGCGATCGGTGCAGGCAACGGGCAGAGGGTCGGGCGTAAGGGGATGATGGTGTGTCCACACCGTTCGAGCAGTGTGGTGAAATTGCCGTCGGTGCCAAAGGCAGGGGCGGCGGCTCCCCCAACCGTGACCACGACCTTTGTTGCAAAAAGGGTGCGATCTGCTGTGTGGAGCAAAAATCCATCTGCCCGTGGTTGCAGGTCGGTCACCTGCCCGTCACACCAAACCTCCACCCCATACCGCTTGATCGCCAATTGGAGGGTGTCCAATACCGCGGTTGCCTGATTGCTCAACGGATATAGGCGCCCCTCGCTATCGGTGCGCAAAAACAGGCCGAGTGTGGCAAAAAACGCCTCGGTATCGCCGTATTGGGTCAAGGCAAGGGTCGGGTCGACCGATCCGTGGTAATGGGCAGGGGTGATCGGTGTGTGCCCGATGTTACAGCGTCCATTGCCGGTCGCCAAAATCTTTTTGCCGATCTTTGGCAGACGTTCGAGCACCACCACCCGATGGCTTGGTTGCAGTTGTTTGTAGACAATGGCGGCGGCAAGGCCTGCCGCACCGCCACCGACAACTGCAAAATCGACCCGATGGATTGCTGTTTGTGCCATCAATTATTCCTCCTTGCCGGCGGTCACTGCCACCGGCTCTGCCATCTCTTCGGTAGGGCGGGTCAAGTTTTTCATCCAGTTGAAGGAGTTGATCTTGACCACTGCAACGATACATTTTAAAATTTGGTCGGATTTTAAGCAGGCGAACACCACCCAAGCAGGTGCACCGAGGAAGGAGGCGATGATGGCCGAGGGTAGTACCACCCCAAAGACAAAGATGGTGTCATTTTTAAAGACAAAGGTGGTGTCTCCCCCTGCTTTGACAAGCCCCCCCAGACAGGTTGCCTGATAGCAACTGCCGACAATGGTGATCGCGACGATGATCATCATCTGATTTGCAATTTCAGCCGCCCCGTCGCTGATGGTGTACAGTGACATGAATGGAATACGTACCGCATAGAGAATCGCCCCTGTGATCACCCCGATGAGCAAAAAGAGAATCTGAGTGGTTTTGGCATATTCTTTCATCTTGTCATATTCGCCTGCGCCCACCGTTTTACCGGTGATGATGCTGATGGCCGACCACAGCCCGACCACCCAAATGTAGGCGAGGTTGCTGAGCATGGCGGCAATGGAGGTAGCCGTGATGGCTTCTGCGGCAAATCTGCCGAGAATGGCAGTTTGGGTTAAGGTGTTGATCGACCAAACGACATCCCCTGCAATGACGGGCAGGCCGTAGCGGAAAAAGTCCTGCAACAGCAACTTGTTGTTGCGGAAAAAATCTTTCACCTTCATCGACAATTGGCGATCTACTTTTAAGATATAGATCAGCATAAAGGCCGCTTCCAAAATGCGGGAAATGAGGGTACCAATGGCCGCTCCGATGGCGCCCAAGGCAGGAAAGCCCAACAGACCAAAGATGAGTATGGCGTTGAGCGATACGTTGGTGACCAACGTGAAGATGGAGAGCATCAACCCGACACGAGGACGCTCGACACTGCGCATGGCGGCGACCAAAATTTGCGACAGGCTGAAAAAGGCATAGGAAAGGGAAAGGATGCGTAAGTACCCTGTCCCCTCTTGGATGACCAGTGGGTCGTTGGTGAAAAGGCTGATCAGTTGGGTCGGGAAAAGGGAGGCGACCACCGACAGTACAATGCCCAAAATCACGGCAAAACGTGTTCCGATGGCGATGATGGTTTTGATGCTGTCACGATCCCCTTTGCCCCAATATTGGGTACACAAAATCCCCATGGCGGCACTGACACCCGCCATGACCAGTTGCAGTAGCGTTTGGATTTGGTTGCCCATATAGACGCCGGAAATGACATAGTCGCCCAAAGTGCCGACCATGATGTTGTCGGCAAAGCCCACCGAAAAGGTGATGAGCTGTTGAAAGGCGATGGGGAGAGCAAGCAAAACAAGGGAGCGGTAAAAACTTTTGTCTTTGGTAAAAAGAGCCATGATAGATCCTACTTTCTTTGATGATTTCACCGGTCATTGGCAGGTCATCCCCTTGTGTGGTGGTCGGTGGTCACAAAGAAGAAAACGTTTACATTTTCCTCTGCTGTAACCGATTATACATGATTTTTGGCAGGATGACAATGCTAATTTTGCAAAGAGTTTATTTTTGTACAGGTTACCGTTTTTCAAGGGTTGTTTTAGACAAAATCGACAGCTGGCCGCCTAGCAATGTGACTGGTCAACACCCCATAAAATAGGAAGAGCCGACACCGAAGTGCCGACTCTTCCTACCATTTTGTAAGAGCGAAAAGAGCAGTGGCCGAAAGCCACTCCTCTTTCACACGGGGGGATTACATCCCGAGGGTATCGTGGATGTAATTTCTGGAAATCATCGCTGATTTGTAGTTGCAGACCAGCGGATTATCAAGTTCGACACACAACACACCGTCATAGCCATGTTTTCTCAGGGATTTGACAACACCTTTGAAATCCACAGTGCCCACGCCGAGTGGACGGAACCGTTTCATCGGCCATTCCGGATGGATCGAGGTGTCGGGATCGACATCTTTTAAGTGGACATAGACAATGCGTTCACCAAACAGATCAAACGCCTCTACCGGATCCATACCGGCCAAGGTGGTGTGTGCGGTGTCCATGCAGAGACCGACAAGCGAAGGGTCGGTCAAATCCAAGAACAATTGAATTTCTTCTTGGGTGTAGATGGCGGTGTTGGCATGTGGATGGAAGCAAGCAACCAGTCCGTTTTCCTTACACAGTGCCCCGATGCGGTTGGACAAATCAGCATATGCTTTGATTTGTGCTTCGTCCATCGGACGCAGGTTTGGTTCGTCATGCCACATAACCCCTTGGAGGTTCAAATAAGTAGCCCCGATTTTTTTCATAAAGTCGACATAGTGCACGGCACTTTGGTAGTCAGCTTCAGGATCTTCGGTGTAGTGCTCGTATAAATTTGCCATTTCAAGCCCGTACTTGTCCAATAAGCCTTTGACTTCGCTCGCGTCGTTGTCAAAGTATTTGGTGATAAAGGCAAAGTTTTCAACTGCGGTGTACCCGAGGTCAGCAACCTCTTTGAGGAATTGCTCAAATTCCCATTTGTAGTTGTCCTCATGGTTGATCAGCCAGGTCCAGCCGGTGTATGCAATTTTCATTGGAATCACCCTCCTACAATTCTTCATAAATTTTTCGTCATTTCAACTATAAAAAAACGAATATTTTGCGTACTATCTGTTTATAGCTATTATGATACCACGCGAAAATTGAAAAGTCAACGCAATTGTTGCACAAAAATGGTTCAAAAATTGCGGTTTTTACACAAAATGAAGGGCTTTGCCCATGCAAGTGTTGTGCACGGGCAAGGCTTGGTGATCGCCGTTGACTTTTGACAAAAAAATCGGTATACTAAAATCAATCTCGTTGAAATGTCCCAAGGGCAGACAGCGATACCATATGAAAGAGAAAAAGCGAGGAAAAAACAATGAAGATTTTGACAATGGGAGAATCTATGGCAACATTTGCGCCAAAAGAACACGGGAGATTGCGCTATGTTACCGATTTTCGCCTGCGGTTGGCAGGGGCGGAGAGTAATTTTGCCATCGGACTGCAAAAAATGGGACATGAGGTGTACTTTGTCGGTAGAGTGGGGGAAGATGAATTTGGGCAATTCATTCGCCGTGCCATTGCCGCTGAAGAGGTGCGCACCGATTACTTAAAAGCCGTGGCCGATTACCCGACGGGTTTGATGATCAAGCAGACCTCTGCCGGCAACGAAACAACGGTCACCTATTATCGACAAGGGTCTGCGGCCTCCACCATGACCCCTGCGGACATCACGTCTTCCATGATGGAGGGGGTGGGGCTGTTTCACGTGACCGGTATCACGCCGGTACTGAGTGAAAGTTGTGAAAAAACCGTCCTTGCCGCAATGGATCTTGCCGACAAAGCAGGGGCAAAAATCAGCTTTGACCCCAACATTCGCATGAAATTGTGGAGGGATACCGACTATCGTCCGCTCATGAAGACGCTCATGGCAAGAGCAGACTTTGTGCTGATCGGCAAGGACGAGGGCAAGGTGATTTTTGGGACCGATGAGGTGGAGGAACTCAAAAGTTTGCTGTTTGCTTCGTCGAAAACCACCCACATCGCCATCAAAGACGGGGGCAATGGGGCAACGGTGCTTACCCGAGAAGAAGAGATTCATATTCCACCCTACCCTTGCAATTGTATTGACACGGTGGGGGCAGGTGATGCCTTCAATGCAGGGTTTTTGGCAGGGATTTTAGAGGGACAACCGCTTTCGGAAGCAGGGCTGTGGGGTGCCGTGGCAGGTGCCAAAGCGACCGAGTCGAGTGGCGACATTGAAGGGTATCTATCCAAAGCGGAACTATTGGCCGTATTGGGCAAACAACAGGTGATTTATCGTTAGGGCAGTGAATAGTGAATAGGTAGGGGACGGGTCACCCGTCCCGTTGTAGAGGCGGAAGCTATATCCGTCCGCATGAGTAAAGGAGTTGGAGTTTATGCGACAATTGATCGAACAGCATGCAGTGATTGCCATTCTCAGAAATTTACCGGATGCGCACCTCTTGGACTACACCGGTGCGGTGGTGGCAGGGCATGTGGGCGCCATCGAAGTGGCACTCAACACCAAAACCGCATTACAGCAAATCGCACGGCTCAAAGAAGTGTATGGCAAATCGGTGGCGGTCGGTGCCGGCACAGTGTTGACGGTAGCCCAAGCGAGGGAAGCGGTGGCGGCCGGAGCGGACTTTTTGCTATCCCCGAGTGTTAACCCCGACGTACTTGCCTATTGCACCGACAACGGCATCAGGCTATTGCCGGGGGTGATGACCCCAACCGATGTGGCAACCTGTTTGCAGTACGGCATTGATTTGATGAAGCTGTTTCCGGCAGGCAGCCTGCCGGCCGACTGGGTCAAATTGCTCAAAGGCCCCTTCGACAGCACCGATTACATTGCTGTCGGTGGGGTGTCGATCAATACCGTTGCCGACTTTTTCAAGGCAGGCTGCATCGGGGTGGGGGTTGGTGGCAATCTCATTCATCCCAAAACGGTGCAAAAGGGCGACTGGGCGCAGGCGACAAAAGAGGTGCAGGCCTTTGTCGATGCTGTCAAAATGGCAAGAAATCAATCCATTCAACAAAAAACGCTGTAGCAGTGGGAGGAATTGACGATGAAGATCACAGCAATTGAAACCTATTTGGTGCCACCGCGGTGGTGCTTTGTGGAAATTACCACCGACGACGGACTGGTCGGCTGGGGCGAACCGGTCGTCGAGGGGAAGGCAGCAACGGTGGCTGCCTGTATCGGCGAGATGAAGGAACAACTGATCGGTGCCGACCCCATGCGGATTGAAGATTTGTGGCAGATGCTCTACCGTGCAGGCTTTTACCGTGGAGGCCCCATCCTCATGAGTGCCATTGCCGGCATTGATCAGGCGCTGTGGGACATCAAAGGAAAATTCTACGGCGCTCCCGTCTATGACCTGATGGGTGGGGCTTGTCGGGACAAAATGAAAGTCTATTCTTGGATTGGCGGCGACCGCCCGAACGATGTCGCGAGGGATGCGGTGGAGAAAAAGAAAGCAGGCTTTTCGGCCATCAAAATGAACGGGACAGAAGAATTGCAGATGGTGGACAGCTACAAAAAGGTGGATCAGGTGTTGGATCGTGTCGGTGCTGTGCGCCAAGCGGTGGGGCGTGACTTTGGGATCGCCATTGACCTACACGGCAGGGTGCACAAACCAATGGCCAAGATTCTTGCCAAAAAGTTGGAGGAGTTTGACCTCATGTTTTTGGAAGAACCGGTGCTGTGTGACAATATGGAAAGCTTTGCCGACGTCGCAAGGGTAAGCAACATACCCATTGCCACAGGGGAGCGCATGTATTCCAGATGGGATTTCAAACGCCTGTTGCAGGGTGGTTTTGTCGACATCATCCAGCCTGACCTCTCCCACGCAGGGGGAATCACCGAAGTGAAAAAGATTGCGGCAATGGCGGAAGCGTATGACGTGGCACTTGCTCCGCACTGCCCACTCGGCCCCATTGCCCTTGCCTGTTGCTTGCAGGTGGATGCCTCCAGTTACAATGCCTTCATTCAGGAGCAGAGCATTGGCATTCACTACAACACCGGCGCCAGTGTACTGGACTATGTCAACAACAAAGAGGATTTTGCTTTTGTGGATGGCTATGTCGCACTGCCAACCATTGCCGGTATCGGGGTAGATGTCAACAAAGCGGTGGTGTTGGAAGCGGCCAAGCACCCTCACAGTTGGAAAAATCCTGTTTGGCGTCATGAGGATGGCTCCATCGCCGAATGGTAGCGGCGGGTGAAACCCGCTGTTATTTCCGACGAAAGATTGGCGATTACAAAAAGTTTGCCGCGCGGGTCACACAGTAAACGAGGAACTTTCTGTTCGCCAAAGGCAAAGTTTTGTCCACTTTTTCAAAAGAGGTGGTGTTTGAGGCAAAGACTCAAGGTCTTATTTGCCGACAGGCGTTTCCGACCGAGCACTCATATCACGAAAACCTTATCCACGACGTGGCATGGTGGGGTGGTATGCCGATCGCAGGGACAGGCTTCCATGCCTGTCCGCCATTCATCATCCAATAAAATATATGCGGGCGACCACACAGGATCGCCCCTACTTTTTTGCGTTTATCGCAACCAATCGCCGTAAAAATCCCTGCATACACCAAATATTTTTCCTTGTATTTTACCAAGATGCGTGCTATAATATACTTATCATAGGGGTGCTGTCAGCACATCGCAATGCGAATGAACGAATTTGAATGGAGGAGAATACGATGAAAAAGAACAATAGACTTGCCACTGCATGGTTCATGATGATACTAAGCGTTTTTCTTGTGATGATGATTTCTTCCTGCGACTTCTCTGACCCAGACACCGCAACTGTATCGGAAACGCAAAGTGAGGACTACCCTGACGAATTGATCCATGGATATTGGCTCAACGAAGATGGGGTGTTGTATCTTCATTTTGAAGAAGAGGGCGATTTTACTTATCATCAAAGAGATGTTCATGTGGAAGGTTGGTTTGACTTAGATGGAGAGGGGTTAATCTTAGGGTTCAACGATGGCTCCAGCTATGTAGGGGCATTCAACTATGAAGAAGACACGATGGCGTTCGTCGGACTTACGGGAACCTTTTACCGTGCAACGGAGGATATGCTACCGAAAGAAGAGAACAACCAGCAAGAGGATATAGAAAACGGTGGGGTGACCACAACGGTCGATTGGATCGTCGGCAATTGGATGGCTGCCTCCGATGATGTCACCTATACCTTTGGTGCGGACGGCTCGTTTAGCGCCCAAACGCCACAAGATGTACTATTTGCAGGAACCTATTCCTTTGATGGAGAATTCTTGGTGATGGACATCGGCGACGATCATCCATTGACGGGGCATTACGCACAGGACGAGGGCGTGTTGTACATCGATGGGCATGAAGGCTATTTTATCTACCAAGAAACAGGCGGTTTTGATACCCCTCAACCGACCTTTGACACCGGTATGGTGGGGGTATGGGACAACGGCAATGAAGTGACGGTGACCTTTGATGAATATGGGGAATATGTCATCGACTCTCCGGTATCTTCTCGCTACGGCACCTATATGGCAGAGGGTACGCAGTTGACCATGTTGGACACCAACGGCATGGACATCGGTGCAGCATACGACCCTTCGGATGACAGCTTCTGGTTGGAAGAGTTTGATTGGTTTTATCGTGCATCCGATCCGTATCGAGCCAATAGCAACGAGCCGGCTTATGCCGGTGTACCGGTCTTGGGCACATGGCAGTCGGATTCTTCGGGGGTCATGACGACCTTGCACGAAGACGGAACCTTTTATTTTCAATACAGCGAAGGGGATTCCGTGACAGGCACCTTTACCTACAATTTTTCAGATGAGAGTATTGTCATCTATGCAGATCGAAACGGGTATGATTTTTCCACCGGCTTTCACGACCTCAGTGACGATACGCTCTATTTAGAGGGTTGGAATTGGTTTTATCGTGTAGAGTAATAGTGTCAAGATAGAAAAGGGCTTTTTTGACACCCTGCGGCACGCATTGTATGCGTGCCCTACCGAACATTGCCTTGCTTGGTAGGTTGTGCATTGCATGCACAACCGCCACTCACCACAAAAACCACGGATGACCAAAAGTCGCCGACAGCATCAAAAAGAGTAGAGAGATGGCAAACGCCATCTCTCTACTCTTTTGCATATAGAAAGGTGATTGGGTGGTAAACTTATTGGCCGAAGGCTTCGGCAAATTGTTGGGCATTCGGGTTGTATTCGGTTAAGGTGATGGACACGGTTTGCTCCTGTCCGTTGCGCACGACGACAAACTGCAACACGTCGCCTACTTCGGCATCGCTGACCATGTCTTTGACTTGAGAGGTTTCGGTGATGGCCGTGCCGTTGATGGTTTTCACAAGGTCACCGACTTGTAACCCACCGTAGTATGCATCGGAATTCGGGGTGATTTGCGCAATGTAAATGCCCTGTTGCTGCACTCCATACATCGCTGCGGTTTGCTCATCTGCAATGCTGATGACGCTGACACCCAGTTGGGTTTTGCCGGTGACATAGCCGTTTTCAATCAAATCAGCGACTACTTCTTGTGCGACATTGGATGGGATAGCAAAGCCCAGTCCCTCCACGTCACCGCCCGATTTGGAGTTGACAACCCCAATCAGTTCCCCTTGTGAGTTGAAGAGGCCACCGCCGGAATTGCCGGGGTTGACGGCCGCACTGGTTTGTAGCAAGGTCATGGTTTGCCCTTCAATGGTGATTTGGCGATCCAATGCCGACACGATGCCCGAGGTGACGGTGCCTCCCAATGTCCCGAGTGGATTGCCGATGGCAATGGCGGTTTCGCCGACCACAAGGTTATCAGAATCGCCAAAGACGGCCGGTGTCAAGCCGGTGGCCTCGATTTTTAGCACTGCCAAGTCGGTGGCAGGGTCGGTGCCAATGAGTTGTGCCTGATAGGTTTGCCCCAATTTTGTTTTGACTTGAATGTCGGAAGCACCTTCTACCACATGGTTGTTGGTGACAATGTAGCCATCTTCTGAGATGATGACGCCACTACCGGCACCTGTGGAAACATATTGTTGCATGAAGTTGCCGGTTTGTACCACCTCTGTGGTGATTTCTACGACGCTGTTTTCGGTACTTGCAACGACAGCTGAAATGTCGGTGTTGTTGGTAGAGCTGTTGACCACCGACTGGGTGATAACCGAAGTCTCGCCACTCTGTGCCAATGGATCACCATCCTGCAAGCCGTTGGCAAGAGCCGTGCCCAAAAAGCTAAAACTGGTGGAGAGGATGGCACAAGCGGCCAAGATCCCAATGACAAAGGGTGCTCTTGATTTTTTCTTTGTCGCTTCGCTCGCACGGTTGTGGTTCTCATGGGGGTTAGGTGGTGCACTGTAGCTGTGGGTTTGTGCCGTTTGGGTGGTGTGTCCGTAATCGGATTGATAATTTGCTCTCGAAGAAGCGTAAATCGGTTGTTGTTCGGTGGGGGTAGCGCCCGGTGCGGGCCGACTGCTCTGATAGAGGTTGTCGGAGGACGAAGCAGTATGTGGCGTTGTCGAAGTGGTTGGATTTTGATAGGTTTGGTATTGTTGGTAACCGCGGCTTTGTGACCCGGAGGTCTGATCCGCTGTAGGGGTGTGGCCTGTGGTGTTTTGTGGATTTTTGTTTTGCCCGTTTTCTTGATCGTAATTGTAATTCATAAAATGACCTCCTGTTTTTATTGTATCCGACAAAGCCGTATTTCATGCTCGCCGAGTAACGGTTGTTTGGTGTGGTGTTTCTTTGTGATGTGTTTATTATAGGCGGTGATTTTGATAAGCATTTGATTGCTTTGTAACAAAGCGTTGAACGATTGTGAAAAGGATGTGAAATCCACCCC
>CAYJIM010000023.1:20625-33699 GCA_964370215.1 uncultured Oscillospiraceae bacterium
GGGCGATTCACGAATCACCCGTGGTTGCCCTGTCGTTTTCATTGTGCCGTAGGGGCGGCCCTGTGTGGTCGCCCGAAACATCAGCCCGTTCATGTATCTATGTTTTGGAGGTTTTATGAGTTTCATTCAATTGTCCGACTGCGCCAAACGGTACCATACCGGTGGGGAGCAGGTAGTCGCCCTAGATCGGGTTTCACTATCGATTGAACGAGGGGATTTTGTCGCGATTGTGGGGCGCTCGGGATCGGGGAAATCCACCTTAATGAATCTGTTGGGTTGTCTTGATCGGCCGGATGAAGGCAGCTATCAATTGGAAGAAGAGGACGTGTTTAGCCGTTCGCGCCGTCAACTTTCCGCCATTCGCAACCGCAAGGTGGGGTTCATCTTTCAAAAATTCCACCTCATCCCGACCCTAACGGCATTGGAAAATGTCGAGTTGCAACTGCGCTATCGTGGGGTGGCGACAAAGCAGTGTGTCGCCCTTGCAAAAGAGGCACTTTCACAGGTGGGACTGGATGATCGCCTTGCCCATCGCCCGGATCAACTGTCGGGCGGACAACAACAAAGGGTCGCCATCGCCAGAGCGATTGCCGCGGCCCCACCACTCATTTTAGCGGATGAACCGACCGGCAACCTCGATCGCCATGCGGCGGGTGCGGTGTGCAATCTGCTGTGCGACCTGCACCGCAAAGGGCATACCGTTGTGCTCATCACCCACGACCCTGTGGTGGCACGCACCGCCGACCGGCGTTACACCATTGAGGACGGCCGTTTGTATCCATCCCATCGTGAAAATACAGAGGATGAAACATGACGTTGTAGGGAACGCATGGTATGCGTTGCGCCGTTCACAACCCAATGAAATTTTGACAGAAAACCAATCGGGACGGGCGACCCGCCCCCTACGATGTCCATTGAAATATAGATCTGCAGGGACAGGTTTCCATGCCTGTCCGCCGTTCATCGCAAAACAAAAATGATGTGCGGTAGGGGCGACCTTCGGTCGTTCGTCATCCATCACCAATGAAATCGACGGGGTAACCTCGGGCGATTCGTGAATCGCCCCTACAAAAGCCGATCACCAATGAAATGTGGGTGGAACCGGACGGCGGCACACGGCGGACAATCGGTATTGCCGATTGTTGTTGCAACCGCACCGAAATATACACACAAACCATGCCGTCAGAGCGGTTGCATTTCAAAAAACATCGGGGTGTTTTTTGCCGCCGTGTGCCATCACCGACCCCACCAAACCCGATCGTTTCCATCAACACCATTCACCGCAAACCAACCCGTTACGGTGTAGGGAACGCATGGTATGCGTTGCGCCGTTCACAACCCAATGAAATTTTGACAGAAAACCAATCGGGACGGGCGACCCGTCCCCTACGATGCCCATTGAAATATAGATCTGCAGGGACAGTTTTCCATGCCTGTCCGCCCATTCATCGCGAAACACGGACGACCAAAGGTCGCCCCTACCGCACAATAAAATCGGTGTGGAATCCCATGCGGTCACGGCAAGCCATGACCCTATCAGGGGACGTCGAGGACGCCGTCCCCTACGATTCACTCTTCACTGTTCGCTCTACTCATCGCAATGGTGAAATTTATGGTCGGGGGTGTACTTTTTTGAGGGGGTGTGCTATAATGACTGTAGACTGGATTTTTATGCGGTTAGACGCCGATGGAAAAGGGGAGGGATGCCGATGACGACCTATGAAACACTCAAAAAACAGCTCAAACAGGGTCAGTTTTCCCCTGTATACCTCTTCTATGGTGCCGAGACAAAACTCCTGCAGGATGTGGTCAAAAAGATTGTCGATTTGACCGTTGAACCTGCGTTTGCCCCCTTCAACTACCAGTCCTTTGATGAAGAAGATAAGATGGATCAAATCCAATCCGCCTGTGAAGCGTTGCCGATGATGGCGCAGCGCAAGGCGGTGGTGGTGCGGGATGTGATGATTCAGTCGATTGGCAAGAACAGTCAACAACGATTGCTGGATCTATTGGATCCGCCAAATCCTTCCACCGTGCTGATCCTTTACTACACCAAAGAGGATTACGACCCGCAAAAGGTGGCGGCAGGCAAAAAACTGATCGCCCTTGTAGAAAAACATGGGACGGTCTGTCGCTTTGATTTAAAAGATAAAGCAACGCTCAAAAAAGCCTTGCTTGCACGCTGTAAAGCCGCTTACACGCCCATCACGATGGAGGTGTGTGAACTGCTCATCGATCGGGTGGGCTTTTCTTACAGCACCCTTTGCAACGAAATCGACAAGCTGATTGCCTATGTCGACCACCGTGAAATCACCGCAGCGGACGTGCTTTCGCTGTCCCATGAAGAATTGCAAAACACCGTCTTTGATTTGGGCAATGCCATTGTCGAACGCCGGGCGGCTGCTGCCTTTCAAATCCTTGATCGGCTACTTGCGCAAAAGGTGGAACCGATGGCGCTCATGGGGGTGCTGACGATGAGTCTGGGCGACCTGTACCGCGCCAAAGTCGGGCAGACAGCAGGCAAAAGCCCTGAAGAGATCGCCTCGGATTTCGGTTACGGCAGGGCAAAATTTCGCATCACCAAACATAGTCGCTTGCTGTCACGCTGTTCGGTGGAGCAGGTGCGCCGTCAGATCCAGCTACTGGAACAAACCAATTTGGCACTGCTGTCCAGCAAGGTCGACAACCGTCTGCTGCTCGAGCAGATGATCGGTAACATGGTAGGAGGTAGTCGATGATTCGTTTGACCAAAGCGCTCGTTGTCGAGGGCAAATACGACCAACAAAAATTACAGACGCTGGTGGATGGTCTCATCCTGCGCACCGATGGGTTTCGACTCTTTTCCGATCCGGAAAAGTGTGCGCTACTCAAAAAAATGGCACACACCACCGGCATCATTGTGCTGACCGACTCCGATGTGGCAGGCTTTCGCATTCGCAACCACATCAAATCGGTGGTCGGTGAGACGGGGGATGTGACCCATCTGTACATCCCTGCCATCGAGGGCAAGGAAAAGCGCAAGCGAAACCCTTCTAAGGAGGGCACACTCGGGGTGGAGGGGATGACCGCACCGCTGCTGCGACAGCTGTTGTCGTCGGTCACGACCTTGTCTGAAGAGGACACCCCACGCACCCCTGTCACAAAGCTCGATTTTTACGAGGATGGATTGACGGGGGCTTCTGACAGCAAACAGCGCCGGTTGCAGTTGCTGTCATATCTCAATCTGCCCCCTTACCTATCCACCAATGCGCTGTTGCAATTGATCAACGCGCTGTATGACTGTACATCCTATCGGGCGATGATGGAAACGGTGTTTTCCGGCATCCCCGATGATCATGCATAAAAAACCGATTGCCCCTTGGTTGATATAAGGGACAACACAATCAGAAAAGAGGAATTTGATGAAACGCAAAACCACACTATTTGCCCTATTGCTCGCAACTTCCATGATGCTGTCCGGCTGTACCAGTGACATTCAACCGGTAGAAGAAGTCGAACCAACCCCGTCGGTTGAAACGGTGTCCGAACCGGAACCTGAGCCGGAACCGGAACCGGAGCCTGAGCCGGAAACGATGGAGGGGAAAAATGCGCTGACAGGCCTTGAAATTGCAGGGGATCTGTCGACCAGTCGTCCTGCTTCCTTTATGATCAACAATGCACACGACGCTTGGCCACAAGCGGGAATCGGCACGGCTGACGTGGTGTACGAATGGCCGTATGAAGGCACATCCACCCGTCTGATGGCAGTTGCTACCGATTATACTGCAGCACCGACCTATGGCCCGCTCCGTTCGGTGCGCCATGACTTTGTCGAATTATCGTTGCCGTTACATACCATGTTTGTCCACTGGGGTGGCAGTGTGCCGGGGGAACAGGCATTGGCAAACTTTGGGGTACAAAACCTTGACGGCATGACAGGGTATGATGCTTTTTACCGCGATCAGGAGCGTTTGAACAACGTTTCGTTGGAGCACACCGCCATGGTGGACAGTGCCAAATTGCAAGAGCTGATTGTCAGCAAAGAAATCGAAGCAGCGACCCCCATTGAGCCGATTTTCAACTTCAACCTTACTGAAGAACCATCTGTTTTTGACGATACCGATGGGTATGGTGTGGGGCTACAAATGACCTCCACCTTCTATACCTCCTTTGCCTACGATGAAGCGAGCGAAAAATACTTGAAGAGCGGGTATGACGAGCCACAAATGGATGCCAACACCGGTGCACAGGTGGCAGTGGACAACGTCTTTGTCTTGTATGCCAACATCGGCTCTTACGACGGGGTCAACGTCTGGAGAGATATGAGATTGGAAGAGGGTGGCACCGGCTACTACATGACCAAAGGCACCAAAGTACAGGTTGCTTGGAGCAAGGCGGATGCCAATAGCCCTGTCGTGTACGAAACGGTCGACGGCAATCCGCTCTCGGTCAATCCGGGGCAAAGCTGGATTCTTTTCTGTGATCTCGGCACCGAAACAAGCTGGGTGGCAAATCCGCACATTCCGGTAGAGCCTGTAACAGAAGAACCGACCGCCGAGGTGGTGGACGACGGCCAAGCGGCAGAATGAACCACAGATTAAAAATCTTCCTACTGTGTGGGGTGGCCGCATTGACCCTTGGCGGTTGCGCCCCCCAAACGACACAGGTACAGGGATTTCAGATGGACACTTATATCACGTTACAAGCGGCGGCCGATCCTGCAATCTTGCAGGGTGGGCTGTCCTATTTGGCGGAGTTGGAACAAGCCTTTTCCCGCACCGACCCACAAGCGACGGTGGCAATCCTCAATGCACAGCGTTTTTTGACCGCGGAGGAAACGCCTACACACCTGCTTGACTTGATGACCGAAGCCGCCACCCTTTCGCTTGCCACCGACGGGGCATTTGACCCCACGATGGGCAGGGTGTCGGATCTGTGGGATTTTCAGTCGGACAACCCCACACTCCCTGACGATGCTACCCTGCAAGCGGCGATGTCTGCCACCGAGGGGGAAGGCTTCACCCTCACCGAAACGGCGGTAGGGGAAGAGGTGGCCATCGCACTGGCCGATGGCATCGACCTCGACCTCGGTGGCATTGCCAAAGGGTATGCCACCGACCTGTTGTGCGACTACCTAAAAGCCGAAGGGGTGGAGGATGCGTTGCTGTCACTGGGGGGCAACATCTACGCCATGGGTGATAAAGACGGACAATCCTATCAAGTTGGTGTGGCCGACCCCGATAACCCCAATGAATTGATTGGGGTTCTGTCGGTCACCGACACGGCGGTGGTGACGTCGGGCGACTATCAGCGCTATATGGAAATTGACGGCAAACGCTACCATCATTTGTTGGATCCCGCCACAGGGTATCCGGTGCAAAACGACCTGCGTGCCGTTACGGTGGTGTCGCCCTCGGCAACAGCGGCGGACGGGTATGCGACGGCGTTGTTTGTCATGGGATATGACAAGGCGGTTGCCACCGTCGAGGCCGACCCTACCTTGGAAGCGGTGTTTATCAAAACCGACGGGTCGGTGTCGGTGACCGACGGACTAAGCGATCGCTTTCGTTTGGTAGAATAAAAAGAGGATTGCATGGAAAAGAGAAAACCTACTGTGAAAAAAGGAGATCTAATCGCCATTGCCGGTGTTTTGCTATTGGGTGTATTGGGATTGTTGCTATTTTTTTTGCTGCATTTTTGGCAGGCAAATGAAAATAGCTATTGTATTGTCACGCATGAGCGTGCTATAATAGCAGTAGTACCATTACAGTCTGCATTGCCTGAATCGGTTGTGGTGAATGGCGATTACCACAACGAAGTGGTCATCGAGAACGGACAGGTGCAGATGGCAGAGGCCAATTGTCCCGACAAGGTCTGCCTACATCACACACCGATTGATACGGCAGGGCAAAGCATTGTCTGCCTGCCCAATCAAGTGGTGGTGACCATTTCAGGCACACATCCGGAAGGGGTGGACATCGTTGCCGGCTAACATCAATCAAAGCGCCAAACGGGTGGCGACAACCGCCATGCTGTTGGCGTTGGCACTGGGGCTTTCCTATTTGGAGCATCTGGTTCCCCTGCCACTTCCCGTTGGGGTGAAGTTGGGGCTTGCCAATTTGGTGACCTTGGTGTCCTTTTGTCTGTTGGGATGGCGCCCCACTCTCCTGCTCGTCTGCTTGCGCTGTGTCGTGGTGTCGCTGTTGTTTGGCACACCGACAGGCCTTGTCTTTTCACTGGTAGGGGGACTACTCTCCTTTGTGGGGATGGCATGGGCGTTTCGTGGATATGAAAAAAGCATGACTTTATATGGCATTTCCGTCATTGGCGCGGCATTGCACCACATCGGGCAGATTGTGACCGCCGTTTTTTGGTTACAATCGGTCGAAACGATCTGGTATCTGCCCACTCTTTTACTCCTGTCCGTTCCGACAGGACTGTTGACAGGGGGGCTTGCCGGCATGATGGTTGCACGTCTAAAAAAAGGAACAATGTAAAAGAAAAGGATGGATGAATCATGGCTAAAAAGAGAATCGGTATTTTGACAAGTGGTGGTGACTGTCCCGGGTTGAACGCAGTCATCCGCGGTATCGCAAAAGCATCCTACACCTTATTGGGCGAAGACGAAGTGGAAATTGTTGGCATTGTCGACGGGTATCGTGGACTGATTGAAGGGGAATGTAAACCGTTAAAACCTGCCGACTTTTCCGGTATTTTGACCTTAGGGGGCACCATTTTGGGCACCTCGCGCCGTCCGTTTAAACTGATGCAGGTCATCGGGGAAGACAATGTTGACAAAGTGCGCAACATGAAAGAAAACTATAAAAAGATGGGGCTGGATTGCCTGTTGATTTTGGGGGGCAATGGCACTCATAAAACCGCGGCACTCTTAGCAAGAGAGGGATTAAACGTCATCGGTCTGCCCAAAACCATCGACAACGATCTATACGGTACCGATGTCACCTTTGGTTACCACACCGCTTTGGACATTGCGACCGAAGCATTGGATCGCCTGCACACGACAGCGGCAAGCCATCGCCGTGTCATGGTCGTGGAACTGATGGGCAACAAAACAGGATGGTTGACCTTGACCGCCGGTATCGCCGGTGGAGCAGATGTCGTTTTGCTGCCGGAAATTCCGTTCAGCATGGAAAATGTGGCAAAAGCAATTGATCGCCGTCATAAAAAAGGTAAGGCGTTTTCCATCGTTGCCGTTGCCGAAGGCGCAATGACCATGGAGGAAGCTGCCATGAAGAAAAAAGAACGCGCAAAATTTCGTCAGGAACAGGGCTATAAAAACATCACCGAGCCGCTCACCCGTTACATCGAAGAAAATACCGGATGTGAAACGCGAATGGTTGTACCGGGGCATCTGCAACGTGGGGGATCGCCCTCCTCTTATGACCGTGTACTGTCCACCCAGTTCGGTGCTTATGCGGCACGGTTGATTGAAAACGGCACCTTTGGGGTGACCGTTGCCAAAGTCGGTGGGGTCATCACCCACAACAAACTCGACGACATTGCAGGCAAGGCGAAACTGGTTTCTTTGGATGACCAGATGGTGCATGTCGCAAGAGATACCGGCATTTCCTTTGGCGACCGTTAGTACAGTCTGTACTGCCACTGCGGTGGCGTTACAATATAAAAAACAAATTTTGGAGGCAAAACAATGAATATCACCATTTTTAACGAAAACGTTGGCGAATTGCTGACAGCTGAAGACAAACAAGAGTACCGCAATGCCATTTTGGCAGTACATCCAAACGGCATTCACAACACCTTGAAAGAATTGGTAGAAGAAATGGACGGTGTGACTGTCCGCACTGCAACCCCTCAAGACCCTGAATTCGGTCTGTCGGATGAAGTGCTGGACAACACCGATGTCCTTTTGTGGTGGGCACATTTGGGTCACGACGCAGTATCGGACGAATTGGTAGAAAAAATTCATCACCGTGTGTTGGCTGGCATGGGCATTTTGTTCCTGCACTCGGCACACTACTCCAAAGCGTTCAAAAAAATCCTCGGCACCACCGGTGACCTCCGTTGGAAAGATGACGCTTATGAGCGCATTTTCAACATCAATCCGGCGCATCCGATTGCACAGGGTATTCCGGAACACTTTGAACTCGGCATTGAAGAATGTTACGCAGAGTGCTTTGACATCCCAAAACCGGATGATGTCGTATTCCTCGGCTGGTTCGATTACGGCGAAGTATTCCGCAGTGGTTGTACCTGGACCCGTGGCTATGGTAAAGTGTTCTACTTCCAACCGGGCCATGAAACCAACCTTTCCTACAAACATCCTCATGTACGTCGCATCATCAAAAATGCAGTTGCATGGGCATATACCGAAAACAAACGTACCCGTTTTGAAGCACCGCAAATCGGTGAAACTTTAGAGCAAATTCGTTTGGGTTCAGCAAAAGCATAAGTCTGCCACTGCACAGCATGTGACTGGACGACAGGCACTCTGCGGAGCGGAAGATGAATTCATTTTCCGCTCCGCTTTTTTGTGTGACAAAACAACGCTTGGTGAAAAGGGGGTGGCGGTATGATCACCGTCAACAGTTTGGGTGTGTACGGTATGGAGGGGTATGCCGTGCAGGTAGAGGTCGACTTTTTTCCGGCACTCCCCGGTTTTGACATTGTGGGACTGCCCGATCTTGCCGTCAAGGAAAGTCGTGATCGGGTGCGGTATGCCGTCAGAAATTCCGGATTTGTCTTTCCCGATTACAAGGTGACGGTGAATTTGGCACCGGGCGATGTCAAAAAAACAGGGCCTTTGTATGACCTGCCGATTGCTCTAGGGGTTCTTGCCACCTTTTCACACATCGACCTGCCCGACGGATATGCCTATATTGGGGAATTGTCGCTCGGTGGTGATCTACGCCCCGTCACAGGGGTACTGCCGATGGTACTGGCGGCAAAGGCACAGGGGTTACAAGCGGTGGTCGTTCCCTTTGACAACGCAAAGGAAGCGGCAGTCGTGTCGGACATGAAAATTTTTGGCGCCAAAAACCTCAACATGGTGGTTGCACACTGTACCGACCTCACCCCCATGCAGCCGGCCACCCCTGACCCTATCGCACCACCCCTTGCCGATACCTTGCTCGATTTTTCCGAGGTCAAGGGACAGGGCATGGCAAAACGCGCGATGGAAATCGCCGCCGCAGGGGGGCACAACCTATTACTAATGGGGCCACCCGGTGCCGGTAAAAGTATGCTTGCCAAGCGCTTGCCGACCATTCTGCCGGCCATGACCTTTCAGGAATGTCTGGAGACGACCAAAATCTATTCGGTGGCAGGACTGCTGTCCCCTGCCACACCGCTCATTCAAACCAGACCCTTTCGTGCCCCGCACCACACCGTTTCACCGGCAGGTCTTTCAGGGGGTGGCTCGGTGCCAAAACCGGGGGAACTGTCGTTGGCACATGGTGGGGTGCTGTTTTTGGATGAATTGCCGGAGTTTTCACGCATGGCAATGGAAATACTAAGACAGCCAATGGAGGATCACCGCATCACCATCTCTAGAGCCAGTGGCAGGCTTACCTACCCCTGTCGCACCATGGTGGTGGCCGCCATGAACCCCTGCCCCTGTGGATATTACGGACACCCGACCAAGCAGTGCACCTGCCGCAGCGGGGCCATTGCACGGTATCTATCGAAAATCTCAGGCCCCTTGTTGGATCGACTGGATCTGCAAATTGAACTGTTCCCCGTTGCGTTCGACTCTTTGGCGTCCAAACAACAAGCGGAACCCTCTGCCGCCATCAAAGCACGTGTCGAAGCAGCGAGAAAGCGACAACAAGCACGTAGCGAAACAGGGCTGTTTTATGCCAATGCCGACCTGCCCTCTGCACTTGTCGCGCGGTATTGCATGTTGGATGACAAAGGGAAAGCTGTTTTGAAACAGGCGTTTGAGCGGATGGGACTGTCCGCCAGAGCCTATGATCGGGTATTGCGGGTGGCACGCACCATCGCCGACTTGGAAGGGGCAGAAAACATCACCGCCGCCCACGTCGCCGAAGCGGTGCAGTATCGAGGGCTGGATCGCAAATACTGGCAACACTAAAGCGATAGGGGCGATTCACGAATCGCCCGCAAGAGTGAAAAGTGAATCGTAGGGGACGGGTCACCCGTCCCGTTGTAGGGGCGACCTTTGGTCGTCCGCATGAAGGAGGGATTTCGATGAAACGATTGTTTACGATGGGGATGGCGGTATTGCTGGTGGTCGCGCTCACCGCTTGTCAGCTGCCCTTTTTAACCCCCACCTCAGCGACAGGGCAAAAGGAAAACCCTGACGCCCAGACTGCCGAAAGTGCAGAACCGGCCTCTGTCGAGCAGGAGCAAAAACCTGACATGGAACTGTTTGAAATCGACACCCCCGAAAACCGCATATCCGTCTTTTACAAAGACGACGGGGTGCATGTACAGTTTGAGGGGGATAATCGGTACGGTAACGGCTATGCCTTCCTACCCGACAGCGACCTGTTATGGAACGAAGCGACCTACTGGTCGGACGGCTATGAAGTAGGCGAAGAGCAAGGCATTGTCTTTTCCAATGCAGAGGAAATTACGGTGTTTGATGCCGACGACACCGCATGGGACAGCGGCATCGTCTACATGCGCACCAACGACACCGAAGAGGCACTGAGCGATGAGCTGAAAGGACAGGTCGGTGTGCCACAACAATGGCAGGCTGTGTCACTGTCGGTGTACACTGATTACGATGACACACTTGTCGAGTATGACGACACCGCCACCACCATGACCACCATCTACCAAAATGGCACACTGACAGCAACCTTTCAAGGCACGGAACATTACTCTTTGGAAAACTCCACCGTTGTACTGAACGGGGAGGGTTGGTGGTTTTCTGACGATAGGGTGGAACTGATGTACCCCGACGACACAGGGGATTTCCTGTTGGTTTCCATTCATCCCGAACATGAATCGGTGCTGGTGACCTTTGGCAGTCACGGTTACTTTGGACTCACTGCCGTCTTCCGGCGCATCGGTGAATCCCCTATCCAACAGCAAGGGGATCAAACCCCACTGACCGGCACCCCTGACCACATCCCTGTGACGGGGTTGACCATCCTGTCTCCCGACGAATGGGAATACCCGTCCAACATTCCGTGGTTGCAATGGGAAGTGCCGGGGGATGAGCAGGAACAGTTCACCATGTACCAGTACAAAACCGCCGACGGGGTCTGGCAACGGCCACATCGCAACGGTTCCGACTCCGACGATGGCTTTTCACAAATTTGGCTGAATGAAGATGACTATGACCGCATCGTGGAAATCCGTGCAGTGACCTTTTTGGAACAATATGAGGACTATTTTAGAGAACAAGAGGTGGCAGAGGCGTTTATGGACAGCTACCCCTTCACCGAGGGGGTCGATTGGATCAAGTGTGATCTGCATTATATCGATGTTGAGGATAAGACCCGCCTGACCCTTTATGAAACAAGGCCGGATGACTGGTTGGTGCGAGAGGGAGAAATTGCCGTCGGCTTTGCCATTGACGGATTGGTGCCAAGCTCCCCTTACGACTTTTCCTTTGACAACGGCGAATACAGCCGAGGTACCGGACATATCTTGGGCGACACCGGTGTCTTTACCATGGATGACGTCTTGGAAGAGGATGTCGGGGAATGGGACTTTGACCTTGGTGACCGTACCAGCGGTACCTTACCAAACAGCAACCACCAATGGTCGTTGACGGGGTATACCACCGAAACGCTGGGGGAAAACACCTTTGAAATCACACGCACCCACTATTATAATTTTTATCTTGAGAGAGAGTAAGAGAGGTTTTTATGGCAAGAGAGGAAGTAACACTGGATTCAAAGCTGCTTTATGAAGGAAAAATTGTGCGTCTGCGACTGGATACCGTGCAACTGGAAAATGGCGCAGAGGCAAAGCGAGAGGTGGTGGATCACCCCGGTGGGGTGGCAGTCCTTGCCCTGACCGAGGAGGGGAAGGTCTCGATGGTGCGCCAGTACCGCTACCCCTTTTCGAGCGAATTGTTGGAGATTCCTGCCGGTAAATTGGAGTACGGCGAGGATCCCTTGACCTGTGGCAAACGGGAGTTACAGGAGGAAACGGGGCTTGTGGCGGATTGCTACTATGATTTGGGCAAGGTCTACCCGACGGTCGGCTATGTTAGTGAAGTCATTCACTGCTATTTGGCGACGGGACTGCGGCAGGGGGCGTTGAACCTCGATGAAGATGAGTTTTTGGATGTGGAGCAGTGGGCGCTTGCCGACCTCTATCAAGCGGTACTCGACGGTGACATTCGTGACAGCAAAACACAGGTCATGATTTTGAAGGCATATGCCTTTTGGCAGGGTACGGCAGACTTTCCGAAGGTTTAAAGAGGCATAAAAACACCCCCTTGTTCATAATGATGTATGGACAAGGGGGTGTTTGATTTGAACCATGTGACGGTTTTTTGGATAGTACTGGCGGTCATGCTGTTGATCCTGTTGCGACAGGCGACAAAGGAACGGCAACCGCTCAAAACGATGCTCGGTTCGGCGGCCTTGGGTTGGCTGTTGCTTTTTCCCGTTAGCTTTTTTCTGGAACAGTTGGCAGGAATCACCCTTGCCATCAACCTACAAACGATGGCAGTGTCCGCCGTTTTGGGTGCCCCCGGTGTCGCCATGATGGCAGTGTTGCAATGTTTTATGTAAAAAAGTCTTGATTTTTTCGCCCCTATATGCTATGATAAACAGGTAACCAATTTTGGGGGCGTAGCTCACCTGGGAGAGCGCTACAATGGCATTGTAGAGGTAGTCGGTTCGAGTCCGATCGTCTCCACCAAACGTACAGATCGTCGAAAAACCCGCAACCGCAAAAATGGTGAGCCGTGCTGCTCACCATTTTTTGCTTTCCGTGTCACTACAACTTGCAAATTTCGTTCATATACCATCGTATTACTCTCTTATTTGCAAGTTTTGTTCCTTGACTTGCAGGTTTTTGGACGCTCTGGCATGGTGTCGGAACAGGAAAAGGACTTTTGACACCTTGACTCGCTTGAATCTTCAAGTGAGTTTTTCTTTTTATGGAAAAGAAAACCCACACGGAGCA
>CAYJIM010000024.1:0-4034 GCA_964370215.1 uncultured Oscillospiraceae bacterium
GTCTGTGCCAACCGTTCTAATTCTTTTCCACACGGAAAGGATAACCCCATCGCCACCCCGACACGGTCAATGACCTGCCCTGCGTTGAGGTCACGTGTTTTGACCAGTAGTTCGCTTTCAAAACTTGTCCCTTTGCCGGTGACGCGTAACCCTTCGGTGGTTCCCCCCGAAACATGAAAGGCGTAAAAAGTTTGTTCAAACAATTCCGGACAGTCCGCAGAATAGATGGCTGCCGCCAAATGTCCGTCCTGATGAGAGAAGGTGTAAAGGGGAATGTCAAGTACTGTCGATAGCGCAGATGCAACCAATTCCCCCACCAAAAAGCAAGGCATATAAGAGCCGTCCACCGCACGTGGTCTTGTCGAAACACCAATGGCAGACAATTCCCATCGATTGGTTTCAAACAATTTTTTGAGCAAATCCGCCAACTGTTTGACATGCAAAAATACAGCATCACTCTGCCGCAATCCCACTTGATTATCCTTGACGGGCAGTAGTTTTTGCGACATCACCACCCGATTGGTCTCACTGTCATAGATGGCAGTGGAGGTGGTGTAGTTGCTGGTATCAATCCCTAAAAAATACATCAGGCACCTCGTGCCATCGCCCCCAAAATCCCATTGACGAAATTGACGTCGTCTTTCATCGCATAGGTTTGGGTCAGGATCACCGCTTCACTGATGGCAACGTCAGTGTCCACGTCATCACAGAATTTAATTTCATATACCGCCACACGCAACACCGCCAACGCAATTTTACTAATGCGCTGCAGTGCCCAATTCTTTAAGTACGGTTCGATGAGCACATCTAGCTCTTCTTGATGCTCCACAACGCCACAAAATAGGCGTTCCACCTCTGCGTTCACTTCAAAAACTTCATTTTCTTTCACAACGGCAATCAATTCCGACGGCGTTTCCTCACGAAAGATCTTTTCAAAAGTCAACAAAAATACCGCTTCTCTTATTTGATGTCTAGTCATAATTTACTCCTCAATCCGCTCTACTTAGAATTCCATGCCACGCACATAAACGTTGACACTTGCCACGGCAATGCCCGTCATGTTTTGCACAGCTTCTTTTAGATATTGTTGTATCTTTTCGGTCACATTGCGTGCAGAATACCCTGCCTTGATGCGCACATGTACTTCTAGATGTGCCACGCCCCCATCCGCTTTCAGACGCAACGGTGCTGTTTTTTTCTGCAACAGCCATTCCACCATGGTCTTTGGCGGTTGCACCAATGCCCCTACCCCGTCTACTTCTTGGAGTACCGACTTTGCAAGTTGCACCAACACCGCATGTGAAATGTTCAGACTGCCAATTTGCCGTGTCTTGTTTTTTTCCATAAAAACGACTCCCATCTGTACTGCAACCATGTCATAGGTTACAACAACGCATAATTGCACAGTTTATTTTTATTATTATACCATCAAACGGCAAAATAAACAACCACTATTTGAAGAAAAGACGTCGCCTTTTTCATGGTGCGAGGCATGGTGTGCATTGTTTAAATATTAAGGTTCATTCCAGTGGTTTCCTTATTCATGCACGGGAAGCTTATTTTATTGTACCCGTTCCAAAAATTTTTCTAATTTATTTTTTTCTTGTAATTTTTAACACGGACAAAGAGTTGTAAAATCCCTTGTCCGTGTTATTAAAATCTTTTAAATATTCGCGTTTTGCCGATTAATCCGTTACCATATCGACTGTTATTGTTTGTGGAATAGATGTTATTATTTTATAGTTTTGTCCATGATGATCAACATCTTCAGATGTAATACCTGTGACATTCATCAATTTATCCTCTGTTACTGCAATAATTCGAGCTGATAAAGGTTCGGAAGCTGAGATATTTCCTATTTCATTATAGGGTCCTTTCTCAAAATAAACTGCATATCCACCGCTCTCATTACCAAAAATCTGAACTCCATTGTTAAGGTATACCTTAGTTGAACTATAACCTTTAATGTTGACTGTTTTTGCAGTTTGTGAAGTTGATGTATTCGTAATTGTTCCACCGTTCAAATAAGCAGTTGAGCTTTCATCTATGTTTAAAGTAACTGCATTGTTTGATGATGTGATAGTAGCACCTGTTGATAAATTAAGTGTACCATAATATAAATTAACAGCTACTGAGCTTGATGTAACTGTTCCACCTGTCATATCAAATTTGCCATTATCAGTTACATTTACTGCATATTGGCTCATTGTAGAAACTTCACCACCATACATATTAAAAGTACCCCTATCCACGTTTACACCTGTTCTACCATTATTTGATATGCTAGCACCATCAAACATTTCAAGTGTACCACCAGCTAAAACGGTTAGTAAATGTGCATGTAGGTTCAATGTTGCACCATCTTGTAAAACAAGAATTTTATCATATCCTACTTCTACATCATATGGAAAGTCGATAGTATTCTGAATAACAACTACATCACTATTGTTTAATGCTTGTTGCAACTCAGAAAATGTAGTTGCTACTGCTCTTTCTTTAAATTCAATAAATTCGTAAAAAGAATCATAGTATCGATTTTCCACATATGTATTAGTGATCTTCTGGACATCCTTTGCTCTTACTTTTGCATCAGCTTCTATCAATAAACTTGCTTCAACATCTCTACCATTTAACTGATCAATATAAATAGCATATCCAGTTAAACTCGATGAAACTACGGATTGATTATGAATTTCAATAACAGGCGTTACATCTCCGGTATATGGCATAAATATTGTTGCACTGTTTGTGCGAACTGATGTACTTTCAATGTTTCCAGCTTGAACCAAAAGATTTGATGAGCTGTCAAGTTCAATTACATAACGTGCATTAGATGAGAGTAGTCCATCTTTTAAAGGTGATGTATCATCAATGATTAGGTTTCCATGTGTTGTAATCATAGCACCATCATAATCATAATCAGAACCATCAGCTTTAATCATTCTAAATTCATGCCCATTAAGGTCAATAGTTGCCTTATAGGCGTCATTATTAGCATCTTCAGGAATTACTAAAGATTTTGTAATATCAACATTTGTTAAAAATTTAATGGTAGGATTATATAATATCTCTTTTAATGAAAGTTCTAAAATTCCATCAAAACTAGGTCCATATAAATAACCCTCTAATTGCACATCATCAGTTACTCTATTTGCTGTTAAATGAACTTTTTCAAGATTTACATAAGCAATGGCATCTTCTGCAATCCAAAAATAGCCGTCAGTAATGTTGATTGTTCCGCCTTGATTATTTGTGAAAGTACCATCCACACTTAAAAATGTTGATGAACTATCAATTGTCCCACTGTTAATAAATTGACCTTCGTTTGTCATTGTAGCATCATTTGTAAATGTTGCATGGTTATTAAATGCATGGTTTTCATAAATATGTAACGAACCCTCTACATTTAGAAATTGACCTTTGTTTGTAATATTACTTTGTGATACAACCTCATGATTTACAAACACACCATTTATATCCACATTGATAGATCCACCATGAACATTACCATTATTCGTGATGCTACCATTCGTGATGTTAATTGTTCCCATATTTTGAATTTGTGCATTTGCATCAAGTTCAGCTTTTCCTGTTGCAGTATCTGTTCCAATATTGATAACACCATTTTGTTGTGTCGTTAGAACAGCATCTTTTTGCATGGTAAATGTACCATCTACATTTAATGCGCCTGCATTCGCAACATCAAAAGTACCAGAAGTTAATTCAAGCGTTTTTCCTACTGGAATTTCAAGTTGTTCAGCTAAAGAAAATGTATTCGTAAATGTAACTCTTACAGTTGTTGGTTCACCCTGCAATTGTGCTCTGATTTGCTCTAAAGTAGGGTCATTCAGTGTTACATCAGTAACAGGTGGGTCTGGGTCTGGGTCTGGGTCTGGGTCTGGGTCTGGGTCTGGGTCTGGGTCTGGTGTCAGTGGCTGCAGACTCCATCTGCTCATTAAACAAAGTGGCATCGATCTTCTCCTCTTCCCAGACAGAGCGTTGAGTGATTCCTCACTGGGAGCTGGAAGGGAGCG
>CAYJIM010000024.1:4044-32719 GCA_964370215.1 uncultured Oscillospiraceae bacterium
CTGGGGCCGGATCTGGGGCTGGGTCCGGATCTGGGTCTGGGTCCGGATCTGGGTCCGGATCTGGGTCCGGATCTGGATCTGGGTCTGTGCCTGGGTCTGGAGTTGGAGTTGGCTCTGGTTTAGGCGCAGGCTGTGGAGTAGATACCACTGTCTCTGAATCTGGTGTGATCTCTACCTCAGGCTCTGTTGTTATTTCTGGAGTCGTTTCTATCGTTTCAGTTTCTCGTGCTGTATCTGTGGTAGGTTCGCTTTCTACCTCTGATTCGGTGGGTTCTTCTTCGTGTGTGCTAGCCTCCTCATCAGTTTGTATTAAAATATCACTTGTGTTTTCTTTATCATCAACTTTTTCGCCTGTAAGCGCGGTATAACCCACATAAGAAATTAAAAGAACTACGACGATCATTATAGGAACCAGTATTTTTTTCAAGTTAAATCCTCCATTTATGAAATATCTTTTACATTATATCATATTCATAATGTGAATTTCAAGTTTTTAGGCTCGACTATCATATTTTTTAATGCTCCCTTATGTGAGGTGTACTGATTCATAAATAATTTACTACTTTAACAACTCCGTCAAACGGCTGAAGGGAGTTGGTATAATACCAACTCCCTTCAGCCGTTTGAGAATTGCCTCATGGCAATCGAGACCGCGGGACGCTGTCCCACACCCTGCTACTTTTGAGGCGGACATGGCAAGCCATGTCCCTACAGCGCCATATTTTTATCTGCTATGATTGTGGACTGACTTCGGTGATGGAAATGTTTTCTTGTGGTACACTGCGCTCATTCAATACAAGGTGTTTGATTTGCGCCGCTTCCTCCACCGTCAGACCATCACTTTCCACTACGACACTTGCTGTATCCTGATCGAGATACACCAGACATTCGGTAAACCCTTTGGCCTTGATGAGCCCTTCCAGTCGACCCTCTGCCTCAATCTGCTCTGAGAGCTCCACAATTTTTGCCGTCGCCTGCGCCATTTCCTCTTCGCTCACATCGACGTTACTGAGTACGGTCTGCACCGTCTGTACCGCTTGGTCGTGGTTTTGTTGCTTGATTAAGGTGGCTTCGGCAAAATAGTCGTCAGTGCTGTCCGGCACCCCATTGACCAGTGTTGCATCGCCGTAATTTTTCGGTTCTTCCACCTCGTTACCCGGTGTCACGGTCGGTTCCTCTACCGATTCCATCGTTTCGATTGTTTGCTCTTCTGTCGGTGCCAATGCCTCGGTCACCGATAAACTTTCCCCGCTGTACACAAAGTTCAGATAAATAGCACCGCCCAAAATCACCGTCAGTGCTGATAGGATGATCTGTCTCTTCCCAATCATAAATTTCGCTTTCATCGTTGTTTCCGCCTTTCTCCTTATCAATTTTGATGCGATCACATACCCGAGACCACAGATACATCAAGTGAACTGACATCAAATAATGCTGTCAATGTATCCACAATACGTTTTTGTACAACTGCATGATCCCCCCCTTGACACACCACCGCAACGCCCAATACTTTCGGTGCGTTGTTTGTGCGTACGAGCGCCTCTTCATCCGAAAGCACCACCTCTTCTACGATTTGATGTTGCGTTTCTTCCGCCGCCTCTTCCACCGTTTGTGACCCTTGTGTCTGGTAGACCGTTTCAAAGCTGTGCGCAAGCGTAATCATGACCGAAAGTGCGCCTACCCCATCGATCTGCTGTAGCAGGGTTTTTGTCTGCTCCTCCAGTGCCGTGCGGTACGCTTCCTGTGCTTCGACTTCGGTTTGTGTCACGTCTGCGCCCACAGATGCCCCCGCTTCCTCTTCATCGGGGAGTAACCCCCACAAAAAGATGGCAAGCAGTAGCAGCAGTCCGACAAACACCACCACCTTTTGTCGCTTTTCTTCACTTAAAAATGTCTGTAGGTTGGAAAAGAACCCTTTCAAACTTTTCATATCATTCCTCCATTTTCACCTCCGGCGAGACACCAAAATAACCTTCCAATGTCTGTTTGACAGGGGCAGTGAAATTGGCATCGTTGATCCACACAACCAGTTCACTAATTGTTATGCCTGTTTCCCCATTATTATGAATGGCTACCTCAACTTTTTGATAGTCAATTCCAGCCGCTTGTAACATCGCCTCCGCTTGGGTCTGTAATTGGGTGTCCGCCAAAGATAATAAATGATCTTCCATGCGCTGTTGTTCCTGTAGCAATGCCGTTTCGTCCACCGAAAAGTCCAACAACTCCTCCACCTCCAATGTCAAAACCGGCGACAAGAGCACCGATAAAAAAAACAAGGACAATGCAAAGCGCATCACCCGCTCCATCGACCGATTGGTGATGAGAAGCGAAAAGATTGCTGTGGCAATCATCGTCATACAAATGGCCGTCCCCATCGCCTGTAATGTATTCATCCGCCACCTCCCACCAACAGCAAAATGGAGGTGGAGATCAAAAACATCATAGCATAGGAAAGTAATACCCCCTGCAAAAAGCTTACCACGAATTGCAGGGAAGAAAGCAAACCATCCATTGATTTCAACCCCAATACCCCAGCCGCTGTTTGGGCGATTTTTAATATGACCAACATCCCCACCAATTGCAGTACCGTAGGTAGGACACAGGCAAGCATCGCCAAGATACCAAATGCCCCCACCGCCGCACGCACCACCCCAAATGCCCCCTGTAGCACGGTAAAGGCATCGGACAAAGCACTCCCTACCACCGGTACAAGCGAGCCCAATAAAAATCTACCTGCACGCAATGACACGCTGTCAGCAGAGGCTGCCACAAAGCTCTTGACCGTCAAAATAGCGATGAATAGCATCAGCAAAAATCCCATGACCCACAACAGCACCGAACGCACCGACTTTGTCAGTACCGTGACATCCACCTTGTCAGTAGCCGCAGCGGTGATGCAGATCGCCAAATAGATAGAGGTGAGTGGCAATAATAATTGCACCGACACCACTTGAAACACCTGCACCACCGAAAAGAGCATCCCATGGTATAAAAATCCACTGACAGGTTTGCCGGAAGCCGCCACCACTGCGGCAAACATCGGAATAAACCCTGCAAAAAATCCACCGATCTCCTCAATGAGGGAGACTGTTTGCTGCAAAAGATCTGCCAAAGGACCGAGCATCATGCCACTGACAATCAGGATGCCAACGGTATGGTACACCTTGCCCGTCTGACTGTTCAAGGTAGATTGTTCCAGCACCCCAAAGAGAGCCGCCAATAAGATCACCCCAAACAGGGTGGCCAACAGTTGCAACGGCACCTGCATTTGGGATAAAAACCCCTGCCACAACAGCGACAAAAACTCCTGCATCGACAGGTCTAGGATGGTATTCTCATCAATGCTTGTCATCCCACTTTCTTCCAATAGCGTGCGGGTTTGTTCCGGCAGTAAATCCCAAAGTGCCTCCACCCCTGCCGCGTCGTAAATCTCTTCCATGTCCACCGTAGGCGTAGTCGCCTTGACATACACCGGCAGAAGGATCCACAACAACAAAAGCAACAGTGCGACAAGCCCTTTCAAGAACAGTCTTTTTCGCTTCTTTTTCATTCCTTTGTCGTCTCCTTCCTCACGACTGCAACAGCCCCAATGCAGTACCTGCCAACGCTTCAAAAATTGGCAGTACCAACAACAGAATGCTCACTCTGCCAATCAGCTCCACCTTGGAAGCTAGGGCAGTTTGTCCGGCATCTCTACAGCTGTCGGATGCCAACTCCACCAAATAGCAAATACCAAGTGCTTTGAACATGATTTGGGTGTACTGTCCTCCCATGCCGGTATGGGTCATCAAATCGGTGATGGAGACAAAAATCGGTTCCATAAAGGAAAACACTGATAAGAACAACAGCACCCCAGCCACAATGGCCAGCACCACAGCAAATTCCGGTCGATGTTGACGCAACAGCAAACACAGCACCGATGCTGTCATGGCAACACCAATCATCGGCAGTAAGTCCATCTTTTCACCTCAAAACCCAAATACCATTTTTATGGTGTCAAACAGGGTACTGATCTCATCCACCATCACCATCAGCACCACAATCAAACCTGCAAGGGTTGTCATCATCGCCTGTTCTTCCCTGCCCGATCGGATCAGCAGTTGATTGAGTACCGCCACGATGATGCCAATGGCCGCAATACGAAAAATCAAATCAATCTCCATGTCCCACCCGTCCTTTTAAAAAATTGCAACTTCAAACTTTTTCTCTTTCATTAGAGCACCATAATGGCCAAAAAAAGTCCACCGAAAATACCGAGATTACAATACAGCACACTCTCCTGTTTTGCTTTTTCCTTCACAGTGGAAAGCAGTTCCTCAGCCGATTGCAGTAATACAGCAAAACCTTTCCGCTGTTCTGCGGTGGTCGCACTGCCGAGCAGATCCCCAAATTGGCAACAGACTGCCCGTTCTGCCGTCGTCAGATGCGGTAACGTTGTGGTCACTGCCGTCGACCAACAGACGGAAAATTGTTGTGGGTCCAATGTCTGTTGCAAGCAATGAGTCAGCGGTGGAAAGGAGCGCTGTTGTGCAGCATCGGTCAATAATTTTTTGATCGTATCCCTACGATACTGTAATCTCGTATCTGTCCAGCGAAGCAATGCCAAGTACTGTGTCAACGTCTGTACCCGCTTTTTCAAACCGGAGGCCTTGAAAAAACCAATGCCACTTCCTGCCAAAAACAACAGTACAGCCGGCAGGATATTCATAGCAGTGCCTCCTTGACGATGCGTGCTATCCGTCCGGGGCTGTGGTCATCGTCAAGGAGCACCACGTAGTCGAACACCTGCTCCTCCAACAACTGTTTGATGTGTGCCCTTGCCTGCAATTCTTCCAGACTGCCAGCATGTGCCGTAGCAATGGTATGTACCCCTGCAAGCATATTTTTGAGGAGCATTTCACTGTCGTCAGCACTGCCGATTTCATCACAGATCATGACATCGGGCGAGCCTGCACGCAACGCCATCTCCATTGCTTCCGCTTTTGGACAGAGGTGATAAACATCGGTGTTGATCCCCACATCATATTGTGGAACCCCCTCTTCCATGGCGGACAGTTCCCCACGCTCGTCCAGTATTGCCACCTTGTAATAGCGTCCCAACCGCCCATTTGCGATCCCCCTTGCAAGATCTCGAAGCATCGTCGTTTTACCGCTGTTGGGTGGTCCTGCAATGAGCACCGATTGCAAGGTGCCGTCGAATACCTCTTGGTACAGCTGTTCTGCTACCCCAAAGATCTGTCTTGCCAAGCGAAGATTCAACGAGCTGATCTGCTGAATGCCGACCACCTTGCCATTTTCGGTCATTGTCGTGCCAAAGACCCCCACGCGGTGCCCCCCGTCAATGGTAAAAAAGCCCTTTTGCAGCTGTTCTTCATAACAGTGCACCGAATGACCACACAATTTCAAAAATGTTTTTTCAAGTAATGCAATGTCCATCACAAAGGTCTGCTCGTCCGGTTTGTCTGTCACCGTGCTATCCTTTTGCAAAAAGACCTGCTCGTCCCCAAAATATAACATCACCGGTTGTCCCACACGCAGACGAATTTCTTTTAATCGACACAGATAAAAGTGGGACAGATTGGCAATCACCGTCTCTAATGGTGCAGAAAGTTTTTGGATCAATCGATCCACCGCTGCCCGTTCTGTCATACCAATTCCTCCTTTTTGTTTTTACCATCCTATGCGCTCGTCCTCATAGATAGAACTTCGCCAGATCGCTGTTGACTTATCCGTCAAAAAGATGTATCATAAAGACAGAAATTTCACCTAAAGGAGAATGATTATGCCATACGTTAGTTTATTGACCAATGTTGCCGTACCAAAAGAAAAGGAAGCTCGCTTGATTGAAGTATTGGGTAAGGGAATTGAAGTGATTACCGACAAAACAGAGGAAAACCTCTTCATCAAAATCGAGGGAGACTGTGCCCTTTACAAAGGTGGCAATACCACTGTACCGAATGCTATGGTCTCGGTTGATTTATTCGGGTATTCCACCAATGAAGATCTCACAAAATACTGTGCCATCATCAACGAAGTGTTGGCAGCCGAACTTGGCATCACCAAAGAAAAAACCTTCATCAATTTCACCGAGTGTCGCCATTGGGGCGGTGGCTTTGGCTGTAACACCGCTTACGAAGTTTAAAGTCGAGGAGTCGGATCGCATGAATCAATCTGTTTTTAAACGGGGATTGATCCTCGGTGTTTGCCTGGTGTTATTTTGCGCTACCAGCCTTATCCTACACCTTTTTAGTTTCACCCATGTCATTGTTTATCTGGTGGGGATGTTTTTGGCCGTTGCACAACTGTTGTGTTCCCTTCGCCTAACCGACAGACGCAGAGATCTGCTATCTCGCATTCTATTGCTTGAAAGTCTCTACTACATCGGGTTGATTCTGTTCGGATTTATCAGTGCGACTGATTTTACGGCGTTGATTCTCCCGACGGTACTGTCTCTTTTCATCCTTTTGTCGCTGGTTTCCACCTTGCGCCGACTGCAACCCACCGAAGAAAAGGATGAAAATTCTTAAAAAGCACTTGACTTTCGCACTGTAAAGTGGTACACTATAGAAAATTTGATTCATTTGGAGTTTTTATTATGACGTTACAATCAACTGTTTGCCAATCTTTTTATTTTTATGCTGCACCGAACTTTTTCTTTAAAGGCTTCGGTTTTTTTAGCGTAGAAAAAAATGATTGTCTAAAACAAGCGATGTAGGTGCATATTCTCAAAGTGAGTATCATTTGACCTGTTGCTGTTTTAGCAACAGGTCTTTTTTGTATGCTAAGCCATTCACAAACAACATTCTATTTTTGGAGGAAAGAATCATGGTAATCGTATTGAAAGAGCACACCACAAAAGCACAGGTAGAGGAATTGATCAACGGGTTGTCCCGTTACAACGTCAACATCCAAACCATTGACGGCGCACAAACCAGCATCCTAGGACTGATCGGGGATACCACCTCGATCGACATCGATGACCTGCGTGCCAAAGACATTGTCGCAGACGTCAAACGTGTATCCGAGCCTTACAAAGCGGCAAACCGCAAATTCCATCCGGAAGATTCGGTGTTCAACATCTGTGATCGCCTGATCGGCGGTGGCAACTTTGCTGTCATGGCAGGCCCTTGTTCGGTAGAAACCGAAGAGCAAATCATTTCGGTGGCAAAAAGTGTCAAGGAAAGTGGCGCAAACTTTTTGCGTGGCGGTGCATTCAAACCACGCACCTCACCATACGCATTCCAAGGCCTGCATGCCGAAGGGTTGGAACTTCTCTTGAAAGCGAAAAAAGCGACCGGCCTACCGATCGTCACTGAAATCATGACACTGGCACACCTCGATCTCTTCTCTGAAGTGGATCTCATTCAAGTTGGCGCACGCAACATGCAAAACTTTGAACTATTGAAAGAACTCGGTCGTTGCGACAAACCGATTCTGTTGAAACGTGGTCTTGCCAACACCATTGAAGAATTCTTAATGAGTGCGGAATACATCATGGCTGGGGGCAACCACAATGTCATTTTGTGTGAACGTGGCGTGCGTACCTTTGAAACCGCTACCAGAAACACCCTTGACCTTGCCGCCATTCCGGTTTTGAAACGTTACTCCCACCTCCCTGTCATTGTTGACCCGAGCCATGCAACCGGTATCCCGTGGCTTGTCAAACCATTGGCACAAGCAGCAGTGGCTGTCGGGGCAGATGGCTTGATGATCGAAGTACACAACAACCCGAAAGCAGCACTTTGTGACGGTGCACAATCCCTCACCCCAACCCAATTCGACGACGTGATGGATCAAGTGAAAAAATTGACCGACTTCTACAACTTGAAATTCTAATGGTATTTGAAATCAACGCCAACGGTACCCTGGTTGCCGTTGGCGTTAGAATGGAGTGCATCTGTCATGAAAAAAATTGAGGTTGCCACCGCACCACAGTATCAAGTGGTGGTCGGTACCGATCTATTGGCGCATACCGGAGACTATGTCAAACAGCTTTCTCATGTTTCTCGTGTATTCATTGTCACCGACGAACATGTCGCCCCCCTTTACCTGCAAACAGTGAAGGATTCTCTCGACCCTACCCTGCCGGTCTCTGAATTGATCCTCCCTGCCGGAGAATCGACAAAGTCGGCAGAACAATGGATGCAGCTTTTGTCTGCATTTTGCAACGCTAAGTTGACCCGAACCGACCTTGTCATCGCCTTGGGCGGTGGGGTGATCGGTGACTTGACAGGCTTTGCCGCCAGTTGCTATCTGCGTGGTATTCGCTACCTGCAAATCCCCACTACCCTGCTCGCACAGGTGGATTCCTCGGTGGGAGGGAAAACGGCCATCAACATTCCGGAAGGAAAAAATCTGGTGGGATGCTTTTATCAACCCTGTTTGGTGCTCTGTGACATCGACACCTTAAACACCCTTTCCAAAGAGGACTTTTCAAGTGGCATGGCCGAGGTCATCAAATACGGCTGTATCTGGGATGAAAGTTTACTCGCACAATTGCAACAGATGGACGACCCCGAGACTCGTATCGCTGTCATCACCCGTTGTATCGAGATCAAAGCATCGGTCGTTTCACAGGATGAACGTGACACCGGCCTGCGCATGATTTTAAACTTTGGCCATACCCTTGGTCATGCGGTGGAAAAACACCACGGATTTGGTGGGTATACCCATGGACAGGCGGTTGCCATCGGCATGGTGACCATCACCCGATTGGCAGAACACGCAGGTTTAACCGCCAGCGGTTCTGCTGACCGCATTGAGCAGATCTGTAAACAATTTGATCTGCCCACTGTCTGCGATGTCCCCACCGACACCTTGCTGTCGGTGTGTGGACTGGATAAAAAGAACACCGGCAAACTGTTTCGCATCATTTTGCTGGATCACATCGGCTGCTGTCGCGTGGTGTCACTGCCACCCGAAGGCTTCCGTGCATTTTTGGAGGGATCCCCATGGACCTATCAATAACACCACAAACACTATCGGGGGCGGTCACCATTCCCGCCTCTAAGAGTGTGATGCACCGTGCGCTCATCTGTGCCGCCCTTGCCAAAGGCGAGAGCGTCGTTGAAAACATCTACTTTTCAGAAGACATTTTGCGCACCATTGAAGGGTTGGAAGCACTGGGTGCTACCATCTCTATTGACGGCCACACCGTGACCGTCCAGGGAATTACGGCACCGCCAAAAGAGGCCACCATCGATTGTGGCGAATCGGGTTCCACCATCCGCTTTCTCATTCCCATTGCAGCGGCATTGGGTGTCAAAGCGACCTTTGTAGGACAAGGCAAACTCGTTTCTCGTCCACTGGACATCTATGCCGAAAGTCTCCCTTCTCACGGCATCACCTTTTCTTATGATGGGATACTACCGGCAACGATAGAAGGTATCTTACAAGGAGGACATTACACCTTACGTGGAGATGTCAGCTCACAGTTCATCACAGGACTGCTCTTTTGTTTGCCGTTGCTCGCAAGCGACAGTGTGCTGACCATCCTCCCTCCTTTTGAATCACAAAGCTATGTCAACATCACCATCGACTGTCTCAAGTCGTTCGGTGTGGAGGTGATCGCCGAGGATCTCTCTTACCGCATTGTCGGCAATCAGCAGTACAAGCCCTGCCGTTACACCGTGGAAAGTGATTATTCGCAAGCGGCATTTTTTCTAACCGCACAGAGCTTTGGTCATCCCTTGTCCGTATCCGCTTTTTCATCGCATTCGGTGCAGGGGGATGCCGCCATGCTGTCCATTCTTTCGGATTGTGGTGCAGATATTCGCTTACAAGGTGATTCCTTTGTCATGCACAAGCCCCCAACCAAACCTTTCGCCATCTCTGCGGAGGATATTCCTGATCTGGTACCGATTCTATCGGTACTGGCCACACAACTACAAGGGATTTCCACCATTCGCCGTGTCGCACGACTGAAACTCAAAGAGAGTGACCGCATCGCCTCGACCATGGCACTGGTGCGTGCGTTGGGTGGCATGATTGACTACAAGGATGACTGTATCACCATTCATCCGAGTACGCTGACAGGCGGTGTTGTCGATTGTCACAACGATCACCGCATCGCCATGGCAGGCGCAATTGCAGCCACCATCGTCCAAGGGGTTGTCACTCTGCAAGGGGCGGAATGTGTGGCAAAATCCTACCCCACATTTTTTGAAGAATACAGCCGTTTAGGAGGACAAGTCGATGGCATCAATTTGGCATAACGGAATCACCGTTTCTATTTTCGGGGAATCACACTCCCCTTCCATTGGGGTGGTCGTCGACAATCTCCCACCCAACAAACCCATTGATATGGAGGCTGTCAACGCCTTTATGAAACGTCGCCAAGCACGTTCGGACGGCACCACCACCTCGCGACTCGAACCGGATCTTCCACAAGTGTTATCGGGACTGGCGAATGGCAAAACCACCGGTACTCCACTTTGTCTTGTCATTCAAAACACCAACACACGTTCCGGCGATTACCGCAATTTGCAGACCACCGTGCGCCCCGGTCATGCTGATTTCACGGGATATGTGCGCTATCAAGGTGCCAACGACATTCGTGGTGGGGGACATTTTTCGGGACGACTAACCGCATGTCTTGTTATGGCAGGTGCCATCTGTGGACAGATTCTTGCAGGATTTGGCGTCGAAGCCGCGGCACACCTGTTGTCGGTACACTCGTTACAGGGCGATCGTCTCGATCCCCTTTCGATGTCGGTCGAGGAGTTGACAGCACTCCGTGCACTCCCCTTCCCTGTACGTGATGAGGCTTTGCGCCAAGAAATCATCACATTGATCAATGAGGCACGCATGAAAGAGGACTCGGTGGGTGGCGTGGTGGAATGCGTCGCTGTCGGGATGCCGGCAGGGGTCGGCTCGCCGATGATGGACGGGATTGAAAATCTCCTTTCCCAACTCATCTTTGCCGTCCCTGGTGTCAAAGGCTTGGAATTTGGGGATGGCTTTGACTGTACCATGCTGTACGGCAGCCAAAACAACGACCCCTTTGTCATGCAGGATGGTAAGGTTGTCACCACCACCAACCACAACGGCGGTATTTTAGGGGGCATCACCTCGGGAATGCCGATTCAATTTCGGGTGGCACTCAAACCCACGCCGTCCATTTCCAGCACACAACAGACCGTTGATGTTGAGAAAAGAGAGGACACCACCCTCAACATTGTCGGGCGACATGACCCCTGTATCGCAGTGCGTGCCGTCCCCGTCATTGAAGCATGTTGCAACATCGCCTTACTGTCCGCTTGGGTCAATCAATACGGTGTGACAGGTACGGCGCAATAAAAATAATTCTTGTCTCAAGGTATCAAACGTCCCTTTTTTCAAAAACCCAACAACCCGTCAAAAAAGAGGAGGATAGAAAAATTTCTATCCTCCTCTTTTTATCTCCGTTTGTAATAAAGCATTGCCACCCCATTATCAAAGGTGTAATCTGTCAGGTGTAGTTTCAAGGTCGGGTTGTGTTCTAAAAAGAGTCTGCGCCCATTGCCCAAAATAGTGGGAATGATGCCGATGATGTATTCATCGATGACATCTGCTTTGATGAAAGGATCAATGACCTTGCCACCGCCAAACAGGTAGACGGTCTTGCCGGCTCCGACCTCCTGTTGCAGGATGGGAAGGAGGTCTCCGCTGACAAATTTGAGATTGTCGCGATCCTCGTGTGGTTTAGAGGTGGCGACATAAACGATCTTGTCACCATACGGCTCTGCCATCCCTTGTTCATAGCAGGTACTACCCATAACCACCACATCAATGTCCTTGACAAAGCTTGCAAAGTCAAAGGCGGGGGTTGTGTTGAGGGTCGGGTCACCGTCCCCCACAATCCAGTCAAAGCCACCGTCCACATCGGCAATGTAGCCGTCGAGACTGATTGCCAAATTTAAAATGATTTTTCCACTCATCGTAACACTCCTCTATACTTCAAAAAATTCCTTTGCATAGGTGACAACACCATCAAATGCGACTTCTTTTTCGCCCAATTGCAGTGCCATAAAGCTTTCCGTTGGAACTTCAAAGGGGCATCGAATGCCAAACGTGGCGGCTTCCTGATATCCTACACGAGGATAGTAGTCGGAATGACCCAACACCACAACATGGGTAAAGCCCAATTGTTTTGCCACGCGGTGTCCTTCCTGCATCAAGGCAGTGCCAATCCCTTTCTTTTGGTGGGTCGGCAATACCGATAGTGGTGCCAATGCCAAGGCAGGTTTGTCGCCCACCATAATGGTGGTGAACAGGATATGTCCCACCACCTTGCCATCCTCCTCTGCCACAAGAGACAGCGCCGGGACAAAAGCATCAGAATCTCTCAATTTTTCCACCAATAGATGTTCGTTGACTTCCGGTCGCTCCTCTGATAAAAAAGCCTGTTCACAGACCTGTGCAACTGCTGCATAGTCAGCTTCCGTTTCCTTGCGAATGATGATCGATGGATCCATTTGTTTGTCCTCCTGTTGTAATAGATAGGTATGTAATGCTTTGCCGACACCGCCCTCTGTATGTGGAGCAGTGACGACATCAGCCACTGCTTTGACTTGTGGGGTGCCGTTGCCCATGGCAACCCCCAGCCCAACCGCTTGTAGCATCTGCAAATCGTTGTTCTGATCCCCCATGGCAATCACTGCTTCCATTGGAATGTTTAGGTGATCGCAAAGGATTTTGAGTGCCGCTCCCTTGGTTGCGGTTTTGCTGTTGACCTCCAAATTGGTTTCAATAGAGGAGGTGATCATGACATCAAAGGTCGCCAAACGATCCGAGAGGGATCTGTGAATGGTCGCAGGGATGTAGGGGATGTAGATTTTTTCCAGTTCTGCCCCTTGCGCCAAAAGCAATTCAAGGGACGGAACAGCGGTGCTCTTGTGTTTAAAAAACCACAAATCCTCTTCGGGAATGTTGTAGTCGGTGGCATTTTCCAAACGATCCACTTCCACAAAGGACTCGCCATCGACATACATCTCAAAGAAGACGTGAAATTCGTCCAAAATGACACGAATCTGTCGGACAATCTCGGTCGACAGACAGTCTCGATGAAGGACGGTGTCTGTTTCTCTGTCATACAATGCCGCCCCATTGGAGGTGACTGCATAGCGCCATCCTTTCATATCCAAAATCGGCTGCGGGATAAATGCGCGCATCCGCCCCGTAGCAGGCACAAAGAGATACCCCGCCGCTATCGCCTCTTGAATCGCCGTCCGATCGCTTTCTAAAATTGTTTGATGGTCGGGTTGCAGCACCGTACCATCCATATCCAATGCAAATAGTCGATAGTTCATATGGACTCCTCTTCTCTTCCTATTCCCACAAAAAAGGGAGTGGTTCGACCGTCTGTGTCGTTCCGCTCCCTTCTGTTATTTATCCTGCTGTCAAACGCTTTCTTGTTTGAATTCCGGACGGATTGTGTACCCCTTCTTCATCCACCACAATTTGTTTGATGGACGGATCGGATGGTACTTCAAACATCAACTGTGCCAATGTTTTTTCCAAAATCCCACGCAGGCCACGTGCCCCTGTTTTGCGTTCCATCGCCTCTTTGGCAACGGTGCGCAAAGCGTCCTCACTAAAGGAGAGATCGACATCGTCTAATCTAAAGATTTCTTGATATTGGCGTACCAGTGCATTTTTTGGTTCGGTCAAAATGCGCACCAATGCTTCTTCGTCCAGTTCCTGCAATCCTGTAATGACGGGCAAACGACCCACCAACTCCGGAATGAGTCCGTATTTGACAAGGTCATGTGGGACGACTTGTTGCATCAGTTCCTTGGAATCAATTTCCTTTTTGGAGTGGACATCGCCGCCAAACCCGACGGACGCAATGTTCTGGCGGTTGTGCACCATTTTTTCAATGCCGTCAAACGCCCCACCACAGATAAAGAGGATATTCTTGGTATCCACTTGAATGTGTTCTTGGTGTGGGTGTTTTCTGCCCCCTTGCGGTGGCACATTGGAAACGGTCCCTTCAATGATTTTCAACAGTGCCTGTTGCACCCCTTCCCCGCTGACGTCACGAGTGATGGAGGTGTTTTCGGATTTTCTGGTGATTTTATCAATCTCATCGATGTAGATGATCCCTTGTTGTGCCGCATTGACATCAAAGTCTGCCGCCTGTAGTAGGCGCACCAAAACATTTTCCACGTCGTCGCCCACGTAACCGGCTTCGGTCAGCGTTGTTGCATCAGCAATGGCAAAGGGTACGTCCAATGTTTTGGCAAGAGTTTGTGCCAAAAAGGTTTTACCGGTACCGGTAGGCCCCAACAATAGCACGTTGCTCTTTTGCAATTCGACATCGGTGGTACCCTGATGTCGAATGCGTTTGTAATGATTGTAAACGGCAACCGACAGCACCATTTTCGCCTGTTCTTGACCGACGACATACTGGTCGAGTACCGCTTTGATTTCCACCGGTTTCAACAACGGCTTAGTTTCCCCTGTTGCTTTTTTGCCGGCCTTGGGCATTTTGGGCAGATCTTCTTCCTCGTGCAACATTTGGTAGCAAAGTTCAATACACTCATCGCAGATAAATGCTTCACTACCATACAGCAAGCGGTCAACCATATATTCGGTTTTACCGCAGAAACTGCATTTGGGGATCTGTTTGTTGTAATTAGACATGTTCCTCTTCCTTATCACGCATACTATAGGCTATGGGTCATGGGATCTCACTTGACTAGCGTTTGTCAAATACTTTATCGATCAAGCCATATTCTTTGGCTTGTTCTGCGCTCATAAAATTGTCACGCTCGGTGTCGTTTTGAATGACTTCCAATGTCTGTCCTGTGGCTTTGGAGAGCATTTCGTTGAGTTGACGCTTTTTCTCCAACAGGTACTTGGTGTGAATCTCAATGTCGGTTGCCTGACCACGTGTACCACCCAACGGTTGGTGGATCATAATGGTGCTGTTTGGCAGGGCAAAACGTTTGCCTTTGGTACCGGCAGACAACAAGAAGGCTCCCATGGAAGCCGCCATCCCCATACAAATGGTGGAGACGTCGCACTTGATGTACTGCATAGTGTCGTAAATGGCAAGACCTGCGGTGACAGAGCCACCCGGGCTATTGATGTACAGATGAATGTCTTTATCCGGATCTTGGCTCTCGAGATACAACAGCTGTGCCACAACAAGACCTGCAGTGGTGTCGTTGACTTCGTCGTTTAGCATGATGATGCGGTCGTTCAACAGTCTGGAAAAAATATCATAGGATCGCTCGCCGCGGTTGGTTTGTTCTACTACATAAGGGACTAATGGCATGTGATTTTCTTCCTTTCATCGTGGTTTTTCATATTGCATAAACAGCCTGCCTGAAAGATTCAGACAGGCCGAGTATGTACCGATTGTATGAAAACTATTCAGCGGTTTCTTCTTTTGCTTCAGCCGCTTTCTTTTTCGGAGCTGCTTTTTTCGCAGGTGCTTTTTTTGCAGCCGCTTTTTTTGCAGGTGCTTTTTTCGCAGGTGCCGCATCGCTAACAACCGCAGATTCTTTGATCAAATCAATTGCTTTGTTGACCAAAACGTCTTGGCTGAGTTGTTCTGCCGGTACCAATTCTTTGATTTTTTCTACTTCCATTTTGTAGGTTTCAGCCATTTTTGCATACTCTGTATCCAAATCGCCTTCTGCCAAGGTCATGCCTTCCAATTCAACGATTTTTTCCAAAGCCAAGCGAATTTTCACTTGTTTTTCAGCCTGTACACGGAAGGTGCTGCGGAACGCATTTTTATCCATGCCAGTGTATTGGAGGTAGATATCAAGGTTCATGCCTTGCGATTGCAAACGGTAATCAAAGTCTTGCATCATGCTGTCAATGCGTGCTTCGTACATTTCAGCAGGGATTTCACCTTCCATTTTTTCAATGACGGTGTCAATCAATTGATTTTCCATTTTGTCTTCTGCTTCTTTGGTTGCAGCGGTTTCTGCTTTTTCTTTCAAGTCTGCTTTCAACTCGTCAAGGGTATCGAATTCGCTGACATCTTTGACAAACTCGTCATCCAAAGTCGGCAATTCTTTTGCTTTGATTTCATGCAATTTGCATTTGAATACAGCAGGTTTGCCTTTGAGTTCTTCTGCATGATAATCTTCTGGGAAGGAAACTTCTACATCGAATGCGTCGTCTGCATTTTTGCCAACGATTTGCTCTTCAAAGCCCGGGATAAATTGACCGGAACCGAGTACGAGGCTGAATGCTTCTGCTTTGCCGCCTTCAAATGCTTCGCCATCTACAAAGCCTTCAAAATCAAAGACAACGGTATCGCCATCTTGTGCTGCTCTGCCTTCAACAGAAATGGTACGTGCATTTTTCTCTTGCATTTGGGAAAGTTTTTCATCGATGGTTTCATCGGTGATGACTTCCACGGTTTTTTCTACCGCAATGCCTTTGTAATCTTTAACCGAAACTTCCGGTTTTGTGATGCAGGTCACGACCATGGTGAACCCTTCTTCACGGCTCACTTCGGTGATTTCCACTTCCGGACGTGCAACCAATTCCAAACCGGATTCGCTGATTGCTTGGTCTGCCGCTTGTGGGTAGAGTGCATTCACTGCATCTTCAAAGAAGACGTTGTCACCGTACATTTTTTCTACCATTTTGCGCGGTGCTTTCCCTTTGCGGAAACCCGGAATGGTAATATTTTTGACATTGCGACGATACGCTTGTTCCTGTGCCTTTTCAAAAGTTTCAGCGTCTACTTTGACGGTCAACTCATATTTATTGGTAGCCACATTTTTGTTCTCTACTAAGTTCATGATACTTCCTCCAAAATTTATTCTCTATCACCGACACCGTTGTCAGGTGTCAGATTTTAGCATCCTTAAAAGTATAACACATATCCTTTCAAAACGCCACTCATTTTTTCACTTTTTTACAATTTGTTCAAGATGTGCCATTACAGTACCTTTTGTGGGGTAAACTGCACAAAGTCACAGGAAACGAGTTGAAAGTGAATGCCATGCCGTTCACCGTTGATGGCATACTGAAAACTACTGCCATGCAAATGCCCATAATAGCAGCGTTTGACACCAAATTCCTGCAACACTTCAATCATCTCATAACAAATTTGGTCGCCGTAGATGGGTGGGTAATGTAAAAAGACAATCGGGGTTTTGCCCGTTTTGACCCCTGCCTGTAGCGACAGACGCAGACGACCGGCTTCGCGGTTCAATATCTTTTTGTCCACCGCTTCCCCCTGCTCGTTGATCCAACCACGTGTGCCGCAAAGGACATAGTCCTCATACTCCACACAGCTATTAAAAAGAACCTGCAATGTGTCAAACCCTTGTGCCACAAAGTAGTTTTCCACCTTGGTTTTGGTGGTAAACCACAAGTCATGATTGCCTTTGACTAGCACCTTTTTACCGGGCAGTGCGTTGATAAACGCCATGTCCTTTGCTGTTTCTTCCAATTTCATTGCCCAAGACAGATCCCCCGGCAATACGACGGTGTCCTGTTCGGTGACAAGCTCTTCCCACCGTGTTTTAATGAGCTGTACGTAATTGTCCCAACCGCGAAAGCAATCCATTGGTTTATCAGTGCCAAGCGACAGGTGCAGATCAGAGAGTGTATATAAGCTCATACCATCCTCCGCTTACAGACCCAACAGGTCTTCTACCGCTTGTTTCATTTCTTTGTTGTCGATGGAGCCGGTGAAGCGCACCGGTTTGTCTTTGAGCGTGGCAAGTTCTGTCGGTACTGCCAGCCCGGAAATGTCGTGCAGCAGTGCCACTTGTTCATAGTCATCGGCCGGCAACGTTTGACCGAGCGCCGACAGTACACTGTCTGCAAATTTATAAGGGCTTGCCGTCGAAACGATGATTGTTTTTCTCGTATCCCCTGTCGCTTTTTGATAGCTTTCACAGACCTGTACCGCTACTGCAGTGTGGGTGTCACAGGTATAACCGTCACGATCAAAAATCGCTTTAATGGTCGCCGCTGTCTCTTGATCGTCACAACAATCGGCATAAAAGTGTTCTGCCATCTTCCCTTTGACCGCATCGTCCACCGTGTAACTACCGTGATCCGACAGCTTTGTAAACCAATCGGCAATTTTTTCATCGTCACAATCGGTCAGGTCATAAAGCAAACGCTCCAGATTCGAGGAGATCAAAATATCCATCGAAGGGGAGGTTGTCGTAAAGAAGGGGCGATTGCGGTCGTAAGTACCGGTGCGAATAAAATCGGTCAAGACATTGTTTTGGTTTGATGCACAGATGAGTTTGCCGAGCGGCACCCCCATTTGTTTGGCGTAGTATGCCGCCAAAATATTACCAAAGTTGCCGGTTGGCACCACAACATTGAGTACTTCGCCCATCGTGATTGCACCTGTTTTGACCATTTCACAGTAGGTGGAAATGTAGTAGACGATCTGTGGCAGGAGTCTGCCCCAGTTGATGGAGTTGGCCGATGAGAACATCATGCCGTTGTCCGCCAAAGTTTTGAGCATCGCGGGATCAGTAAAAATTTGTTTGACACCGCTTTGTGCGTCGTCAAAGTTGCCTTTGATGGCGCAAACGCCGACATTACTACCCTCTTGGGTGACCATTTGGCGTTTTTGCATGTTGCTGACCCCGTCTTCCGGATAGAAGACGAGCATTTGGGTGTCCTCAACATCTTTAAAGCCTTCCAGTGCCGCTTTGCCGGTATCCCCACTGGTTGCCACCAAGATGACCATTTTCTTACCTGCCGCCGCTTTTTTGGCAGAGGTGGTCAACAGGTATGGCAAAATTTGAAGCGCCATATCTTTAAAGGCACAGGTCGGGCCATGCCAAAGTTCCAACATGTAGTTTTGGTCGTGCAGGTGTTTTAACTGTGCAATATCTGCGGTGGCAAATTTTTTATCATTGTAGGCGTTGACGACACAATGATCAATTTCCGCTGCAGTAAAGTCCCCTAAAAATTGTGTCAATACAGCAATTGCCCTTGTTTGGTAATCGGCATCCACCAATGTTTGCAAGGCGGTTGCATCCCACTGTGGCAACTTGGTTGGAACAAACAGTCCACCTTCTGCCGAAATCCCTCTGGTGATTGCCTCGGTCGCTGTGACCGAAACGGTCTTTTGTCTGGTACTATTATAAAACATCCTTTTTCTCCCTTTCGCTTTGTCTCTTTGCATTTATCCTTGTTGCAAGCCGTCGTATCTTTCAAAAAAGGACGTTGCATTGGAAAAAAACAATCCATCGGTAAATTGCTTACCAAACCATTCTACCATAAATTCATAGCATTTTTCAAGCTGTTTGACAGAAAATAATGCGTTTGGCATGTCTGCACCGTCAAAATCAGACCCCAAACAAACGGCACTGTCTCCCAAAATTGTTGCAATATGTTCAATGTGTTTTGCGAGCACGGACAGCGGATAATCACTGCCCCCATTTACGAAGGGGGGATAGAAATTCACCCCCACAATGCCACCGTGCTGTTTGAGTGCCAACAACTGTTCATCGGTCAAATTTCTGGGATGGGGACAACAGGCATCAGCATTCGAGTGGGTGGCAAGTAACGGCATGGTGCTGACCGACAGCACATCAAAAAAGCTCTGCCGATTGAGGTGAGAGACATCCACCAAGATGTGCTGTCGCTCCAACTCTTGTAACACCGTTTTTCCAAATGCAGTCAAGCCCTGTTGCCCAAGCGCCCCACCTGCCAACTGGTTGTCGTGATTCCAGGTGAAGGAAAATAGCACAATGCCGTCCTCTTTGAGGGTGGCGATACGAGACAGATCCTTACCGACAATTCCGCCCCCTTCGATGCTCAGCAGTGCACTACGCTGTGCTGTCGTAGGGTATCGGGGCAATTGATGCTTTTTTAATTGTTCGACAAAGTATCGATATTGTTGTCGATACAACGCCCAGCCCTCTTCGGGTGGCAGTAAATCATCCACAAAAAAGGCAAAGGTCTGCACCCATCGATCAAACCCTTTTCCCCGTTCGAGATCCAGTTGACCATCATTTTGTAGGAGCGATTCCCCCGTCTCGTATAGACGACTGGCGGTGTCACAGTGCAGGTCAAACACCTTCATGTGATCCCTCCCATAAACTGCTGTCAAAGGCACGTTTGATGTAGTGAATCTTCGGCTTTTTCTCGGGGGAAAGGTACACTTCCGCCACGTCGAACCGCATTTGTAGATCGGTCGGATGCTGTTGCAGATACGCTTGTGCCGTCTGCCACAGCTTTTTTTGTTTTGCTTTGGTGACCGACAGTTTTGCGGCAAAGCGTGTCCCCTCTGCTCTTGTTTTCACCTCTACGAACAGCAGATGGGTTGCCGTTTGTGCCACCACATCCAATTCACCGTAACGGGTGTGATAGTTTTGTGCCAAAATGGTGCACCCGTGGTCGGTCAGGTAGGTTACAGTCAATTGCTCACCGGCTTTTCCCACCGCACTTTTATGTTGCTGTGCTTTTTGTGTCGCAGTCTTTGGGGTGTCCACACCCCCTTGCTTTTTTTGATAATACTTTTTCAAAAAACTGTGACGGTGTACCGGACTTTCGCCGAACTCATCTAGCATTTGATAATGCAGTGCCGTCCCATACCCCTTGTGCTTTTCAAACTGATACTGGGGATACTGTTTGGCAAGAGAAAGCATCTCACGATCCCTTGCCACCTTTGCCAGAATGGAGGCCGCCGCAATAGAGGCAGACGTCGCATCCCCCTTGACGATACAGTGTGCGGGCAGGGGCAATTTCGGGTCACGGTTGCCGTCTACCAACACCAATTCCGGGGTGACCGACAGGCCTTGCACCGCCCGATTCATCGCCAAAAAAGTGGCATTGAGGATGTTGACCGTCTCAATTTCCTCGACAGAGGCGGTCGCAATGCAGTAGCTCACCGCCTTTTGCAAGATCTCTTCGTATAACAGTTCCCGTTTTTTTTCAGTGAGCTTTTTGGAATCGTTTAAGCCAGCGATCTCACACTCGACAGGCAAAATGACTGCTGCCGCATACACTTCTCCTGCAAGTGGACCGCGCCCTGCTTCATCCACACCACACAAAAGTGTTGCTTTTTGGGCTCGGTCATATTCAAAGATGGTCATGGGATCACGCCTTTCTATTGTCGTGTTACCACTTATGCTTTTGGTGGCAATTCTAAGGTGATGCTACCGAGTTTACCACTGCGGTATTCATCCAAAATAGCAATGGATACCCGTTCGGTATTAGCAACCCCACCCGACAGGATCATACCGCGTTTTTTTGCCGCCAATTCCAGCAATTCGTATTCATCCAACTCCTCATAACCGGTATCGATGAGTTTGTAGCGCTCCTCCATCATTTTCGGATACTGCACGCGCAAGACACCCAGTAAACGCATGGCGAGCAGTTCGGTGTCAATGATTTGGTCTTTGACTGCACCGGTAAACGCCAGACGTTCCCCGACAATCGGATCCTCAAATTTTGGCCAGAGTACCCCCGGCATGTCAAGCAGTTCCAAGTCCGCCCCCAAACTCACCCATTGAATTCCTCGGGTGACGCCCGGGCGATCCTCAACCTTTGTGCGTCGGCTCCCTGCCATGCGATTGATGAAGGAAGATTTGCCGACGTTTGGAATGCCCACCACCATGATGCGCACCCCACGACCGACCATCCCTTTTTTGCGACGGCGTTCAATGAGCTCTGCCAATTCCTGTTTGACCATCGTTTGAAAGTTTTTGAGCCCCTTGCCGGATTTACAATCGCAGGCAAGCGCCATCATTCCTTGGTTGCGATAGTACTGCAACCATAGGTCGGTGCTGCGTGGGTCGGCAGAGTCTGCTTTGTTGAGCATGATCATCCGTGGTTTGTCTTTGACCCATTGATCCAATTCCGGATTTCGGCTGCTTTGCGGAATGCGTGCATCGGTGATTTCCAACACCAAATCGACCAATTTTAAGCTTTCGGTAATCAGTCGACGTGTTTTTGCCATATGTCCCGGGAACCATTGAATGGAAGCGGTTTCTGGTTGATGTTTATTTGCCATGTTATCCCTTTCTGAACGTCACAACAACACTGCTATGACGGTGTATGATTCTCTCTTACTTGCTTTTGATTTTATTGTATCAGCATCTGTCAAGACACTTCACTTGACAAGCACCGTTTTCAAAAAAGCAAAAAAGGACAGCGCATCGGCACCGTCCTTTCTCATTGTTTGGTTTAGCGAAGTTTTTCTTTGACTTTCGCAGCTTTCCCGACTCTGTCGCGCAGGTAGTAAAGTTTACCGCGACGGACACGACCGCTACGGACAATATCTACTTTCTCAACGTTCGGAGAATGTACAGGGAATACTCTTTCAATACCACAGCCGTGAGCAACACGACGAACGGTAAAGGTTTCGTTTACGCCACCGTGTTTTTTCGCGATGATGGTTCCTTCGAAAATCTGAATTCTCGATTTTTCACCCTCTTGAATACGGCAGTGCACTTTTACAGTGTCCCCAATGTTCAATACCAATGCTTCTGCACGCATACTACCTTGTGCAATTGTTTTCAATGCATCCATCTTTATTTCCTCCTGGTTTTCAGACATTCTTACACGCTCTCACGTCAGAGGACTGCCCGCTTTAATGTTTTCGACTCTCGCCGACACTAATCCCCACTTTGTCATACAAAGCGGCTCTTTTACATGCCTAAATATTATAACACAAGTCATGTTATATTGCAACCCTTTTTCAAAAGTTTTTCTGGCCTTAGTTGTTTGCCGGTTGTGCCGGCTGTGCTGCTGCCCCACTGCGCAATGCATTTTTAGCTGCACGTACTTGATTGATGGAACCGACAAGCGATTCTTCAGTGGTGCGCAGGATGTGATCTGCAAATTCACTAGCACCATTCCGGATGTCTCTTGCTTGTGCATTTGCCTGTTGTACCACGTCATTAGCACGTTCTTTTACTTTTTTAGTGATTTCATTGTCATCGATCATGCGACGTGCGCGTTCTTCTGCCATCGCCACTTTCTTTTCTGCTTCCTTTTGTGCATTTGTGAGCAAGCGCTCTCTTTGTGCAACAATCTCTTTTGCTTCTTCGATTTCGCTAGGCAAAGACGATCTCAATGCTTCCACCAAATCTCTCATTTGATCGCCATTGACGATACATTTACCGGACAGTGGGATCACTGCCGCAGATTCCAAGGCCTCTGTCATTGCACTTAAAATTTCATTATACTCCATCGTTTTTATTCCTCCATCATATCTTCTCTAAGTCTTTTTTCCAATTGATCACAAATCGGTGCCGGGATAAAATCTGAAAAATCGCCACCCAAACGGGCAATTTGTTTGACAAGACTGGAACTAACAAACATATAATCGGACGAGGAGGTTAAGAATACCGTCTCCACCCGATGATTCAATTTTTTGTTGATCAATGCCTGTTGAAATTCATAGTCAAAGTCCGAGACTGCACGAAGCCCTTTGACGATGGCACAGGCCTCCACTTTTTGCACATAGTCAACCAACAATCCCGAAAAAGTGTCCACCTGTACATCCTCAGCTTCATCGATACAGGCACGAATCATATCCACCCGCTCGTCTGCTGTAAAGGTGTAGGTCTTGTCAGCATTGACCGATACCAAAACAATGACACGGTCAAATAAACTTGCCGCGCGCTTGATAATATCCAAGTGTCCTTTTGTAATGGGATCAAAGCTACCCGGACATACTGCAATTTTCATCCGTGTCCTCCCCATCCTGTCTTTTTTCATATTTACTTAAACATAGTTTACCGTATTGATACTGTTTTTTCAAGTGAAAACCGCAAAAACTTTTGGGAATTTCTTCATTTTTTTCGTGTTCACATACAATGATAGAATTTTTCGCCATTTTTTTGGCTAAAAAGGGCAAAATTTCAGGCAACAGCCCTTTGTGATAAGGAGGATCTAAAAATGCAATGTCAAACAATTCCAGTGTCTGTTCCAAAAATTTTTCCGCCGTTGTAAAGCAAACCTTCACTTCTTCCTGCAAACCAACTGCTTTGAGATTGTCGTTGATGATGTCAATCGCCTTGCGATTTTGATCCACGAACACCACTTTTTTCGCCCCACGGCTCATCGCCTCAATTCCATTTTGCCCAGACCCTGCATACAGATCCAAAAAGCAAGCACCCGGTAGGTCAAATTGCAAGGCAGAAAAAAGTGCTTCCTTCACCCTGTCGGTCGTCGGACGTACATCAAGCCCCTCTAATGTGTTTAGTTGTTTGCCACGCAAACTTCCCGCAACCACTCTCATACCCGTTCCTCTTTTCTATTGCAATTCTTTTGATGCCTTTTGCGGCGATATCCCGATACCCCAAGTGCCATTCCGACCCCTGCAAAGCAGACGACCAGAGAGGTGCCCCCCGAGCTGATAAAAGGCAGTGTCAATCCCACCACCGGCATGGCACACAACACCATCCCGATGTTGATGACCGCTTGTGCCAATAGCATGCCAAATACGCCTACACAAATGTAAGACCCTTCTTCATCCACAGCCGCCCCTGCCACCAGCAACAAGCGACACAACAAGACCACCAACAACAAGATGACCGTCAAACACCCCACCAACCCCAACGTCTGTCCAAGATAGGCAAAAATAAAATCGTTGGAGGTTTCAGGGACTGTGACCAAGTCTACATCGTTAAAAAGACCTTTGCCCGTCACCCCACCGGAAGAGAGCGCGATCTTTCCCTGCAACTGCTGATATCCCATCCCGTTGGGATCCAGTTCCGGTCGCCATGCCACTTCAAACCGTTGTTTTAAATAACCCGGCAACATTTGCCAAACAAAAGGGGTAAGTACCACCAGTACCCCTGCCCCAATCAATAGCCATTTACGGCTCAGGTTGGCGGCAAACATCATGACAATGACGACAAAGAAAAAGACGAGTGCCGACCCCAAGTCCCCTGTGTTGGCGATGAGCAGAATGGGTGCAAGACCATGTAGGCAGAGCAGCAAGAAAGTTTTGATTTGATGAATACTCCCCTGTACTTTGGATAGGTGGAGTGAAAAGGTGTAAATAAAGGCAAGTTTCAACACCTCGGACGGCTGCATGGAAAGACCCCCGATTTGAATCCAAGCCAAATCGTCGCTTCCCTCCGGCATAAAGGCAAGTCCCGGTACTTTTAACAACAAGACCAACCCGATCGCCACTGCCGCAAAGATGGTGCACCATTTCAATACGAGGTGATAGTCCAATCTTGACAGCAAAAAGGAAAGTCCCATCCCCAAAATCATGGCGATCATCTGCATAACAATGTCAGAACCATCCACGATGCCACGGGCATAACAGGATAGTTGCAACAACATGCCAATCGTTGCAAGCAAAAGACAAGCACCATACAGTAGCCAGTCCATGCCATATTCACGATGCAACAACCCTTTTTGCATAAACGCCCCTTTCAGCCTTTAGAACAGGCCGACAATTTCTCCATTTTCGTCAATGTCAATGCTCAATGCCGCCGGCTTTTTCGGCAAGCCCGGCATGGTCATAATATCCCCTGTCAGCACAACAATAAACCCTGCCCCTGCCGATACACGTACATCTTTCACCTGAATGGTAAAGTCTTTGGGGGCACCCAATTTTTGCGGATCATCCGACAATGAGTACTGGGTTTTGGCAACACAGATCGGCAAATCAGAAAGACCGAGGGCGGTGATTTCTGCAATCGCTTTTTGCGCTACCGTGCTGTATTGTACATCCGCCGCACGATAGATCTTTTGTGCAATGGTCAACACTTTTTCTTTGATCGACAGCTCATCGGGATATAGTACCGAGAAGTCGGCCGGTTTTTCACAGGCTTCCACCACCGCTTTGGCAAGTGCCACCCCACCGTCGCCACCGTTTGCAAACACCTCCGCCAACGCAATGGTGCAATCCATTTCATCACAGGCCTTGGCCAGCAGTGCGATTTCCGCCTCGCTGTCCGTGGCAAAGCGATTGATGGCAACAACTACAGGAACGCCATACTGCTGCATATTCTCTACATGCACACGCAGATTGACAAGCCCTTCTTCCAAGGCGCTCACATTTTCTGCCGTCAATTCCTCTTTTTTGACACCACCGTTGTATTTTAGGGCGCGAATGGTCGCCACCAGTACAATACAAGACGGTTTCAAGCCGGCATAGCGACATTTGATGTCTAAGAATTTTTCCGCCCCGAGGTCAGAGCCAAAGCCAGCTTCGGTAATGGCATAATCCCCTAGTTTCAATGCCATTTTGGTCGCCTGTACGGTATTACATCCATGTGCGATGTTGGCAAAAGGACCGCCGTGCACGATAGCAGGGGTGTTTTCCAATGTTTGTACCAAATTGGGTTTGAGCGCCTCTTTCATCAGCGCCGCCATTGCCCCATGCACACCAAAATCTCTGGCATAGAGCGGTTGTCCCGACAGGTTGTACCCGACAAGAATGTTGCCAAAGCGACGTTTTAAATCATGAATGTCGGATGCCAAACAGAGGATTGCCATGATTTCACTGGCAACGGTGATTTGGAACCCATCTTCTCTCGGAATTCCATTGATCTTGCCACCCAATCCAACGTTGACAAAACGCAGAGCACGGTCGTTCATATCCATGCAGCGTTTGAAGAGCAGTCGGCGTTGATCCACCTGCAACTCATTGCCATGCTGCATATGATTGTCGATGATGGCACACAGCAGGTTATTTGCTGCGGTGATGGCGTGCATATCCCCTGTGAAGTGCAGGTTGATTTCTTCCATCGGTACCACCTGTGCATAACCGCCACCGGCAGCGCCACCTTTGATGCCAAAGACAGGCCCCAAGGAGGGTTCACGCAATGCCAACACTGCATTTTTTTCAATTTTTGCCATTGCCTGTGCAAGTCCTGTAGAGATGGTGGTTTTCCCCTCTCCTGCCGGCGTGGGGTTGATCGCAGTCACCAAAATCAACTTGCCATCGGGACGATCTGCCAATCGATCTAAGACCGATGGGGCGATTTTTGCTTTGTATTTTCCGTAAGACTCTACTTCATCCGCTTGCAGGCCAAGGCGCTCTGCAATGTCCGTAATCGGCAACATGACCGCTTCTTTTGCAATTTGAATATCTGATTTCATCTTCATGCTCCATTCCGCCATCGTTCGGCTATGTATTCACTGATCTTTGTCCGTTGATCTTTGTCGAAAATTGTAGTCGTTTTGTTTGAGTATACCATATTGTTCAAGGAAAATCAAACGAAGCTTTCCCTCAACTCTTGAAAAAGAATGACGCGTTACCGCAAAGTGGTAGCACGTCATTTTCAAATTATGCTTGCAGTTTTGTCAACAGTTTTGTGCGTTCCATCATCTTCAAACTACCGTACAGCAGTCCGAATTCCACTGGAATCATGATGAGCACCGACACCGCTCTGCTAGCAAGGAGCACAAGATAAGCACCATTGCCCATCATGGCAAGCCACAGCGACGTCATGAAAAAGTCCACCACAATTTTGGAGCAGACCACTGCCAAAAGAACCCGTAAAACCGTTGGCTTTTGGTTGTGGAGAATGAGGCCGTACAAAAATCCACGCACCATCTCCCCAAAGGTAAAGCCGAAAAAGAATCCTCCGGTCGGGCGGATCAGACATTTGATTAAATCCCCAATCCCTCCGGAAATCGCCCCCACCACAGGTCCGTACAGGATCCCCGTCACCGCCAACGCCAACGGCGAAAAGCGAATCTGCATCGTTGCGGTGACAACGATGGTGGTAAAGGTGTGTAGCAGTACATAAACTGCCGTTAAAAGTGCTGCCTTTGTGAGGACAGCTGTTTGTTTGAGTGCGGTTGCGGAGTCAACAAGGCACTGCCAAAATCTCATAAAAAAACCTCCTTCTATACCAAAATGCTACAGACGGAGGAATCCCTCAGTTTGCAGCAGCGGGATGCGGACACTGCACCGCAAGGGGAACCCCCCTTTTCGTCCGATTGGCAACTCCCCGTCCAATCGGCACTAAAACGCGCAATATCCTACTCTGCTGAAAAATATATTTTATTTTTCCCCTCTATTATAGTGCAAAGAGGGGCTGGTTGTCAAGCATCCCCCAGCGCCATCGTACAATCAGATGGCAGAACTAAATTCCACCTCTGCAAAAACAAAAGTTTTGTTCACTTTTTCAAAAGTGACAGGGTGTGGGACAGCGTCACACGGTCTACATTGCCGAAGGCAACTTCCAAGCGTCAGCGTTTAAGGGATTCGATCTATGATCAAATCCCTTTTTTGATGTAATGAACAGCGGACAGGCATGGAAGCCTGTCCATACAGCGCATAGCATGCGCCTGCATATGTTCGTCCGAATTTTTGTTGGCGATGGTTTTTGTAGGGGCGACCTTTGGTCGTCCGCAGGGTGTCAAAAAAGTCCTTTTCTGTTCCGACACCCTGCCAGAGCGTCCAAACATCTGCAAGTCAAGGAACAAAACTTGCAAATGAGAGAGTAATACAATGGTATATGAACGAAATTTGCAAGTTGCAGTGACACAGAAAGCAAAAATGGCGAGCAAGACAGCTCGCCATTTTTGCGGTTGCGGGTTTTTCGACGGTCCGGGGGCGACCTTTGGTCGTCCGTAATGCCTACCGGTGCTACCGGCCGCAGGGAGATTTTTTATCGTAAAATCTCCCTCTTCCCAAACAATCCACCGGATTGTTTGGGAATTCACCCTCTTAATACTCCCTTGCGGCATCAAAGACCTTGAGGCCTTGCCTCAAACTCCACCACTTTTGAAAAAGTGGACAAAACTTTATATTCGACCA
>CAYJIM010000025.1:0-25786 GCA_964370215.1 uncultured Oscillospiraceae bacterium
GCTATAACGGGGGACAATCACCGCATTCAATTCTCGGTTGCCAACTTGAATCAGCTCTATCAGTTCCTCTTCATCTATGACAACACCTTTAATGAATATAAAAAAGAATGGTTCAGAAGGACAAGCAACCGCAATAACAAAAAGAGCACCATGCAAAATGCACGGTGCTCTTTTTGTTTCTTTTTCCCAGTGTGTGAATAATCAAATCGACAATGTATACCGTGTTATAGTTGTTTCTACAATCCCTCTAAATGATATTTATGTAGGTTCTTTTACCGTGATCCGTTCGGCACACTTCATCACAGATCCGGTCACTGAGGTGCTCAACTCCGAGGTGAGGGTCTTTATTTTCGTCGCATAGTTTTGATCCAACGCTCTCGCCTCAGTAAAAATCCGCTTGATGTCTGCCACACTCGCCTCATTGGTTTCAATGAGGTTGCGTAAATATTGGTTGATCCCCAAGATGTATACCTCGACTGCCAAGCTGTTCAGCACAGCTTGCCCCCGATCCCCAACATCTCTGTTTGCAAGATTTAGAAAATGTTCTTCCTCCACTTCCTTTGCCGTATTGACCAATGCGGTTTCTGCTTCTGAGGTAAAATCTCGACACTGCTGCATATTCGAACGGTTCACTAGGCTGAATAGAAAGAAAAACATGCCGTTGCTGAATGCCGCACTAATCCCACTCACGTATTTACCAATCCTTTGCGCAAAAGGATGTTTGATCCCGAATTTACTTTCAACAAACGTCCCATTTGCAGTTAGTGCATACGCATTCAAACCGTGCCCGCTAAACGGGTCAAACAGCGACCATATAATAGAACTTTTAATTATCCGGACCTCTCCCGGCGGTTTGAGCATTGAGGACACCGGATCTGTTGTCGTTTGATACGATATGATTTTCTGATCTACCGCTGCAATTTTATTTCTGTTGGTTCGCCAGTAAGCATCATTGAATCCGGGCGCATTTAACGCCACGACCTCACCTACTTTATCCGGATCCCCATAGCTAATTGCGCCGTGCATGGCCAAGTTTCCACCCAAGGAATGTCCAATAAAGTTGTAGGTTTCATACCCCTCTCGATCCAATTCTTTCATGAATTGCTCCATGTCCGCATATTGTGCGTTGTCATCCATAGTTCCAATTGCAATGTCGGTGGCAACGTCATTACCTTGCTCAAATTCTGTCCCACGACAAGATACCGTAACAGCACCGGTTGGATCCTTTACTGCAAAGGCGGCAAAGCCACTGCCATTGGCAGCATTGGTGGCTTTTACTATTGTATAATCTTTGCCCGCAACCTTTTCTTTCAACCCCTCAATCGCTGTGTGAAAAGCCTCTCCCAAATCATTTTTTAGCAACGCTGAAAAATGTCGCAACATTGTCTCTAACGAAAATAGTGGGCCATCCACTTGTCCAATGTCATAGTAGGATAATTGACAAAGTATTGCTGTTTCTGCTTCTGTATAAACCACTTATTCTCCCCCTTTGATCGTTGTCATTGTCCATAATGTCTGTCCACTTTCAAAACTTGCTACCTCCACCCGTTGGGTAAGGTCAGTTTCTTTGAGAAAAGTGTCAAATCTGTCATAGTGCTCGCTGTAGGCCGCTTCCCATTCCGCCACATTCGCATCTTCTGAATAGACAAGATAAAGATACTGGTTGTCCGCACCATACCGCTCCATTTCTGTTTGTACTTGTGCCACAAAAGCATCGCCGAGTTCTTCTTTCGCCTTATCCAAAATCATATAGATGCGCGGAAAGGTCGTAAAGGCTGTTGATAAAAGAAAAGCTTCTACACCTGCCTCATATGTTTCTTTGGTGATATAGTAATTGCGCAAAAGAAACTGACATTTTACCATCGTAGCCTCGCCAAATTGATCTGCAATTTTTCCCGCATACTCCTGTGCAAACACCAAGTCCGCATAATTGTCTTGCACCGCATACGATTTCCCATCTATATTCACGACCTCACCCAACAACTGTTCGGTTTCGTAAAGATAAACTGTGAATTTCTCGTCAAATCGCTCACTCTGACAAACAGCACGTGTAAGCACACCTTCGCTCCCACTGAACTCTTTTGTCAGCTGTGTGATTGAAAATCCCTTTTCTTGGTATTTTTCCTCTAAGAAGCGGATCATCTCTTTTTCATAATCAATATTTTCCATGCAAGAACACACCCCCAACATCATAATCATCGCTACCAAAATCGATGCTGCTTTTTTTATTTTACTCATCGGTTTGCCACCATCCATCCCGTTCTGTCAATGCACGTTACCCGATTGTTTTGATCTCTGCGGCACGGGCTTCATCCACCGTCTGAAAGTCTATCCCCGCTTGTGTCAATGCCAATCTCGTTTTCTGAAAAAGAATCAACAACTGTTCTTCCAATCTTCTAAATTCATTGTAGTGTGCATTCAAAGCAGACGCCATTTCTCCGCTACTACTTGTAATCGGCTCATCGGACGGCACATGCCCTTGTTCCAAAGTTGCTAATTTTTGAAGTGCAATCTGCAATTCACTTTGTGTCACCTTAATTTCCGTTCCAGCCATAATCAACCTCCGTTTTAATAAAGAAATTGATCCGCTTTATCAATCTCTTCTATAAATTCTGTGCACATTTTTTCAATCGCCTCTGTGTTTTCAGCAATGGGTGCTTTGATCTTTTCCACATCCTCTGCGAGAATCAATAATTGGGTTGCTATCGCATCATCTTGTATCGCATGGTTGGTGACGTAGGTTAACGCCTTCACATAGTCCTCTATCATGCTGATCAGCCTATTGCCATAACCCACCAAAGCAATACCGGCACCTTCCATCTCCGCATCATACACCTTCAACTCACCGGACATTGTCTTCCTCCTTTTCAAAATTATCATATTCATATTGCAGTGTCGCAATGCTATTTTCTAAGTTGTTAATCTCTCGTTCAAGGTATTGGATGTCCTCCACTACCTTTCTTTTCTCATTTGTAAAATTCAGTTGCAACTGCTCGATATAACCGATTGCCGTTTGGTATTCGGTACCGGTGAGCATATTGTTCATCTTTTCTTGATACCGCTGTGCCGACTTTACCGTCGTCGCCAACCCTTGTATCGTCATCAATTTTCTTTGTCGTTGTTGTATCGATTGTTCAAACAATCCTATCTGTACATGGAATGCTGTCTCAGTTTCTTCCAGTATTCCATACTTTTCTTTTAGTTCCTGTAATCGTGCTCTGCATTCCGCCAAATAGTGCTGTTTGTCTGCGAGATTTGATGCCAGATACTCCTTACTCATAACGATCCCTACTTCCACCGATTTACATTTCCATCAAAAAACTGTCGCTACCAAGTCCTATGAAACATTTAAAAAAGTAAGAACTACTGTATCTCTATCATTTTTTACTGATCAAAGTTACAGTAGTTCTTTTCTTATGGATTAGCCCTTGAATTGACCTGCAATTTGCTCATCCAATTCTTGCTGGCTGTTTGCAGTGTTATCCAAGGCTGTGGCGATTTCTCGAATCAACTGTTCGATTTGTTGGAAGCTGGGTTTCAGTTCTTGGTATCTTGCCGCATATGATTCACTTGCAGCCCCTTCCCACTCTCCTTGCAGTTGTTGCAACAGTCCATCCATTTTGCAGATGACCCCATTGACCGTTTCTGCTTCCATACGGTACTGCGTTGCTCTTTCTCTCATTTGATCGGGTGAAATTCTGATTTGACCTGACATAAATTATTCCTCCATTTTTTTATTTTATATGACCGGACATTGCCGGAAACATATCTACTTGGTTGCCGCACTGTTCCACGCTTCGGCACTGCCCCTGACAATGTCAGGATGTGTTTCAAGGTAACGATTGATCCCTTCTACGAGATTTTCATCTTCCACCTCGGAATACCCCTCAAAGATCACCTTTGAAATGTCTTTGCTGTTGAAATAGATCATTTGGTCGCCGATCAACCCCTGTGGGTAAGGTACCGCACCATAATCAAAGAAAAATGTTTTTGCACCGTTTTTCACATGCAGTGCTCGTGCGATGAGCAACAATTTTTGGGTGCCTCCCTCTAACAAAACAACGCTCCCCAATGCCATATACTTTTCCATACAATACTTCCTTTCTATGTGTTATTTTTTATTGCGCATAAGAAAATGTATGTCTCCCATCAATCACAAAATCTGAGGGGCCAAATGTCGGTGTGTCCGCCGTTGGTCGTTTCAATATGTTCGGCGGTTCACGCCACTGATTTTCCGGCGAAATCGGTCCACAAACTGCCCCTGTTCCGGCACGCTCTTCCATTTCTTTCTCAAGGGTTTCCCCTCTGTCATCAAGGTAATACTCCTCATCAGACCCTTTCACATCTTCAGGTGGGGTATACTCGCCATTTCTATAAGGATTGTCGCTGTCTTCCTTCATATGGTCTAACCAATCATCACCCATATCGATAATCGCTTCTACCGTATCGCCTCCAGCGTCACCCAATCCACCGGTCACTATATCTTTCCCCAGTGCCAAAGGATCAAAAGTTTCTCTCAAAGTCTCTACCGGATCTAAAGTTGTAATAAATGTACCCACTGCCCTTTTGTACGTCCCAGAGGAAAGCCCAGCAGTTATACCCCTTACAATTTTCATCCCAGTCGTACTCACATTACCAAAGGCAAAATTGACACCTTTTCCTACACCACCACTTATACCGCCAACGATTCCACCAACTACTACATCGGCTCCAAATGACCCCCAGTCAATTTTATCTGCATTATCAATCAGATTGCCGTGCTTCACGTATTGCCCAGTCAAATTGGAAACACCGGCTGTTACCGCTCCCACACCTGCTGCAACACCTACTGCGATGGGAGTCGCCATACCGGCAGTTGCTACTACCGCTACCGCCCCTACTACGAATATCGCAAAGTTTATTGCATTCGCCACCGCTTGCCGCCTTTGATATTCTTCATACTCTTCCTGTATCACTTGTAATCGGTCATTCTCATTTTCAATGGCGGTCAACACTGCCTCTTTTTGTGCTTCTCTTATTTCGTGAACCTCCATGTATGCGTTTTGAAGCTGTTGAAATGTGTCCGAAGAAATCAATTGATCCGTTGAAAAGTCGGTTTTATAGCTTCTTGCATGATTCACCTGTTCGTTGATCTGCACCTTTAAGGCATGGATCATTTTTTGCGTTGCCGTAAAGTCGTTGTTGCAGTGACAGGCTTCCAATGCAATAATTTTTTCATCCAACTCTGTTATAAAGTTGATTGCATTTTGATAACAGACATCTACTGCGGTAATATCGCTCTGACTGAATGGCGCAATATCACGAATTTTATCCCTTGCAGTATGCACCATGTTATCCACCTCAAGTGCGTCCTTTTTCCACAACTCTAGGTTGTCTTTTGTCTCACGCAATCTCTCTGAGTGAATGACTGCATGAGACGGTGACATCGTATCAATATTGGTGCAATAATCATCAAAATACAAATTACAGTTCTCTGCATGTAGTTGCATCAACTGATAAAACGATGACAAAATAGGTTTATGAATTGCATTCATATAATTTTTCACACTATCTGCGGCAACGCCTGAAATGGCGGTGCTGTCAATTATTTGATCAATCGTACCCAAAGTCGCTTGCAGTTCTTCCCCCCAAGCAGCATTTTGACCACCGACACTCAAATTCAGATTGCGTAATATATCAAAATTTGCGTGGTATTTCATTTTTCCCCTCCTATCTTTACACTCTTTTCTACCATTTGGTGCTTTCGTCTGCTGTTTTCATCGTTTGCACCAGTTGATCAAAATCTTCTGCATCCTTCAACAGCAAGTTCTTGTGTTGATCCAACAACTCTTTGATTTGATGGTGCTGTTCAATATACTTGACGGCTGTTTGCAAAGTGTCCACACCCGCGTCGTCGAGTGTGACATAATCGTCATTCAGCATTTTGCCGGCTTGGCGCAACGCCTCCACCTCGTCGGAAAATCGATCGTTTATTTTAATCTCTACCATCGGTCAACCCACACTTTCTACTAATTAAACCCTTTTTCGATCTCATTCAAGAGATTGTTGATACCGGACTGAAGATCTCCCAAAATAATGAAGTTGTTGTTTCTCTTATTTTCAAATTTTGTGATTTCATCACAAATCTCGTCCAAGAATTGATCCAGATCATGCTTCAAATAATCCCTATTTTCTTGTGTCAGCGTTTCTAACTGCTTTTGAAAGGTATCGAAGGTATTCCCTTTCCATTCCGCAGTGCTGTCACCAAACTCCGCTTCTGCATCTACCCGTCGCCCAAATTCTTCCTTTTGGAAGGTCACGATCCTTTTCGCCTGTTCTAAGCGTTCCAAGATTTCGTCATATTCTTGGTTTTGGCGTCGTGTTTCGTGGTAATCCGCGCGCAATTGTTCCAACCATGCTTCTATTTCTTTTTCTAACATCTTTCTCACCCCTTATATAATGCCGCTTTTGCGGTTTTTATTTTTGTATACGCCCGATCCTTAATGTAATAGCAGTCACCCAGTTCAATCGGCTTTTTAAAGTTGCGCACGACCGCCAACGGCACGTCGAACAACTTGAGGTTTGCAATGTCATCAAAGAACAATACCTGCCGCTGTTCACGGATATTTTTGAACATTTCCGGTGCACTGTATGGAATGTTGACATTGTCCACATCCGCCAAAAGAATGCAGACGTTCAGATTTTTATACCGCCCTACCACATTCTTATAGGCGTTTAACGCTTCAGCGTTGTTGCAAATTGCCGTGACTGCATCCTGATTGTTTAAAATCAGCAACAACAGTTCGGATGTATCCAGTACCGTCTCATCTCTTGCAAGCAGTGCTTCATAGCGCTGTTGCAATATGCCCTCCATTTCCTTGACACAGGCAACCGCATCCTCTGCAAGAAAGCTATAATGAACATCCTCACTTGTTTGACCCAATGCCGAAAGTTTGCGGTTGATCCCATCCACGACATACAACTTTGTTTGATTTGGATAGGCCTTTTGAAGCATGTGAACCGCATAATAGATCCAGTTGTGTTTTCCGGACTGTGCACGACCTGAAATCGCAAGTGTGCCCAAAGAGGCAAAGTTCAACGACACCGGCAACACTGCATCGTAATCCAACCCCATGACCAGTGAAAAGCGAGACTTCATGCGGTGTGCAAATTGTACCCGCATATAGTCCTCCGTCAAGGATGGCGGAATCATCGGAATCTTTGTCGCATACAAGCGTGGGTTACGTTCATTGGTTGACGCAATGTAGGCTTGAATTTCCTGCACACGATCAATTTCTATTTCGCCTTTGAATGCCAAATACACCTGACAATCCAAATGGCGATTTTCCATCTCTACCAGACAACGACCGGCAATATTTTCCACGCGCTCTCTACAATGGCTAAACAGTGTACTGTATTCGCTCGTGTCGTTACAGTACAGAGCAATGCGAGTGGAAAAATTAGATAAATATTTATATCCAATCCCCGTTGTTTGGGCGTTTGCAATGACAACACTAATGCCAACACTAAGCCCCTCTCTACACAGACTCAAAAGTGTGTCATCCTCTTGAAAATATAGTTCTTTCAAAGCGGTCAAATTGTCAATCAGTAATACAATTTGTGGCAAGTCGGTTTTGCCGGCTTCTCTGTATGCTACAAATGAGCTGATTCCCATGGTCATCAATTTCTCTTTTCGCTGTTTCACTTCTGTATTCAGCAGTTTGAAGAGGTTTTTTAGTTTCTCATCTTCCGACGGGCCCACCACGCCACCGACATGCTGTAGTGTCTCAAAGTTTTTGAGCACCATGGAAGCAAAATCTATGATGTAAATGGTTACTTCTTTCGGTGTGTAGTTTGTGGATAAGCTGCGGATCATGGTTTGTAACAGATTGGTTTTCCCTGCTTGTGCCGACCCCAGTATCATTGTATTGGCGTTGCTGCAATCTATCGTATAAGTCCCTTGATATTGCTTGTCAGGGTCATCATAGACGCCCACTTGCGCATAACAACCAACCGACGAAATTACCTCTTGTTGCATAAAATCAATCTGTGGCTGTAAGGACGGCAAGCAAATATCTGACAATCTTTGGATATGATGTAGCGTACAATGCGACTGGACATACTTCACCACCACCTCTAGTTGCGTTTGATTGCTCTCTGAGGTGTTTTTCTTCTGTTGATATACGGGAGTTCTTTTACCGGAAGCCGACAATTCGTACAGGGTAAAGGCACGCACATTGCTTTCATCCGTCTTTTCCGACGCACCGCTGTAGGCCGATTGAAACAATTCAAAAATCTCATTGTTTCCAACCTGTAGATAGGCTCTTCCAGGCTCTTTGATTTCCGCTGCTAGCGGCGATTTTAGTATCTCATTGCTGTCCTCTTGGCTCTGTACTTTGAGACAGAGTTTGAATCTGGAGTTTGACCAAATCTGTTCATTTACCTGTCCGGATGGCTTTTGGGTGGCAAGAATCAAGTGTACCCCCAAACTCCGCCCAATGCGTGCCGCTGAAATCAACTCTTTCATAAATTCCGGCTGTTCAGCTTTTAATTCTGCAAACTCATCCACAATGATAATCAAATGCGGCAGTGCTTGCTTTACCACGCCAGATTGATACTTTTTGATGTAACTATCAATGTGATTGACCTCAGACTCGGCGAAGAGTCGTTGTCTCTTTTGTAATTCTGCTTTCATGGACTTTAAGGAGCGATTGATGGCTTTCCCGTCTATGTTGGTGATGGCACCCAACAAATGTGGCAACTCTTTGAACTGATTGACCATGCCACCACCTTTAAAGTCAATGACGACAAAAGCAACTTCATAAGGATGGTAAAGGGTTGCCATCGAAAGAATATAGGTCTGCAAAATTTCCGATTTTCCTGACCCTGTGGTCCCTGCCACCAACCCATGTGGTCCGTGTGCTTTGTCATGCAGGTCCAGTGCGACCACACCTGTTTTAGAGATCCCGATTGGTGCCGCCATCGATCGGCATACGTTCGATGTTCCCCACCGCTGTGCTAACGATAAATCCTCCACCGCCATGATCCCAAGCATGTCAAACAATGCGTATTGCTTGGTGAGTGTTCCTTCCAAAGAAATTTCTTCGGTATGCACTGGGGCTAGTTTGGACACAAGCATTTGTGCCCGTTGATTGTCCATGCTTTGATAGGTGAACGCCTGTGTGCTATTTTTATCTTCGCTCGACACCAATTCCCCATGTTGTGCATTTTGCAACCGGATGATATAGCCACATCCTTGTGGAATGTCTGCCAGACTGTTGCCGAAAAAGAGAAAGGTTACACCGAGATCCTTTGCATGGTCTACAAATTTAGAAATAGGATGACTTTTAAAACCGTATTCATCATAGAAAAATACGACCAAATGATAATGTGTTCGTTTGCTTTGCATTCTGTCTGTGAGTTCTTTATATAGATGTTCAAAGACAATATTTTTCCTTTCATCTTCCACGACAACACTTCTGAATCCGATCTGTGTATTGTAGGCATGGGGTAGCATTCTCAACCAATCGATGCTGTTACTGTGTTCTTTTTCTGCAACAAAAACGATGTTTACATCAGAAAAATAGTGTCTGGCCACCAAATCTATCACCATGGTTTTGAAGATCGAAAAGCGATCCTCTGTCTTGCCCACTACACCGACAGCATTGACACTTTTCAAGTCGCAAACAATTGGTGCCTGCTCTAAAAATCGGTACTCGTGATAAATTTTCTCCGGCATTTGTTGGAGTTCATCTTCAATCTCTAATCGCTCTTGTTTTTTATAATTCACAATCTGTACAGACTCGATTTTCCCACTACCGAGCCTCACACACAAAAAATCCTCATCATTTCTTGTTCTATCAAATAAATCGGTAGAAAACGTATCCAAACGGTGCACCACCGTTTCAAACGGCAGGTAAATTTCTTGTAAGGTAGCCGCTTCCATCGCCCTTAACGATTCAATTTCTGCTCGTTTCGCTGCGATATAGTTTTTATATTTTTCGATGCGATCTTTGCAATTTTGTTCATACACTTTGTCCCCCTGTTTGATATTGATGATCCCCATGACCACCGACATCACAGCGGAAATCCCACTAAAAACCAACATGAGTGGGTTTCCAAACATCGCCATTGTTGCCGCAGCAACCAACATGCCAATAGAGGGCAATAATTTCACAAGCAGATTGGTCTTTTGCTTTTTGGGTAACGCCGGTGGATCCAGCAGGTCAATTTTATCATCACAAACGGTCGTTTTCACACGGGTGTTGCGATTGAATTTTGGGTAATCATTTTGATTCGGATAATCGGTGTAACGAAGGGCATTTACCTGCAAGTCGGGGCGAATTTCTGCCCAAATCATGCGATCTCTGACATAAAACACATAATCTGCGAGGGAGAAAAAGTCATAATTTTTCATGAGCACATCGGTCATCACCTTTGTGCCATTATGATAAACGCCATAGGTAGACTCTTTTACATGTAAGCGATACCCTTCTTCACAAGTGATTAACTGCACCTTTTCACGCTGTGCATACGGACTGGACAACACCATATGCGCTGTCGCATCGGTGCCGATGAGCAACTGTGTCGTTGATGAAATGTCAATACATCTTTCATATCGTTTTTCCCCATTGTCAAAATCAATGACAAAAGACAATGTGAACACGTCATGATCCGATTCTTGATATTTTAAGGTCAGTTCATCCCCATGTGAAAGTTGTTTTGTGATCAACTTTCGGACATCACCCACCGATAGATACAGATTGTCACAACATACCACCGACCACTGTTCCTGCTTTTTTTCAAAGGTCAACTCTACTTTTTCAAAAAACATCTTTTTATGTAAGCGCACATCACAGTCTATTTCTGTGCCCACACGAAGCTGTGTCGTCTTTGGCAACAATTCAACTTCTTTATAAAATGTTCTGTTTGACAACAAAAGCTTATATCTATTCTCCATCAGAATCACCCTTTCGTTTCTTCTTCACATCCCGTGAAACAGGAGATGATCGACACGGTTTCACCTTTTCTAATCTGTAAAATGGATGACCGTGCCGTTTCTAATGCCATATTGTGCCAGTGTTTTATTCCCACGCAGCAATGCAATTGGCTGTTCTGTTTTCAAATAGCAAGTTCTAATATTTGTAGTATCGATGCCCAACCCATACGCTGTGTTCAATGCAACGACAAGGTCATTTGCGGTGATCGTCAAGGGAAGTTCAAGATCCACCATCTTCCCACTTTTGTGGTTCAAAAACATCACAATCGCCGTATCTCTACTCATACTGTTTTCCTCCTACAATGCCAAAATAGACATTTTTTGAATGGCGGTACTCTTAGACAATTCATCACAGGTCAATTGATCGCAATTCGCAAGGCAATCCACCAATCCACTAGTGACAAATTTTAAATTCATCGCTTCAGAAAGAAGTGCATTGTTCTGTTCTCGATCAAATTTGTTGCAGATAAAGACAAATTTTTCTGTGCCGATGCCGCTGAGGTTCGCCGCCAATAGGTTGGTGGCATACACTGCCGTGTTTGTCTGTTCTGTCACGATCATGACTTTATTGGCAAGATTCATGATTGCTGCTTGATCTTCGGTGTAAACCGCATCGGTATCCACGATGATATAGTCGTACTCTTTAGATTCTTTTGCCGATTCAATCAACGCAAGGTAGGATGAAAACGCAATCCCCTGTGACATGATCGCCGATGCAAAGGGAGGCAGATAGTGAAACCCTTCTCTTCTGATGACATGACTGATCTCTTGATAAAGGCGGGGACTTGATTTACCAAACTTTATCGCAGTATCAGCAGAAAGCGGACTTTGATTTTTTAAGTACCGCCCAAAAGAGGGCAGGTAACCTGCATGAACATACAGCACCTTTTTGTAGTTTTTTGTCATGCAGGCACTCACACCAAGCGCCAACGTCGTCTTCCCCGTTCCACCACACGCCGAATACATCATGATCACCTTGGTTTCGTTCTTTTCCACAGAACCTACTTTGATGCCACTTTTCCAGACTACTTCGTCGAAAATTTCTTTGCAACTGGTATATTTGTGAATCTTTGTCACTCCTTGATCGACGGGATCTTCATCCCCTTGCTGTCCTTGCTCAGACAACAAAAAAATATGTTGTAGGTTATGTCGTTGCAATCCTTCATGATACAATGATTCTGAAACAATCAACACATCCGCTTGTTGTGGTGTTGAAAACAGTTGCAAAAAATACGCTTGATCGGTGATGACTTCCAAATCAATTTGATCAAAAAACTCCTCAACAAATTTTAACTGTAGGGGATTGAGATATTTTTCGTCGGTGTCTGCAATGATCATTTTCGGTTGATTCATCTGTCCCCCTCCTAACCCATCTGTACTTGAAATTTTTGATTTGCGATACCAATAAAATCATCTTGTTTGATCGCCACCGGCATATGTGGCACCAATCTAATTTGATTGAGATAGGTACCATTGGTACTCCCAACATCTTCAAGAAAATAGGTGTCACCTTTTTTGGTGAATTTACAATGCACATTACTCACTGCACTGTTATGAAGCACACCCTCCACTCGTGACGGGTTTTTCCCAACCATATAGCTGGGTGCACCTACGCTTAACACCATGGGATTTGGCGTATTGACCGCCACCAACTTTAACGCCCCCGTTATCGTTGGCGCTGTCGGTGGTTGTGGTTGTGGTGGTGCTGGCGAAAACCCCGATTGCATCCGTTGCAATACGTTCTCTATCGAAAGCGTACCATCCGAAAGATCAGACTGTAAACTCATTGTTTTTGGTGCGTGTAATCGCTCGTAATGGTGTAAGGTTTGTATCAATTTTGTACGCAACTCATTTTCAAAAGAAGCCTCAGACGCATATTCTTTTGGCGTGATCGGCAGGTAGGTCAAATAGACCAAAAGAGACGTTTTATCCACAAACACTTTATCAAAATCAATGTTCACATTTCTGCGATCGAGAAAGTCACTGGGCTTTATTTCACTGACACGTTGCAGCAAACTTCTACAGATCCTCAAAAACGTATCCGCCTCTAGGATTGGGAGCATGGATAGCAAGGTTTGATGCTGTTTTGTCAAATAATAGAGTTCTACTTTTCCATTGCGTTTCATCTTCATACATTTCAAAAAATGATCGTTTAATCCGTTTTGCAACACTTTGTATTCGGTCAACATCAGGTCGTTTGGATCTTCCAGTAAGTATGAAAAATTTGCCCCACAGGACAGTTCACGGATGACACCTTTTCTAAGTAACATTTTCATGTTTTCCACCACTCTCAGCTATTTTCAGATGTGCACGATATGGTAAAGCTTAACCAACACCCTGTATTGACTAAGCTTTGCCATATCGCTCATTGGCAAAGCGCTTTATCACAGGTCAACCACTCATCGATTGACCTGTGTAAAGTCTGATGTGATCGATGATGATCTATCTTACTTGATCACATTACAATTTTTTCTTTTTCAAGACCACGGTCACGGCAATTGCGGCTGTCAAAACCACCACACCTGCAATCGATCCCCAGAATAGCACCGTGTTGGCATACCAACGAACAAAGACGTTGGTGGATACGGTGACCGCTTTTTCAAACGCATAGGCACTTGAAAATTCTTCTGCATCGGTATCTGTCACATTGCCGGCAAGGTCTTCGACGACCAATCTTACCGTCTGTACCCCACTGCTTTCTGCCAGTGTGAAACTGCCGTCAAAATTGTTTGCATCTGTCGAAAAATCAGTGATCACATCACCCTCTTGCTCCCCATTGACATATACAGCAATGGATTTTAACCCAATGGCATCATAGATGTTATAATTCACCGTCACATCCTGTGCATTGATGATCGCTTCAGATAGCCCTGTGACACTGGTCAGTTCAGGTGCTGTGGTGTCTACTCGAAACAAAATATCCATGTCATCATAATTGGTATTTTCAGGTTGATTGCCCGTTGCATCTTTGGAGGCTACTGCAATTCTATATACCCCATCTGCTTCAAAATTTGCTTTGTCAAGGGTGTATTGATATTGATACCAGCCACTTTGTCCTGGGGTTACCTGCTCATTTGCAATCGGGGTCGTTTCATACGCAAGTTCCGACAACGGTCTCCCATCGAGTGTCGCAGTAATGACCAGCGAATCAGCAATCAGTTTATCGGCATTGTATTCTGTGATGACAAGATCTTCTGCTACCGATTGTACGTAAGCACCCCCGTTTTCAATCAGTGCATACAGCTCCTCATTATACTCGTATACCGAACCAAAGCGGTTGACTGTAAATTTGATAGAAGATTCACTCACATGTCCGACCTTATCAAATAGTTTCACCGTCAAGGTATAGATCCCATCATTTTCTGCAACTTCTTCAAAGGTATCAAAGGTACCTGCTCCGCCATTTTCGGTTTCGGTAATCAGACCATTGGTAAACACTTTTGTGACATCTGCATCTTTTACACTCAAGTTTGTGCGTGAAAGCAAAATTTCATAGTTGCTGTAGTTGATGTCTTCAAAATGAATGGCAGGAACCACCGCATCTTTAAAGGCGATATTGTTGCCGTCCGCACCGTTGATGGTGATGGTCGGTGCTTCAATGGCGGTATCCACAGTCAGCTGTCCCGATGTATAGGTTGGCATCTGATTGCTCGACTTATCGGTGTAGGTCACGGTGACCACATAATCACCATCTTCCGACAGTGTAAAACTCCCTGTATGGGAATCGGCACTGTTGTTGATCCATGTCGGTGTCACCGCGTAGGCGGCTCCACCATCTTTTTGTACCTGTACCGACACATCCGATGCGTAAAAATTTGCTTCTGCAATGTGAACGGTTGCACTGACAGTACCGTCATAATAGGCAATGTCATTTTCTGTTGTGACAGGTGCATTATAAGTAATGGTTGCTGTTGGTGCAATGCTATCCACCACAATGCGTTTGTTATCCTTTGTGCTGGATTCTTTGCCTGCACGGTCCAACACCTTAAATTCTACTGTACCGTTAAACTGATTGTTGCTCCCCAATACATCACGTGGAATCTGGAATACAACAGTCGCAGTGGCATTGCCATTTGAATATTGAATGCCTGCTTCCTCCACCGCTTGACCGATCAATTGTGTATTGACACCACTTACACCGGCGGCTTTCAGATAACTGTAATCAAACTGATGAATCATCGAGGTTGCATCATTGGCCGATACTGTCACGGACATTTTTGCATTGTAAAATCCAAACGACACCTGCTCGAGCACCGTTTCCAACGTGCTGGAACTGTAGGAAATGGAAAGGTTTGTGGGGGCTGTTTGGTCTACTGTAAAGTAATCCGGTGTGTAATTGGCAATCGAATTCTCCGCCAAATCCTTGTATGCAACATCAAACGTGTAGTTTGCATCGCCGGAATAGGTGATATTCATGGTATGGGTGTCACCATTGCTCGTCCACTCCCCGAACGAAACGAGCCCGAGCGTGCCTAAATCTGTTCCTGCGACATCCTTGGCAAGGGTGGTGAACGCCACTTCTTCTGCACGGAAGTTGTGCTCTGTCACAGTAACCGTTGCAGTCTGCATTTGATCAAAGTACATTCTTTCATTGCCATCCCGATCCACCAGTGTATTGATCGGTGCGGTATTTGCGTATGCAACCGAAACAGTCGGTGCGGTGGTATCGATGGTCATTGGATGGGACTGATATTTTGTATCACCATAGTAGCTTGCCGTTTTTGTCGCTGCATCGGTGGCGATATTGCCCGAGCGATCTTTGTACTCTAAGAACACCCTGTAATCCCCATCGCCACGCAATGTGAATGTGCCGTAATGCACTTCACTATTGGATGGATCAGTTGTCCATACCACAGTGACATCGTGCGGTGCGCTTTCTCTCGTAGCACGAATATGCACATCTTCGCTAAAAAAGGAAGCTTCTGTGACGGTGACTGTGACATCGACTGCATTGTTGTAGTACGTGATGTCCGAAACAGTACGGGTAGGCATGCTGTAAGCTACATCAACTGTCGGTGCCACCGTGTCTGTTACAACAATATAGGTGTTTCCATGCGCATCTTGATAAGTTCCCACTTCGCTGACATTCCCTGCTTTGTCTGTCGCAGTGAAGGAAAGACTGCCACGATATTGTTCCACCGCATCTGCCGGCAATGTCAATGTCGCTTGATAATATTGTTTCCCGTCTACTTCTACAAGCGTTGGCATCAAGACCCCGCTCGTATCACCTTTGATGGTTTCTGCTGCACCGGCTTGTTTTTGATAGGTCCAGTCAATATGATCAACACCGGACTCACCAATACCGGTTTCACTTTCCACCATAAAGGTCACCTCTACCGACGGATTGTAAAAGCCGAATGTAATGGTTTCCAAAACAGTTTCCCAAAGTGGTTCGGCATAAGACATGGTCAACCCACTTGGTGCTACCTTGTCAATTTTGATGGTCAATGCCTCATCCAAAATATTATCGGTGGTTTCGTCCTCTTCATTTTTGAGGTACAATTCTGCAAAGGTAGTTGTGGTTTTCACATCCATTCCGGTGCTCCACACGCCCTCTGTCAAACTACTGCTTTCACTGATCAGGTAATCCTCACGCGGTACACCGATGACCACATCAGAGGTGTACCAACCGGTTTTAGTACCACCAATCTCCCCTGCCGTCCCCTCGATCAGATAAGGCGGTTGTGGTGCGGCAAGCCCTACTATACTTAAGGTGTAGGTGGCAGTGATTTCTTTGTAGTGCTCATCTGAGGCTTTCGTCGCCACAACAGTAACATCCCCAAACAGATTTCTTTTATTGAGGGTCAACATCCCTGTACCCACATCAATGCTTGCCACCGCACTGCCCGATGAGATGCTATAGGTAATCCCACCGGTGCTTTCGCCACCGGTGGCTGTGTTGGTAAAGGGTGCTCCCGATCGATAGGTCATGTCCGCCGGTGTCGGTGTTTCAAATGCAAATCCGGTTTGTTCCGCTCTGTCAACGGTTGTTGTCACCGTCTCTACCAGATCATCATGATCCACTCTTTGTACCGTGACACGAACACTATAATTGCCTACTTCTGTGACAGTTGGTACTGCGCTCGACGCCGCTTCACTGTCCAACTGATAGGTCACGGTATCACCCGCAATAATCCCTTCTACCACAACTGCATTTTGTGCCTCGCCGGTATAACTCAGTGTTTGTCCGGTGATGGTTACATCTCGAATCGCCGTGTTGACCAACACCACCGATAGATCCATATCGCCGCTGGTAATGGCCGTTCCGGCAATGGTCGTACTGTCGGTGCGATAGCCTTCTTTGCTCACAGTAGCAGAAATGGTGAGTGTGTCGGACTCTTCAAAAGCTGCTGTTGGCAGCACCTCTACTGTGCCGTTGGCATCGGTTGTGTCGGTTTTGCTAATGTAGCCATCGCCATGTGCGGTTGAATTGACAGTCATTGTGACCGAAGCTCCTGAAATGGCACCTCCCTCTTCATCTGTGACGGTAATGGTCACTGCGTTTGGGTGTGCAGCTGTCGCTGCAAATACCGCCACTTGCGTGTTTAGCAATAGGCCAATTACCATGAACAGTGCAATCATTGCGGCCATTGTTCGTTGTGTTGCTGTGCGTGTTGTCTTCCACATATTTATACGTCTCCTTTAGCGTTTATTTTGAATCTCTTCCGATTCTATTACTTCATTGGTATGAACGATCATGATTTCGTCTAGCATCCTAAGTTTGATCCCTGCATGTAGGTTTACGTTTGGTGCAGGTGGCACATCTACGAGTAGCGCAGTTGCAGTGCCTGTAAATGCGGACTCTTCCAATTGTTCTGTTTGATCACCGGCAATCCACGCTGTTTCTTCACCAGACAGGTCGACTGTCGCATGACAGTCCCCCAGTACTTGTGTCGCCTCTTCCGAACGTGCAACTGTCTCGTTGCGATCACCCAATAGTTCTGTCGGTTCGCTGCCGGATCGCCTTGCCGGTGTAGCAGAAGCCCCTTGTGGACGCTGTTTTTTGACATGTTTTTTTTCATTTTGTAATTGTATCTGCTCGATGGATTTTTTTGCAGTGCGTCCGTTCAAATTCCCAAACACCTCAAAGATTTTGTATCGAAACAACAGCACCAATGCAAGTACAAAAAACACACCGGACAGGACAAATGCGATGATTGAAATTGTCTCTAATAAACCTGCCATCACGCTCTCTCCTCTGTGTTGTTGTATGTTCGCACAATTGCATCTCGAAACACTTCATAATTGTTCACGATCTCTTGTTGCAATTTGAGTGTTTGCTCCTTGTTGGTGGTGAGTGCTTTTGCATCTTCATAAACTTTATCAAACAATGCCAATACTACCAGTTTTTCCATACCGACATCCGCCATATTTTTGCGTTGTTCATACATAAACATAAACACACCATTGTACAGTGCTAATTTATCATAAGCACCGGCACCTTCGATATCCTGCATCGTGTACTCGATCGTTGTAAATAGCGCTTCGTAATGTTCCTTTGACGCTTCTTCCACTGTGGAGGAATTTAGGATATACTTTCTATAAAATTCGCAAATTTGATAATAACAATCAGACAAACGCTGCTCTTCAAAAAAAGGTGACAATTCGGTGTTCACTGCATTTTTTTCAAAGTATCCATGCGCCCGTTGTACCCTGTCTGCAAACCCACTTGCAGGATCACTACCATCATCACCGCTGTAATAGTTGAAATACATTCTGCCGATTTTATAATTCAGTGTCGCTGTTTCGGCACTGTTTGGATCAAAACCACCTTCATTTGGAATGTAGAGTGCCAAAAATTCGTCACTTTGTGCTTTACCAAACTCCCCACTATCCTCATACGCTTCCAACATACGCATATACGCTCTGGTATCGTTTGGAAAAATTCCAATCGCCTGCTTGTAACTCTCGATAGAGTTGGTGGTAGCAATCAGCGTGTCGTAATTGTTGTTTTTGAGTGTCACAGCTGTGCCGTTGCAAACAAAACCGGTTGTCAACATCACAAGAAACAAAGATGCCGCTAGGATAAATTTCGCTACCTTTTTCTTTTGTGCCTTTTTAAAGTCCGCTGTGAGTAACGCTGGGTGCTCCAGATCATACAGCAATTCTGCACAGGATTGATAACGTTTGGCGGGTTCTCTTTCAACGCATTTATCGATGATGATCTCGATCCCCTCAGACAATTCCGGATTCCATTGTCGAACCGACACATAAAGATCATTGCCCTTTTCTCCACTGCTGGGTTGTACTCCGGTAAGTAACTGGTGCAACGTCTTTCCCAGTGCATAAATATCAAACCATTCTTCCGCTGCCCCGCCACGCTGTTCAGGTGGTGCATAGTCTTTTGAACCAAGCAGTAACTTTTGCCCCTTTTCAACGGCAGTACCAAAATCGATGATTTTCACAGTACCTTCCGGTTTTAGCATAATGTTTGCCGGTTTCATGTCGCCATAGATGATCGGTGGGTTTTGTCGGTGCAGATAAGAAAGGCCATCACATAACTGTTTTGCCCACTCAATGACATCCTCTTCCGGTTGTGGCCCATACTCTGCTAGGACTTTATCTAACGAGTCCCCTTGAATGTAATCCATGACAATGTAGTACATCCCTTCGTCATCAATGATGTCAACGATGCGTGGAATCACCGGATGGTCAAGTTCCTTCAATACATTGGCCTCCACCCATAGACTATCATTTTTTATACCGTCTTTGAGTGTTGTCGTCTTTTTATTGATTTCTTTGATTACCCATTGTTTGTTCCACTTTCTCACATCCATTGCAAGATAGACCACCGACATGCCACCACTGCCAATTTTTTTCAGTATCTCATATCGTCCATCCAGAGACTCTCCGACTTTAAGCATCCCTTTCACCTCCGCTTATTTTAATCAGCATCGAAGAGATATTGTCTCGTTCCTGCCTCGTTTTGACCAACTCGATCAAGTAGCTGATGTTTGCTTTCATGGTCTCTTTGTTTGTGAGGTTGACCGGTTGCAACGATTCATATATTTCCTGTTCGGATATTTCATGACGAAATCCATCGGAGCAGAGCAGATAGGCACCCCTTTGGGTATTTCCAATCAACACCTGTGGCACTACCATTTGGGAAGCGCCGACACATTGTAATAGCAGATTGCGACGATTGTCTGTTTTTGCCTGATCCAACGTCATGGTACCTTTTGCGACCTCTCTTGCCACAAAGGTTTGGTCTGATGTCAGCTGGGTGATCTCGGTATCAATGTGGTACACTCTACTGTCGCCCACATGTGCGATGACATATTGATTGCCAACAAACAGGATGCCTGAGAATGTAGTTCCCAACCGACTGTTCCTTTGTCTGCCATATGCCGCAATCTCTGCGTTCAACGCTTTTAACATCGACGACCATGTTTCACCAAGGGCATTCATATCTACTTGTTCCAATGCGATCGGCAACTCTTCGTCAAACCATTTTGAAAAAGCCCTAGCAACGGTTGCACTGGCAAGTTCCCCTTTTGACAACCCACCCAGGCCATCACAAATCACCGCCATCAGCACTTCGCCGACAGGGGACTTTGCATGCTTGATCAACACACTATCTTGATTGGTGCTTTTCGAGATACCGATGTCGGTATCCGCCACTGCAAGAAACTTCATGCTTTCATCTCCTATATTCCACAGCTTATAAAACTGTTGTTAGGTTCTCTAACACCCTACCGCAATGTGTACAAAAGCTATTTTCTGCCGGATTGCTCGTCCCACAATGCACGCAGGATTGTTCGGCCATCGCAGCCGCTGTTATGGCAGGATCTTCTGTCATAAAGATAAATTCCTCATTGCTTAATTTCAATTTATACCCATCGGCAATCTCTACCTCTTGATTGGGTAAAATTCGTTGTCCATTCACACAAGTATAGTTTTTTGAGTTGAGATCCACAATATAATAACGGTTTTCTCTTGTGATAATCTGTGCATGACTGCGACTAATCGCATTGTTATTCGTGACAACGTAATCCTGCCCATGTTCTTTTCCAATGCGAAACGTCGGTTTGTTCACTTCAATCTGATCGTTGGTCTGTAATCGATGTAGCTTGGGGTATGTGGGAAACTCACCCAACAGCATCGTGCACTCCCCTCCACCCAAGACATCCGTGGGACTGGAAGATCCGCCTTGGTCAAGCAGTTCTGTATCTGCTGTTTTCGACTTACCCAAAAAACCACTGCCGGTTTGCTTTTGCAACGACACAACTGCACTCGGTTCTACCTTTCTGATATATTTTTCGATGACATCTTCGTCATATCTCGACAAAGTTTGAAGAAAACGATGAAACTGAGACGCATAGTCTGCATTTCCGCCCAAAGAGTTGCCCATTCCCTGAATCACCGATTCCATAAACCCGATGACATCAACAGCAATCGCATTTGCGTCGATTGGCAGATACAGAAATTGTAGTTCCTTTGTCGCTTCATTGATAAAGATATATCGCTTATCAAACAGCAGTTTGTTGACAGAAAATTCGTATTGTTTTGCTTTTCTTGTCACTTCCACGATTTGCACCATCAGAAAAAAGAACTCATATGGACTACATGGTCTTTGCAGTCGTTCACTTAAACTAATGCCGATAGGTCCTGTATACACCAACTTCTTTTGTCCAAGCCAACCGGTTTTTACGACAGGTTTTAAAAATCCACGCATTGGATTTCTTGCCATTTTATTGATCTCTAACTCATTGAGTTGCACCGACTTTGCTACATCAACCGTTACAAACAGTCTCGTATCCTTTCTCTGCACCTTATACTTATGCACTTGTTCTCCCCCACCTTTTTATAGCACCTTTGCTTTTACTTTATTGTAAAATAATTATCCGTATTTGATCGTCACCCGATCATCCGCAGAAATAATGCCCTCTGCACTTTTGGTGTCAATAATAAATATCAATGTCTGCCCATTATAAGGATGGGTGAAATATACTACGTATCCCGGTATCCCTGTAACTGTTGCCGGTCTGCTCTCAAAGTCAAATTCAGCAAATCCCTCTAGTACGTTTTCATGATGTTCAACGTCAACCCCAAGCACTGCCCCTAACTCCTGCATTGTGATGGGATAAGTTACATCAAATAAACGCTTTGCTTGGTACTCTAATGCAAGCACTGTATCTTCCCCTCGTTCTGCCTGTGCTCTTTGCATAGTGGAAGAGTGAAATAGCACATTAGGCATTCCGTAGCTACCTAAAACTGCAAACGCATGCGCACCCTCTGTTTCATGTTGTGCCGATAATCTCCCATAAGTGCTTTCTATTTGGTCATATCTCTGTCCTATGAGATCAAAATAGTGAGTATATACTATCCCATCTTTGGTTATTCCACTCATTGCACCATCAACCAACCATGGTTGTAATTTCTCAAAAATACCATCCGGATAGTTGACTTCAAAGCTGACAAATCGTTGGTTTTGATAAGCCTCTTGTACAGGTGTTAATCCTTCAGTTTCAATCAACTGCTGATATTCTGCTTCTGAAATGTCTACATCATTTACTTTATACTCATTTGGATTACCAACCATGCCGGAATAATAGTAAATTGTTGTAGGGTTACCATCGCTATAAGCGGTATACTCCAGAACGATGGAAGACCCGAGTGTTAGCATCCAAGGCGCATACTCCGCAGTCACCCATTTATCATTGACAATCGAAACCATCGGTCGATCACTTACGATTTGCCAGTGTGTCGCACACCTACTTTCATTCAACAGTGATAATTGTCCATCCCTATAAGCATACACAGAGTAACTATCCCCGACTCCCTCATCGGTAATCAACTCCGGAATGCCGTCAGCATTCAAGTCTTCCAGTGCATAATACCTGGCTTGTTCTGCACCTACTGTGGATAAATGGGTATAGTACGCCGTGAGGGTCATTCGTTCGTTCATCTGATATTGCAACGCCTCAACTGTCGGCACAAATGCCTCATCGGTATTTAATTCGACCGCACGGGTCAACGAATTTTGTGCTTCAGCAAACATATTTTGATCTAAGTACGCCTGTGCACAGGTACTGTACACCGCAGGGTCAAGGCTTTCAAAGCCAACCGTAAAGATTTCACTGTAAAGCCCGATCACATCGCTCCCATGTTTGTTCTCTACATGGATCCAAAACAGCTCATCTGCTTTGCGCAATACCGTCACGTCACTCGTTGCGGTATATCCTGCGTTGAGATAGCTGATTGCCGTTGTCAAATCTCCGCCTGCAACATAGCAGTTCGCCAATCCAATATACGCTTCCACGGCCTGTGAGTCGGTATCGATGATCGATTGGTATGTCATCATCGCCTTTTCCATCGATCCTGCTGCCAATGCTTGATCCGCTTGTGCAAGTAACAGACTGTGCCCATCGGGCACCTCTTCTTTGCTCGCCTCTGTTGTTTGTATACTTGTTGCATCGTCACTGTGTGTCACAGTTTCCGTTTCTGTTGCAGAAAGCGCCCCATTGAATGCCATGATCATAAAGATGAAGGTAGCAGCCGCACCGAGCAACAATACCCCACCGATACTGCCTAAAATGATCCATGTTTTTTTATTCGATGGTTTTTGCTCAGCCGCCTTATTCAACTGTGGTGGAGTAGCCACCACATGTGGTTGTGGCGGAGGTACATCCACACTCGGTTGCGGCGGGGGTGCGATCGGTTCTACGCTAACCGGATGTCCGCATTTCCCACAAAATTTTGATTTTGAATCGAGATTACTCCCACACTTTTTGCAAAACATAAATTCCTCCTACAAAATCGACTTTCACAAGCTATGACACTGTTTTCATGCACGATTCACTGCTGTGTAAAGCCGCTTCTATCTTTTCTATGATTTCCCTTTTTCATTATACAGGAAAATGGGTTATTGCGAAGATAGATGTAAGAATTAACGCTTTTAATGTAAGAAATAATCCTCCAATTCCTAGCAAAATAGTGTGCAAAAAAGAGTGAACTGAAACCCTTGTGCGGGTGTCAGTTCACTCTTTTGATTGATTTTATAGGCTGCAATTGCTAGTTTTTGGGTACAGAACAGTTCCTCAAAATAACGGTGATGGAAAAGAGGTGTTCTTCTGTTGCAATGGTGGTTTCACCGCCATATTTTGCTGCAATATCCTGAATGATAGACAAACCATACCCATGTCCTTTTTTGTCCGCTTTCGAGGTGAGGTATTTGTCATTCTCCCGATTGATGCTCCCATCGTAGCGGTTTTCGGATTTGATCATCAGATATTCTCCAACAGTATCTATTTTCACAATCACTTGCCGTTCCTCTTTCGGCAACTTCACCGAGGCCTCAATGGCATTGTCTAGAATATTGGATAGGAGGTTACACAGGTCAACCTCGGCAATGTGTGACACATTGATTTTATGTACCGCAATATTCATCGGTACGGCTTGTTCTTCTGCAAGGTCGCTCTTGATGGTCAGCAGGACATCGACAACAGAAAAACCTGTATGAAAACCCTTGTCCACACTTTTCAAAGAACTTTTCATTTCATCCACAAACTGCATCGACTTTTCCCTATCAGTTTCCATCAATACCTTCAAACACTGAATTTCATTTGCCATGTCGTGTCGCATCGTGTGGGCGGTGCGAATGTATTTGGAGGCGAGATGGTAATAGTCCATCACCTGCTCACTTTTCAACTCTGCAAACCTTGTCTGCATGTCCTTTTCGGTATATTCCACCGCTTTCCTAGTATCCGAAACACAAATGTAATAAATCATGATCGGTACAACACTGATCAGTATAATGACCGGCACTGCAATTTGAGGGTTTACAATACTTCCAGTTTGTAGCAGTACCATCATCGAAACAAACTCCACCAAAGCCACCGATACGGTCAAGATCGTCACTTTAATTTTATTGCCGGTCGGCACTTTCGTTTGCCATGAGAACAGAATGGTCATCATGCTCACAGCAATCAAATTGTACATGGTCTTGCCCATCCAATAATAGGTATCGTTGTCGAAGTTGTTCACAGGAGTTGTCCATACAGTGCCTATTTCTATATTCATAAACATCCAAAACACTAATAATCCTGCGAGTATTTCAGCAATGAAAAGCATCCCCATAAATTGTAGCATAATCTTGAACGCTTTTTTCACATTCCGCTTTTCATACAACCAGACAATCAAAAAAACATGCAAGCAAACAATCACCAACTTTATAATAGCAACTGCAGAAAGTGCATTTGCTGTCATCCCTATCACAAAAATCCCTACTGCAAGCCAAAGAGCAACCGGCAGCTTGTACTTGCGTGTTTGCAACGTGAACATAAAATAAAAAATAAAAGACAGCGTCTGTACCCCATCCAACAATAGCAATATGATAGACTCATTCATTTAAAGTTCCTCCAAATTATTATGTCGTTACCTCACCGGTACCATTGACATGTAAGGTCGTGATGATAACAAAGGTTTGGTCCGTTGTTTCAACACTACTTTCCCCTCGGTACTTTTCGGCAATACCTTTGATGATGGATAAGCCATACCCATGCCCTTTTTTGTCCGCTTTCGAGGTGAGGTATTTGTCATTTTCCCGATTGATGCTCCCATCGTAGCGGTTTTCGGATTTGATCATCAGATATTCTCCAACGGTATCTATTTTCACAATCACTTGCCGTTCCTCTTTTGGCAACTTCACCGATGCTTCAATCGCATTGTCTAGAATATTGGATAGCAGGTTACACAGGTCAACTTCGGCAATGTGTGACACATTGATTTTATGTACCGAAACATCCATTGGCACGGCTTGTTCTTCTGCAAGGTCGCTCTTGATGGTCAGCAGGACATCGACAACAG
>CAYJIM010000025.1:25886-31519 GCA_964370215.1 uncultured Oscillospiraceae bacterium
TCAAGATCGTCACTTTAATTTTATTGCCGGTCGGCACTTTCGTTTGCCATGAGAATAAAATGGTCATGATGCTCACAGCCATCAAATTGTACATGGTCTTGGCCACCCAATAATACGCATCATTGTTGAAAAAGTCCGTGGAAGTTACCCAAACAGTTCCTGGCACTATATTTATAAACATAGAGAATACCAGTAATTCCGCTAATATTTCAGAGACTATAGTGATAGCTATAAACTGTGTAGTAATCTTTAATGCCTTTTTTACACCCCGTTTGTCATACAGATATACTATCCCTAAGATGTACAGAAAGGTAATCATACCCTTGATAACGGCGATCACAGAAAGAGCATTTAATCCTATCGCTATCACAAAAATCCCTACCGCAATACAAATGGCAACCGGCAGCTTGTACTTGCGTGTTTGCAGCGTGAACATAAAATAAAAAATAAAAGACAGCGTCTGTACCCCATCCAACAATAGCAATATGATAGACTCATTCATTTAAAGTTCCTCCAAATTATTATGTCGTTACCTCACCGGTACCATTGACATGTAAGGTCGTGATGATAACAAAGGTTTGGTCCGTTGTTTCAACACTACTTTCCCCTCGGTACTTTTCGGCAATACCTTTGATGATGGATAAGCCATACCCATGCCCTTTTTTGTCCGCCTTTGATGTTAAGAATTGATCGTTTGTCCGATGTAACATCCCATCGTAATTATTTTCACAGCGAATCACCAAATACTGCCCCACTGTGTCGATCTGAAAGCAAACCTGCCGAAGCTCTTTTGGCAACTTCACCGAGGCCTCAATGGCATTGTCTAGGATATTGGATAGGAGGTTACACAGGTCAACCTCGGCAATGTGTGACACGTTGATTTTATGTACCGCAATGTCCATTGGCACGGCTTGTTCTTCTGCAAGGTCGCTCTTGATGGTCAGCAGGACATCGACAACAGAAAAACCTGTATGAAAACCCTTGTCCACACTTTTCAAAGAACTTTTCATTTCATCCACAAACTGCATCGACTTTTCCCTATCAGTTTCCATCAATACCTTCAAACACTGAATTTCATTTGCCATGTCGTGTCGCATCGTGTGGGCGGTGCGAATGTATTTGGAGGCGAGATGGTAATAGTCCATCACCTGCTCACTCTTCAACTCTGCAAACCGTGTCTGCATATCTTTTTCAGCATATTCCTGCACCCTTTTCATATCTTGCACACAAATATAGTAAATGAGAAATGGAACGATACTCGCTAGTGCAATGATCGGAATGACAATTTGAAAGTTTTCGGTGCTCCCTGTTTTCATCAAAATAACAATGGAGAAAAATTCTATTGAAGTCACTGTCAAAGTCAATAGTACCGTTTTGATTTTATTTGCCATCGGTACCTTTGCACGACACGAAAAAATAATGACAAGCAGGCTCACGCTAACCAAATTCGCAACTGTTTTTGCAATCCACAAAAAGATGTCTGAGGGGATCTCCACTGCTACCAAATCCCACATCAAAACATGGGTGTTCAAAAAGGTCGTATAAATGAGTAACGATGCCACAACTTCAGCGGCAACAGCTGTTGCCATAAAACCACCGGCGACCAGCAACCCTTTTTTCACCGATTTGTTGCTACAAAAAAAGGTGACAACGAAAACGTAGAGAAAAAAGAGTGTACTTTTCAATGCAAAAAACATTTCAAATTCATTCAGCGTGGCGGTCAGCACAAGCAAGCTAAGCGCCATCGCAATACAAAACAGTGCTCTGTGCTTTTTTACATTGATTGCATTGAGACAAAAGAATGTATGAGACACGATCTGTACACTGTCCAACAGCAACATGATCAGTCCTTCATTCACGAAAGATCACCGATAAACTTCATAAACTCATCCTTTGCAAATTTGTAGTTTGCTTGGCTAATCGGCACTTTCATCCCATTGGATAATGTAAACGCCGTTTTTTCAAGCAGTTTCACCTCGTTGAGGTTTAACAGATAGCTTTTATGGGATCTACAAAAAAATGTTGGCAAGCGTTTTTGCATGAGGTCGAGCTTGTCATACGTTTCAAAACTCTCATGTTCACAGTGTATTTTAAGTAAGCGTCCTTTGCTTTCGATGTAAAAAATGTGTTCAATACAAATTTTATAGCGTGCATTTTTATTGACGATGGTGAGGTAATCCTCTTCTTCCTTCTTGGTCTGCACCACCGCCTTGCGCAGTGCGATCGCCAACTTTTCGTCTTCAATCGGCTTTGTCAGAAAATACACCGGATCGACCTCAAAAATATCCTGTGCATATTGGGTGTAAGCACTGACAAAAATTGTTTTGACCAAAGGGTTTGCCTGTTTCAATAGCTTTACGACATCAATGCCATTTTTGTTGCCCAGTTGAATGTCCATAAACACCACATCAAAATGTTCATCCCCGATGGCGGTTTCATTCACATGGTCGAACACATACACCTTATCCCCTACCCTGATTAAGTTTTTCAGTTTCCGCTCAAGTTCTTGACAAATCAAGCGTTCATCATCAAAAATTGCAAACTTCATGACTATTCAACTCTCCCTATATTGATATAATTATACCTGTTTATAGTCAATAAAACAAGTATTTTTAACTATTTTCTACTAAAGTGTCCCTTTTTCTTCTACAAGGAAAAATACTGAAAGATTTTTTCAAGTGGTTTCTCCTTTTTGATTTGTGCAATCATCACCCCCGCCATGCACAGCAAAACCAAAAGTAGCCAAACGGCAGCACCCTTTTGATGGTTGATGATATACGTCATGTCATCGATAGGAATCGTCACGCCAATCCGGTGCAGCACAACAACCGCCACTGACACTGCCAGCGAAAGCAATACAATCAACCTACATACAAATACCCCATACCATGCAAGAAACTGTTTTGGATGAATGATGAGTGTCATCAAAAAAGGAAAAGCGGTGCCGGAGAGTGCCACAATGCTAATAACCGTTCTATTTGTGGAGGAACATTCAACCAATATATTTGGTGTCGTTAATAACGTAATCTCTTTCACATCACCCCCACAGATCACTGCGACAAGTCCATGCCCTGTTTCGTGTAGCAAAGGGTAGAAGACCGTCGCTACCAGCCCCCCGATCCCTGCCATTGCAATCAATTTTACCCAGTCTTTCAAATCCCCACCCCCACCTACATCTTTTCCAAATTGGTGAGATGTATGTAACGGGAGAACGCAAAAACTTCTTGTCAAAAAAAGACCTGTTTTCTGCTTCCACAGACCTCAAGCCTTATCAATCACCACAATATTCAATTGTGCGATATGAAAAGTAGCGATTCGTCTTTACAGATTTATTATAACGCAAGTGCCATTATTTTAGTAATCAATGTAAAAAACAACTGTCGTAATGTCGAAAATAAAAGTTTCTCAACGAACATGTCAAAACAAGCTACACCACAAAGAAGATACTCTTTTTTCCTCTGCCTGTCGAAAAGTATCGCTAGACAAAATATTTTTTTGATGTATATATGATGATTTTAGAAGATTTTTGAAAGGCGTGTTGGAAAAGCAAAAACCTATCCCCGACGAAATTGTCGAAATATTAGCAAAATTGGAAACAGGCAGCTTTTTACCAAAACAAACCACATCCGATAATGGCACGATTCCCTATCAACTACATGAAGCAGAGCTCATTGCTATTTTAGAAAATGTCGGCAATTACCTTCCTTTCCTAAATGAGATTGGTGACAGTGGTCTTTCTCATAAGGAGGAGATCCAACAAATGTTCAGATTCAGAATCCCTTATTATGTCGGACCACTCTTTAAAAATGGGCAGTCTAAGTTCAGTTGGGTGGAGTGAAATCCGGCATATGCCAATGAAAAAATTTATCCTTGGACATTTGAAAAAGTGATCAATCTTGAAAAGTGTGCGGAAAATTTCATCACACGTATGACTGCAAAATGCAGCTATATTGGAGAAGATGTCATCCCAAAAGATTCCTTACTTTACAGCAAATTTTCCGTTCTCAACGAATTGAACAACCTCAAAATCAACATGTACCCCATCTCGGTGGAACTCAAGCAGCGCATTTACACCGATCTTTTCATGACCGGCAAAGAAAGTGACCCAAAAGAAACTGCGCGGTTATCTAAAAACACAAGGTATTCTGCAGGATGAGGATGAATTGTCCGGATTCGATGTTGACTTTAAATCCACGCTCTCAGCTGCCGCTGCCTTTGCACCCATTTTACAAAAACCCCCACACAGAGGCTATGGTAGAGGAAATCATTCGACATATTGTTTTATTTGGCGATGACAAAAAACTGCTCACCTCATGGCTTTCAAAAACCTATGGCGATCGTCTGACTGCAGCTGAACAACAACTGGTACTCACCAAAAAGTTTTCCGGTTGGGGGCGTTTGTCACAAGAATTTTTAACCAAGATTTTTCATGTGACCAAGAAACAGGAGAACGCCATTCCATCATCGATTTGATGTGGTCGACCAACAATAATTTGATGGAGCTACTCAGTAGTCGATTCACCTTTGTACAAGCCATAGAGGTCTATCGAAGAGAACAGTATGGAGATAAACCAAGCAGTTTATCTGACTTTTTAGAGGAGAGCTACGCTTCCCCCGCCATCAAACGTGCCATCACCCAAACTGTCGCTATTGTTGACGAAGTTGTAAGGATTATGAAGGAGCCGCCCGCCAAAATATTTGTTGAAGTCGCCCGAGAAGACGGTGAGAAAAAACGTACTGTTTCACTTAAAAATGAACTTCTCGCCCTCTATAAAAAGTGTGGCGAAGAAGAAAGTCCCCTCTTTGACCAGCTAGAGCAGCGAGAAACGGACAGCAGTTTGCGCCGAGACAAGCTGTATCTATACTACACCCAGTTGGGTCGCTGTATGTACAGTGACGAAGAAATCACGCTATCTTCGCTGGATTTCGAGTATAATATTGATCATATCTATCTGCAAAGTGCCACCAAAGACGACAGCCTCAACAACCATGTATTGGTCAAACAATCTTTGAATAAGATAAAAGAAAACAACTACCCCCTTCCCGCCGATTAGCGCACCAAAATGAACGCTTGGTGGTACACCTTAAAGGAAAAAAGGGTTGATCTCTAAAGAAAAATCCAGTCGTCTGGTGTGCCACACCCCTTTGTCGCAAGACAACTGGTGGAGACACGACAATCCTCTAAAATTGTCGCTGAACTTTTGACAAAAAATTCCCAACGCCAACAACAGAATCAGAGTTTCGCCAAAATCAACGTATTGACGAGACTGGGCGACATAGGCAGTCCGGCTATTTTGATGAATATATCAAAACCACACAGGATCCTCTTTTCACCAAGTGTCGTGATGTCAACGACTTCCATCATGCATATGCAGTCTGATAGCGTCCAAGATTCAAAGGAGGCGAACTGCAACGTTTTGCATAAAACGCAAAAATGCCCGAACACTGATAAACGTGAACGGGCATAGCGGATTTATTTGATGGATGAATATAAGCTGTGTGCTCATATTGTGGGGCAAAACTATTCAAAGGTGAAGTTGTATTTCGTACTAGGTGCATTTTTATTTCATGTTCATAGCTGGAATGGCTATACTTAAATGGACAGAAAAGATAAGGTGGTGTACAATAGAACA
>CAYJIM010000026.1:0-16532 GCA_964370215.1 uncultured Oscillospiraceae bacterium
GAATTGAATCCGGAATTTATTGTGCCGAGCATTTTTGAAGCACGTGTCACAGAAGCGGTTGCCGATGCGGTAGAAGCCGCATGGAACAACAGATAAAAAGTGAAGTTGACCCCTCAACATTGGATGTCGTCCAATGTTGAGGGGTCATGTACAATTGCCCCCATGTCCCCATGGTATAGAGCAATAGGTGTTTTTTAAGTAGGTTTAAGTTTTGTGGGGTACCATGATAGCGAGGTGAGGATATGAGAATATTATTATGTGAAGATGAAAAAGCGTTGTCGAACGCACTCCAAAAAATACTCAAACACTACAACTATGCAGTGGATGCTGTTTACGATGGAGAAGAGGCGCTGTCGTTTTTAGAAGTGGGGAATTACGATGCGGTGATTTTAGATATCATGATGCCAAAGATGGACGGCCTTACCGTATTGAAAAAAGTGCGTGAAAATGGAAATTTCATTCCCATCATCCTGCTTACCGCCAAATCTCAAGTGGACGATAAAGTCACAGGGCTTGATGTGGGTGCCAATGACTATCTTACAAAACCGTTTGAGACAAAGGAATTGTTAGCACGCCTTCGCGCCATGACAAGAACGGGCAGCGAAAGTGGTTGCTCCATTTTAACGATGGGGGACGTGCATCTGAATCGAAAAACCTTTTTGCTTTACACCGATAAAGGTTCTTTTAAACTGGCAAACAAAGAGTTTCAAATGATGGAAATGTTGATGATGAACAGCGGTCATATCATCCCCACTGAGCGGTTTATGGAAAAAATTTGGGGGTATGATAGTGAGGCGGAAATCAATGTGGTATGGGTGTACATTTCCTACCTTCGAAAAAAGTTGACACTACTGGAAACAGAAGTGAAAATCAAAGCCACACGAAACACCGGTTATTCCTTGGAGATGTGATATGCTGAAAAAACTACAAAGAAAATTTGTGTTACTCACGACGACGATCAGCGTTGTTGTCATGTTGCTGATAGCCGTGCTCATCAATGTTGCAAACTATGCGTCCATCATGGGTGGCGCGGATGCTGTGTTGAACTTGCTGGTACAGGGGGATTTAAAAATGGGAGAGCCCTTTGCCGGGCACGAACCCTTCCCAAAAGAAATTGCGTTCACCACAAGGTTTTTCACCGTTCGATCTGATGTGAACGATGAAATTGATCATATCGATACCAGGAATATCAGCTCTGTTTCGGTGGAAGAAGCGGTAGCTTATGCGACACTGGTCAATGAAAGTGAAAACAACAGTGGAACGGTGGCGTCCTTTCGTTATGTAAAAGTTGAAAACGAACGGGGTTATGCGTACTTCTTTCTCGATATAGAGGCCGATTTGATCGGGTTTCAAACCTATTTGTACTATTCGGTATGGATTTTACTGGGTGCCATTCTTTCAATCGTGTTGCTGTCTGTGTTGCTGTCGAAAAAAGCAGTTGCGCCCATTGCAGATAGCTATGAAAGGCAAAAAGGATTTATCACCAATGTCAGTCATGAGTTTAAAACACCCCTTGCCATCATCAAAGCGGACTGCGATGTCTTGGAACTGGATCACGGGGATAGCGAGTGGACCGATAGCATAAAAATGCAAATCAATCGAATGGATACATTGGTGGAAAATCTACTCTCTCTGTCGAGATTGGATGAGAAAATTGACCTCATTAAAGCAGACTTTTCACTTTCAGATGCAGTGACTGACACCGTCAATGAGTTTTCTGCGAGCATGAAACGCGATGCATTACAACTTGCCTTGGCGATCAAACCAAATCTCACCTACCATGGAGATGAAACGCTGATCCGAAAACTCATTGCCATTTTGATGGAAAATGCAATGAAGTATGCGGTGCCGCAAACGGTACTGAGCATTTCTTTGCACACCTTTGGGGGTAAAAAGGTGCTTGTTCTTCAAAATGCCTGTGCAGAAGTGGCGGTCGGCAAACATAACGATTGGTTTGAGCGATTTTATCGGGGGGATGAATCACGCAACAGTGCAACAAAGGGGTTTGGTATTGGGCTGTCTATTGCTAAAAATATTTGTAAGCTACATGGCGCTAAAATCTCTGCCGAAAGTAAAACCGGTAAGGAAATTACCATGACGATCGTTTTTTAAAGTAATATCCAAGTCTGTATATTAAAATGACCTTACAATTTATTGTAAGGTCATTTTTTGTGGAAAAAACGCACGACTATTTTTAAGTAAGTTTAAGGTTAAGAGGTTATCATAAACCTGTAAAATGAAAAAAGGAGTGAAAACGATGGCACAAACAAATTTTAAAAGGTATGAACTGAAATATATTTTAACCACAGACCAATATCAAACCCTTTTAAATCAGATGCCTTCCTGTATGCGACTGGATGATTACGGCAGACACAAAATTTCAAATATTTATTTTGACACCGAAGATTATCGTATCATTCGACATTCATTGGAAAAACCGAAGTATAAAGAGAAATTACGGGTCCGCTGTTACGGAGAACCACATGAAGATGCGGTCGCTTTTATAGAACTCAAGAAAAAATTTAACGGTGTGGTCTATAAAAGAAGGGTGTATGCACCACAACACAAGGTGTTGGCTTATCTATGTGAGGGTGCTGATACGGTGAAACAGTCACAGATATTAAGTGAAATTGATTACTTCAAAAATAGCTATGAAACGATCGAACCGAAGGTGTATCTGTCTTATGAACGAGAAGCATTTTTTTCAACAGAAGATGAGAATTTTAGACTGACCTTTGATTTTCATATTCGGGCAAGGGATCGCGATGTTTCGCTGCATAGCAGTCCTTTGGATCAAGCAGTACTATCAAATGAGTATGTATTACTTGAAGTCAAGACAGTCATGGGTTTACCGCTTTGGTTTTTGGCATTTTTAAGGGAGAACGAGATTTTTAAAACATCCTTTTCCAAATATGGAACAGCTTATCAAGCATACTTTTTTCCGCAATTCGCACGTCGTCTAGGGAGGGCTTCAAATGGTTCATGAAATATTCAGCAGTGTTTTTGCACAGACTGCCACAACAAGCATTGGTATAACAGATTTTCTCATTTGTATGGTGTCGGCAATGATCTTAGGGCTCTTTATGGCAAAGATGTATGCATTGAAAACCAAGAGCACCAAAAGTTTTGTTGTCACACTCGCCTTATTACCACTTGCTGTGGCAATGGTCATCATTATGGTCAATGGCAATATTGGTGCCGGTGTTGCAGTAGCAGGAGCCTTCAGTCTGGTCCGGTTTCGATCCGTGCCCGGTACAGCAAAAGAAATTGTCGCCATTTTCACCGCCATGTGTACAGGACTGACCATTGGGATGGGCTATATTGCTTTCGCAGTGCTATTTTCCATGCTTGCTTGCCTGTTTGCCTTGTTCTTAAACCTTGCAAACTTTGGAGAAGAAAAAAATAATGGGGGACGTACCTTGCAAATCACCATTCCGGAAAGTTTGAATTATACCGATGTATTTGATGATATTTTTCAAACCTTCACCAAAGAGACAAAGCTGATTTCTGCCAAAACGACCAATATGGGAAGCTTGTTTAAACTGAGCTATGAGGTGGAGTTGAAAGATGTCGCGCTGGAAAAACAATTTATCGATCAACTGAGATGTCGAAACGGCAATCTTGAAATTATCATTGGGAAACAAGAATTGTTCATCAACGGATTATAAGAAAGGGAGGGTTATATGAAAAAGCGTTTACTGGTTTTGGTCGTGGCATCGATGTTCGCCTTTGTTGGATGTAGTGCCACCGAAGGAGTGGCGTTGGTGACCGAAGCAATCGCACAGACACAAACTACCTTGACAAAAACGACAACGACGGCTATCACGTCATTGACATTCGCCCAAAAGGACTATACCGAAGATTTGGGGGAAGCGGTCGCCTTCTCTGATGGAGAGGAAATTGTCATTACCGAAAGTGGAACCTATGAGTTCACAGGAGATTATGACACGAGCACCATCACAGTCAATGTCGACAAAGATACCGATGATGGCGTGGTTTACCTTGTGCTGAACAATGCGAACATCACAAGTGAGACCGGCACACCCATCAACATTGTGGAGGCAAAGGATGTGGTGATCATCCTAGAGGGCGAAAATGTGGTATCGCAAGGTGCGATCACCACTGCTGACACTGAATTTCCTTCTGCTGCAATCTATTCAAAAGCGGACACCGTCATTACCGGTGACGGAAAGTTAACGGTAACAACCCAATATCAAGACGGCATCAACAGCCGTGATGATCTGATCATTGACAGTGCGACGATTACCGTAAATGCGGTAGAGGACGGCATTGTCGGCAAAGATTTCTTGGCGATCCGTGATGCAAATATCACAGTGGATGCTGGAAAAGATGGGATGAAGTCCTCCAATGCAGAAGATACGGAAAAAGGCAATCTGCTGATTGTGAGTGGCAACTTTCATATCACCGCTGAAAATGATGCGATTACCGCTGAAAACGCGTTGCAAATTGACGACGGCAAATTTGAACTTTATTCTGGTGATGGTTACACCGGTGTGATCAAAACACCGTCGAGTGGCCCTGTTGGCGGTGGTGTAGACGGAGGCATGGGCGGTGGACGTGGTGGTTTTGATTCCACGCAGTTGCCCTCGGAGATGAGTGGTGAAGGTTTTGATTCCACGCAGTTGCCCCCGGAGATGAGCGGTGAAGGTTTTGATTCCACGCAGTTGCCCCCGGAGATGAGTGGTGAAGGTTTTGATTCCACGCAGTTGCCCCCGGAGATGAGCGATGAAGGATTTGATCCTACGCAGTTGCCTTCAGATATCAATGATGAAAATTTTGACCCGAATAGCCAAACAGGAATGACACAAAGTGATGATACACTCGAAGAAAGCATGAAAGCGATCAAAGCAGTCAATAGCATCATGATAAACGGCGGTACGTTTACGATTTCAGCCTATGAGGATGCAGTGCACGCCGATGGTAGCATCTATGTAGACGGTGGCGCATTTACAATCAATGCCGGAGACGATGGATTCACTTCAGTGAGCACAACGATTGCAAACGGCAGTATAACAATCGAAAACTGCTTTGAGGGGATCGAGGGTGCGGATGTCAATATTAGTGGCGGAGAAATTTCTATCAACACAAACGACGACGGAATAAACGGGAATGATGCCTCTGGTGGTGTGACTGTGTCCGGCGGAACGATCGAAATTTTCTTTGGACAAGGTGGCGACGGCATTGACGCAAATGGATTTTACACCCAAACAGGTGGAAACATCGTCATTGCTGCAACAGCAGGCTCTGATGCCATGAACGCACCGCTTGATGTCGACGGCACCGTGACCATGTCCGGTGGCACGATTGTCGATGAAAATGGAGATACTGTGGAAGCCACTGGGCATGGTGATATGATGCCTGGTGGAGGCGGCAGAACGCCATAAGTGCATACCATAAAAAACATCTTACAGAATTTCTGCAAGATGTTTTTCTTTGCTATATTGCATTGTAATCACTCAATAAGACGTTTAGTTTGTGATATACAGGGCAGTTTGCAGTCAACAAATTTGCAGGGAGGCCATTGGTACAGTAGGTTGCAAACAGGGTATGGCGATCGGTTGTGATGGCGGATTGCGATAGGATATTCAAAAAGTAGCAGTCTTGCGGATTGCTTGAAAGGGAGGTTGGATGGTAGGTACCGTATGAAAAATCCGCCGGGTTGTGTGAGGCAAAGTTTTGGTAGGACTGTTGCAACAGTCCTTGTTCCTGTAATAGGACATCGAATGTTTGCGATAATGCAATGCCAAATTCAAAGGCGAGGTCGGTGAAGCCTGCTTGTCCGATGACCGTAAAGTGTATTGTCTGTTGTTGCAACGTCGCAGAGACAGAGGCGGTCGTGTGCGAAGCGGCGGCACACAGCGTGATAGAGACTGCATGTCGATGGGTCAATTGCTGCCAAACATCTGACGACAATGCTTGTAGGTGGTGCGTCAAATCAGTCAACAAACGATCGGCAGTGGTTAGATTTTGAAAAGCGGTGTAGCCGACCTTTGGCGTGTCCTGTGTCACAACCATGAGATCAACGAAAAAGGCACGTTCGATGGCCTGGATTTTGGATTGTAGGGAGAGGGCAGTCGGTGCCGAAACGGTGGGCAGTGATGCAGCAGGCAGACTGGTGGCGTAAGAAGTTGTGGACGAAGAAGAGGTTGCTGTAGAAGATGTGGCAGGGGTGCTTGTTTGCAGGGAGGTCGTGTCGGAAACAATCTCGGTTGTAGGTGCGGAAGGAAAGACCATTTCGCTTGTGGTGGCGACGCTTACCGATGGAAAATCCTCATACACCACATCGGTGACAGGCGTTTCAAATGGGTTTTCCGGAAATCCATGGGTGGTTGCCGCCGGTGCTTGATTGACAGCGGTACGGGAAGTAGTGGTTTCTTCATCCGATCCCTGCTGTGAATCTGTTTCATCGGAGGTGTTGACAGAAGCAAACGCTGTCGGTGTTTCTTCCGGTGGAATGTACACAACCCCTGTTGTGTTTTCCGATTCTTCAATGGAGAGTAGGATGAAAAACAAGCAGGCGACCGACAACAAAATGATCACCACCAAGATGGTATAAACGGTTTGGCGCTGTTGTGGAGTCAGCTGTTTTGAAACAGTTTTGTCATCGGGTACTTTTCGCTTCATCGCCATCATTCCTTTCGACCTATCGTTACTTTCATTATAACAAATGAAAAGGTGAATTTCATAAAAAGTGTAATTTTTTGATCAAAAATAGATAAATCGAACAAAAAACATGTATGATAATTGTGCAATAAATCATTTTCTTTCAAGCGAGCTAGGAACGTTGTGTTCGCATTTACCATAAAATGAATTGAATCATACAGCGAGAAACGATTCAATTCATCTTCAAGGAGGCCTATTATGGAATATCGTGAGGCTCTAAACCCTCGTGCTCCGAAAGATAAAGCATTGCCACTTGCCATTGTCACTGTCCCTATGCAGGAATGGCGGGATCTTTATGTGGCAGATGTGGGATTTGAACGAGGTACTATTTTTGAGCAGTTGGATCTACCCTTTATTGGGGAGGAGGCCGTAAAACATGGATAAAAAGTCAATGTTGTTGAAACGGTTGCAAATTTGTGATTTTGTCTTGACTGAGACCTGTCTGTTTTTAGACACCCATCCGACCGACAAAGAGGCGCTCAAACACTTTGAAAAATATCAGCAAAAGCGAAAAGAAACATTGGAAGAATACACCAAAGAGTTCGGCACGATTTGTCTGAATCAAATGCAACAGGCAGAAGAGTGGGACTGGTGTAAAGGACCATGGCCATGGGAATTGGAGGGATAGACGATGTGGAATTATGAGAAAAAGTTACAGTATCCGGTATCCATCAAAACACCGTCACCTGCCTTGGCAAAGGTCATCATCAGTCAGCTAGGTGGCCCGCATGGGGAGCTTGGGGCTGCAACTCGTTATTTGAGTCAGCGCTATAGTATGCCGTACAATGAAGTCAAAGGGATCTTAACGGATGTCGGTACGGAGGAGTTGGCACACATTGAAATGGTGTCCGCCATTCTCTATCAATTAACCAGAAACCTCAATATGGAAGAGATTAAAAAAAGTGGATTTGATACTTACTTTGTGGATCACACGACCGCCATTTATCCGCAAGCGGCAAGTGGGTCACCTTTTAGTGCGGCAACCCTTGCGGTAACCGGTGATGTCATTGCCGACTTGACCGAGGATTTGGCGGCAGAACAAAAGGCACGCATGACCTACGACAACATTCTGCGCCTTGCCGATGACCCCGATGTACGTGATGCCATTAAATTTTTACGTGCAAGAGAAATTGTGCATTTTCAACGTTTCGGCGAAGCATTGGAAATTGCAAAGTCAAAACTTGATAGCAAAAATTTCTATGCGTTCAACCCGCAGTTTGATTGTTGATGATAAAAAAGGGATTTGGTGTGACACCAAATCCCTTTTTCGCTACCGGCCATTCCCTGCTGTGGGAGGGAGTGCATTGTAATTTCGTTTGGGGCGGTCGCCGGGGTAATAGTAATAGACAAATTTAATGGCAAAGAGGTCACAGGTGATGAAGGTTCTTGCCACATCGTCGTATAAGGTGACGTAGCTGGTACCCACCAAATATAAAATCCCCTGCTTTCGCATCATCGCCTCGGTTCCGATGAGAAATTCAATGACGACATAGGTACCGATGGCAGATGCCAAAATACGCTGAATAGAACCGATCATTTCCGGACTGTCAAAGGGTTGTTGCGGTGGAAAATCAATTTGTGTTGATGGGATTTGATTGGTGGAAAATTGTTTGAAAAAGGTTTCATCCCAAGCGGTGGAGTGTAAAGGCTTACAGGATTTTGTGGTGGGTGATTGTTCTGAAAAATAACGATCCAAAAAAAATTCCTCCTTTGGTTTGGGTGTTGTTTCTGATCAGGTATCGGCATAATCAGCAGTGGGATTGTAAAAACAATGATCGCCGATACGAATGACAAACGCACCGACATCGGATGGGAAATTTTGCTTGCAGGTGGGTTTGAACGGATTGAAATACCAAAGTGCGGTGCCGAGATTGGGCAAACGGTTGCCGGCAATTGCCCAATTGGCAATATCGTAATGAATTTGCTCCGGTGGGGCGTTATAAACCGTTTGACTATTGGGTTTTCCCCCTACAACATCACGAGCGCAGTCGAATTGACCAGGTTGATAAATGATGGCACGGATGTTTTTTTGCAACCGCCCATATTCGCCGTAGGTCACATTGACACGGTTCATCACCACCGAAGCGACGGCTTTCATCCCATCATCCCCCTCGCCACCCGCCTCGCACTTGATGAGACGTGCCAGTAATTCTACATCAGAATAGGCCAAGGTATCACCTCCAAACAGTTCTATCAAACGGTATGCAGCAAAGTGTCATTTTAGACGTCCACACCATTGAAATGATGCGGTAGGGGCGACCTCTGTCACCCGTGGTTTGTTACCATATTTTAATTGGAGTGGGTATTTGAATATGGCTCTGTTCTGTTTAAAAGAAAGGTTTAATCAACTTTTTTCAAAAAGTTGCAGGGTGTGGGACGGCGTCCTACGACCTTGAATGCCGCAAGGGAGGATTAAGAGGGTGAATGTCAAAACAATCCGGTGAATTGTTTTGGCAGAGGGAGATTTTACGATAAAAAATCTCCCTCTGGACAGTGTCCACAGGCAACGCCATTGAAATGATGCGGTAGGGGCGACCTTGGTGTCCGAAAATAGATTTTGAATCATCAAAATCTATTACACGCTGGCGCTTGAAAGTTGCCTGTCAGCAAAAAAACTTGGGTTCCACCCAAACCGGCAATTTTTGAAAAAATTGAGTAAACTTTTGTCTTAGGCAGTTGATGGAGGGTTCTGACCGCTTAACAGAAGGATGCTGTAGGGAGGACCTTTCTTTCGTCCGAAAATAGATTTTGAATCATCAAAATCTATTGCACGCTGGCGCTTTAAAGCTGCCTGTCGGCAAAAAAACTTGGGTTCCACCCAAACCGGCAATTTTTGAAAAATTGAGTAAACTTTTGTTTTAGAGAATTGATAACATATGCTGATCACCTGATAATGGATAGTGCGTTTTGATTACCGCTGATGTAGGGACAGTCTTCCACGCCTGTCCGACAACCTAATACCTCATAAAAATGACATTCAAACCACACATACCATGACACAAAAAATGCTCCACCACACAAACTGCGTGATGAAGCATTTTGACTTTTCAGTAGCCTCAAAATAAGGTAGATACAACAAAACTAAGTTCTTACGTCAAATAAGAACTTTTCGTACAAATGGTCCTTCGTTATTTAAAATTTTGATTGATGCCAACATGCCCAAAAACGACTCAGGCAAGTGAAGATATTGATTTATTCCGCATCCGATGCTTGTTCTTCGATGACTTTTTCCATGACCAGTTCAAAGTCTTCGACCTCTTCTTGCTCAACCTCTGCTACCTGCGCTGCTTGCGCTTCCACTTCGTTGTAGTAAGCTTCCATAATCATATTTTCGATATAGGTTCTGCCTTCTGCGGAAATGGGGTGAACAACATCACGAAAGGTCCCGTTTTCTTCACGACGGCTCGGCATGGCAACAAAGAGACGGCTGGGTCCCTCAATCACCTTAATGTCGTGAATGGCGATTGCGTTATCCAGCGTGATGGATACCACTGCGCGCAAACGCCCTTCATTGATGAGTTTTCTAATGCGAATATCTGTAATATTCATGTCATTGTCCCCCTTTTTGTGACTTGCTGTGACGTGCATGGTTTTTCTTAAGTTTATTTTACAGCTAAAAAGTGAAATTCGCACAATAAAATTGTGTCTTTTTCGTAAATTTTAGGATTATTCCCGTAAAGTATTCCACAGTACTGTCCTTTTTTCTAAAAACATGCTATACTATTCACAATATCATCCTTTTTTAAGGGGTATTTTTGAACTGTGTTCCGAAATTGCTTCAAAAAGGTGTTCGATTTTGATATAACCGCAAATTTCTACGATAGAATGGAGTAAAACCATGACATTTGAAAACACTGTTTTACAGGGAAAACAACACATTCACCTCATTGGAATCGGTGGATCCGGCATGTATCCGTTGGCACAAATTCTACACGATCAAGGCTATTTTCTGACGGGTTCGGACAACAATCCCACCGACACAGTGGAAAAAATTCGTCAAATGGGGATTGCAGTCACCATCGGACAATCGGCTGAAAATATCAAAGGGGCGGATCTCATCGTGCATACGGCGGCGATCCTACCAGACAACCCCGAATTGGTGGCAGCGAAACAGAGTGGGGTACCGCTGTTGGAGCGTGCCGAACTGTTAGGACTGCTGACCGGTCAGTTTGACAATGCCATCTGCGTGGCAGGAACCCATGGCAAAACCACTGCCACTTCGATGCTCACCCACATGATGCTGTCGGCGGATCCGACCGTGTTTGTCGGCGGAAAACTCACAGTTATCGGTGGTTCGGGCAGAGTGGGCAAGAGCAATCATATGGTTTGTGAAGCCTGTGAGTTTTGTGATCACTTTCTACTATTAGAGCCGGATGTAGCCCTATTGTTAAACATTGATCTGGATCATATGGAGTATTTTAAAACACTCGATAACCTGATTGCTTCCTTCACCACCTTTGCAAAAAAGGCGAGTCGTCTGGTGATTTACAACGGTGATGATGAAAATTGTAACCGTGCAGTCGCACCCCTCACTGACAAAACCTGCATTTCCTTTGGGTTCTCCGATCAAAATGACTATTATCCGCAAAACATCACCCATGTAGGTGGGGTGGAAACAGCGTTTGATTTGATGAAACGTGGCACCTTCGTGACCACCATTCGCGTCTTTGTGCCTGGCAAACACAACATTTTAAATGCTGTTGCGGCTGCCGCTTGTGCGCTGGAGAGTGGGATGGATCCTGACCAGCTAGCTGTTGGGATGGAGACCTTCCGTGGAGCCGGTCGTCGTTTTGAGGTGACCTATCACGACCATGACATTACGGTGGTGGACGATTACGCACATCATCCGGCAGAAATTGCCGTGACGATTCAAGCAGCGAAATCGCTTGGTTACAAACGCGTGATTGCGGTACACCAACCCTTTACCTTTTCACGTACCCATCGCTTGCTTGAAGAGTTTGCGTCGGTGTTGCAACAGGCGGATCTTGCGGTGATCTCTGCGATTATGGGGTCTCGTGAGGTCAACACCCTCGGTATTACCGCCGCCGATTTGTCGGATAAAATTGAAGGTGCAGTACAGTTGGACAGTTTTGAAGAGATTGCCGATTATGTCGTATCGATCGCAAAACCGGGCGATGTCATTTTGACGATGAGTTGTGGTGACATCAACAAGTGCAATGCCATGATGGTGGAGCGTTTGAAACAGCATTTTTCGTAAAATAGAATAGGAAAAGTTCACGTTGCATGGCGTTGCGACGTGAATTTTTTTGTATAAACAATGCCCCCTTCGCATAGACTGTGAAGACGACAGTTGGGACAAAGGGGGGAGTTTTTTGACAAGGCGACCACGAAAACAGAAACAATCTTTATGGAAGATCATTCTTTTGTTGGGTGCTGGAATACTTGGGGTGCAGTTGGCGCAAGTAACCCTTCCGTTTGTCGCAGAACAGCTCTCTACATTGCTGCTGTTGGCCGGTGGTACCGGCATGGTATCTACATCGACGACCTATGAAAACCCTTCAGAATCGGGGTTGGATGGGTTGTTGCAGGCGGTGTTCCCCTTTTACGATCCCACAGAGCATCCAGCTGATCCCACGGCGGTGCAGAGTGCCATACCGGAAATGACGCTTCTACCCGACCTACATGCCTTTCCTGACCTCACCGACCCACCCGAAAAAACGGCTGATGCGTTGCCGGTGCTACGGACAGCACTTGCCTCGTCCGGTTCTTCTGTGGTTACGTTTGAGGGTGGGGCAATTTCCAATCAATCCAATCTAAGCAACGGAGAGGTACTCGCTGTCACCGAGCACCCCATGCCGTTCACGTTACAACCGAGTAGCGACCCACAGGTGCTCATTTACCATACCCATGCGACGGAATCCTATCTGCTTTATGGGGTGGATTGGTACCCATCGGATTCGTTATTTCATCGTACCGATGAACAACATACCGTGACACAGGTTGGGGATGTGTTGGAAGCGAAACTCAAAGCCGCCGGGATTGGTGTCATTCACGATACCACCCAACACGATAATCCCAGTTATACCGGTGCATACGACCGTTCACGTGTGACAATCGAACAATACTTGGCAGCCTACCCCTCTATTCAGATTGTTTTAGACCTACACCGCGATGCGGTACAGCGGGACGACGGCACAATCGTCGCCCCTGTGACGACGATTGATGGGGTGCAGGTGGCACAGCTCATGTTCATCGTTTGTGCCGACGATGGAGAGGGCTCGCAACCAAATGAGCAGAAAAACTTGGCATTTGCGGTCAACTTGCAACGGGAAATCGAACAGTCCTATCCCGGATTGACACGTGCCACCCTATTTTCAAGACGTTATTACAATCAAGACTTGTCCACGGGGGCACTTTTGGTGGAGGTGGGCACCCATGGCAATACTCTTGCGGAAAGTCAACGTGCCATCACGTTATTTGGGCAATCCCTCATCAACTTGTTACAAACAGCGTCGCCAACCGGTCAAACAGATGGGTAAAACCAGAAATTTAACTTTACTTCAACGGCATACTTTGGTATAATAAAGCAAAGTATATCGTTTTATCTTAGGAGGTTTTTATGACAATCGGCCTGATAGATCTAGGCTCTAATACCATCAAACTTGCTGTTTATCGCACAGCAGAACAGGGGTTTGACTCTGTGTTTTACGACGCAACCTATGCGTATGTCTATAAATATATCGAAGGGGAGCAGTTGAACGCGCAAGGGCTTGCACGCATTGTGGAGACCCTTCTGCACTACAAGCAGGTAGCCGATACACAAGGTTGTGACGCATTACATTGCTTTTCCACCGCTTCGCTACGGAACATTCAAAATCAAGCAGAGGTATTGGCACAAATAAAGCAAAAAACAGGGATTGCGGTCACCCCACTATCCGGTGATGAGGAAGCCCTTTACAATGTTCGCAGTATGCGACAGGTGATCCAAACGCCACGCTTTGTCGGTGCGGATTTGGGTGGTGGCAGTCTGCAACTGTTTTGCCAGAATGGCGATGAAGAACCGGACTGTATCAGTTTGCCACTCGGTGCGCTGCGCATGTATCGTCAATTTGTCTCTGACACATTCCCGACCGTCAATGAGATGTTCGCCATCAAAACCCATGTGTTACATGCCCTGTCCCAAAGCGGGTTTTGCCACGGCACGACCACGCTGTATCAGACAGGGGGAACGGCACGCACCATCGCCGAAATGCTAGGGCGCCCAGAAGGGTTTGGTTTGGACGATCTGGAAACGGCCATTACCGGCATGATCAGCAATCCGGCATTGGCGGAAAAATCCATTGAGGCGGTCAATCCGGCAAGGAGATTGACGTTGATTCCGGGCATGATTGTCATTTATGCCGTTGCCGATTATTTGCAGGTTAATGACATTGTGTATCTGCAAAATAGCGTGCGTGAAGGGTTTTTATCCACCCTCTTTTTGCCTACTTCCTAAATTTCGATCAAGAGAAAAGATCGTTGACAATAAACCTTTCAAAACAAAAGCCGAGGTAAAACGGCGGAATGGAGTTATTAGTTATGTCGGAAAAGCTGCACCATATCCCATCCCAACGAGAATTACTTTATACCAATCGTGAATTGAGCTGGTTACAGTTCAATGAGCGGGTGTTGGAAGAGTCGGAAGATGTTACCGTACCGTTATTTGATCGCGTGCGTTTCTTGGCCATTTTTCAAAATAATTTAGATGAATTTTATATGGTACGTGTCGGCTCGCTCTTTGATCAAACGCTTTTGAAAGAAGTGCTCTTGGATTCCAAAACAAAGAAAACAGCGGCACAACAGCTGCATGATGTTTATGCCAATACAAGAGTACTGCTTAAACGCAAAGCCAAAGCATTTGAAACGGTACGTGAGTTGCTGTCACAACAACAGGTGGTTCATGCCAAAATGGAGGATCTTTCTGATACCGATCAGTTGTATTTGGAACACTATTTTGAACGGGAAATTCATCCGCTCATCTCCCCGCAAATTGTTGACAAACGGTATCCATTCCCGTTTTTGAAAAACAAAGAAATTTATGTCGCGGCACATTTACATACCAAATCGGAAAGCATTCGTTTAGGTATTGTGCCAACCTCAGGGCACTTTTCACGTTTTGTTTTCTTGCCGGGACATGCTTGTCGATTTGTGTTGGTAGAGGATGTCATTCAAGCGTTTGCGGATCGTATTTTTTCGCGTTATCGTATTTTGGGCAAAACGCTATTTCGTTTGACACGCAATGCCGACATCAACGTAGAAGACCAAATGGTGGATGTTGATTTTGACTACCGTGATGCAATGGAAGTACTCTTGAAAAAACGCCCGAAATTGGCCCCAGTACGGTTGGAGCTATCTCAACAGGTGTCCCCTGTACTGCATGACTTTTTTTGTCGTCAATTTGAATTGAAAGCGTCGCAGATTTTTGTGGACAGTTGTCCGCTTGATCTTTCTTATGTCTTTGCCCTTGAAGGGAAATTGACAAAACGCACCGATTTATTCTTTGCACCGCTCACCTCGCAGCTGTCAGATCAGGTCAATCGAGACGAATCGATGATCGCACAGATCATGCAAAAGGATCTGTTGTTTCACTACCCGTACAACGCCATCAGTCCATTCATCAACCTGTTGCGTGAAGCAGCAAATGATCCGGAAGTGGTGTCCATTAAAATCACCCTTTACCGTGTGGCGAAGCATTCTCGAGTCGTCAATGCACTGATGTCAGCGGCAGAAAACGGGAAAAGTGTGCATGTTTTGGTGGAATTGCGTGCGCGCTTTGATGAGGAAAATAACATCGACTGGTCCAAACGTTTGGAGGAAGCCGGCTGTCACGTCATGTATGGTCTGCCGGAATACAAAGTCCATTCCAAGTTGTTGTTGATCACCCGAAAGCATCGGGATGATGTACAGTACATCACGCAAATTGGTACAGGAAACTACAACGAAAAAACTTCGGCACTCTACACCGACCTATCACTGATGACCGCCAACCAGCAAATTGGGGCGGATGCAGCCAACGTTTTCAATGCGCTCTTTACCGAAACGGTGGTAGGTAGTGGCATTCAACACCTTTTGGTTGCCCCTCGCTGCTTTAAACCACAGGTCATTGATCTGATTGACCATGAAATCAATCTATCTAAGGCAGGACAGGCGGCTAGCATCATGCTGAAAATGAATTCGGTTACCGATAAGGAACTGATCGATAAATTGATTGAAGCTTCCTGTGCAGGCGTTAAAATTACCATGCTTGTACGCGGCATTTGTTGTTTCAAACCACAGGTAGAGGGGTTCACCGAAAATATTGAAATCTACAGTTTGGTAGGACGCTTTTTGGAGCACTCCCGCGTGTTGGTTTTTGGCACACCGGAGCGTCAAAAAATCTATATCTCCTCTGCTGACTTCATGACCCGCAACACCGAGCGTCGTGTAGAAGTGGCGGCACCGATCTTAGATCCAACGCTACAAGAAAAGGTCATGCACTTCATGAAAGTGATGCTAAAAGACAATGCAAAACTCAGGGTACAGCAATCGGATGGACGGTATGTCCGCTGTGTTGGGCAGGAGCAGGATGTGCTCAACAGCCAAGAGGAATTGTATCAGGAGAGTTATTGGCAGGCGGAAACGGCAAAATTGCAACGTGACCTTGCCAAAACCCCTATACCACAACAACCGATTCCAACGACACCTATTGTGGTAGAATCGATGGAACAACCGCCGATTGTCGCCCCGACCATTGTGACCAATGCGGTATCGCCTGCAATGGAATCGAAACCGATGGTAGAACCGGAACCGATCATAGAACCGGAACCGATCATAGAACCGGAACCGATCATAGAACCGGAACCGATCAT
>CAYJIM010000026.1:16632-30448 GCA_964370215.1 uncultured Oscillospiraceae bacterium
CATAGAACCGGAACCGATCATAGAACCGGAACCGATCATAGAACCGGAACCGATCGTAGAACCAGAACCGATCGTAGAACCGGAACCGACCCCAGAGCCGGAAGTGCAGCTTTTTAAGGCGGCACCGGTACAGGTTGAAGCGGAAGTGTCGACAGAGGAGCTACCGATCGAGGAAGCGGAAGAACTGACCGCACCGACACCTGTCGCAGCGCCGCCCGAGACAGTGACGGAGAAAAACTCACCACTGGCCCCTCCCATGTATCAAGTAGGAGTGGAGCGCAAGACCAGAACAGTCACGCCACCGCCGACACCGATCCAAAAGGAAACAGGCATCCGTGCCTTCTTCCGTCGCTTGTTTGGCGGAAAATAAAGAACGTAATAATCCCCCTAACATCATCGTTAGGGGGATTATTACCGTCGAAAAAACCGCGACCGCAAAATTGATGAGCCATGTCGCTCACCGATTTTGCTTTCTGCTGTTTTTATTGATGATCAAAAATTGCTTTGATGATACCACGGGCAAAGTATCGTGCCGCATGTTCAATGAAACGATCAAAATCTACCGAAGAATCGGCACAGTCGGAAATGACGCGCACCACGGTATAAGGGCAATCAAACTCGTAACACACTTGTGCGATAGCGGCCGACTCCATCTCGGCACAGCCGGCTTTTTCGATGTTGGCAACAAGGTACTCTTTGCGGTCTGCGGTATAGACAAATTCATCCGCCGAAGCAATGGTACCGACCATGACAGTAGGGGTAGCGATCGAAAATTCTTCTCGATGTGTTTTTGGAATATCGGTTTGTACCTGTGTGGCAAGATATTGTGAGATGGCTTTTTCCGAACGTGTGGTCAACGCCTTGTCGGTTGGGATATAGCAGAGATTGAGGTCTGGAATACGAAAGAGTGGACCCCATTCTGGTGGCAATTTAAAGTCATGTTGTAGACAGTTGTCGGCAACGACGACATCGCCGATCATCAAGCGTTCGTCCAGTGCGCCAGCGGTACCGGTGCAAAGCACTGCATCAATGTCAAATTGTTGTAGCAATAGTGTGGTGGTCATCGCCGCGGCTACTTTGCCGATGTGGCTTTTGACCAGCACCACCGACTTGCCGTAAAGGGTGCCTTTGTAAAAAGTGCGCTTTGCAATGGTCGTTTCCTGTACGCCTGTAAGGTCTGCCTGCAAGAGGGCAATTTCCTCCTGCATGGCGCAGATAATGCCGTAAGTCATAGTCATTCCTCCTGTGAAAAACGAGTCGTTTTTTGTTTTCTTCATTGTATCACAATTCTTGAAAAAAGGCAAAAGAAAAAGAACTGGTGCAGGGAGCACGGGCATTCATCAATATGATGAAAAAATACCTTAATTGCTGTAAAAAATCCCTAATTGTCATAGGAAATTGAAGAACCTCTTGCTTTTTTTCCTAGAACTGTTTAGAATAAAGATAGCAGATTCTTTCTGTGCATTGGTTGTCTTTATATTGAATAAAGGAGGGTGTTGTAAATGGCGTTTATGATTACTTCAGATAGTGTCATTGGGGATATTTTGGATCGTGATCCCAGCACTGCCACACACTTTTTGGCAATGGGGATGCACTGTTTGGGGTGTCCTGCTTCCAGAGGGGAAACCTTAGAACAAGCGTGTGCGGTGCATGAAGTAGAAGTACACACATTGGTGGAAACGTTGAATACCCACTTTCACACAGCATAAGTGTTATCTGTAACACCGAGCAAACTGTGAAATGCGGGTTTGCTCGGTGTTTTTTTGCTTTTTTATTTTGATTGATGAATTTTGACAGAGTAGCAGGTGATTTGAGATGAAACTGAGACAGCTTCCTGACATGTTGTACAATGGTCTCAACATGCACAAATTGACAAAAGATTTTCTCACCTTTTCCAAGGCACATCTGTGCTTTATCATTGCCATCAACATTCAAGCAGTGTTTGTCAACATTCTGTTGATGAGACAGGCAGGTGGCACCGAAACGACCATCTATTATAATATGATCAGCTATATTGTATCAGGGGTGATGATGGCAGTGGCAGGGGCTTTGTCTAAACGAATGGACATACGAAAACTTGCCTTCATCGGTATCGGATTTAACATCATCGCTTATGGATTGTTTTTGATTTTTATCAACAATATTGTCGTTATTTTTGTGCCCATCGCCGTACTGCTCGGCACCGGCGGTGGCTTTTTCTGGTTTGTTTATTTCAAGGCACTTTCGGCGTATGCGCAGGATGAAAACCGTGATGCGTCGCTGGCGTTCCTTGGCATATTCGGCTCGATTATTGCTCTTGCAGTGCCTGCCGTTTCAGGGGTGGTCATCGATTTGTTTGTAGACCTGACAGGGTACACCATCATGTTTTTCTGTGCCTTTATCACAGCTGGGGTTTCACTGTATCTTTACACCAGATTGCCAAAAGTTACCCCGACCAAAGAGAAAACCGCTTATCTGCATTGTTTGAAAGAATCCTTTGTGCATCCGGTGTATCGCTTTATCACCTTGTCGATCATCACCCGTAGCATTCGTGATGGGATTTTTAACTTTTTTCTCAATGTACTGCTCTTTCAATATGTCCCGAGTGAAGCTGTCATTGGGTTCAACGCCCTCTGGATGGGATTTGTCAGCATCTTTTCTCAGTACTGTGCAGGTAAAATTTTGCGCCCGAACAATCGGGTCAAAGTCATGGCAATTGCCGTATCATCGCTGTTGGGTGGGGCATTGCTGCTATACTTAGGGTTGAATGCCTTTAGCATTCTCTTACTATGCACCGTCAACGCATTTTTTATCGTACTTTTTATGAACCCCGCTTGCTCGGTGGACTTTGTTGCCTTGCAGGCTATGCCGGACGGCCATAGCCATGCCGATGAATATCTCGGGATGAGTGAGGGGATGCGTGCCATCGGCCGTATGATTGGGTTGTTTTTTCTACTGGCATTGCCACAGACAGATTTTGGCTATGTCACTGCCCTTGTCGGCATTACTGTGGTACAATATATCACCGTCCTTGCGTCCAAACGTGCCGTTACCTTAACGACAAAACCACAAGAGGACGAATGACGCTTTGTTTGAAATGGAGGTTTTTTCTTGCAATTACCGCACCGCTTACAGGCTTGTGCTGATTATGTGCGCCCCGATACTTGTATTGTGGACGTTGGCACAGACCATGCAAAACTTGCCTGTTTTTTAGGGTTACAAGGACGACAAGTACTTGCAACCGATATCAACCAAAAGCCGTTGGAGGCTGCCATGCGCACCATTGAAGCGACCGGCACCGGCGCACAGGTCAAAACACGCCTGTCGAATGGTCTGCAACAGGTTAGCCTGGCAGATGGACAGGACATCATCATTGCAGGGATGGGGGGAGAACTTATTTTCTCCATCATCATGGCTTGTGACTGGATCAAAGATCCCGCCTGTCAATTGATTCTGCAACCGATGACCCAAACTGATTTTTTGAGACAATCGCTTGCCCAAAATGGCTTTTGTATTCAAGATGAAACTGCAGTGTCTGAAAACAGGCACTGCTATAGCATTTTACGGGTTTGTTATACGGGAGAACGGCACACACTATCTCCATTGGAGGGGTTGTGTGGCTGCCACCTTAAAAAGGCAGAACCATCCTCCAAAGAATATCTCAAACACCAACAAAAACGCCTGTGTCGCAAGCTGCAAGGGTTGCAATCGGCAGAAACCCCAAACACCACTGAAGTAGCGCAAATAGAAACGTTACTCGCTTCCTTACAACAAATTCTAGACTAAAGGAGTTTTTATGGCTAGCAAAACAATTGCCTCACTACTGTCTTATCTTGATGGGATTGCCCCATTTGACACTGCAGAGTCGTTTGACAACTGTGGGTTGCTCATCGGTTCTGCCGATCAGTCCGCCAAAAAAATTGGGGTGGCACTAGACGTGACCCCCACAGTACTACAAGCGGCAATTGCCGAAGGAGTGACGGTGCTACTCACCCATCATCCGGTCATTTTTGATCCACTCAAAAGCATTTCCACCGAGAGTATGCCGTATCAACTCATCAAACACGGCATGGCCTGCATTGCCACCCACACCAACCTCGATCGTGCGGTCGGTGGCGTCAACGATTGTTTGGCGACGGCATTGGGACTAAAAGACCCCCACAAGCCGGAAGCGCTCGGCGGATTTGCGGCGATGGGGCAACGACCGATAGAGGAGGTAGCAACCTTTGTAACGGCGATTAAAGCGGCGTTTTCGCTACAGGCACTGCGCTATTATGACAGTGGCAGACCGGTACAACAGGTGGTTTCCATTGCAGGCAGTGGCGGTGGTTTTCTGGAAACGGCGGTGGCACTGGGTGCCGATACCGTCGTCACAGGCGACCTCAAACATGATCGTTTTATTGCAGCACAGGTGCTGGGGGTCAACCTCATTGAATTGCCTCATCATGAAAGTGAAAGTGTGGTGCTTGCCCCACTCGTCAAAAGCCTACAACAAGCAGGCTTTTCAGCCGTCCTATTATCGGAACGTGTCATTGTCACGGGATAGTAGCTACATTTATTTTTGATCACAGAACAGGAGAACACAGTGGCACTTGACGGACTTTTTTTACACAGCTTACAACAGGAAATCATCACCGTTGCAAAGGATGCAAGGGTGGATAAAATTTACCAACCCTCGAGAGAGGAATTGGTCATCGGACTGCGCTTTCGCGGAGGGGCGGTCAAACTGCTGTTGAGCGCTTCTGCCAACAGCCCACGGGTGCATTTTACAAGTATTCCGCTTGAAAATCCAAAATCTCCGCCGATGTTTTGTATGCTGCTCAGAAAATATTTGAGCACGGCAAAACTGTTGGATGTGCGCCAAGCAGGTTTGGATCGGGTGCTGTTTTTGGATTTTGAAACGGTCAATGAACTGGGGGATTTGGTGCAAATCACCATTGCCGTGGAAATCATGGGCAGACACTCCAACATCATTGTCATTGGCTCCGACGGACGCATTCTCGACGCCATCAAGCGTGTCAACGATGAGATGAGCAGCGTGCGCCCCATCCTACCGGGGATGCGGTACGAACTACCACCAAAACCGCAAAAATATGACCTCTTTTCAATGACATTACCACAGCAAAACGAGCAGTTTGCGGCGTTGAAAAACATCGATTTTGCCAAGGCGATTCTTCACATTTATGAAGGGGTCTCACCACTGGTGGCAAGAGAACTGGCCTATCAAGCGACCGGTGGACTGGAATTGAAGTTGGATGCTGTATCCGATTATCGCAAAGAACGGCTTTTTTCTCTGGTCAGTGACCTGCGGACACAACTGCAAAGCACACCGCAGTTTACCATGCTGTCGGAAAACAATCTGCCAAAAGACTTTTGCTTTTTCCCGATTACCCAATATGGCAGTTATTATCAAACCCGTCAGTACGACAGTGCAAGTGCGTTGTTGGATGACTTTTATGCCGAGCGGGATCGATTGGATCGCATGAAACAGCGTGCGCAGGATTTGTTGAAATTTTTGGTCAACACCACCGAGCGTACGCGACGAAAATTGCAAATTCAGCAACAGGAGTTGGCACAGAGTGTCGACCGTGAACCACTTCGCATTGCAGGCGATCTGTTACAGGCAAACCTGTGGCAGATTACCAAAGGGGACACTTCGGTCACGGTACAGGATTTTTATCAAGAGGACAACCGGCAAGTGACCATTACCCTCTCACCGGCCCTCACCCCTTCGCAAAATGCCCAACGCTATTACACCGACTACCGCAAGGCAAAAACAGCAGAGGAAAAACTGCAAGCGCTCATTGTTGAGGGGGAAGCAGAACTTGTGTATCTCGACTCCATTTTTGATGCGTTGAGCCGTGCACGCACCGAACAAGAATTGTTTGAAATTCGCACCGAACTGTCGACACAAGGGTATTTGAAGCAACAACGATCCCGCCACAAACCGCCAAAACCGTTGCCGCCACTGGCCTTTTTGTCTTCGGATGGCTTTACCATCCTATGTGGGCGCAACAACACCCAAAACGATAAGCTGACGTTAAAGATGGCACGCAATTATGACTTGTGGTTACACACCCAGCACATTGCAGGTTCGCACGTCATTGTACTGTCGGAAGGAAAACAAATTCCCAACCGCACCATTGAAGAAGCGGCAATTGTTGCAGCATTCCATTCAGGTGGAAAAGACGCTACCCAAGTGGCGGTGGACTATACCCTCATCAAGCATGTCAAAAAACCAAATGGGGCAAAGCCCGGTATGGTGATTTTTGACCAGTATCAAACCGCCTACGTCAAACCCGATGCCACGCTGGTGGCACAACTACAGCAGGCATTTGCCGAAGGACAGCGATAGAGAGGAACTGATTATGACCATTTTATTTGTTGGGGATGTCATCGCACAAACAGGGTGCCAGCATCTGGCAAAGCACCTCCCACAACTCAAACGAAAATACAACGTCGATTTGACCATTGTCAATGGTGAAAATTCTGCCATTGGTAACGGCATTTTGCCAACCTCTGCCGATCAACTTTTTGATGCCGGCGCTGACGTCATCACCGGTGGCAATCACACCTTCCGCAGACGGGAGATCTACCCCTTTTTGGAGGAGCACCCACAGGTATTGCGACCGGCAAATTATCCCGATTCCTGTCCGGGGAATGGGGTGTATGTGTACGATGCAGGGCGTTATCGCATGGCGGTCGTTAGCCTTTTGGGCACGGTCTTTTTGGAGCCGCTTGCCTCCCCGTTTACCACCCTCGAGCACATTTTAAATACGACCGAGGCGGACTTTTTCTTTGTGGACTTTCACGCCGAAGCAACGGGTGAGAAAAAAGCACTTGCTTATCAATTTGATGGACGTGTAGCAGGGGTGTTTGGCACCCATACCCATGTACAGACAGCGGATGGACAGATCTTGCCAAACGGCACCGCCTACATCACCGATGTGGGAATGACAGGACCCGTCGAATCGGTGCTGGGCATTCGCCCCGACTGCATTATCAACCGCTATTTGACAGCGATGCCGACTCGTTTCGAGGTGGCGACAGGGGATTGTCAACTGGATGGGGTGGTGGTCACCCTTGATGAAAAGACCGGGCGGTGTACCGACATTCAACCGATTCAAGTACGGTAGCAATAAAATACACTATTTAAGTATATTTTTACTCATAATTTTTCTTGCAATCTCATGTATTTTTTTGTATAATGAAAGTATCCTAAGAGAAGGGGACAACGTCTCTCATTTTGGATATACGCACATATGAAATCGAGACATTATTTTGAGGAGGAATTTTTCATGAAATCGTACGTTTGTGTTGTTTGTGGCTATGTTTATGACCCTGCACAGGGCGATCCGGATAACGGAATCGCACCGGGTACCGCATTTGAAGACCTTCCAGAAGATTGGGTATGCCCACTTTGTAGTGTCGGCACCGATCAGTTTGAAGAAGAATAAGGCGGACAGCGTCCGCAGGCGTTTCCGACGAAATATTGGCGTGCACGAAAAGCTTGTGGCGCTGGTCACACAGTGAGCGAGAAAATTAGCAATAAACAGAGAAGAGGGCGGTAAGTGAAACACTTACGCCCTCTTCTCTGTCGAAAAACCCGCAACCGCAAAATCAATAAGTCATGTCATTCTTAAAAGTTTTGCTCACTTTTTCAAAAGTGACAGGGTGTGGGACGGTGTCCCACGACCGGATTGCCGATAGGCAACCATCAAGCGTCAGCATGCGGGTGAAACCCGCTGTTGTTTCCGACTGAGCACTCATATCAAGACAACCTCGTCCACGACGTGGGAAGGTAAGAAGAAACCATGAAAAAGGGATTTTGTCTTTGACAAAATCCCTTTTTTGGCGTATCATATGCTGGCAATCATCGCCGTTGGTAGCAAGCCACCGATGCCATGATGGACAAGGGGAACAGTAGAATAAGGGTGACAAGCAAAGCAAGGCAGATTTCCGGTATCGGTAAATTAGTCAGAAAGGTGGATATCTCCACATTCATAGCGCCAATCATTCCGGCTGCCATAGAGGGTAGCACCAAAATGAGGATCAATACAAATCGTGCTTTCTCCACACCTAATTTAAAGATGATGGGTAGACACAGCAGATTCATCAACATAATCGGGCCGACACTCAAAAAGCTCTGCATCAACACTTCCAACCAGTTCATTTGAAGAATGATCCCGATCAACAGCTGTATGGCAACGACACTACAAACGACTACAAGCATCAAAAGATATTTGGCGACGACCAACTGGCGCCTGTTGTAGGGCATGGTGAGCAGGTAACGGTCAAAACCGGATCGCTCTTCCAATGAGATCGACGCGATGACCAAATAAATAGCGATGAATCCTGCATACGCACTGACCAAATCCATGCCGTTGCCAACAATAGCACCAAAAAAGATAAAGAACAGGACAACCAAAAGCATACGGAAATTGCTAAAAAGGATCAACCCTTCTTTGTACAACAACCCTAACATGCAGAACCCCCCTTTACAAAGTGTAGCATAATGTCTTCGATGGTGGTATGCTGCACAGTCATGCCGGCAGGAATATCTCGACGCTTCATCAATGCTTGCGCTCCAAAGGCATTTGATTGTAACCCGATTAGCGTGTTGCGATCCAACGCACGCATCTGTTCGGTCGATCCCTTGACAACGGCATAGGTGTCGAGCAACACATCCTTGTCTTCACAGAACAAGAGCTTTCCTTGATGCAAAAAGGTGATGTAGTCGCATACCTTTTCCAGATCGCTCAAAATATGCGAGGAGAGCAGAATGCTATGTGATTCATCCTGAATGAACTGTAGGAAAATATCCAAAATTTCATCACGCACCACCGGATCCAGCCCACTGGTCGCCTCATCCAAAATCAGGAGTTTGCTGTCGTGTGACAACGCCACCGCAATAGACAATTTCATTTTCATCCCACGAGAATACTCCTTCAGTTTTTTGGTGGGTGGTAGACGAAAAGTATTGAGATATTGGCGATAGCGATCGCTGTCCCAGGTGCGGTAGCAGTGTTTCATCAAACCGTCAATTTGCTTTGCGGTAAAGGTGTCGATGAATTGCAGTTCTTCCATCACCACCCCGACATATTCCTTGATCCGCTCATTGCCAACCACTTTTTGATGATCCAATAGTGTGACACTGCCGTGATCCTTTTCCACCAAATCCAAAATGAGTTTGATCAAGGTGGTTTTACCAGCCCCATTTTCCCCAATCAGCCCCATGATACAACCCGACGGCAGGGTGAAGGAAATGTTTTCAAGCTCGAATGTGGTGTAGCGTTTGGTCAGTGATTTGATTTGTAAAATATCTGTCATGACAATCCCTCCTCATAAATTGTTTGTAGTAGCGAAACCAATTCCTCTTTTGTTAAATGGCATCCTTTGGACAGCTCTACCGCCTTTGTCAAGCAGGCTTCTACTTCACGTAGCTGCTCTTCCTGTAGCAGTGCCAAATTGCGCTTGGCCACAAAACTGCCCCTACCGGTCATGGTGACGATAAAACCATCACGTTCCAACTCCTCATAGGCACGCTTGGTTGTGATGAGGCTGATACGCAATTCTTTGGCGAGCAGACGCATGGAGGGAAGAGCTTCACCCTCTTTGAGATCTCCACGCATGATCTCTGCCTTGATCTGTTGATAGATCTGCTCATAGATGGGTTTCCCACTCACATTGCTGATGATAATATTCAACGCTTCACCTCCGGTTTATATTGTATATACACAGTATACACAATATACTTGATCTTGTCAATAAGAAAAAACCTATTTAAAACGGATAGACAACAAAAACACTACCGATGAACCAAAAGTTCATCGGTAGTGTTTCATGTCATGTTAGGATGTTTATAGCATTATTCGCCAAAGACAGCTTTATAATCCGCTTGGAATTTTTCAATCCCTTGATCAGTCAATGGATGATAAGTCATTTGTTTGATGACACCATAAGGAATGGTGGCGATGTCAGCACCGGTCAAGGCACAATCGATGAGATGAATCGGGTTGCGTACCGATGCACAGATGATTTCGCAGTCCAGTCCATAAGTTTGGAATATTTCTGCAATGGTGCGTACAAGGTCAATCCCCGGCATGGAAATGTCGTCCAAACGACCCAAGAACGGTGAGACATACGTCGCTCCTGCACGTGCGGCAAGCAATGCTTGTGCAGCGGAGAAAATGAGGGTGACGTTTGTTTTGATCCCTTCACTTGCCAAGACTTTGGTGGCTTTCAACCCCTCTTCGGTCATGGGAATTTTCACGACCATATTCGGGTGAATGGCGGCGATGGCACGTCCCTCTTCAATCATGGTCGCGGCATCAACGGTGGTCGCTTTGACCTCCCCGCTGATAGGTCCATCGACAATCGAGGCGATTTCAGCGATGACTTCGGCAAAATCACGGCCTTCCTTTGCGATCAACGAGGGGTTGGTGGTAACGCCGCAAATAACCCCCATGTCATTTGCTTTTTTAATTTCTTCCACGTTTGCAGTATCAATAAAAAACTTCATCTTGCTACCTCCTAAAATGATCCGCCATGGGCGGCTTTTTCCTACCTCTTTATCATACTGCATGGGGACAGGGGGGTCAATGTGGTTTTTGGTACTCTCACTAGAAATTTGTGTGTTACTATGTTAAAATATCCTCATTCTGAGAGAAAGGGTGCTTTGACCAACGGCTGCAACTGTTTTCGTTGCAGTGCTGCCTCAATGGCATTCGGTAGCAAGGTGAAATCTGAAACGAGCGAAGTGGGTTTTTTAGAAGCGTCATCCATGCCATAAGGGACAAAGTAATAGTGGTTGCTGTTTTGCAAAGTGCCGATATTTTTCAAACTACCGGCAAGGGCGTCGTTGGTAGCAATGGCGAGCAGGACAGGACTTTGGTTTCGCAGGTGAGCTTTGACTGCCATCGTAACACTGGTATCGGTGATGGAATTTGCAAGTTTAGCCAAGGTATTACCGGTACAAGGTGCGACCACCATCAGATCCACCAGTCGCTTGGGTCCGATGGGCTCTGCTTGTGGAATGGTCAAAACAGCGGACTTTTGACAGAGTGCTTCAGCACGCTTGATGTGGTCGATCGCCTTGCCAAATCGGGTGTCAAAAGAGGCGGCATGCGCCGAAAAGATGGGCAACACATCGTACTGTGTGACGAGTGTTTCCAATATGGTAAAGGATTCTTCGAAAGTACAAAAGGATCCGGTAAAGCAGTATCCGAGCTTTGTTAGCATATGGTTTCCCCCCATTCATCCATCTGGTTACAAATGGTTTGGTAGATGATTTCGCCGGCACGATAGGGGGCGGTTTTTCCGGGGAGGGAGAGTGCCCAAATGGTGCGCAGTCCCAGTCTTCCGGCAAGGGCAAAGTCAATGCCACCGGGCTTGGAGGCAAGGTCGATGAGTAGGGTGTAGGGTGGAATACGTGACAAGACAGATTGATCCAGCACCATAGCGGGGACAGTGTTGATGACACAGTCATAGGTCATAGCAGAATGGCTTAAATCACTGATCCGTAACGTTTCACAGCCATCAATGGCGGCCCATGAAAGGTCGGAGGCTTTCCTTGCCGCTACCGTAACATGGCTGCCAAGATCTTTTAAATTGCGACGTAGGACACGGCTGATTCGTCCAGCTCCCACCAACAATACCGACAACCCTGAAAGGGTAGTTGGCAGTTCCTCTAGCATAATTTGCAAGGTACCTTCTGCGGTGGGCACTGCATTCATGACCGCCAACTCTTCTCGGCTCAGCAAATCGACACACAGGTGTCCATTTCGCACAAACAAGTCAAAGGTTTTGCCGTCTAGTTTACCGGCAAAAATTTTGGTAGGGCTATGTAGCGCAGAAAGTACCGCGGAGAGTGTAATGGTCTTTTCAGTGAGTGGTGCATTGATGTCGGTAACATTTTCCATCAGTGGCATGGGGAGCAGCAAGAGATCCACCGATGGGAGATTTTCCAATGTAGTGAGTGCCTCCACCTTGTCAGACAGATTGGTCGCTTGCTCCAGTCCATAGGTGAAAACGGTTGCCTGTGTGGCGAATCGATTGGCAAGATACACCTGGCGTAGATCTCCACCTACCAATAAAACTGTCATGTGGCATAACCCCTTTATCGTTTACTATCGTTTGTGCGGTAAGCAATTTGAGCGGGCAGAAGATCGATTACCGTCACGCTCGGCGATACCCCAGTTTATGCGTGTGGGGAGCAAAGGGTGCGTCATTGCAATTGGCGAAGAAATCTGGTATACTGAAAAAAGTCTTGGGAACAAAAAACACCATAGAAGGAGAACAGACATGGCAAACACAAAAACGCAAACACAGAAAAAGGAAACGGTCATCAAGGTACTGAGTTTTGTTGCAGGGATGGTACTGTGTGTGTGGATCGGTTATTTGGTAGGACAATTCATCAATCACACAACCATGCCATGGTGGCAATTGGTATTGCTGTTGCCGCTATTGGTGGTGGCAGTCTACCTACAAGTGATCATTCATGAAGGGGGACATCTGCTCTTTGGGTTATGCGGTGGTTATACCTTCAGTTCCTTTCGTATCGCTTCTTTCATGTGGATCAAGCAGGACGGTAAGGTGTGTTTCAAACGTTACAGTCTTGCCGGCACTGGTGGACAGTGTTTGCTAAAACCTCGAGAGGGGATTACCAAAACGGGGTTTATCCTGTTTAATTTGGGAGGGGTACTCGCCAACTTGATCACTGGATTGTTGTGTGTTGGTTTGTTTTTTCTTCCCCTTCATCCGTTGGCGCAAGGGGGCTTTTTGATGATGGCACTCATCGGTTTTTTCTATGGCGCGACCAATGGTCTCCCGTTGGCAGTAGGTGGGGTGCAAAACGACGGTAAAAATTTGTTGGAATGTTTGGCGGATGCGGAAGCGACTAGATGTTTTCAAAAGCAGATGGAACTGGCGGCAATGCTTGCGGAGGGGAAGTCGCTCACTGACCTGTCGGAGGAGTGGTTTGCAGTCAACGATGAAAGCTGTCAAAAAAGTGCACTTTGTGCCGCTATTCGGGTCTTTTACTGTAGTTATCTATTGTATAATGGGCGCTTGGAGGAAATGGCAGCAGAAGCGAAAAAACTACAACAAGAAGAATATAATTTACTAGGATTACATCGTTTTTTGCTGCAAATAGATGAAATCTATGTCGAGCAGATAGGGGACAATGACACGACACGCATCGCCACACTACAGGCACCACCCTTTGGGGATTACCTCAAACAAATGAAAAGTAATCTGTCGGTGGCACGCTTTTGCTATGTCACCGCTATGACAGAGGGGGATGAAAAGAAAATCGAAACGGAAAAGGCATGTTTTGAAAAGGCGGTGCAAAGCCATCCGTACCCGACGGAAGTGCAGGCGGAACGCCATTTGGTAGAGGTAGCAAAACAAAAATGGTGTGCAACACAATGAGAATTTGGTTCGTAGGGGACGGGTCGCCCGTCCCGATTGATTCGTCGAATGGTGTAGGGGCGATTCACGAATCGTCCGCAACAAAAGTTTTGTTCCCTTTTTCAAAAGGGACAGGGTGTGGGACGGTGTCCCACGGTCGGCTTGCCGTCAGGCAACTTTCAAGCGTTAGCGTTTTAAGGGATTTGGTCTTTTACCAAATCCCTTTTTTGTGGGTAGCACGCACGAAGCGGCACCGTTCTGTCCGGTAAAGAAACAAACGACCACGATCAAAAATTGATCGTGGTCGTTTTACCCTACACAGATTATGCTCATTTTGCGTATTATATCTCAAAAACCGCCTAAAACACTGTGTTTCAGTGGTTCTACAGTATATTTTCTCCCTTGTTGCCCTTAAACTTGCCCTTAG
>CAYJIM010000027.1:0-29526 GCA_964370215.1 uncultured Oscillospiraceae bacterium
ACGGCCAAGTAAGACCGTGGGACACCGTCCCACACCCTGTCCCTTTTGAAAAAGGGAACAAAACTTTTATGTGCCTTCCGATTTTCATGGGGGAATGAACAAGGACAGAGCAGAGCCCTGTCCCTACAAGGTCACATCTTACCATGCCACGTCGTGGACGGGCATTCCGTGCGATGGGTGCTCAGTCGGCAACAACAGCGGGTTTCACCCGCTTTGAAAAAGTGGACAAAATTTTTGTTGTTCTTTTTCCCTTACAGTTTTGTTGCACGGAGTACTTCCGGCGACAGTGGAGAAAGAAGTGCCGGTGCAATATCCAATACGGTTTTTGCGCCAACGGTGCCTTCTTTGTGCAGACGGTAAGCCGCTCTTGCGTATGCCACCAATACTTTCGAGGTGAATTCCGGATTGGAATCCAGTTTCAAGGAGTATTCAATGGTGGAAACGTTGCCGTTTGCCTTTTCACTACCAATGACAAAACCGCCGTGTGGCATGCTGTCATGCTCTTCTTTCATGGTTTCTGCCGAGATGAAGGTCACAGTGGTGTCATAATCCGCGAAGTAGTTTGGCATGGTTTTGATTGCAGTTTCAATGGCTGCCAAATCAGCGCCTTCTTTTGCCACTACATAACAATCTCTCAAATGTTTTTCTCTAGTGCTCAAAGTTGGATTGCTCCCACTGCGTACCGCATCCAATGCTTTTTCGATTGGCAAGGTGTATTGTTTTGCATCCAACACGCCATCGATACGACGGATCGCATCGGAGTGGCCTTGGCTTACCCCTTTGCCCCAGAAGGTGTAGCATTCACTGGTTGGCAAGATGGATTCTGCATAGACACGATTGATGGAAAACATGCCCGGATCCCAGCCCACAGAAATGATCCCAAGTTTGCCGGATGCTTTGAGTACACTGTCCATTGCATCGTAAAATGCCGGCACGTGTGCATGGGTATCAAAGCTGTCGATGGTATTAAAGTGTGCCGCAAATTGTGGGCCTTGTTCCGGTAGATCGGTTGCACTACCGCCACACAGCAACATCACATCAATTTTATCGGTCATGGTGAATGCGTCTTCAATGGTGTACGCCGGTACCCCTTCGGTTGCAACGCAAACATCTTTCGGGTCACGTCGGGTAAATACCCCAACCAACTCCATATCTTGTGCAGCTGCGACTGCCAGTTCTGCCCCTTTACCAAGGTTTCCGTAACCGACGATCCCAATTCTAATTTTACTCATATTGTCCCTCTTTTCGTTTTTTGGCAACATGCCTTTTCCTTGCTTGCTGTAGATTGACACCTTACAACTCACTTTTTTTATTATACCAAAATTCGACGTTAGATTCAACTATTTTTTCTTTTTACGCGGTTTTGGTAGCGGCGTGATGGTTTCTAGCAGCAACGCCACCTCTTGCGACAGTGCCCGATTTTCAATATCAAGGATATAGTGTGGTTTTGCCCCTTGATAAGGAGACGCTGTTTCACAGTCTCCCAGTAATGCCGTGGTCTTCTCTTTGATTTTAAGACATTCCTATCTCTTTTACATGGAACTTGCATCTATTGCATTTCTTTCATCAAATTAAATCGTGAGTATTTTTTCGTTGTTTTTCAAAATTGCCGTAAGTGGCTCTCCCATAAATTTTACATCTATATCAAGTTGCTTTAGGTTGTCCACAACACCAAATTGGGCAGCGCACGCAAGACAAGCTACGATATTCACACCTGCATGTTGAGCCAGTTTAATCTTTTCTTGTATTGTTTCATTTTCAGCTACCAACTTCGCAGTAGGACCCCATATAATTATATCTACTTCTTCCCACCAAGCTTTTACTTTTGAGTTTATAGCATACATAAACACCATGTTGTGCGCAACATCTGGGTCATCATTTACCCACAAGATACTTAATTTTTCCATTTTTCATATCCTCCAGTTAATTTTCTTGTTCAATCATATTTTCATTCATGCGGTAGCGAATGGCGTCAATCTCCTCCAACTGTTCACAAACAAATGTGACGTAATCAATTCCCGTTGCTATGCAAAGTACCGCCTATTCTTTGTCCTCTATTATAGCACAGAAAGGGGCAATTGAAAAGGCATTCCTGATCTAGGTGTGCAGTGAAAAACAGCAGTGGGATTCAACGACAAAAAAGGGATTTGGCAAAAACCAAATCCCTTAAAATGCTTACGCTATGGAAGTTACCTATCGGCAATGAAGACCATGGGACGCGGTCCCATACCCTGCCACTTTTGAAAAAGTGAACAAAACTTTTATCATAGGTGCGATTCCACCATACCACGTCGTGGACGCGCAGAACGTGCGATGAGTGCTCAGTCAGCAACAACCGCAGGTTATTCGTTGACGAATGGTGCGAGGATCACTTCGATTTTTGCCAAGGTTTCTGCGTCCAACGACCAGCTGGTGCTGTTTGCGTTTTTCTCCAACTGTGCAATGGTGGAAGCACCTGCAATGATGGAGGTGACTTGTGGGTTTGCAATCAACCAGTTAAATGCAAGCTCATTGAGTGGTTTGCCAATTTCAACTGCAATATCGTTGAGCTTTTGTGTCGCTTCCATATATGGAGTATACGCATCGCCACACAGTTTTGGATTGGCGTTTCTGACATCGCTTTCCGAGAAGTTTTTCCCTTGCAGGAAACGACCTGCAAGCAGCCCTTGAAACAAGGGGCTATATGGCAGGAACGCTTGTCCGTGTTCTTTTACGAGCGGCAGGATCTCCGCTTCGGTGCGGTACACCAACGGGATATTATGATAATGTTTCGGGTTGCGCTCTAACATGTTATAAAGCGCCTGTTGGCTGTCAATCTCAGTGACTTTCATCAACGTTTCAATGTCTGCTTTGGAGAAGTTTGTCAAACCAATGTATTTCACCTTACCGCTTTGACGAATTTCATTGAGTGCTTCAGCAGTTTCCATCAAATCGGTATTTGGATCCGGCCAGTGCATTTGATAGAGGTCGATATAATCGGTATTCAGGCGACGCAAACTATCGTCCACCTCTTTGAGTAGACTTTTTTTGGTCAAGTTGTTGGTGACATTGCCGTTGTCATCCCAAACAAGACCACCTTTGCTCGCAATCAACACTTGATCACGTTTGCCTTGCAACGCTTTACCAAGAACGGTTTCAGAAACACCCAACCCATAAACCGGTGCAACATCAAAAAAGTTGATGCCCAATTCGATGGCACGGTGTACCAAAGCAATGGAATTTTGCTCGCTTGCATTGTCCCATTGACCGCCAAAGTTCCAACAACCCATCCCAATGACTGAAATTTCCTCTGCCATTCTCTTCACTTTACGATAAATCATCTCTGTGACCTCCTGTTTTCTCTGTGTTTATCAATCCTTTGCAGTTTTAAATCTTTCAAAACTGCTTTGAAAATATGATAACACATTATGAAACTAAATGTCAAAGGTTTCATTCGTTTCCACATTTTTTTGTTGATCGTCACCGTTTTTCACTGTTTGCTGTTGTTGTTTTCGCTTACGCCACGCTATAAACCCATAGAGGTCGTTGCAAAAAAACATCAAAAAGCAAGCGATCATCGGAAGGGCAACTGGGTCTACCAATGCTGCCAATATCCATAGCACAATCAGTACCAAGTCATTGACCGCATAGGCAACAGCATAGTATTCACTGCGACAAAAGGTCAGGTAGGCCGCAAAAAAGCTGGTGGCGATAGACAGGGTACTCCACCCTAAAGCGGCATTCCCAAGTGCCTGCAGCAACAGGTAAAACACCGCCGTCACAACAATACTCAGCACCACGCCAAGGAGCCATCGACTGCCTTTCATCTGTCCGACGGTTACCTTGGCACGCTCTCCTTTTTCTGCAAAGGGGTGTTTGTGCCATACCACAGCAGAGAGTACCGCCATTGGGGCTGTCATCCCGACATAGGTGATGATCTCCCCATAATAGGTCTGCTGATAAGAAATGACGCCATACAACAGGCTAAACAATACCATCAAGTACTGTCCAATGACATCTCCTCGTGCCAAAAAAATCAGTGAGGTCACCCCCACAAGTGAAGTACCATAAAGGAGGGGCATAAAAGTGCCACTCCACAAAAATCCAATCGTCACCACCACGACGGATAAGAACCACAGGCGTTTTTCCAACCGACTCCACCGTAAACTTTGCTTGATTGCTTCCAATCTGTTTCTCCTTCAAAAAACAGATCCGTCACACATCTGATAAGCATTCGATGTGTAGCGGATCTGAGAGTTTCTAACACCTGTCTTACATGGATGACGATTCCGACAGCAAAACCGCCGCATTCAAGGCAATTTCCATCATGTCGAGGAACGCTGTTTGGCGCTGTGCCGCACTCGCTTCCTGTTTGGTGACAAAACTGTCTGAAATGGTCACCATGCAGGCGGCATTTTTATTCAAATACCGAGCATTGGCGAACAATGCAAAGCTCTCCATTTCAACACAAAGTGGCTCTACCCCTTCGTATTGTTTGCAAGCAGGATCGGCATAGAAAACATCGCCGGAATGAATGAGCCCTGTTGCCATTGGTTTACTGAGCGTTTCAGCTGCCTGTTGCAAGGCTTGATTGACAGTGTCACTCGGTTTCATCACGGTTTCGGTGTAACCAAATGCACAGTTAGCATAGCTTGATTTGCTGTAAGCGGCATCGGCAAGGACGACATCATAAAGATCCAATTCCTTTACGTAAGCACCGGCGGAACCGACACGGATAATATTTTCCACCCCATAAAATTGATACAACTCGTAAGAATAGATTCCGATACTCGGCATCCCCATCCCACTACCCATGACAGAAACAGGGACTCCTTTATACATGCCGGTAAATCCGAGCATCCCACGGACACTGTTGAACTGTTGGACATTTTCTAAAAAGGTATCGGCGATAAATTTTGCACGCAGTGGATCTCCCGGCATCAGTACCGTTTTGGCAATATCCCCTACTCGTGCTTGATTGTGCGGTGTTCCTTGAAATTCAGACATATGATTTCCTCCCATCAATGATCCTTTACCTATTCATTTTATCACAGCCACCCAAAAAAAGCAACAAAAAACGAAACGTGCACCAAAAGGTACACGTTTCGTAAAAATTCAATGAAGAACCTCTAATTAGCCAAGTCTTGCTTGCAAGTTTGCCAATTGGGTGTTCAATTCTGCAGGCAATTTGTTGCCAAATTTGCCAAAGAATTCTTGAATACCGGAAATTTCATCTTTCCACAAACCGGTGTCAACAGACAACAAGCCTTTGACAACATCCAAATCAATGTCAAGACCTTCGATGTTGATGTCTTCTGCTTTTGGTTCGTAGCCGATTGGGGTTTCAACTGCATCTGCTTGACCGTTGCAACGATCTACGATCCACATCAGGACACGCATGTTGTCGCCAAATCCAGGCCAGATGAAGTGACCTTCATCGTCAGTTCTGAACCAGTTAACGTTGAAGATTTTCGGTGCTTTGTCGCCCAATTTCGCGCCCATTTCCAACCAGTGGCTGAAGTAGTCGCCCATGTGGTAGCCGCAGAACGGCAACATTGCCATTGGGTCACGACGCAAAACGCCAGCAGCGCTCATTGCTGCAGCAGTGGTTTCAGATGCCATGGTAGCACCAACGAATACACCGTGGTTCCAATCGAAGGATTGGTATACCAAAGGAGCAGTTTTCGCACGACGGCCGCCGAATACGATAGCGGAGATCGGCACACCTTCCGGATTGTTGAACTCAGGGCTGATGCAAGGGCAGTTTCTAGCAGGCGCTGTAAATCTGGAGTTTGCATGTGCACCTTTTTCAGTTGCAGTACTACCGCTCCAAGCGTTGCCGAGCCAGTCAATTGCATTTTCCGGTGGATTTTTGTCAAGACCTTCCCACCAAACGCCATTGTTATCCATGTTATGAACAACGTTTGTGAAGATGGTGTCTTTTTTGGTGGAGAGCAATGCGTTCGGGTTGGATTTCATGTTGGTACCCGGTGCAACGCCAAAGAAGCCGTTTTCTGGGTTGATTGCGTACAATCTGCCATCGTCGCCTTGTTTGAGCCAAGCAATGTCATCACCAACACACCATACTTTGTAACCTTTTTTGGTGTACTCTTCCGGTGGAACGAGCATCGCTAAGTTGGTTTTCCCACAAGCAGATGGGAATGCAGCGGAGATATAGGTAACTTCGCCGTTTGGTGCTTCCATACCCAAGATGAGCATGTGTTCAGCCATCCAGCCTTCGTTTTTCCCTTGGAAGGAAGCAATACGAAGCGCAAAGCATTTTTTGCCGAGCAATACGTTACCGCCGTAACCGGAGTTGATGGACCAGATGGTGTTATCTTCCGGGAAGTGAACGATATAACGGTGTTCAGGATCGATTTGTGCTTTTGCATGGAGACCACGAACGAAGTCGTTAGAAGTGTCACCCAAGTTTGCAAACGCATCTTTACCCATACGAGTCATGATGTCCATGTTCAAGACAACATAGATGGAGTCAGAAAGTTCAACACCAACTTTTGCAAGTGGGGAACCGATCGGACCCATGGAGTAAGGGATGACGTACATGGTACGGCCTTTCATAACGCCGTCGTACATTGGGGTCAATTTTGCGTACATTTCTTTTGGGTCACACCAGTTGTTGGTAGGACCTGCATCTTCTTCATTTTTGGAACAGATGAAGGTACGGTCTTCTACACGAGCAACGTCGTTTGCATAAGTTCTATGCAGGTAGCAACCCGGCAATTCGTCTTGGTTCAAAGGCTCGATTTCGCCGTTTGCAACGGATTCTGCACGGAGAGCAGCCAATTGTTCTTCCGAACCATCGATCCACACAACGTTATCCGGTTTGCAAAGTGCAACCATTTCTTCGACCCAGCTAATGACATTTTGGTTTTTTGTCAACATAGTTTTCAATCTCCTTTTTCTAACATCATAGAAGTGCATTGACTGAAAAATAACTTTTCATAAGTCTTATTATAAAGTACATTTTGTGAAAATGCAAGCAACAAATGATTAAATTTCGATGATCTTGTTACTTTTTTGTCGAAATGTTCAATTGCACAAAAATATCAAAATTCTTCTTCTGTAATTGGTAATGATGCTGTTGCATTGAGAGAGGAATCTGCAAATTTTGCATTTAAACTTTCATAGTACCCTTGCGCCGCAATCATTGCTGCATTATCACCGCAATAACAGAGTGGCGGTAGGTACAATACTGCATCTTGTTCCTCACATGCTTTTTGCATGGCCACACGAATACCACTGTTCGCCGCGACCCCTCCCGCCAGTACAATGGTGGAAAGAGACAAGTCTTTTGCCGCTTTCATCACACGCGAAACAATCATTTCCGACACGGTGTATTGAAAGGATGCTGCAATGTCGTCGACCGGCAATGTGCCCCCCATTTGACCGGCACGATTGACCACGTTGAGTACCGCTGTCTTGAGTCCAGAAAAGCTAAAGTCGTAAGGATGTCCTTCAATGACGGGTTTGGGGAGGGTAAAGGCTGTTTTGTCACCCCTTGCCGCCGCCTTGTCCATCTCCACACCGGCAGGGTAGCAAAATCCGAGCGCTCTACCGGCCTTGTCATAGGCTTCCCCCACCGCATCGTCACGGGTGCGTCCGATCACCTCAAAGGTGGTGTAATCCTTGACATGGATGATGTGGCTGTGCCCCCCCGACAGCACCATACAGAGAAACGGGGGCTTTAAGTCGTGCACCAGATAGTTTGCCGCAATGTGTCCACGAATGTGATGGACGGGGATGAGTGGTTTCCCCGTTGCCATGGCAAGCCCTTTGGCAAAGTTGACCCCTACCAAAAGTGCCCCGATAAGCCCGGGGGCATAGGTCACGGCAATGCCGTCAATCTCCTCTAAGCGACAGCCTGCTTGTTCGAGTGCCAGTGCCGTCACCTGGGTGATGCTCTCGCAATGGCGGCGAGACGCGATTTCCGGCACCACCCCACCATACAAACGATGCTCTTCAATCTGTGACACCACGACGTTTGACAGCACTTGCTTACCATCTTTTACCACAGCAACCGCGGTTTCGTCACAAGAGGTTTCAATTCCTAATATGATCATCTTGTTCTCCTATCTACATCAGACGACATCGACCCCCAATCGTTGTCGATGTCCTCCATGCACTTATGATAAATTGTCCCGTGGCAAATCCAAGCGATACAGCACCGCATCGTCGACGGGATCTTTATAAAACCGTGGGCGCTTGCCCACCTCGTAAAAACCAAACCGTGCGTAGCAATCAATTGCCGCTTGGTTTTGGGCACGTACCTCTAAAAAGTAGCAGCCTATCCCACGGGTCATTCCCTCTTGACACATTGCCTCAAGCAATGCCGTCGCCACGCCCTGTCGCGCGACTGATGTCGACACGGCGATGTTCAAAAGTTCTCCCTCAGGGGGTAAGTGATGAAGTTGAATAAGTCCCACCACAGTATCGGCGATTTTCGCCACCAATACCCGATCGTTTGGGTGATCAATTTGTTTTTTCAACGCGTCTTTCGACCAACATTCCTGTGGTAACCTTTCACAAAACAACGCATGGACTGCTTGTAGGGTGGTTTCATCCAATGCCGTGATGTCACACCCCATCGTCTTGTTTCTCCATCCGACGAAATTCTGCCTCGAAGTAGTCTTTCAACTCATCTCGACAACGACGGTAACGATCAAGATCCCCGCCATAGGGGTCGCTGACATCCAATACCACAACCTGTCCTTCCAGTTCCGGCAAGGAGTCCAACACGATGTGTTTGTGTTGTTCGGTCATGACGTAACAGAGATCAGCATGAGAAACGTCAGACTGTACCACACGACGGGCACGGTGGCCTGCAATGTCTAGTCCCAATTCCGCCATCGCCTCCACGGCATGATCGGACGGCATTTGCCCTTCATAAGCGGCAAGTCCCATCGATTGTACCCTCATCTCATCCGACAGCCCTTTTCTTTTGATCAAATCCTTGACAATCCCTTCTGCCATGGGACTGCGACAGGTGTTTCCGGTGCAGAGAATTAAAATGTTCATATCATTTCCCCCTCTTGATGATTGTCGTCTGTTGTCTTTTATCCTTTTGCCTGTAACCAGTTTTGCCCTGTTGCTACATCCACCACCAGTGGTACCGAAAGCGTTGCCGCCGCCTGCATTTCCTCTTGCAGTAATGTTGCGACCTGCTCTGCCAGTTCGGTTTTCGCTTCAATGATCAATTCATCGTGTACCTGCAAAATCAACTTGGCATCCAACTGTTCCTGTTGCAGACGCTTGTACACCCGAATCATGGCAATTTTGATGATGTCTGCTGCCGTCCCTTGAATGGGGGTATTGAAGGCGATGCGTTGAGAAAGTGCTTGAATGCGCTTGTTTGCATTGTTGATATCACTCAAGTCCCGTCTGCGGTGATACAGTGTTTTGACATAACGATGCTCTTTGGCAAATGCCACAATATCGTCCATATACTGCCGCACCCCACGATAGGTGGAAAGGTAATCTTCGATATACTGTTTGGCCTCATAGACCGACACATGAATGTCCTCAGAAAGGGAGTAGGCGCTAATCCCATACACAATGCCAAAGTTGATCGCTTTGGCGGAACTACGCTGTTTTGCCGTCACCTCTTCAAAGGGTACGTGCAATACCTGTGAGGCGGTCATGCGGTGGATGTCCACTCCATCGTGAAAGGCCTGCTTCATATTTTCATCGTCGGCAATCGCCGCCAAGATGCGCAGTTCAATCTGCGAATAGTCGGCATCTACCAAGGTGTATCCCGGTTTTGCGACAAAAAATGCACGCAATTTTTCCCCTTCCGTGGTGCGTACCGGAATGTTTTGCACATTCGGTTCGGTAGAGGAGATGCGCCCTGTTCTGGTCTCGGTCTGATTGAAAGTGGAGTGCACCCGTCCGTCGGCAGTGATGACCTTTTGCAGTCCTACCACATAGGTGGAATGCAGTTTTGACAGTTTGCGGTATTCCAGTAGCGTTTCAATGATGGGGTGCTCCCCACGCAACTGCTCCAACACCTCCGCATCGGTCGAAAATCCACTTTTGGTTTTCTTTTTGGGCGGTAACCCCAACTTTTCAAATAAAATACGGGACAGCTCTTTGGTAGAGTTTGGATTGAATTCCTCTTCCGCCAACGTCAACAACTGTGCGCGCAGTGTGTCAATGCGGTCGGATAGCCCTTCGCCATAGCTCACGAGCGCGTCCCCGTCAACAGCAAACCCTTCCTCCTCCATCGCGGCAAGCACCTCACAGAGGGGTAGTTCCACCTGTTGCAATAGATCGGTCATCTCCTGCTCCGCCACTTCCTTTTCCAGTGCATCACAAAGGGCGGTGAACAAGAGTTCCGGCGTCTCGGTCGTTTGGTAAGGCAGGTGTTTTTGTACCAACTGATCCAACGCATAGCCCTTTGCCGAAACATTTAAAAGATACGCCGCAATCGTCACATCCAGCGTTACCCCTTCCATCGTCTTTCCTTTGCTAAAAAGACGACGATACAAGGACTTTGCTTCGTACAAGCGTTTCGGCACTTTTAATGCCAACACCTCATCCAAGAACATTTCGGCGAGTAGGCCATCAAAAAAATAGACGATGTCGGCAAAGCAGAGGTATAAACCATCCTGCCAAACAAGATCCAAGCGCCCCTCTTTTTGAATGCGTGACAGCACTTCCTCTTTGGGTGGGTTTTGCAACAGTGTTGCGACGGGTACTTCTTTGACCGTTTCCTCTTCTTTTTCAACCACCGCACCGCGATCCACCGATAGTCGATTGAAAAAGCTAAACAGTTCCAGATCGGTCAGCAACGTCGCTACGACTTCCTCGTTGCGTTCCTTTTGTTTGATCGTTGTTTTGTCGAGTGGGATTGGCACTTCGGTGAAGATGGTGGCCAGTGTCTGGCTGATCTTCGCCGCTTCCCTGCCCTCGGTCAACAACTTTTTGATGCGTGGGGTGGCGTCAGCCGCATCAATGTCGGCAAGTAAGTTCTCCAAAGAGCCTGCATGTTGAATCAATTTCAACGCAGTTTTCTCCCCGATCCCCTTGACACCCGGAATGTTGTCTGACGCATCCCCCATCAGCGCTTTGAGATCAATGAGGCGAATCGGATCTAGGCCATATTCCGCTTGAAATACGTCGGGGGTATAGTAAACCTGCTCCTTTGTTTTGACAAGGCAGACCGCCGTTTTTTCACTGACCAGTTGGAGGGCATCACGATCCCCCGTGGCAATGACCGTTTCCATCCCGTTTGCTTCCCCGTATCGTGCAAGGGTGCCTAAGATGTCGTCCGCCTCATACCCTTCCAAACTGAACATCGGATAGCCGAGGGCTTCCAACAGCTGTTTGAGCGGCGCCATCTGTTCGGCAAGTTCCTCCGGCATTCCTTTGCGGGTGCCCTTGTAATCGGCATACTGTTGATGACGAAAGGTGGGCGCTTTGAGGTCAAAGGCAATCGCCACACAGTCGGCAGGATAATCCTTTTCGAGCTTCATTAAAATATTCAAAAAGCCAAAAATTGCATTGGTGTACTGTCCTTTTTTGTTTTGCAACAAACGCACCCCATAAAACGCACGGTTGACGATGCTGTTGCCGTCAATTGCCAATAAACGCATCTTGTTCCCCTTCCATTGTCGTGCAGTCTGCGACTTGCAACATGGTGAAAAATCCTTTATAATAGATTGCACTAAGTATACCACGTTATGAACGTGATTTCAAGTTAAAGGATGTTGTTTGTGAGTTTGACAATTGGAACCAACCAAATCAAAACAGGTGCTGCATTGGCACCGATGGCATCGGTCGCGGATCGCGCCTACCGATTGATGTGTAAAAAATATGGTGCGTCGTTACTCATCGGCGAGCTTGCCAGTGCCAAAGGGCTCTGTTATTCCGACCGCAAAACCGAGGAGCTGTTGCGTGTGACCGATGGAGAGCGCCCCATGGGGGTACAACTATTCGGCACCGATCCTGCTTTTTTTGCAAAGGCGTGTAAAATTGCAGCGACCTTTGAACCGGAATTTATCGACATCAATATGGGGTGTCCTGTACCAAAGGTGGTCAGCACCGGCGCCGGCAGTGCGCTACTCAAAACACCCGAACTCGCCGCCCAAATTGTGACGGCATGTGTCGAGGCAGTGGACATTCCCATTACCGTAAAGATGCGCAAGGGATACGACAAGGGCGAGGACATCGCCGTGGAATTTGCAACCAAAATGGAAGTGGCGGGAGCCAGTGTCATCACCGTGCATGGACGCACACGCAGTCAGATGTATGCCCCCTCTGCCGACTGGGACTGTATTCGTGCTGTCAAACAAGCGGTGTCGGTACCAGTCATCGGCAACGGGGACATCACGTCCCCACAGCTTGCCAAACAGATGTATGACCAGACCGGTTGCGACCTTGTCATGATTGGTAGGGGCAGTTACGGCAGACCTTGGATCTTTGAAGAGGTCAAGCGATACTTGGAAACAGGGGAACTACTCCCCGAAAAGTCAGTACAGGAAAAGTGTGACATTTTGGCAGAGCATGTGTCGCTGATGTGTGTCGACTTGCCGGAAGCGGTCGCCATGCGTGAGGCACGCAAGGTTGCCGGCTGGTACCTCAAAGGCATGCACGGGGCAGCGGCCTTTCGCCACAAAGCCTCTTCGCTCAATAGCTTTGCCGACCTACACGCACTGATCCAAGCGGTACTGTTGGAAAATCCCACCACATAAAAGAAGACCGATTCGTCTAAATTGAACGAATCGGTCTTCTTTTTTCAACTGCAAAACAATCTTACAGGACGCAGTACTGTTCCATGTATTGTTCCATCAACGGTAGGATATGGTTGTATTCACCGCTTTGTTTGAGGTATTCGTGGATGTCTGAAACGCTCACGATGGCGTGGACGGTGATGCCGTATTCTTCCGACACTTCCATGATGGCGGTTTTGCCTGGGGTTTGTCCCACTTCACTGCGGTTGACCGAAATGAACATGTCTTTGACAGCAACGTCCGCTGCCCCAGTCAACACAGGCATGGTTTCTCGCACCGCAGTACCGGCGGTGATGACATCCTCGATGATGATGATGCGGTCGCCGTCTTGTGGTTGATACCCTACCAAGGTACCACCTTCACCGTGATCTTTTGCCTCTTTGCGGTTGAAAAAGTAAGGTTTATCAATGTCGTATTCCGATGCCAACGCAGCTGCCGCAGCTGTTGCGAGCGGAATGCCTTTGTAAGCAGGACCAAACATCGCGGTGAATTCATCACCACACACCTCTTTGATCAACTTTGCGTAAAATTTACCGAGAGTGGCAATTTGTTTGCCGGTTTTGTAGTTGCCGGTGTTGACAAAGTAAGGAGACAGTCTCCCGCTCTTTGTTTTAAATTCCCCGAATCGCAATACATCGGCGCTCATCATAAATTCAATAAATTCTTTTTTGGATTGTGTCAACATAGTGGTACTTCCTTTCTTTTTACGATCTTCTCTTTATCTGATGGGAGGATTCCCATTACAACAATTCACAGCGATCCAGCACCTGTTTTTCAGTGAGCCACGAAAGCATCGGTTCAAAGCTCACACCATGTCTTGGATCGGTGCCATAACTATAGGTCGCCTTGATGGCAATTTCCAAAAAGCGTGTCGCCTGTTCCATGGCCAGCGGCAAACTGTCCCCATTGACCATCGCCCCAACCAGAATACTGGCAAAAATGTCGCCCGTACCCGGATAATTTTGTGGCATCAACCGACATTGCATCCGCCAAAAGGAATGGGTTTGGCTGTCATATCCAACATTGTTCACCGTCATATCCGCCAAATGGACACCGGTGATCACCACTGTTTTGGGTCCCAGTTCCGAGAGGCGCAACAGCTTTGTCTTACACTGTTGGGCGGTCATCGGGGTGGTGGTGTAATCTTCCCCTAACAAAATGGCCATTTCAGTGAGGTTGGGGGTGATGACATCAGCATGTCTAACCAATTCCTTCATCCGATTGCAGAGCTCTTTTGTGTAGGTGCGATACACTTTGCCGTTGTCCCCCATGACAGGATCGACCAGCACATACGCATCGGGGTAACTTTCAATAAAGCCAATGCAGTGATCAATCTGCTGTTGGGAACCCAAAAAGCCGGTATACACCGCCTCAAAGGTGATGTGTTCTGCTTGGTAGCGCTCTCTGGTCGGGGTGATATAATCACTCAAGTCACGCACCACCACATTTTGAAAGCCACCGGTATGGGTGGAAAAGACAGCCGTCGGCACCGCCACCGGTTGCACCCCCATGACCGACAGGATCGGCAGGATCACTGCCAGAGAACAGCGCCCGAATCCTGACAGGTCATGAATGGCCGCCACGCGTTTGGGTCTTGTCAACATCGTTTCCCCTTCTTTCCAAATGTTACACAGTATAGCTTGTCGAAATCGATAGACACTACTACTGCACCTTTTTAAAAGGACGCCATCCAACAAATTTCAACAAAGAAAGCGTGGTGTAATCACAATGAATAAAACCAGTCGTTCCATCCTCACAGGACTTGCAACAGGAGCAGTACTCGGTACTGCCGCTTATATGGTGGTCAACCGCACCCCGTCCCGTGGCAAAACCCTCAAACGCAACACCGGTAAGGCACTGCATACCGTTGGCAATTTGATGGAAAATATGTCCACTATGATGAAATAGTCGCCTACCACTCTTTTGGGCAGATCGATCAACAGACCTGCAACATTTGTATCTTTTTTATCATACCACGAAAAAAGTCGCCTTGTCAAACAAATTCCGTCTCACAAAATCGAATGTTTTTGTGAGACGGACATTTTTGCAATTTCGACAAAAAATGCCAAAAAAAGAAAAACAATTCATTGCAACAACGTCCATCCTTTGCTATAATAACCATAATGTCTTTTCGATATTCATCAGCAAAGGAGCTGTCTGCTATGCCCATCAATATCCCAAATGATCTCCCTGCAAAATCCATTTTGGAGCAGGAATTGGTCTTTCTCATCACGAAAGAACGTGCCGAACATCAGGACATTCGTCCGTTAAAGGTCATCATTTTAAATCTGATGCCAAAAAAAATTGAAACCGAAACCCAGCTATTACGTTTACTTGCCAATACGCCATTGCAGGTGGATGTTGAGCTGTTACAGACCGCGACCCACGTTTCCAAAAATACCCATGCCGATCACCTGCTCAACTTTTATAAAACCTTTGACCAGATCAAAGAGCGCTTTTACGACGCCATGATCATCACCGGCGCACCGGTGGAGCAACTCCCCTTTGAAGAGGTGGATTACTGGCCGGAGTTGGTCGAGATTTTAGATTGGTCGAAAAGCCATGTCTTTTCCACCCTACACATCTGTTGGGGGGCACAGGCAGGGTTGTTTCATCATTACGGGGTACAAAAGGTCGCACTTGATAAGAAAATGTTTGGCATTTTCCCCCACCATCTGCGCACCCCTAACCACATGTTGGTGCGTGGCTTTGACGAGGAATTTTTGGTGCCACACTCCCGCCATACCGCCATTGATGAAGAGGCGGTTTATGCCCATCCGGCACTGACCGTTCTTGCCGCTTCCCCCATCTCCGGCGTTCACTTTGTCACCAACCACAACATCCGTCATCTCTTTGCCTGTGGGCATTGTGAGTACGACCGTCGCACCCTCGCCAACGAATATTTTCGTGATGTTGCAAACGGCCTGCCCATTGACCTACCTTACGGCTATTTCCCGGAAAATAACCCCGACAATCCGCCAAAATTTCTCTGGCGCAGTCATGCCAACCTGTTTTTCAAAAACTGGTTGGGGGCAGTGTATCAACATACCCCCTATCGACTTTCTGACATCGCCACGTTACCGAGCTTTTGTTAAGGGAGCGTTTTATGCAATCTACTGTTACGCCAACATTAAAGCATTATCTCACCGAGCATATTTTACCGCTGTACCGGCAGTTTGACAAGGCACATGGAACAGCTCATGTCGCTGAGGTGATTGAAAAAAGTTTATCCCTTGCGACACAATACCCCATGAACCTCGATATGATCTATACCGTTGCGGCGTTTCACGATATTGGTCTTTTGGACGGCAGAGAGGATCACCACCTCTCCTCTGCAAAAGCACTTCTGTGCGACCGCTTTGTGGTAGATTTTTTCTCTGCTGAGCAATTGACGGTGATGGCAGAAGCGATTGAGGATCACCGCGCTTCCTCTCCCCATGAACCTCGTTCGATTTACGGTAAAATTGTCAGTGCTGCCGACCGCACCATCAATTGCGATCAGGTGATTCTGCGCACGATACAGTATAGCCTCTCCCACGCCCCCACCCTTTCCGACGACAAACGCTTTTACGAGGTCTGTCAGCATTTAGAAGAAAAATATGGAGTGAACGGCTACATCAAATTTTGGTTGGAAGTGGATCAAAACCTGCGAGAACTGACCCGTTTGCAAACATTGTTGGAAAACAAAGAAACATTTCGTCATTACTATAATCGGTTATTGGAGGATATGCTATGAGTAAAGTCACACGGTACGACCAGACATTTTTAAATGACAATATGATGGGGCCTAATAGCCTGCGTGTCCTAGAAGAAATGGTGGAACCCTTGGGATTGCAAAAAGGAATGCGTGTGTTGGATCTTGCCTGTGGTCGTGGCTTGACCTCCATCTTTTTGGCAAAAGAATACGGAGTCGAGGTTTATGCAACCGACCTTTGGACATCTGCAACTGAAAACTATAGTCGTTTTCAGCAAATGGGCGTTGCCGACAGAATCATTCCACTTTGTTTTGATGCCGCTACCATGCCATTTGCAAACGGTTATTTTGATGCAGTCATTAGCGTGGACGCTTATCACTACTTTGGCAACAAAGAAGGATATTTTGAGCGTTTTATCACCCCTTTGCTCAAAAAGGATGGTATTGTTGCCATTGCGTTTCCGAGCATCAAACAGGATTTCACCTTTGAAACCATCCCAGACGAGATGAGACCTTTTTGGGAAAGAGAAGCATTTGAAATGTGGCGATCCACCAATTGGTGGATTCAAAAATTCAAACCACACTTGAATCACTTTCATGCACGAGAATTAACCTGCTTTGATGCGGCATGGCAGGATTGGTTACAACTGGACAACGAGTATGCGATAGCCGACCGTGCTATGATGGCAGCGGACAATGGCCGTTATATGAATATTGTGGCCTTTACCGGTACAGCAAAGGGCTAAACGCACAAAAAAAGTTGGATGTGAGAATAACTTCACATCCAACTTTTTTATATTCTCGTTTGCTGTTTATCCCACCGGAATTTCAGCACCCGGTTCGCTTTCCGTCGGTTCAGACGGGGTGGCGGGGGTACTTTCGGTCGGTGTAGATGGAACCGTCGGCTCCGATGGTGCAATGACCGGCTCCTTACCGATGGACTGGTAGATAATGACCGGCACACTGTGGGTGAGGTCGTATGCAGTACCCGCTGCCGGTGTGGTGCGAACCACATTCCCTGCCGCTACTGTATCGCTGTACTCCCGCTCAATGGTGGAGGTAATACCATATTTATTGAACAACAGGTCGCTGTATTGTTGTGCGGTGTAATCGCTGATTTCCGGCAGCACCACACTGGACGGACCATTGCTCACATACAGTGTAATCCGTGTCCCCTCAGGTACTTGGGTGCCCACTTCGACACTTTGTTGGAAGATCACCCCATCTTCATAGCTATCATTGTATTGGAAAATCGGATTTTCAAAAACAAACATGCTATGTAAGTGGGGATCAAAATCATCATAAGACTGTCCGACCAATTTGGGCATGGTGTACAGCACCGCTTCCGCCTGTGAGGTTGTGGAGGTCGTCTCACTTGTCGGCAGGCTAGAGGTGGTAGAGGTGGTGAGAGATGAGGTTTCACTGCTTGTTCCTCCGCCCCACAGGACAACTCCGGGGGTGCCACCAAAACCGATCATCATTTCATATAGGAACAAAATAATCAAAATGACCACCGGAATGCTCCCAATGAGGATTTTTTTCCAAGTCGGCATCAGTGCTTTTTTCTCTTCCTCATCGCCACCCTTGTAGCCTTCATCCTCACCGTCCAACTTCTTACTCTCTTCCTTCGCCACTTTTTTCGGATCTAATTCAGCGGTGAAGAGGCCTGTGACCGCGGTGTCCTGTGACACGCGTTTGACCACCGGAATCGACTCGGTGATGGGGGCTGTTTGCATTCCCGATACACCGTGTAACAGCGCGTACTGCAATTCTTCAAAATTCTGCAGACGCTCGGTAATGTCTTGATTGAGCCCCATCATAATGGCATCAGAAGCGGTACGTGGGTGCAGCGGGTTGACACGGTGTGGCGACACCATTCCCTCACCCTCTTCTTGCTGCATGGGGTGCAATGGATCAATGCCTGTCAATACACGATACAGCACGGCACACATGCCGTAAACATCCGTCCATTGTCCGTGTTGGGTACCGGTGTACTGTTCCGGTGCGGCATACCCATCCGGTAGTTGTGCTTCCAACTCCTCCTGTCCAAATCCGGAGGACTGGATGGAAAAAGAGGTCAAAAACAGTCTCCCACCCTCCAGCACCTGTAAGTGTTGTGGGCAGATACCACGGTGTAGATATCCGTCATTGTGAATCATCGTGAGTTCACGCAACAGTGGTTCAAACAGCAATCTTGCTTCCGTCCAGCTGAGATTGCCGCCACGCATTTGCAAATAGCTTTCCAACGAAGTACCCATCCATTTGTCAAATACCATATAAGCGGTGTTGTTGCTCTGTAATAGCGCATAGGGTTTTTCCACATGGGAAAGCCCTTCCCATAAACTCATTTGACTGTACAATTCATTAAAATCGGTGAGTACCGCTTTGTAGTGTGCCAAGTTCTCCGCATATACCTGCAACTGTACCCCATCCAACGCACGTCCGGATAATTGTGAGGGGAAAAATTCTTTGATGATGCAGGGCTTTTTCAATTTCAAATCATAGCCAACATAGGATAGATACCCATTGTTTACTTCGCTGACCGCACCAATGACATATTGTTCGTCTAGCATACTTTGCAGGGGCAATGCCTGCGTGGGTCTAGGATCCGTGACACTAAAATCACAATAGGGACACCGCTGTGCATCGGCAGGAATCTGTCGCATACAACCTAAGCATATCTTCTTTTCCATCTATCATTACTCCTGACCTTGTGATCTTTTCTTTCATATGTTCAAAACTCTCTTCTTATGATACCAACTTGATCCTCATTTGTCAATGACACGATTGTAAATATGCACATTTAATTTCCTCGTTTCTTGTTGAAGTTGATCTTTTTTTAGGAATTTTCACAAACTTATCAGTCAATATTTTCCCGTATCGTAAAAGTCCCATCCGCATCAAACACAAAAGTCAATGTGCGATCATATGCCGGTTGCAGAACAGATCCACCGTCTTCCCAAGCCGTCAACAGCCAACTGGTCGATGGGTATGGAATGGATTCCCCATTTGGTTGCCATTTATAAAAGTAGACTGCCGCTTCCATCTGTCCCAGCTGTGTGGCTGTGGCGATCGCCACCGGTGTGCCGTAAAGGGATAAGTTTATCCACATACCGCCATCGGCATAATCCACCGTGGTTGTCACATCTCCTTGATCCAGTATGGTGCGATCGGTAATGGGACGTAGCTCCGTGGTGGAGACTTGTGATAAAATGGTTCTACCCTCCAGATTTTCCTCATGTAGCCACACCTGCCCCACCGTGCAGGCCTCCAGTAAAAAAGTGGTGTCACGGTGCGCGGAAAAGGTACGGTATCCCAAGATCAAATGATCGATGTCAGTGACTCCCTTGCCAAGCAAAAAGTCCACCGTGCGCTTATCGATATAGTTGTCATCCTCCATACTGATGACGGTACAATGTCCTCGATCCAATAAAATAAGGTTGGTGCACCTGCCATCACCCACACTGTATAACACGGTACGCCCCGTCATCGCTACCGAAGAAAGGATCGTCACACAGACGACCAACGTCATGCAGAGAAGACACACCTTTTTGCCCCATAGAGATGTGAACATAAAGTAGAGCAAAAACAGCGTTGTCAAAATCGCCACCGCCAGATGAAAGACAGGTTCATCCAATCCGACAATCGCTTGATCGAAAGAAGCAAACTTTTCTGCCAATGTATTTTGTAGCTGTGCCAGCACCTGTAACAGCGACAACAACAACGTGGGGACGGTAAAGGGCAGTAGGATGGCAACGAGAAAACTCAATAGCAGTACCATCGTGGCAATCGGAAGTAGGATAAGATTACTGATCGGTGAGAACAGATTCAAAAACCCAAATGTTGTGACGTAGAGCGGAAGCAACGGCAACGTGGCGGCAACCGAAACCAGTATACCGGACACTGCCCACCGCGCCCCTGCAATCTGCCAAATTTTCCATTTTGCACAAGTAGCGATCCACGTTGGATACAAAAAGACGATCCCAAATGTCGCACCAAAGGAAGCCAAAAACCCCAAATCTAAAATGGCATAGGGATCGACCAATAAGAGGAGTGTGGCGGCAAGTCCCAACGAGTTCAACCCATCTACCCGTTGATGAAAAAACACCCCAAGGAAAAGCAACGTCACCATGATACCACTGCGGATCGTTGCATCGCTCATCCCGCTAAAGAGGATGAAAAACAGCAATACAGGCAGGCAAACTATCCCACCAATGCGTCTGCCAAAGGGACGGAGCAGCAACAAGATGGCACCAGCAATGACCGACAGGTGTAACCCCGAAATAGAAAACAGATGAGACGTACCACTCAGCCGATAGCTGTGTTGTTGCAGATCGGTGAGCCCCGTGCGGTCTCCCAGTAACATGCTCTGCACCACCGCCGCTTCTGAGGAGGGCAGATAGGTAGCAAACAAATCTGACAATTGGGTGTTCAAGCACTGTAATTGGTGTAGGATCATTGGAGAGGGATTTGGCGTCACCACAGCCTCGTCCTCATCGCCATAGGCGAGCAGGTATATGTCCTCTGTTTTATAGTAAGAAATACCGTCAAATACGTCGTGGGAAGGCAGAAAAAAGTAAAGGGGTATCGTTAGCTCGTCGCCTACCTCCGCTTGTAGCTTATTGGACGCAAAGAGTAGTACACGAAGCGTCCTTTCTTCTACACCTATGGTGTATGTTTCCAATCGATAGTGTGCAGTATCAGCGTCTGTATCAGTGCGTGACAATACCGTTGCTGTCGTCATTTGCGTGGTGTCTGCAAGCACCAGACTGGGCTTGTAAAACACAATCTCCTGCAATGCAAAGCGTCCCATCCCCACCGTGACTGCAAGCACCAATAACACCATGCCCCACTGCTTGAACAACACGCTGAGTAGTAAGAGTAGTCCGATAGCAATTGCCAATAGTATCAACGGTAAGGTCGGCAAAGGGAATGGTAAGACAGAGACCAACAGACAGCCAACAAACAATCCTCCACCTACTGTAAAGCAAATGCGTTTCATAGAAGCCTTCCCCCTGTCGATTTGAGATGACTTTCAAAACAATGGGTCTGTGCTAAATTCTTAATTTCATTATAACAAGTTGACAAATACCTGTCAATTTATCTATAAAAAAGAAGTCACTACCCAATGGGTAGTGACTTCCAAGAAAAACTATTTTTCTTCCGATTCGGTGGTGTGGCCACAGCCACATCCTCCTTTTTGTGCATTGGGACAACCGCCCTTCGGTGCACTGGCACAACCAATGCAGGCGTTGCCTTTTTTCTTCTGCTTTACAATATAGGCGATGACCAATACTGTAATCACAATTAAAATCAAACTAACGATGATGGTTCCCATTGATCTTCTCCTCTCAGTCAATTGTATGTAAAGGACTATGCAGTGGCTTTTGCGCCTTTTTGCATTTTCAGGGCAGATTTTCTTTCACCACGGATAACCAAGAATACCAGAATTCCAAGCATTGCTGCTACGGCGATCAGCCCTGGTACAAACCCTGCGCCAACCGCACCGGTGGTGACGATTGTACCAATTTGATAGACTAAGTATGCAACGACATAGCCGGTACCAAACTGCAATCCAATGCCAGCCCACAGCCATTTTTTGCTGTCCATTTCGGCATTCATCGCCCCGATTGCCGCAAAGCAAGGAGGGGTAAAGAGGTTGAACATCAGGTATGCGAGTGCCGCAACGGAAGTCATGCCCATGGCACCTGCAACGTCACCTGCACCGGACACCAATGCCAATTCTTCGGTATCGATAAAGCTTGTCAAACCGTAAACGACGGCCAAAGTACCAACCACATTTTCTTTTGCGATAAAGCCGGTGATCGCAGCTGCTGCCAATTGCCACATACCAAAGCCCAATGGTAGAAGCAAAATAGCAAATGGCGATGCAATGCTTGCCAAAATGCTAGTGTTTTGCGCATCTTCTGCCACCACTTGGAATTGCCAGTTGAAGGTTTGCATCAATTGTACAATCATGTTGCAGAGTAGGATGATCGTCCCTGCTTTGATGACAAATGCTTTCCCACGAGCAAGCATCGACAAGGTTGCTCGTTTCAAGCTCGGCCATTTGTATTCCGGCATTTCCATGATGAAGAAGGAACGCGCATGTTTTTCCCCTGTGATGCGGACAATCAAAAATGCGCCCAAAATGATCAATGCGATCCCTACAAAGTACATGAGGGTCAGCACCCAACTATCGTTGTTGAAAAATACCCCTGCAAACAACGCAATGACCGGCAGTTTTGCGCCACATGGCATAAACGGGGTGAGCATCGCAGTCGTACGGCGTTGACGCTCATTTTTGATGGTTCTGGTTGCCATGACACCAGGGATGGCGCAACCGGTACCAATGACCATCGGAATGATGGATTTACCGGAAAGCCCCACCAATTTGAAAAAGCGATCCATGATGATGGCAACACGTGCCATATAGCCACAATCTTCGAGCAAGGCCAACAGGAAAAACATGACCATGATGAGTGGGAGAAAGCCGACGACGGCACCAACCCCACCGATGACCCCATCCAACAAAATCGAGCTGACGACCGGATTGACCGAGTCGCCCAAAAGCCCTGCGACCCAGTTGTAAAATAGGTCAATCCAACCGGCAAGGATGTCTGCAATCCACGTACCGACATAGGTTTGCGAAATGGCAAATACCAACCACATGACCACCGCAAAAATCGGTATGCCAAGCCATTTGTTGGCGACAATTTTGTCCACTTTATCCTGCGCATTCTTTTTGCTCGCCTGTTTTGCCCGTTGTTCTACTGCTTTGACGACCGCTTTGACAAATTCATAGCGCACCTTGTCCGCTTGTTTGACTTGTTTTGCTTCCGAAAGATTGACCTGTGGTGGGGTGAAGGGTGCTGTTTGCCCTTTGCCTACCAGTGCCACCGCTTCTGTCATCAAGTCGACCAATCCATTGTCGGTCACGCCGGCAGTGGATATGGTATGTACCACAGGACAACCGAGTTTTTCCGACAGCAAGGCCGCATCAATCTTATTGCCCTTTTTGTCGTTGAGGTCACTTTTGTTGAGTGCGACCACCATAGGAATGCCCAGTTCTAACAGCTGTGTGGTAAAAAACAAGCTACGGCTGATGTTGGTGGCATCGACAATGTTGATGATGACATCAGGGTTTTCCCCTTTGACAAAATCTCTTGTGACATTTTCTTCCGAGGTAAAGGGCGACATGGAATAAGCGCCCGGTAGGTCTACTGCGGTGATGGTGCTTTCGCTGTAAATTTGCGATTTGACAACCCCTTCTTTTTTATCGACGGTTACCCCTGCCCAGTTGCCCACACGTTCGGTTTTCCCTGTCAGTGCGTTGAAGAGCGTGGTTTTCCCACTATTGGGATTTCCTGCCAGTGCCATTTTCATCTCTATTTCCTCCTATGGGTTTTTTCAAAAAACGCTTCCTCGAATTAGAATAAACTAACTATTGTGACTAAGAAAAAGTGATCATGTTGATTTTCCCACACCATCACTTTTTTCTTGTGTTTGTGTTTTTTCCTCAAATGTGAATTGCCCTAGCCAGTTCTTGGTCAATGCTATAGCGTGCATCCTTGACCGCCACTACAAAGTTGTTGGACAATACAGAAATAACGGTAATTTTTTCGCCCTCATAACAGCCTAACGTGAATAAAAAATCCTTCATTTCATCGTCTGCTTCAATTGCAGTAATGCGATAGGTCTTATCAAGCGTTGCCGCTGTCAAATCGGGTCCGGTTGTTTTCTTCATGCCTTCACCACCTGATCCCAGATATGTTACACTTCTTCGGTTAGACTTTTCTAACCACAATAAGAATACCACATTTTCTCACACTTGTCAAGTGGCCGGTACAATTTTTTCTTCCACGATTGTTTCGGCTACTTGTGGTGGGTTGATCACTCTGGGAATAGCCGCGTTGTTGCGCAACCAACTGCACCATTCAGGATAATATTTTGCATAAAGGTGAATACCATCCCCCGAACTTTCCGCACGAAGTGATTGTGTTTCATCCATAAAGTGCGGATTTGCATTGAGGTAAATGACCTCTCTACCATTTGCAAGGGTCGACAAACGCTCATTCAGTGCCCGAATGTTGCCATTGTTAAAAGTGGCATCGCTATTCGACTTGTTGGCGGTCACCCCAAGATTTGCCTGTACATAGACAATGGCCTCCGGTTGCAACACTTGAATGCGTTGTACCGCCGCTTGGTATTCGGCAAAGGTGGAGTCGAAATCATACCCTAATTCGTTGATGCCGAGCATAATATAAATCTTGCCGTACTGATGTTGCGTCAGTAGTGTTTCCAGATTCACCACACCAATACCCGGTACTTCCACCTCGTTTGTAAAAACACCATAGACACTCAAGCCCACGCTGGCAAAATAAGTCGCATTGGTGATGTTTCCATAATATTGCAGTCCCACGGTACGGGAGTCTCCGATAAACAGTGCATCGGCAAAATAGCTGTCGTCCACTGCACCGATTGGGTGTGGCAAGCCTTCAAACGCCGCCATGCCCAAACGGATACCGGCTGTACTGGCCACACTCCCCGGTTGAATGTAAATGGTACCACGCTCCGCCCACTCTTCGCCACGCAACATGCCAAGACTTTTCGGGTCGGCATACATGCCACCGACACGCCCCAATTGATGCCCTGCTGACATCCCTTCATAGATGGGACCCACCGTTATCGTTGATGGTGTCTGCCCGATGGGGCTGATCGCATCGCTGATCACCTTAAACAGCATGATGGGGGTTGCAATGATCAGACTTAACACAAACATCATCAAAAACAGATTTTTCGAACCTAAAAACTTGCCCATCTTCTTTTCTGCCATGATACCGTCACCTCCAATCACAGGGTTTTCATGCTACGATTATTATTAAAATCTAAAATATAAGAAGGGGTCGTTGAGCCCTAAGAATAGGTAGTAAATACTAAACCAAAATGCTGCGAGTAGCAACACCACACCGATGATATGGTTTTTGATGCGGGACAACAACCATGCCGGAACGGGGGTCGAAAAGATCACACAGGCAGCCAATAGCCAGCCGTATTGCGAGGCGTACATGGCTACATCGCCCTGAATGACCAGTGCATCGGAGGAAAGACCGAACATTCGTCCAAAGTAGGTCAACAGTTGCGAAAAATCGGTAATGGCAAACAGCATCCATGTCACCGGAATCAAAAAGAGCATGTAAAGGGAGCCTAGCATGGGCAGTCGCTTTAAAATCGACAACAGCCACAGCTTTTCGACAGCAATCACCAAAAATAGCACAAAGCCCCACAACAAAAAGTTCCACGAAGCACCATGCCAAATCCCTGTCAAGCACCAAACCACCAACAGGTTTAAAATAGTACGGTACTTTCCCTTTTTGTTCCCACCAAGTGGGATGTAAACATATTCACGAAACCACGACCCCAATGTGATGTGCCAGCGACGCCAAAATTCGGTCATACTAGTTGCACAGTACGGATGGTTGAAGTTGAGTGGCAGGTCAAAGGCAAACATTTTACCAAGCCCCACTGCCATGAGCGAATATCCATAAAAGTCAAAGTATAATTGAAAGGAAAATGCTACTGCACCAAGCCATGCCATCGGGGTAGAAATACTCTCAAACCCGATGGTTTGAATCTCACTCCAAAGGGAGCCGATGCGGTTTGCCAACAACACTTTCATCGCAAGCCCATACACAAAGGTAATCAGCCCTTCTTGCAGGATGGCAAAGGTAATCTCAGGTCGCTTTTGCAACTGCTTCTCCACCGTGGTGTAGGTGACAATTGGTCCTGCAATCAACTGTGGAAACATGCAGATATAGGTCCCCAAATTGATGAAGGAGGTGCAAACCGCAATGCGTTTGCGGTAAACATCGAAAAGGTATGACACGGCCTGAAAGGTGTAAAAGCTGATCCCAATCGGCAGAATGAGGTGCATGTCCGGCAAGCCCCATTCGACAGATGGCAACAGAGTGTGGATAAAGTTGTTGAAATTTTCAAACAAAAATCCGGTATATTTAAAGAAGACCAATGCTGAAAAGTTGAGGATCAGTCCCGCAATAAAGATTGGTTTTCGCGCCTTTTTATGTGCCATGCTAATTGCAATGCCGAAAAAGTAATTGAGCACTACCGATCCTAAAATCAAAAAGAGATAAGATGGGGTATCGAGTGTCCCGATGCCATAAAAAATGACACTCCCCAAAAACAGCACCACATTTTTGTGTCTTTTGGGACATGCCAGATAAAAAAACAACATGATCGGCAGGAAGATAAAAATGAATTGCAGACTACTAAAAACCATGAACCGTAAAAACTCCCCTCCGATGATTTCTCAACTGCAAAAATTCACGATTTACCGATACTTTGCCCATAAATTTTTACAATTTCTCAATATTACTATTATAGCGACCGTACCTCAAATTGTCAATGAATTTCGACAGATTTTATGCCTTATTGCACAGTTTTTCCCTTGCAACAATGCTTTGATTGTGCTATACTGGTATCCATAAATATAAAATATTGTGTGATTGTACATTTTTATATTTCTGCTCGGCTATATCCTAAATAACGAGGTGTTTTCTGTGATCACAATTGCAAAGCTTTATCACAACAAAGCAGACCTTGCAAGTCTGCGTGACTATCTCAACTTTCACAAGGCCGATCTAACCACCCCCTATCTTGTCAAAATTATTACATCCAATTTAAGTCCGGATGAAGCGGTAGAAACAGCAAAAGAAATCAAATCGCTGCTCAAAAACAGTACTATTTTAGGCTTCTCTTCCTCCGAGGTCGTCGTCTTTCGCGGAAAATGTTTTACCCATCAGACGTTGGTTGTATTGGAGCGTTATGAGCATGCTACGGTGCAGTTGGAACAGTTTTCTTATGCCGGTAAATCCCCACTCACCATTGCCACCGAAGTGCATGACGCATTTGACGGACTGGATACCGTCCATCTACTCTTTTCCAACCAAACAATCGACACCGACTTTTTTGTGCAGGCGTTCAATACACTGACCCCCATGATCAAATTGGTGGGTGGCGTTGCCGGTGATCTTATTGGCACCGAAACAGAACACAAGGGCTTTGTGTTCACCGAAGCGGGGGTTTTGGATCAATCCATTCTCGCCTACGGCTTACGAAGCGAAGAGATGCATCATTTTGTCGGGGTTTCTTCCTCTATGGAGAGTATTAGTGAGCCTTACACCATCACCAAAACGACGGATCACTTCATCGAAGAGATTGAGGGGCAACCTGCCATTGAATGGATTTGGGATTACTTGGAATTGCAACAAAACGGTAAAGCCTCACTAGAGGAATGGTTGCAGACCGTCAACATTGACTATTTGATTCATTTCCCACTCATGATCGAGGGCTTTTCCGGCAGTGGTCGTTTCACCCAATACGACAGTACTGCCAACCATTTTGGGCTGTACCACACGGCAATCGCCCCCGGTACAACCTTTCGAATGGGGTACATCAATCCGTTGAAGACTGCAACAGAAAGCTATGCCCTGTGTGATAGTATTTTAGACACGCCGGTAGAGTCACTCTTTGCCTACATCTGCTTTTTCCGTAAGGCGTTCCTCGCTGACTGTATGAAATGGGAATTGATGCCTTTTTTAGAGCACAACCTCTGTGGCGCTTGCTTGATGGGTGAAATTGCCTACAACGGAGAACGCAACAGCTACTACAACGGATCGTTGATCCTCACCGGAACTGCGGAATCGGATCGTTACTTACTACCAAACCTGTCCGCCCTTTCGGATACGTCCCTGCTGGAAGAAAGTGTTTCCTTTGTGGAAAAATTAAAGGGGATGGGACACTTTTGTGCCAAACGATCGGATTTATTTCGTCAATTAGAGCGCTTTCAATTGCCCTCCCTGCAACAGGGCGATCTGATGGATGAGTTTTTAGGACTACCAAACATTTATCAGTACGAGCTAGACAAACAACAGTTTGGTCTCGATAAACTCTGTCTCAGTGAAGGGCAGACCGCCGATTTGATGATCCCTTTGGTCGGTCAGGAAACCTATTTCGCCGCCTGTCGTGAAGTGTTGCAGAAGGCGACACTGACCATGGTCGAGATGGGGATGGATACCAAACTACGTGTCTATTCCTTCAACTACAAAACCTTTCTTGTCGCTGCCGGCCCTGAATTGTCAGAAGAAGAATTTTTAGCGTCTACACGATTTTTATTTGAGGCGTTTGAACATGCCTCCTCCCAACAAACCGGCCTTTCCAGCGTTTCACGCTTCGTCGTGGTTCTAAACCAAGAAAATGCGTTGGAGGTGGCATTGAACAAATTGTTGGAAACCCGTGAATCACAGGACAACTTCATCGTTTGTGAAGAAGCTGTTGTCTCGACTTTTTCTTCTGCGGAGGAAACGAATGTCATCAGTCTCATCAACACCGCCATTGCGCGCAATCAGATCACCCCATTCTATCAGGGAATTTTTGACAACACGACTCGAAAAATCCAAAAATATGAGGCATTGATGCGTATTGTAGAAGAAGATGGCACGGTGCGCTCCCCCTTCGTCTTTTTGGATATTGCCAAAAAATATAAGTTTTACAATAAAATCAGTCAGATGATGATCGATCGTGTCCTCTGTGAATTTGAAGATCGCCTTGACAATGTTTCCATCAATATCTCACTGCACGATTTACAATCGGAGGAGTTCCGTCTTTGGCTGATGGAGCGTTTGTCAAATTTTGCGCATCCGGAACGGATCATTGTGGAGTTTGTCGAAACGGAAAGCTATCAGGAATTGGATCTGTTGTTTGACTTTGTTTCAGAGTTGCGTCGTCGCAACACCAAAATTGCCATCGATGACTTTGGCTCGGGGTATTCTACCTTTTCCACCATTGCAGCCCTCAATCCTGATTTTATCAAAATCGACGGCAGCATCATCAAGCATATCACAACAGAACCGCAAAACCTTGTTATTCTCAATACCATTCAGTATCTTTCCAAACAGTTGCAGTCACAAACGATTGCGGAATTTGTCGAAAATGCAGAGATTCAAGGTGTATTGGAGGAACATGGTGTCTCCTTCTCGCAAGGGTATCTGTTTGCAAAACCCTTACCTTTGGCAGAATTGCCTACCG
>CAYJIM010000028.1:0-16789 GCA_964370215.1 uncultured Oscillospiraceae bacterium
CGATTCATCCTCCTCGTTCGGTGCTCTGTACAAAAAACGGGGATTGTGCACGATAGAGAATGGTGGACACAAAGTAGCGCACATCGTCCATTGCATGGTCATGCACCTTGAGTGGGGTGTCTTTTTGCACCGATTCTGCCCAGCGGTACAGCGAAAATTCACGCAAACAGTCGGTACAACTGCGGTGGAAAAAAATCTTTTTGCTGTGCAGTGCCTCCGACACCTGTCGAATGCCGGCAAGCACTTCGTTGTTGGCAGGCAGTACCACAAACCGCCCATGTCGCCTGATACAGGCGATGAAAGAAGCGGCAGAAGGGTCGACCACCACCGACTCCACTACCCGATCCCCCACCAGTTGTTGCATGGCACGATAGTACTCCTCGTCGGTTTTTTGCGCCCCTTCGGCACGGGCGTCGTAGTAGTATTCCGCCAAACGGCACCAACGCCCCTCGCATTCTCCCCACAGTCCCATCGACGTGGGGTTGACCGTGCCGTAATCACAGGACACCACAAAGCGACTACAGGAAGGGATCTCGTCAAACACGAGCGTTTCTTCACAAAATTGTGGATAGACAAGTCCTGCCGTCACCACCCATTCCCCCAGCACAAACCGCCTGTAAAAACTGCCACTATAGAGCGATTCATACCGCCGTACAATTGCCTTTGTCAGGCTCGGATTGTCCGCCATCGTAAAGTGCAGATAAAGGGTCTTTTTTTCCTGCACCTTTTGAATCCATTCGGTGTAAAACCAATGGTAGGGGTGCTGGGGGTTGCAGTTGAACCAAAATTTTGACCCCGTCACCGAACAACGTGCCAATGCCTGTTCGACAAAACTGCGTGGCATGAGCACCACCTCATCCAATAAAATGCCCCCAAGAGTCATCCCTTGAATGAGAGCCGCCGACCCTTCATCTTTGCCACCAAATAAGTAAAAGCGATTGCGCCTGCCACCACACGTGATGTCGAGGTAGTTTTTTGAAGTGCGCTCCGTCACCTGAAAGCCCAGTGCCTGCAAACGTGCCACCAGTGGTACCACCAAATTGCGCCTGAGTGCGGTGATGGTTTTTCCACAAAGGGCAAAACTTTCCTGTTGAAAGGTGGTCATCGCCCACAGCACAAAGGAAAGGGACAACACCATCGTCTTACCTGCCCTGACCGCACCATCACAGATGATGGCATCGCACTGTCGGTGCGCGCTGTTTTGCGTCCACCAAGTCAATGCCTGCAACTGCTTTTTGGAAAAGGTCATCCTTCTCCCTCCTGTGTCGGCTCACTTTGTGGCTGCAAGGCGTCGCAAAGTGCCTGCAATGCGTTGTCGGCATGCTCATTTTCCAGTGATAGCAACATGGAAAGTGCCTCAAAACGGCTGTAAAATTTCAGTTCCAATCCATCTTTGCCCTGCTTGATTTCACTGACCCGAAACAGATCGCCGGTTGGCGTCGCTGTCTTCTCTTCCCGATTGGAGAGCACCAACCGGAAGGCATCTTCATCCGATCCAAACGCCAACCGCACCAGTCCCGATCGCACCATCGCAGAGATCGAACGCCCCTGCAACGTGCGATCATAGGTCTGGATTTGTTGACGAATGTCCGCCCGCAACATCCACTTGGTCGCCGTCTCTTCGGCAAGCGACGGTGCGACCCCCACAAGACCCGCCGCCTGCTTTGGGTGGTTGTACAGATGCACATAATAACAAAATCGCTTTTCTCGCTGTGTCATCTCCTTCACCTCCTTTTCACCTATCCTGCCAACACGCAAAAAAGTTGCACGCTTCGGTGCAACTTTTTGAAATCTATTTTATTTTTGATACATGGTGACGGTCACCGTGCAATCGAACGGTAGGGGCGACCTGTGGTCGTCCGCATGTTTTCGCCCAAATTTCATTTGGTACCAGGGACGATCCCACCATCCTTCTATTCAACCATTGACATCGGGTCAATATAACTGCCATCTTTTTTCACTTCAAAGTGTAAATGACTGTCCTCGGCGATTTCCGCTTCTGCGGTGTTGCCGACATATCCAATCATCCCACCGATCACCACTTGATCGCCCACTTTGACCTCTGGGTTTGCTTTCAAGCCGCGATAGATCGACTGGAACCCCGCCTCATGGCTGATCGTCACACAAATCCCCCACAGCGGATCCTCCTCCACTGCTTCCACCACGCCGTCTGCCATCGCTTTGACAGGGCTGTTGGGTGCTGCTACAATATCCACCCCATTGTGGGTGCGCCATTCATTGAGCGTTTTGGACTTGACCAGTTCGCCATTGCTAAAGGGGTTTAACACTTCTCCTTCAATCGGTAAGGCGAATACCGGCGGCTCTGCCGGCGTGGTGTTAACCGGAGCCGTTTCTTGTGGCACTTCTGCCACAACAGGTTCTTCCACCGGTGTTTCGATAATCTCTTCCTCTACCTCATTGACAACGGGAGCAGACTCTTCCACCGGCGCTTCTACTGTCGGCGGTACTACTGCTGTGTTCTCCTCCAATGAAGTGGTGTTTTCTAACGTTTCGCTCTCCATTTGATCCAGTACACCGCCCATGCCGATGTACACCGCACCACCCAATGCCAACAGGCAAGCGATGAGGGCGATATAAAATCCGCGATTCTGCGATTTTTTCTTATTTTCCGGTACTCGATTTTCCATAAAATCATTCCTTTCTTTTTGTGCCAAACTTCTTCCTTATCCTGCAACGGGTAAACGTCTATTTGAAGTGTTCCTCTTTTCGGTAATTTTATACACTGTTTTCAAATCAGATACAATTGTCTTTGTAAAAAACACAAAATTTCCAGAAACTTTGCCGTAATAGTTGACTAATGCTGTAAAGTTGCTATAATTAAAGAGAATGACCCATGATTATTATCACAGTAGCCAGTAAAATAAATGGAGGGATCGACATGAGTAGAGTTTACAACTTTTCAGCAGGACCGGCAGTATTGCCACAAGAAGTACTAGCGGGGGCGGCAGCAGAAATGCTAGAATATGAACAAAGTGGCATGTCCGTCATGGAGATGAGCCATCGCTCTAAAGAATATCAACAAATCATCGACACCGCAGAAGCGGATTTGCGTGAGTTGATGAATATCCCGGACAATTACCGCGTACTGTTTTTACAGGGAGGGGCTTCCCAGCAATTCGCCATGATTCCGATGAACTTGATGAAAAACAAAGTTGCCGACTACATTGTCACCGGCCAATGGGCAAAAAAAGCATGGCAGGAGGGCAAGCTGTACGGCACTGCCAACAAAATTGCCACTTCGGAAGACAAAACCTTCAGTTACCTACCGGATTGTAGCGACCTTGCCATTTCCGACGATGCAGACTATGTCTACATCTGCGAAAACAACACCATTTACGGCACCAAATTCCACACCCTGCCAAACACCAAAGGCAAAGACCTCATTTCCGACGTTTCCTCTTGCTTCCTTTCCGAACCGGTGGACGTCACAAAATACGCCATGCTCTTCGGTGGTGCACAAAAAAACATCGGCCCTGCTGGTGTCACCATCGTCATCATCCGTGATGATTTGATCGGTGAAGAGGTGCTCGCCGGCACCCCTACCATGCTCCGATACAAAATCCATGCCGACAACGGGTCGATGTACAACACCCCGCCGGCATACGGCATTTACATTTGTGGCAAGGTATTCCAATGGCTCAAAAAACAAGGTGGATTGACCGCCATGAAGGAATACAACGAGAAAAAAGCTGCCATTCTCTATGATTTTCTGGATGAAAGTAAATTATTCAGCGGCACCGTCCGCAAAGAGGATCGTTCCTTGATGAATGTTCCCTTTGTCACAGGTTCCGACGATCTGGATGCCAAATTTGTCAAAGAGGCAAAAGCGGCAGGACTGCACAACCTCAAAGGACACCGTTCGGTTGGTGGTATGCGTGCCTCCATCTACAATGCGATGCCGATGGAAGGGGTGCAAGCGCTCGTCGACTTTATGAAAGCGTTTGAAGCGAAAAATCTTGCATAGCCACCAACGTTTGACATTCATTTTACTATTTTACAAAAGAAAGGTGACAAACTATGTATCAAATTGAACTGCTCAATAAAATTTCTGCCATCGGATTGGATCTTTTCAACCAAGACCGCTACAGCTACGGCGAGGGCATGGTCGCACCGGATGCCATTTTGGTGCGCTCCGCGTCGATGCACGACATGACATTCAACAAATCGGTACAGGCCATTGTCAGAGCAGGTGCCGGTGTCAACAACATTCCGGTGGAATCCTGTGCAGAACAGGGCATCGTCGTCTTCAACACACCGGGGGCAAATGCCAATGCGGTGAAAGAAATGGTGCTGTTGTCGCTTTTGATCTCCTCTCGTAAAGTGGTCGATTCGATGGCATGGGTCAAAACCCTCAAAGGCGAAGGCGATGCGGTTGGCAAACTCGTCGAAAAGGGAAAATCCGCTTTTGTCGGCCCTGAAATCACCGGTAAAACCTTGGGGGTTGTCGGTCTGGGCGCCATCGGGGTACTGGTTGCCAATGCCGCAGCAGCGCTCGGCATGAATGTTATGGGGTACGACCCGTTCATCAGCATCGATGCTGCTTGGGGGCTTTCTGCCAACGTCAAAAACACAAAATCCCTTGCTGAAATTTATGAAAAATGTGATTACATCACCTTACATATCCCTTGCAACAGCGAAACCCGTGGTATGATCAACACGTCGACCATCGCTTCGATGAAAACCGGCGTGCGTATTTTGAACTTTGCACGTGGCGAGCTGGTACACAGCGATGACATTTTGACGGCTTTGAAAGACGGCAAAGTCAACTGTTACGTCACCGACTTTCCAAACGACGACCAAATCGGGGTCGACGGCGTGGTTGCCTTCCCGCACCTTGGCGCTTCGACACCGGAATCGGAAGACAACTGTGCGAAAATGGCAGTCAAACAGGTGCAAGCGTACCTCGAGCACGGCAACATCATCAACTCGGTCAACTTCCCCAATGCCACTATGGCACGCAGTGGGAAAAACCGTGTCTGCATCATCCATAAAAACATTCCGGCACAGCTGGCACAGATCTCCACTGCTTGCTCGGACAACGGCGTGAACATTGAAAATATGCTCAACCAGTCGCGTGGCAACTTTGCATACACTATGATCGACACCAACGACACCGTCAAGGCATCGGCATTGGAACAACTGTCCGCCATTGACGGCGTTATCCGCCTGCGTATTCTATAAAAACAGCATCAAAAAAGAGCGAAGTCGTAAGAATTTTACGACTTCGCTCTTTTTATCATTCCCATCAAGTTTAGCCTGTAGGGACATGGCTTGCCATGTCCGCAGGGTGAATATTATTCCGCCACTTTGTGTGGGGTCACATTTGCCCGCTTCAATGCTTTTTGAATGGGGACTGCCAATACAATGGCAGCGGCACATTTTGACAGGTCGCCCAAAATGTACGGCAGGATGGCGGTAAGGATGGTTGCAACCACCGTCGTTTGCATCACCACACTCATCCAAATCGATCCCAACAGGTAGATGACCGGCATACCGACCAGCACAGTGGTCAGCGCTGCCCACAACACGGGGCGCTCTTTTCGCTGTTGTAATCGATGATATACCACGCTCATCAATATACCACCAACCAGATACCCGACAAGGTACCCGCCGGTCGGCCCTGCAAAATAACCGATCCCACCCGATCCACCAAAAATTGGCAAACCGATCAATCCCAACGCAAGATAGGTCCCGATAGTCATCGCCGTTTGGGACGGTAAAAGCAAAATGGCGATCAAATTGATGATCAAGGTCTGTGCCGTGATCGGTGTGGGGGTAAATGGCAACGGGATGCGGATAAATCCGGACACCACCAATAATGCCACCAACAGTGCCATCTGTGTCAGTTGTGCGACTGAAAATCGTTGTTGTTTCATGCTGATTGTCCTCACTTTTTTCCATGGTTGTTTGACGTCGTTGTCATTGTAACAAATCAAACCAACAATGTCAACCAAATAAAAACAAGTAAGGTTTACAATCGATGCTTTATTTTGGCAATTTCCCCTGTTCCTCCACCTGCACCTTCAAACGGTCGGCGATGGTTTTAAAAAAGGTGGGCAGTGGCACACCAATTTGACAGAGGTTTTCCAGAATGCTGAGCACCTCGTTGATGACAAACCAAAAGAGCACCAAGGTAGCCAAGGGGATCGGTAGGGAAATTGACACCCCTTGTAACGCCTGCCCGATCAACCAATCGATACCGGCTGCGGCAAAGATGGCAAAAAAATAACAGAGCTTTTTGACAATGCCGAGCAGGCCTGTCTTGCTAGACAGCGTTTTGTTCACCCACGCAGCAATCATGCCGGTTGCGTAATCACATATCATGACAAACAGTAGTAGCAGGAGCGACACCGCCATCAAGTCCAAAAACTGCAACACCCCTGCAAAAATGGCAGACAAAGCGACCCTGATCCCCCATTCTCGTGATGGCTGTTGTGCGATCCCCAATCCTTGGGTGAAAAATTGTAGTAAAGATTCCATAAAAACTCCTTTCCGATTCGGTGGTTGTTGCGGGCAAAAACCCTTTCACTACCCCGTTCCAATCGAAAAAAAGTTGCACACAGTCATGCAACCCGCCCCTTAAAAGGACTTGACAGAATCCCTTTCAATCAACTCATAGGCAACATTGCGACAAATCTCCTGATCAGATCCATCGATTTGTTGCAATAAAAAATCGACACAACGCCTGCCCATCTCACGTGCATTGACATATAGTGTGGTGATTCTAGGTTCGGTGCTTTCCCCGAAGTTGCGGCGATGACACACCGTGACAATCGAAATGTCCTGTGGCACCTGCAGCCCTTGAGACGCCAAGGTGTAAAACAGATCCATGGCAAAGTGACTGCCATCCAACACAATTGCCTGCGGTGGGGTGTCGCTTTGCAGGGCCTTTCCAATGGTGTCAAAAAAGGTGGTGCGGTTGACATGGTGACTGACAATCAGCTGATACACGGCAGGATCAATGTCAGGGTGTTCCTCATAAAACTCCGTTACTGCCTGATCCACCCAAACGGTAAAGTGCTTGCTCTGGTCCTCGTCCCCGTGCATGACCAACACCCGCTCTATCCCTTTCTGATACAGGTGGGTGAAAATTTCTTTTTTGTACTGCAAAAAGCCGCCGTAAATGTTGCAGCCAATCGGGTCACAGTCCAATTGCTGTCCGATGTAAGCCACCGGCTGTCCTCGTTTGATAAAATTTTCAATCACTGCATCGTTGTCCTGCAGATCGGTGATGATCAACCCATCCACTGCATTTTGCGCAAAGAAATTTTCACTGATTTGCCCTGTTGCTTGACTGCTGATCAGTACACTATATTCATATTTATGCGCACGTTCAATGACACCATTCAAAAACTCCACCGTGTATTCGCTGTTTTCACGCAGGCCGTTGGCACTGATATGGGAGAACACCAGCGCCAACGTATTGGTTCTTTTGTTCGCTAAACTGCGTGCCGACTTGCTGGGCGCATACCCCAGTTTTTGCATGGCATGATCCACTTTTTCCTGCGACTTTTTTGAAAAGCTGCCGGATTGATTCATCACACGGGATACCGTTGCGATCGATAAGCCGCACTCTTTGGCAATATCATAAATGGTCGGTTCCACCTTCAAAACAATCCCTCCTTTTGCCATATTTTATCAATTCCACCTTTATTATAGCGCGGGATCCGATATTCGTCAAGTAAGGTGATTTTCACAAAACTATTGAAAATAAATAGAAAAACTGTTGACATGCTGTTATTTTAGTGCTATACTGACATTATTGTAAGCGCTTACAGCAAGTGCTACCCATTTTATCCACCCAAATTAAGCAATGATAGGAGCGTTCACCATGAAAACTACCATGAAAAAAATCTTAGTCGGTCTTTTGAGCACCTCAATGTTGTTGTCTCTTGCCGCTTGTGGCGAAGCGACCACTCCCACGGAAGGCACTGCTGACGGCGAAAATGTAAGCGCTTCCACCGCTGATGAGCCGGAGTCTGAAGAATCCACCGATGATGCCACAGGACTTGACATGAATGTTTGGATCGCAGGTACCGGCGACGGCGTTTCGGACGAAGCCTACAGCACCATTTTTGATGCCTACACCGCAGAGAGCGGCAACAATGTGGAAATCACCTACATCTCTTGGAGTGAATATTTTACCAAACTCACCACCGGCATTTTGGGTGGCACCGGCCCTGACGTCTTTATGAGTGGGTACGGGCAATTCGGCACCCTGCTCGAAGGTGACAATCTACTGGCACTGGACGATTACATCCCTGCTGATTGGGATGGGCTCGACGACATTCAACAAAACATTTTAGACATCGGAAAAAGTGGTGGCAGCACCTATGGCTTGTTCATGCCGGCAACCCGTGTCATCTACTACCGCAAGGACATCGCCGCTGCCAATGGCGTAACCGAGGACGATTTGACCATCGATTCGCTCGCAGATTTTGAAAGTTTGATTGCCAAAATGACGGTGATGGAAGGTGATACGACCTCCATGTATGGGTTGAGTTTGGCGTATGCCACCAATGCAGAACAACAGCTGTTTGTCACCGCCTCGATGGTTGACCCCGACTATGCCCTGTGGAACGATGACTCCACCGCTGCCTTCAATACCGATGCCGCCACCACCGCTTGGGACAGCATGGTCACCCTTTATGAAGACGGCTACATCTCACTACAGGATGCGGCAGCGTCCGACAACGGTTTGACCCAAGGGGTTGCCGCCATGGCCATCGGTGCTGAAGGCGACTACGCCATGCTCGACGCCACCTTCCCCGACCAAATCGGCATTGTCACCAACAACTGTAGCACGCTATTGATCGGTGACTACTTCTGTGTCAATCCTGCCGGTGAGCATCTCGAAGAATCGGTCGACCTGCTCCTGCACATGTGGTCGGTGGAATCTTGGGAAACCCATATGACTGTCCGTTCGGCATATCCTGCACGTATTTCTCTACAGGACGCCTACATCGCACAAAATGAAGAATTTGAAAATGTTGTACTTGCAAGTTCGTTGGCAAACGCCTACTGCTTCACCCCATTTGGCGGATTCACCGAAGCGGTCACCCATTTGAGAACCGCCATCCAAGAACCATTTTACGGCACCCCATCGGCAGATGCACTTGCCACCGCCGAAACCGCTTGGAATGGCGTTGCCACACAATAACCCCCTTCAACTGTTGAAAAAGGAGTGAAAATTATGTCGGGAGCAGTCAAAAAACGCGCCAAACGCAATCCCGAGCAGACGGCAGGGTATCTTCTGATTGCTCCTGCGTACATTTTATATCTGGTGTTTATCCTCATTCCCATCGGGTGGACGATCGCCATGTCCTTCACCGATTACAACTTTTCCACCGCAAACTTTGTCTGGTTTTCCAACTATGTCGCTCTATTGCAGGATGCTGTCTTTTTGAAGAGTGTCGGCAACACCATCCTATTCGGGCTATACACCATTCTCCCGACCATGGTCATCGGCCTTGGCCTCGCAGTACTGTTGAACAACAACATTGCAGGGAAAGGGATTTTTCGCACGGTGTTTTATCTACCGAACATCATCTCGATGGTGGCGGTGTCGATGGCGTGGCTCTATCTGATGGACACCAATGCCGGTCTTTTCAATACAACACTGCGCATGATGGGACTGGATGCGGTGCAGTGGTTGAGCGATCCGGCACTGGCGATGATCTCAGTCGCCATCACCAGCATCTGGGCAACCGTTGGCTACAACATGGTCATTTTTTTGGCTGGCTTACAGGCAATCCCACAGGATTTGTATGAAGCGGCATCGATTGACGGTGTTGGCAAATGGGGACAATTTCGGTTCATCACCGTACCGCTTCTTGCCCCATCCATCTTCTTCGTCTTTGTCAATGCCTGCATTCGTTCCTTTCAGGTGTTTGGGCAGGTGTTGATCATGACCGGCGGTGGCCCTGTCAACTCCACCACCACCATTGCACACCAAATTTACAGCAACGGATTTTTGTATTATAAAATGGGTTATGCCTCTTCCCAAGCGGTCATCCTGTTGCTCATTGTACTGGTCATCACCATGATCAACTTTAAATATGGAAAGGGGAATCGTGATGAGCTCTCATAATCGTTTGCGTGAAAGACGCGTTGGATTGAAGTTTTTTCTGTTGCTCTTCCTCGCCGTCGCCACCATGATTCCCATTTACATCATCTTCATCACCGCCTTTAAAACCGACCCTGAAGTCTCGGCGATGAGTTTTAGTTGGCTGCCCAACAGCTTCACCTATACCGGAAACTTTCAAGCCGCCTTTGAGATGGTGGACTGGTTCTTGTGCTACCGCAACAGCTTTATCTTGACTTTTGTCACGGTGGTGGTCAGCCTGTTCATCAACTCCATTGCAGGATACTCCTTTGCACGGTTACGCTTTAAGGGCAAAAACCTGCTCTTCATCCTCATTTTGGTGGGATTGATGGTCTCTCCACAGTCGATCATCATTCCACAGTTTTTGATGATGAAAAACTTTCCGTTGGTGGGTGGCAACGACCTGTTTGGCAGCGGTGGATCGGGACTGTTGGACACCTTCGCCTCGATGATTCTACCGGCGGCCTCCGGTTCCTTCGGCATCTTTCTCTGCCGTCAGTTTTACATTTCCTTCCCCTCCGCACTGGACGAAGCGGCACGCATCGATGGCTGTGGCCCCATCAAAGCGTATTTTTACATCTTCCTGCCGATGTCCAAAACCATTTTGGCAACCCTCACCATCTTCAAAGCAGTGTCGGTTTGGAACGACTTTTTCTATCCGTTGATCATGACTTCTTCGCAAGACATGTACACGGTGCAACTCGGTCTGCAAATGTTCAAGGGCAGTACGGGCACCCAATACAACTGGTTGATGGCGGCAACCCTTGTTTCCATCCTCCCCATGATTTTGGTCTATGCTTTTGCGCAAAAATCCTTTGTACAGGGCATTGCCACAACGGGGATGAAAAACTAGATCGGTCGCATCCAATCCGGTAGAAAGAAGGTGTTTTTATGAAAGCGATCATGCTGATGTTCGACTCGCTCAATCGCCACATGCTGTCGCCCTATGGCTGTGACTGGACACACACTGAAAATTTTAGGCGTTTGGCAGATCGCTGTGTCACCTTTGACAACAGCTATGCCGCAAGTTTACCCTGTATGCCGGCAAGGCGGGAGTTGCACACCGGTCGATACAATTTTTTGCACAACAGTTGGGGGCCTTTAGAGCCCTACGACGACTCGATGCCACAACTGCTGAAAGAACACGGCGTGTACACCCATTTGATCAGCGACCACCAACATTACTGGGAAGACGGCGGGGCGACCTACCATCATCGCTACAACACATGGGAAGCGGTGCGTGGGCAGGAGGGCGATTATTGGAAAGGACAAGTCGGCAAGGTGCAGATGCCGGATCATTACGGGATCTCCCTGCGTCAAGATGTGGTGAACAGGCAGTACATTCAAACAGAAGAGGAGCAACCACAGGCAAAGGTCTTCTCTTTAGGCTTTGAATTCTTAGAGGCCAACAGAGAGGAAGACAACTGGTTTTTACACCTCGAAACCTTTGATCCGCATGAGCCATTTTACAGCATGCAACGCTACAAGGAATTGTATCCCCACGACTATCAAGGAAAACAATTTGACTGGCCCCCTTACGGCAAGGTCACCGAACCACGTGAGGCAGTACAGCATTGTCGCTTTGAGTATGCTGCCCTACTTTCGATGTGCGATCGGTATTTGGGGAAACTACTCGACTATATGGACAGCCACCACATGTGGGAGGACACCATGCTCATTGTCAACACCGACCACGGATTTTTACTCAGTGAGCACGATTGTTGGGCAAAAACCATCCATCCCTTTTACAATGAAATTGCCCACACCCCGCTCTTTGTCTGGGATCCACGGGTAAAAGTACAGGGACAGCGTCGAACGTCTTTGGTACAAACCATCGACCTTGCCCCCACCCTCTTGGACTTTTTTGACACACCCATCCCACCTGACATGCAGGGGCACCCCTTAAAACAGGTTTTGGTAGACGACACCCCCATCCGAGAGGCAGGCTTGTTTGGTCTGCACGGGGCACAGGTCAACATCACCGACGGGCGATATGTCTACATGCGGGCACCTTGTCAGGACAACACCCCACTCTACGACTATACCCAAATGCCCACCCACATGCGTACCCTTTACAGTGTAAAAGAGATGCGCACCATGACACTGGCAGACCCCTTCTCCTTTACCAAGGGGACCAAAACCATGCGCATCATCGCCGATAGCGGGTTGACCGGTGGTCGCACCCTACAGTATGCCCATACCCTGTATGACTTGGCTGTCGACCCAAAGCAGGAGCGTCCCATCACTGACCCTGAAATAGAGGAGCGTCTGTGCATGCAAATGGTGCAACTCATGCAACAAAACGATGCCCCAAAAGAACAGTACCAACGTTTAGACCTTATGCGTTATCTTACAAAATAGAGCATACAGCAGTGATCTGCTGTGACAGAAAGTTGAGGTGCACCACATGAAACCAAATGTCCTACTCATCAACTGTGACGATTTGGGGTATGGGGATCTCGGTTGTTATGGTTCGAGGTTGAACGACACCCCCACCATTGACCATTTGGCAAAAACCGGTGTCAAGTTCAACAGTTTTTATGCCAGTTCCTCCATCTGTACCCCCTCCCGGGCATCCTTGATGACAGGGTGCTATGCCCAACGGGTACAAATGCCCCTTGTCCTTTTCCCCGGTGCCAAAACAGGGCTGAACAAGTCGGAATTCACCATGCCACGGCTGTTTAAAAACGCAGGGTACAACACCATGCTCGTCGGCAAGTGGCATTGTGGCGACCACGAAGACACCCTGCCGCTACAATTTGGGTTTGACGACTATTACGGACTGCCCTACAGCAATGACATGGGCAGGCAGGCGCGCAAGTCGGGTGAGCACCTTCCTCCGCTCCCCTTGATTCGTGGTCAAAAGGTGTTCCAACAGCAACCCGACCAAGCGGGATTGACCGAGCGCTATGTGGAAAAATCCATCGAGTTTATCCAAAAGAGTGCAGCGGAGCAAACGCCTTTTTTTCTCTACCTTGCCCATATGCACGTCCATCTTCCCTTATATGAGCAGGAACGTTTTTTGAGAGAGAGTCGCAACGGCGATTTTGGCGCTTGTGTTTCCGGCATCGACTGGTCGGTCAGTGCATTGCTCCATGAGTTAAAGTCACTGGGGCTTTATGAAAACACTCTCATCATCTTCACCTCTGACAACGGGTCGCGTGGCAAGGATGGTGCTTCTAATCATCCCTTGCGTGGAGAAAAATTTTCCTGTTATGAAGGGGGATTTCGGGTTCCGTTCATCGCCCATTGGCACGGGCACCTGCCACAAGGCGTGGAGATCGACAACATGGCAAGTCACATCGATCTGCTCCCCACCTTTGCCACGCTGTTGGATGCCCCACTGAGTGCTTCACCCATTGATGGGGTGGATATTTCAAAGATGTTTTACGGGCAAGATCTTCCCTTGCGGGAAACCTTCGCTTACTACTTTGACTACTACCTTGCCGGCATCCGCAAAGGCCGATATAAACTACTGGTCGGAGACACCACCGAAGGTGACGGCAAACGTGTCGGGTTTTACCACGACCCCATGTTGCTGTTTGATTTAAAGGCAGACGTGGAGGAAGCACACAACCTGATCCATCAACTGCCCGATATTGCTGCCGATCTGTTGCAGGAAATGCAGCCTTTCCGTACAGCCCTTGGGGATTTTTTTGACGGCACCATCGGCAAAGAAGTGCGCCCCTGCACTCAAATCGCCAACCCCAAACCCCTCACCACCTATGACGAAAACCACCCCTATATCGTCGCCATTTACGACAAGGACGATCGAGGATAGCCCACCAAAAGAACCCCTCACAAAAAACCGATCAACCATATGGCTGATCGGTTTTCGATTGCGGTTTTCTGAACGTTCTGCCAGAGCGTCCAAAAATTCGCAAGTCAAGGAACAAACCTTGCAAATGAGAGAGTAATACACTAAGTATATGAACGAAATTTGCAAGGTGCAGTGACACAGAAAGAAACAAGGTGAGCGACATGGCTCACCTTGTTTTCGGTTGCGGTTTTTTCGAGGGTCTGGAAATTTTAGCTCAAGCGTGTTTTAAAATTATGATAATCAAAGGCACGCAGGCAGGTCAGGGTATTTTGTTCCGTCAACAACTGAATAGAGGGCAGGGGCATGCCGTTGAAGGTGTTGTTTTTCACCATCGAATAAATCGCCATATCCTCCAAAATCAGCTTGTCGCCCAATTGCAATGGGCAGTCAAAGGAATAGTCTCCCAAAATGTCACCGGCAAGGCAGGTCGGCCCACCCAGTCGGTAGGTGTATGGCTTTTCCCCTGCTTCCCCACTGTCAAACAGCGGTGGGCGATAGGGCATTTCCAGTACATCCGGCATGTGGCAGGCAGCAGAGGTATCCAAAATCGCCACACCCATGCCATTTTCAAACACATCCTGCACCGTGGTGACAAGGTAACCGGCACGCAATGCCACCGCCTCACCCGGCTCAATATACACTTCTAAGTCATGCCGTGATTTGAGCGACAGGATGGTGTCGATGAGCAATTGACGGTTGTAATCGGGACGGGTGATGTGGTGTCCACCCCCGAGGTTCAACCATTTGAGTTGTTTGAAAAAACACCCAAACTTTTCTTCCACTGCGACAAGGGTCTCCACCAGCGGTTCTGCCCCTTGTTCGCACAGGGTGTGAAAGTGTAACCCTTCCACTCCGTCCGGCAGGGTGTCGCCCAACTTGTCTCTCGTGATCCCCAAGCGAGAACCCGTCGAGCAAGGGTCGTAAATGCCCCCCTCTTGGGTGGAATGTTCGGGGTTGATCCGCAATCCACAGGAAACCCCTGCGTCACGGGCGGTTTTTGAAAAGCGTTCCCATTGGCTGAGGGAATTGAAAATCATATGACCGCAAATGCGGGTCAGCTCCTCGATCTGCTCCGGCGGATAGGCGCCACAAAAGACATGCGTCTCCTTGCCAAATTCCTCAAACCCGAGCTTTGCCTCATACAGGCCACTGGCGGTTGTCCCGTCTAGGTATTGTGCCAATAGCGGGTAGGTGGCGAAGGCGGAATACGCCTTTTGCGCCAACAGCACCTTACAGCCTGCCGCATCGGCGACGGCACGTAAGGTTTTGGCGTTCTCTGTTAATTTTTTCTCGTCGATGACATAGCAAGGGGTGGGTGCTGTTTTGAGCACTTCCACCGTTTGCGGATCAAGGATCGGATAAAGGCTACTCATCGGCTAGTCCACCAAATCAGGGGTGTGGGTTTCCTGCCATGGCAGACCCCACTCGTTGAGTGCGTCCATGAACGGATCCGGATCAAATTCTTCGACGTTGTAAACCCCCGGTTTTTTCCATTTGCCGGTCAAGAGCATCATCGCACCGATCATTGCCGGTACACCGGTGGTGTAGGAAATGGCCTGCGAGCCAACTTCTTCATAGCATTCTTGGTGATCACAGACGTTGTAGAGGTAGTACACCTTGTCTTTGCCGTCTTTGACCCCTTTGAAGATACAACCGATGTTGGTTTTGCCGTGGGTGCGAGGACCCAAGGATGCCGGATCCGGCAGTACTGCTTTCAAGAATTGCAGCGGTACAATTTGTTTGCCTTCAAATTCAATCGGTTCAATGGCGGTCATGCCGACGTTTTCTAAGCATTTGAGGTGGGTCAGATAGCTTTGTCCAAAGGTCATAAAGAAGCGGATACGGCGAATGCCTTTGATGTTCAACGCAAGCGATTCCAATTCTTCATGATGCAACAGATACATGTCTTTTTCGCCGATTTCAGGGAAGTTATAGACACGTTTGATTTCCATCGGTTCGGTTTCCACCCATTGCCCATTTTCCCAATAACTGCCGTTTGCCGATACTTCACGGATGTTGATTTCCGGATTGAAGTTGGTGGCAAATGGGTAACCGTGGTCGCCGGCATTGGCATCGAGGATGTCAATTTCGTGAATTTCATCAAACTCGTGTTTCATCGCATAAGCGGAGAAGATGCCGGTGACCCCCGGGTCAAATCCACAGCCGAGAATGGCGGTGATGCCTGCTTTTTCAAAGCGCTCACGGTAGTCCCATTGCCATTTGTACTCAAATTTCGCAGTATCCAACGGCTCGTAGTTTGCGGTATCGAGGTAATGGGTTTTGGTGGCAAGGCAGGCGTCCATGATGGTGAGGTCTTGGTACGGCAATGCCAAGTTGATGACGATTTCCGGTTGGAAATCTTGGATGAGGGCAATCAGTTGGTCGACGTTGTCAGCATCCACCTGTGCGGTGGAAATTTTTGTTTTGCCCCCTTGCAACTTTTCTTTGAGCGCATCGCATTTTGATTTGGTGCGTGATGCAATGCAGATTTCCGAGAAGATGTCAGGGTTTTGGCAACATTTGTGAATGGTGACGGAAGCGACGCCGCCACACCCGATGATCAAAGCTTTCATAGTAAATTCTCCTTTATCAATCATGATCAATCTATCTATCGTGCGGTTGCTGGTTTTTTGACGGTCTCACGCCTGTAAGGCAAGTAGTAATTCTCTCAAAACCTTACACGCCACAGCGGTGGACACCCCACTGGCGTCATAGGGCGGTGACAGCTCGTTGAGGTCACAGCCGACAATGTTGAGGGTTGCGACCTTTTGGATGGCGGTGAGCAATTCGGTAAAGGTCACCCCACCGGCTTCCGGCGTGCCGGTACCGGGGAAGATGGACGG
>CAYJIM010000028.1:16889-28187 GCA_964370215.1 uncultured Oscillospiraceae bacterium
TCGGGGTACTGTGCGGCCACGGCACGCACCGCTCCCAACGTCACGAGATGTTCCCCACCGATCATCACGGGGCATTTCCCATCTGATAGGATGGTCGCTGTCGCCGCTTGAATCATCGACAACGCCTCTTCCACACTGCCAAACGGCAGTTCCAAGTCACCGCCATCAAACACCGCATAATCGGTGATGTCACGATCCTGATAGGGGCTATAACTTTCCAGTCCATAGGATTCGGCACGCATGGTGCGACTGGCAAAGCGTGTCCCCGGTCGGTAAGAGGTCGTCGAGTCAAAGGGCGCACCAAACAGCACATGGGTCGCCGTTTGATAGTCGACATCACAGCTCAAAAAAGTTTCCACATTTTTATTCCACATCACGCAACAACTCCTCTACATAATTTGGTAGCGCAAAACAACCCAAATGCAGGTTGGTGTTGTAGTAATGGGTGCGCAGTCCTCGTTTGTTCCAATCGGTTGGATTGAAATCCTTGGTGGGGTGATAGGTCTTGGAGGCAAACCCAAACAGCCAGTGTCCCGACGGATAGGTCGGAATATGTGCTTGGTAGACCTTACTGATCGGGAAGGACTCGACAATACGCTTGTGGGCGCGTTGCATCGCCACTGCATCGTTGTCGTAAAAGGGGCTTTCATGCTGATTGACCATGATGCCATCCTTTTTGAGTGCCTTGTAGCAGTTGCCGTAAAACTCTTTGGTAAAGAGCCCCTCACCCGGCCCGAATGGATCGGTCGAGTCGACAATGATGAGGTCATATTCGTTTTCATGATGGCGAATGTACTTCAATCCATCCTCAAAGTAAATGTGTACCCGTTTGTCAGACAGACTGCAAGCGGTCTGTGGCAGGTGCTTTTTACAAACCTCCACCACCAATTCATCAATTTCGACCAGATCGATATGCTCGACGGAATCGTAACGGGTCAATTCTCTGACCACCCCACCGTCACCGGCACCGATGATGAGCACCCGTTTGACTTTCGGGTGTACCGCCATCGCCACATGGGTGATCATTTCGTGGTAGATGAATTCGTCCTTTTCGGTCAACATCATGTAGCCGTCCAACGTCAAAAAACGTCCGAATTCTTTGGATTCAAAGACATCAACACGCTGAAAATCACTGCGACCGCTGTAAAGCTGTCGATCCACTTTAATGGAAAACTTTGCATTTTTGGTGTGTCGTTCGGTAAACCAGAGCTGCATAATCCCCTCCTATCTGTCGCCTGTACAGGTAAGGCCAGACGACGGTAACGTTCTTTTTTATGGTGACACCAATACGTTGAGGTATTCAATTTCCAGATCCTCAGGCCCTGTCAAAAAACACCCTTTTTCTTTGGCGTACTCAATGTAGGTTAAAATCTCTTCGGTGATGCGCTCACCGGGAGCCAAAATCGGAATGCCGGGTGGGTAGCACATGACAAATTCCGAACAGACCTGCCCTGCGGTACTGCCGATCGGCAACGACTGCTTTTTGGCGTAAAACGCCTGCTTTGGCGAACAGGCCACCTGTGGGTTGATGTATTCAAGCACCCACATGCCCCCCTTGTCTCGCTTGTAGCGACGACGAATTTCTGCCAATGCACTGACCAGCCTCTCAATGTCCCGAGGACGATCCCCCACCGAAATGTAGGCCAAAATATTGCCAATGTCGCCAAACTCCACCTGAATGTCATATTCATCCCGCAAAATGTCGTACACCTCAATGCCGGCAAGGCCGATGTCGATGGTGTTGATCGACAGTTTTGTGGGGTCAAAATCATACACGGTATCGCCGTTGATGAGCTCTTTGGAATAGGCATAGTAATCGCCAATTTGGTTGATTTCATCACGGGCATAGCCGGAAAATTCCATTACTTTTTTGAAAATCTCTTCCCCGTGTAGCGCCAAATTTTTGCGGGATAGATCCAAACTCGACAGCAACAGGTACGACCCACTGGTCGTCTGGGTCAGGTTGATGATCTGGCGCACATAATCGGCATTGACATCCTGTCCCACCAACAAAAAAGAACTCTGGGTGAGCGAGCCGCCCGATTTGTGCATACTGACCGAGGCAAAATCCGCCCCTGCCGCCATGCCGGACAACGGCAGATCCTTACCAAAGTAAAAGTGGGTACCGTGCGCTTCGTCCACCAAGGCCTTCATGCCATGGGCATGAGCAAGGTCGACAATCCCCTGTAGGTTGGAGCAGATGCCGTAGTAGGTCGGGTTGTTGACCAGTACTGCCACCGCTTCAGGATTTTTTTGAATGGCCTCTTCGACATCCGAAAGGCGCATCCCCAAGGAGATCCCCAACCGCTTATCGGTTTGCGGGTTGATGTAAATGGGGGTTGCCCCACATAGGATGAGGGCATTGATGACACTGCGGTGCACGTTGCGTGGGAGGATGATTTTATCCCCCTCTTTGCAGACCGACAGAATCATGCTCTGTACCGCCGAGGTGGTGCCACCCACCATGAAAAAGGCATGAGCCGCACCGAATGCCTGTGCCGCCAGCGTTTCCGCATCGGCAATGACCGAAACAGGGTGGCAGAGGTTGTCGAGTGGCTTCATGGAGTTGACGTCCATGCTCATACAGTCGGCACCCAAAAATTCGGTGAGTTCTGCATTGCCCTTGCCTCGCTTATGTCCCGGTACATCAAAGGGGACGACACGCATCCGCTCAAAACGGCGCAGCGCTTCGTAAATGGGCGCATTTTGTTGTGAAAGCAATCAAAACCCCTCCTAAAAAATATTACTGCCGTTGAAAATCTCAATCATCTCACGATGCAGATTGTTGGAAATATCCAGTCGAGTGACCGGTGGCAGTTCGTAAATATCGGTGTTGAACAGATAGTTTTGCAATTCCAGTTGTTTGATGAGCATACGGGTATGAAAAATATTGGACTGGTAGACGTTGACATCAACCGCATCGTAACGTGCCAGCGTTTCCTTGTCAATATAGTCCTGTACCGAGGTGATTTGATGGTCAATAAACAGTTTTTTACCCATCATATCACGGGTAAACCCACGCACACGGTAGTCCATCGTGATGATGTCGGAATCAAAGCTGCCAATGAGATAATCTAAGGTCGACAATGGGGTGATCTCCCCACAGGTGGCAACGTCGATGTCGACACGAAAGGTCGCAATGGAGGTATCGGGATGGTACTCCGGATAGGTGTGTACCGTCACATGACTTTTGTCCAAATGGCCGACCACCGTTTCGGTCGACATCGGCACCATGCTCCCCTCCGCAATCATAAAGGTGACACTCGCCCCTTGTGGGTCGTAGTCCTGTTTGGAAACACTCAAGACCGTTGCCCCGATCATTTCGGTGACTTTGTAAAGAATGTTGGTTAAGCGATCCGAGTTGTATTGTTCATCGATATAAGCGATGTAATCGCGCTGTTCCCGTTCTGTTTTTGCATAGCAGACATCAAAAATGTTAAAGCTCAAAGATTTGGTGAGGTTGTTAAACCCATACAGTTTCATTTTGTTTTCCATCGGCAATCCCCTTTGATTTAAAGTCGTACAAGGTCGTAGATTTGAAGCATTTTGGCAACAAAAAAACAAGTGTGCATAAAACAGCAACACTTGTGACACGACAAGAGAACACAGAAAATTTCTGCGAAATAATGTAGTCTCTTTTGTTTTGGATTATCCGGATAGAGTCTATATAGCATAAGTTACTTTTACTACTCTTATTGATCCATTTCACAAGTGTGATGTGCTGTTAACACAAGGTTGATAAGATACCAACATTTCGTTGAGCAAAACGCCCAAAGATCAGGCGACCGCATGGCGGTCGTGGTCGGCGGTTGACCCGGCTGTCCGTATGGCCTTAATGCGAAACGCATGGTCAAAATAAAAGCTGCTCATGGCTATACCAATTTACTTTTGCAGATATTGTTATTATATCGAATATTGCGTAAAATTGCAAGCATCTTTTTGTAAAAAAGAAAATGCAGGGTTTTTGACAGTCTGATGATTGGTTTGACGAGAAGTGAGTGGTGTAGTATAATGAAAGAGCAACAAGAAAAGAGGGGTGTCTGATGCAGACAAAGACGAAAAAACAAAAGCAGTCACCACTGCGGTACCTGTTTTTATACGCGACCTTTTTGATCTACTCGGCAAGTTCTGTTTGTGCAAAACTAGCTGCACAATACGACCTGCTGTCGATGGAATTTTGCCTGTTTTACGTCGGGGTGGTGGGCCTGTTGTTTGTCTACGCCCTCGTCTGGCAACAGGTATTAAAGCAATTCCCCTTGGCCTTTGCGTATGCCAATAAAGCGATTGTCATTCCCTTGGGGATGCTCTGGGGCTTTTTGCTTTTCGGCGAACGGATCACCCCTTTGATGCTACTGGGGGTGGCGATTATTTTAGTCGGGGTGTGGCTGGTTGCCGGCGATCAGATGGCAGGTGAAGCAGATGAATGAATTCAATTGGTTTATTGTCCTATATCTTTCTTCGGTACTGCTTGCCTCCCTATCGCAGATCTTATTAAAATTAGCGGCACAAAAAAAGTATCCGAACAAACTGCGTGAATATCTCAATGTCCGTGTCATCGTGGCATACAGCATCTTTATGGGTACCACTTTGATGACCATGCTTGCTTTGCGTGGGGTGGATCTGTCCACCGGCATGGTGCTGGAATCGGCAGGGTATATCTTTGTCGCCCTATTTAGTTATGTTTTATTGAAGGAACGCTTCTCCAAGCGAAAACTCCTCGGCATGGCACTCATCGTTGTCGGCATCGCCGTCTATGCCCTCGCCGGTATGGCGATTGGTTGAGTGATGAGTAATGAGTAATGAGTGAAGAGGTAGGGGCGATTCACGAATCGCCCGAGGGGTTCCCTGTTGTTTTCATTGGCGATGTGTTTTTGTAGGGTCACGGCTTGCCGTGACCGCAATGCCTGCCGGTGCTACCGGCTCGTGGACGAGGTTCACGTGCGATGGGTGCTTCGTCGGAAATGCCTGCGGACGCTGTCCGCTGGTCGTCCGAGAATGGATTTTTAAAAAAACCATTCTGTGCTGACGCTTGGGTATTGCTTGCCGGCAATCAAGACCTTGAGGCGTTGCCTCAAACTCCACCACTTTTGAAAAAGTGGACAAAACTTTTATAACAGAACCCTATTTCCATTTGCCGTGTCCGCAATGCCTGCCGGTGCTACTGCCCACAAAAAAGGGATTTGGTCATATACCAAATCCCTTGAATCGCTGACGCTTGGGCATTGCCTGCCGGCAATCAAGACCTTGAGGCGTTGCCTCAAACTCCACCACTTTTGAAAAAGTGGACAAAACTTTTATAACAGAACCCTATTTCCATTTGCCGTGTCCGCAATGCCTGCCGGTGCTACTGCCCACAAAAAAGGGATTTGGTCATATACCAAATCCCTTGAATCGCTGACGCTTGGGCATTGCCTGCCGGCAATCAAGACCTTGAGGCGTTGCCTCAAACTCCACCACTTTTAAAAAAGTGGACAAAACTTTTATAGCAGAACCCTATTTCCATTTGCCGTGTCCGCAATGCCTGCCGGTGCTACCGGCTCGGAAACAACAGCGGGTTTCACCCGCATAAAAAAGCAGAACCCCCAAAAGGGGTTCTGCTTTTTTCAATGATTGTTACCAATCAAATTTATTTTTTGTCTTTCAAAGCTGCTTGCGCTGCTGCCAGTCTTGCGATCGGCACGCGGAACGGCGAGCAGGAAACGTAGGACAAGCCAACGTTGTGGCAGAATTCTACAGAGGAAGGATCCCCACCGTGTTCACCACAGATCCCGAGTTTGATGTCAGGGCGCGCTTGACGGCCTTTGTCTGCTGCCATTTGAACCAATTGGCCTACGCCGGTTTGGTCAAGTTTTGCAAACGGATCGTTTTCGTAGATTTTTTTGTCGTAGTACGCATCCAAGAATGCACCCGCATCGTCACGGCTGAAGCCGAAGGTCATTTGGGTCAAGTCATTGGTACCGAAGGAGAAGAATTCTGCTTCTTTTGCGATTTCATCTGCAGTCAATGCTGCACGAGGAATTTCGATCATGGTACCGACTTTGTATTCGAGGTTGGAACCTTTTGCTGCGATCAAAGCGTCCGCAGTTTTGGTTACAATACCTTTCACGTAAGCCAACTCTTTGATTTCGCCAACCAGCGGAATCATGATTTCCGGTACAGTGTTCCATTCCGGATGTTTTGCTTGTACGTTGATTGCCGCTTCGATGACAGCAGTGGTTTGCATTGCAGCAATTTCCGGATAGGAAACAGCCAGACGGCAACCACGGTGACCCATCATTGGGTTGAACTCATGCAGAGATTCGATGACAGCTTTCAAGTCAGCAACTTCCATGTTCATTTCTTTTGCCAAAGCGACGATGTCGTCTTGTGCAGTCGGCAAGAACTCATGAAGCGGAGGATCCAAGAAACGGATGGTAACAGGGTTGCCTTCCATTGCTTCGTACAACGCTTCGAAGTCGCCACGTTGCATCGGCAACAATTTTGCCAAAGCAGTGGTTCTTTGTTCTTCGGTTTTGGAAACGATCATTTCACGCATTGCAGCGATTCTGTCCGCTTCAAAGAACATATGCTCGGTACGGCACAGGCCGATCCCTTCAGCGCCGTATGCTCTTGCTTGTTTTGCATCAGCAGGAGTATCAGCGTTTGTACGTACTTTCAAGGTTCTGAACTCGTCAGCCCAAGCCATGATGCGGTCAAAGTCGCCGGAGATGGACGCTTCTACAGTTGCGATTGCTTCGCCGTATACTTTACCGGTCGAACCATCCAAGGAGATGAAGTCGCCTTCTTTGAATGTTTTGCCACCCAAAGTAAAGGTTTTTGCTTCTTCGTCGATTTTGATTTCGCCACAACCGGATACACAGCAAGTACCCATCCCACGAGCAACAACAGCTGCGTGCGAGGTCATACCGCCACGAACGGTCAAGATCCCTTCAGAAACGTGCATCCCTTCGATGTCTTCCGGAGAAGTTTCCAAACGAACGAGGATGACTTTGTCGCCTTTTTCTACAAAGGTAACAGCATCGTCAGCGGTGAATACAACTTTACCACAAGCAGCACCAGGGGAAGCTGCCAATGCAGCACCGATTGGCGCAGCCGCTTTCAAAGCGTTTGTATCGAATTGTGGGTGAAGCAGTGCATCCAATTGTTTTGGATCGATCATTTCAACCGCTTCAGCCGGTGTTCTCATGCCTTCGTCAACGAGGTCACAAGCAATTTTCAATGCAGCCGCTGCGGTACGTTTCCCGTTACGGGTTTGCAGCATGTACAAAGTACCATCTTCGATGGTGAACTCCATGTCTTGCATGTCACGGTAATGTTGTTCCAAACGATCAACATAAGCGACAAATTCGTTGTATACAGCAGGGTTTTGATCTTTCAATTGGGAGATCGGCATTGGTGTACGAACACCAGCAACAACGTCTTCCCCTTGTGCGTTCATCAAGTACTCACCGTACAGACCTTTTTCACCGGTCGAAGGGTCACGGGAGAATGCAACGCCGGTACCGGAGGTATCACCCATGTTACCGAATACCATTGCTTGTACGTTAACAGCGGTACCCCAAGAAGAAGGAATGTCGTTCATTCTTCTGTAGTACACTGCACGTGGGTTGTCCCAAGAACGGAAAACCGCTTTGACAGCGCCCATCAATTGTTCTTTCGGGTCAGACGGGAAGTCAGAACCGATTTTCGCTTTGTATTCCGCTTTGAATTGTTCTGCCAAAGTTTTGAGGTCATCAGCAGTCAAGTCGGTATCCAAAGTGATCCCTTTTGCTTCTTTCATTTCGTCGATGAGTTCTTCAAAGTACTTTTTACCAACTTCCATAACAACGTCGGAGTACATTTGAATGAAACGACGGTAGGAGTCATATGCAAAACGCGGATTGCCGGTTTTTTGTGCAAAGCTCTCAACAACAGCATCGTTCAAACCGAGGTTCAAGATGGTATCCATCATCCCAGGCATGGACGCACGGGAACCCGAACGAACCGAAACGAGCAACGGATTTTCCAAGTCGCCGAATTTTTTGCCTGCGATTTTTTCGAGGCTTTCGATATTTTTCATGATTTCCGCTTGGATCGCTTCGCTGATCACTTCGCCGTCCTCATAGTATTGTGTACACGCTTCGGTGCTTACGGTGAACCCTTGCGGTACCGGCATGCCAAGGCTTGTCATTTCAGCAAGGTTTGCACCTTTACCGCCCAGCAATTCGCGCATGGTTCCATTTCCTTCAGAAAAAAGGTAAACGAATTTTTTGCTCATTTTAACTACCTCCAATTTTTTTTACACAAAAAACCCAGCTGCTAGTCGATGTTCGTCCGCAACTGCGCTCCCTTGTGTCAAAGGCTTAACCTTTTTAAGCCATTGCCGATATTATACCAAACTTTTATCCAAAATGCTACCTCTTTTTCAAAAAAAATGAAAGGTTCGCAGAAAATTTGCATTTGACCGATCTTTTTTCGACCTTTTTTGTCAACTGCACTAAAAAAACAAGTTGGGCAACGATCAAAAGGCGTTTTCTCTCCAAGAATATGTCAAAGGAGAAGTGCTTTTGTAAACACTTCTCCTTTTTCTTTATTGCAGATGTAAACCAAAACTCACCGACAGCGCCCCATTCACCTGCTGCATAGAGGAGGGGTCTAGGTGCCCCATTTTTTCCTTCAATCGCTTCTTGTCAATGGTGCGAATCTGTTCGAGCAGTACAATGGAATTCTTTGCAAGCCCGCAACTGCTACTTGCCACTTCAATGTGGGTCGGCAATTTGGTTTTGTCGGTTTGGCTGGTGATGGCCGCAGCTATGACGGTAGGGCTGTGACGATTGCCCATGTCGTTTTGTACAATGAGCACCGGCCGAATGCCCCCCTGCTCCGATCCCACCACCGGACTCAAATCTGCATAGTAAATATCTCCTCGTTTCACAGACATCTTCTGAACACTCCTCACGCGTTGTACTTTGAGAAACTCTCCACTGCTAGTGTGGCACAACTGCGCGTGCTTTATACAAGGGGATGGAGGAAACCCTCATCTTATTGTATGTGCCAAAAGCCCAAAATGCGACAACAGCGTTGTGAGCGATGAATGGCGGACGCCGTCCGTCGTACGGGCGATTCACGAATCGCCCGTCTATTTCCCATCAAATTTTCATTGGGTCATGAATGGCGGACAGGCATGGAAGCCTGTCCCTACAGATCCATATTTTCATTGATGTCGTAGGGGACGGGTCACCCGTCCCGTTGTACACCTACAGACCAAACCTTCCATTGGTGCTGTAGGTGCGACCTTTGGTCGTCCGAAAATGGATTTTAAACAACAAAAACCCATTATACGCTGACGCTTTGAAATTGCCTGACGGCAAGAGACCTTGAGGCGTTGCCTCAAACACCACCACTTTTGAAAAAGTGGACAAAACGTTTATTTGCCTCCGAATTTTCATTATGCGTAGGGGCGATTCACGAATCGCCCGAATGCCTGCCGGTGCTACCGGCTCGTGGACGGACTTTCCGTACGATGGGTGCGCGGCCGGAAATGCCTGCGGACGCTGTCCGCCGTACATCGACAATTTTTTCAAAGGACATCCTTTATACTCTAGGGTATAGCGGATGTTTCGTTGCCATTTTATCGAAAGGACGAATTGAAATGTTAAAAACAGAGGAACGACAAAACGAATTGATTGTCTATCTACATGGGGAAATTGACCATCACACCGCCAAAGGGATGCGTGCCCAAATCGACGAACGTGTGGAACGGGTACATCCAGTAAGCTTACAGCTGGACTTTCGCGAGGTCAGTTTTATGGATAGCAGTGGCATTGGCCTTGTCATGGGGCGTTATAAGCTGATGCAGTCGATACAAGGGTCATTGCAAGTGGTCAACCTACCCCTTCATATCAAAAAGGTGATGACACTTGCAGGGCTTGACAAACTTGCCGTATTGAAGTAAGAGGAGAAGAGGAAAACGCAATGAACGTATTGAATGAAACACAACTTACCTTCTGGAGCAAATCCGACAACGAGCGCTTTGCCCGTTCGGTGGTGGCCTCCTTTTTTGCACAGATGGATCCCACTGTGGAAGAATTGACCGACATCAAAACAGCGGTAAGCGAAGCGGTGACCAACGCCATTGTCCATGCCTATCGGGATCAACTGGGACAGGTGTACTTGACCTTACGCATCGTCGCCCCTGACACCGTATACATCAAAATCCGCGATCGCGGTTGTGGCATTGAGAACATCAAACAAGCCATGGAACCCCTGTTTACCACTGCCGCCAAAGAGGAACGCGCGGGATTGGGATTTGCTGTCATGCAGAGTTTTATGGATCAAGTACGTGTCACCTCTGCACCTGATCGTGGCACCTCCGTCATCATGACCAAACGGCTCAAGGTCCGTCTGCGCCATGTATAATGAAGCTGCGACCTTGACAAAAAATCCGCCGGCAGAAGCACAGACAAGAAACCTTTTGGTAGAGCAGAATTTAGGGTTGGTGCACCACTGTGCCAAACGTTTCATCGGTAGAGGGGTAGAGTATGACGACCTGTATTCCGCCGGCTGTATTGGGCTCATCAAAGCCATCGACAACTTTGACGACAGTAGAGGATGGAAACTGTCTACCTATGCCGTGCCGATGATTTTAGGGGAAATCAAACGGCTGTTTCGGGACGGCGGCAGTGTCAAGGTGAGTCGTGGCTTGCGTGAGCTATCCCTGAAAGTAGCGCGCACCGGCGAGCAATTCACAAAGGATCACAACCGTGACCCGAGTGTATCAGAGCTTGCCAATCTCATCGGGGTCTCTGTCGAGGCGATTGCCGAGGCCATTGCCGTCAACACCCCAACGCTATCTTTAACCCACAGCGATGAAGACGGCAAAGACGGCCAGGTGGATCTGCCGGTCGATCCCCCGGAAGATGCACTCGTCGATCGCATGACGGTGGAATCGCTGTTGCAGTGTTTGTCGGATCAAGACGAAAAATTACTAAGATTACGCTACTTTCAACGCAAAACACAGGTACAAACAGCAAGCCTACTGGGTATGACACAGGTACAGGTATCTCGTCGGGAGAAAAAAATCCTGCTGTATTTACGCGGACAAATCGAGTGAGCACAGCCTGCTGTGCGGTGGAAATAGTGGAAAAAGTGCAAAGAATTGTTGACAACCAACCCGTTGCTGTGCTATAATAAAAAAACTAAAACGGGGTGTGGCGCAGTTGGTAGCGTGCTTGACTGGGGGTCAAGAGGCCGCAAGTTCAAGTCTTGTCACTCCGACCAGTCGAAAACCTCAACACGCATTTTGTGTGTTGAGGTTTT
>CAYJIM010000029.1:0-23731 GCA_964370215.1 uncultured Oscillospiraceae bacterium
ATGAAATACAAAAAGGTGTAAAAACAACTGTGAATTATCCTATCTTTTTTGATTGACTATATTCAACGAAAATGGTATAATTTAGAAAAGCATTCGTGATAAGCAAGCGCAAAAGATAGAACGGAGGATTTTTATGCAAAAATTATTATTAGGCGCATTACTGTTGGCAGCTCTTTCTTTGGTGGCATGTACAAGTGAGCCAAGTTCTCCTGCTGATGGTGCTAGAGATGCCATAGTAGATTCGGTTCAGGAAACAGATGATAGTGCCCCTGTGAGTGAAGAAGTGGCTGACGACACAACAGCCGACAGCGAAGAAGCAACCTATACATTGGATGAGCTTGCAATGTATAATGGGAAAGGCGGTATGCCTGCGTATTTTGCAATAGACGGTGTGGTGTACGATGCTTCAGAACATGCAAAATGGATGGAAGGTAGTCATGGCGGACAGATGGCTGGCACAGACATTACAGAGGCATTTAAGACCATGGGTCACAATGATGACCGCTACACAAGCTTACCAGTTGTCGGCACCTTAGTGAGTGAATAGGCCATATATAGCAACTCAGCAAACTGGAAACAAAAAGAGCGTATCACCAATGGTGATACGCTCTTTTCTATATCCCTACACGAAAGAGTAGGGGAGGGTGCTCTTAGTAACGATCGCGTTTGACGTAAGAGGTGTGCAGAATCTCATGCGCTTTATGGCTACCCGGTTTACCAAGGAAGTTGTCGTAAACTTCTTTGATGGATGGGTTTTCATGAGATTTGCGGAGAGGTCTTTGTCTGTCCAACTCATACAAAGCATTTGCACGCATTGCACGGATGTCGGTAAAGTTTTGTACCGAAGCCGGTTGGAATGCTTGGCCACCACCGTTGACACAACCGCCAGGGCATGCCATTACTTCGATGATGTGGTAGTTTGCTTCGCCATTTTTCACACGGGTCAACAATTCTTTTGCATTGGTCAAACCGGAGCAAACAGCAGCTTTGACTTCCAAATCGCCAATTTTGTAGCTAGCTTCTTTGATTCCTTGGGTACCACGAACCTCTGCGAATTCAACGTTCTCCAAGGTTTCGCCGGTCAATGTTTCAACAGCGGTACGAAGAGCCGCTTCCATAACCCCACCGGTAGCACCGAAGATAACCCCAGCGCCGGTCGATTCGCCCAGCGGATGATCAAATTCTTCTTCCGGAAGATTGGTGAACATCAAACCAGCACGTTTGATCATGCGGGACAGCTCTCTGGTGGTGATGGAAATATCCATATCAGCCAAACCAGCAGCGTCTTGATCGTCACGACCAATTTCGAATTTTTTCGCAGTACAAGGCATAACCGATACAGAAACGATGTCTTTTGGATCGATGCCCATTTTTTCAGCATAGTAAGTTTTAACAATCGCACCAAACATTTGTTGCGGAGACTTACAGCTGGAGAGGTTCGGGATGAATTCCGGGAAGTAATGCTCACAGAATTTAACCCAACCTGGGGAACAGGAAGTAATGATTGGCAATTTGCCACCATTTTGTACACGATCCAAAAACTCAGTAGCTTCTTCCATGATGGTCAAGTCAGCAGAGAAGTTGGTGTCGAATACTTTATCAAAGCCCAAACGACGGAGTGCAGCAGCCATTTTACCTTCCACGTTGGTGCCGATCGGCATACCAAACGCTTCGCCGAGCGATGCACGGACAGCAGGAGCAGTTTGTACGACTACGTGTTTGGTTGGGTCTGCGATAGCATCCCAAACTTTTTGGGTATCATCAATTTCGCTCAAAGCACCTGTTGGGCACACGGTGATACATTGGCCACAGGATACGCAAGGAGTTTCACCGAGTGGGGATTCGAATGCACAGCTGATGTTGGTAGCTTGTCCACGTTCATTCGCACCGATGACAGCAACTGCTTGGTTGTGTTTACATACAGCAACACAACGACGGCAGAGGATACATTTGTTGTTGTCGCGATACATGTGTTTTGCAGAAGCATCGATTTCATATTCGATGGTTTCGCCAGCAAAGCGATTTTCATCTTCTACACCGTATTCTTGACAGAGTTGTTGGAATTCGCAGTTCCCACTTTTCACGCAGGAAAGACATTTTTTGTCATGTTGGGAAAGCAACAATTCGAGGTTTGTTTTTCTCGATTGGTTGATTTTCGGAGAGTTTGTAGTTACTTCCATCCCTTCATTGACAGGGTATACACAAGCAGTAACGAGGGTTCTTGCCCCTTTTACTTCAACCATACAAATACGGCAAGCGCCGATTTCGTTGATTTCTTTTAAGTAACACAAAGTTGGGATTTCAATCCCAGCTTCTCGTGCAGCTTTCAAGATCGTGTAATCTGCCGGCACGCTCATGGGCATACCATTGATTTTAATATTTACATTTCCCATAGGATTGGTACACTCCTCTTTCTATTTCTTATAGATTGCGCCAAATTTACATCTTTCAACGCAGGCGCCACATTTTACACATTTGGTTTTGTCAATGATATGTGGGTTTTTCACACTACCTTCGATTGCATTTGCAGGACAAACACGAGCACAAAGGGTACAACCTTTACATTTCACTTCATCAATATGGTAGTTGATCAGGTCTTTACAAACACCGGCAGGACAAACCTTGTCAACGATATGGGAAACATATTCGTCGCGGAAGAAGTTCAAAGTAGACAACACAGGGTTTGGTGCTGTTTGACCCAGACCACACAAAGAGTTTTCTTTGATAAAGTAGCAGAGTTCTTCCATTTTATCCAAATCTTCCAAGGTTGCATTCCCTTTGGAAATTTTTTCAAGCATTTCATAAAGGCGTTTTGTACCAACACGGCAAGGGGTACATTTCCCACAGGATTCATCAACGGTAAATTCTAGGAAGAATTTCGCGATGTCAACCATACAGCTGTCTTCGTCCATGACGATCAGACCGCCGGAGCCCATCATCGAACCAATGGCAATGAGGTTGTCGTAGTCGATTTCGATGTCAAAGTGTTCCATTGGGATACAACCGCCGGAAGGACCACCGGTTTGTGCCGCTTTGAATTTTTTGCCATCCGGAATACCGCCGCCGATTTCGTCAACGATTTCACGCAGAGTAGTACCCATTGGTACTTCAACAAGACCGGTGTTGTTGATTTTACCGCCAAGTGCGAATACTTTGGTCCCTTTGGATTTTTCAGTACCCATTGCAGCAAACCACTCAGCACCATTCAAGATGATTTGTGGGATGTTGGCATAAGTTTCAACGTTGTTCAAGATGGTTGGTTTACCAAACAACCCTTTGACAGCAGGGAACGGAGGACGTGGACGTGGTTCACCACGGTTGCCTTCGATGGAGGTGATCAATGCGGTTTCTTCCCCACAAACGAACGCCCCTGCACCGAGACGGATGTCCAGGTCAAAGTCAAAGCCGGATTCAAAAATATTTTTGCCGAGCAAGCCGTATTCACGTGCTTGGTCGATTGCAATTTGCAAACGTTTGACAGCGATTGGATATTCTGCACGCACATAAACGTACCCTTGGGTTGCACCAATTGCGTACCCTGCAATTGCCATTGCTTCGATGAGCGCATGTGGGTCACCTTCCAAAACGGAACGGTCCATGAATGCACCGGGGTCCCCCTCATCCGCATTACAACATACATATTTTTGATCAGCAGTATTTGCTGCTGCAAATTTCCATTTCAAACCGGTTGGGAAGCCACCGCCCCCACGGCCACGAAGACCGGAATCCAACAATGTTTGGATGACATCTTCAGGTTTCATTTCAGTGACAACTTTACCGAGTGCTGCGTAACCGTCAAACCCGATGTATTCATCGATGTTTTCTGGGTTGATGACACCACAGTTTCTCAAAGCGACACGTTTTTGTTTTTTGTAGAAGTTGGTTTCATTGAGCGATTTGACATCGTCACCAACAACGGTTTCAGAGTAAAGCAAACGCTTTACAATACGGCCTTTGAGTAGATGTTCCGAAACGATTTCTTCAATGTCGCTTTCCTGTACGAGCGAGTAGAAGGAGCCTTCCGGATAAACGATCATGATAGGACCCAACGCACACAGCCCAAAACAACCGGTACGGATAACTTGTACTTCTTCAGTCAAGCCTTGCGCCGCCAGTTGGGACTCGAGTGCTGTGATGATTTTTTCACTGCCGGAGGAGGTACAACCGGTACCACCGCAGACAAGCACATGAGAACGATACATACTATAAATCCTCCTTAACCTAAGTCGACTGTGCCGATGGTGTATTCGGCCACAGGGTTGCCATTGACCAAATGATTTGCGACAACGTTAGCGACTTTTTCTGCGGTCATTTTTACATAAGTGGTTTTGGTACCATCTGGGGTGTACACTTCCACAACAGGCTCAAATTGGCAAATGCCGATACAACCGGTTTGGGTTACAGCAACATTGTTCAAGCCTCTTTTTGCAACTTCTTCAGTAAATGCAGTCAAAACCGGACGTGCACCTGCAGCGATCCCACAAGTAGCCATCCCAACAACGACACGAATGCTGTCGCCGTCAGCTTCACGGACATTAACCGATGCCTGCATTTTATCGCGAATTGCTTTCAATTCTGCTAAACTTTTCATAAATTGACACCGTCCTTATCAAATTTTATCCCGCCTCAACAACTGCGGTTTGTTCTTTGAGATATTCTCGAATCCAGCACTGTACATCATAAGTATCCAAAGACACCCCTTCCAGTACTTGTCGAAGTTCTCGTGTATCCAAGCAAAGAGATTGCTCTTCAATCTGGTAGGTATAAGTAAAATCAATGGTGGGGTTGAGTGCAATGAGAGAAACCATCGTTTCTGTCATATCGCCAACGGGCATCAAATCAATGTGTGAAAGCCCATATGTCGCGATGACTGTTGTACCCACGTCCACCGTGCTGTCGATGGAAAAGGTTCCACCTGTCATTTCAGCTGACAATTTGAAAAACGGAACCCCAAGACCAACCGGTCGGGTGGTTCTGGTGGTAAAAAACGGATTTTCCACCGCTTGTACCTGTTCTTGTGTCATGCCGTGACCATCATCCTTTACAGTAATGATCATTTGATCAGTAGATGGATATTTTGCGATACTGATTTCAATGAGTGACGCATTGGCACGGATTGAATTTTGTGCAATATCTAAAATATTCAAGGAAAGTTCCTGCAAACCAAATCCCCCTAGACTGTATACATTATACTTCTACGCCGTATTTTGCAAGGATGTCATCGACATCATCAACAACGAGTTTACCGTAAACTTCTTCATTGACGGTCAAAACAGGAGCAAGACCACAAGCACCGATACAACGACAAGCTTCGAGCGAGAATTTCCCGTCCGGTGTACATTCGCCGTTTTTGATGTTCAAGCGTTGTGCCAATTTGTCAAACACGTCGCCAGCACCTTTTACATAACATGCAGTCCCGAGACATACTGAGATTGTGTATTCGCCTTTTGGTGTCAAAGAGAATTGCGAGTAAAAAGTAACTACCCCATAAACCTCTTCGAGGGACATATCCAAACCTCTTGCAATCATTGTTTGCACTTCGATCGGCAAGTAGCCGTACAGATCTTGTGCTTCTTGCAATACCGGCATCAATGCACCTTTTTGATCTTTGTGCGTGTCAATGATCTTCATGAGCTGTGCTTCTTGCTCAGGCGTACCATTGAAGGGAAGTACTTCCTTTTTTGTTGCCATTTCAAAACCTCCTTTAATCGTGAGTATCTTTTAAGATGTGACCGAGGATGTTTGTTACAAAATTAACAAATTTATGGTCACAAATGAAGATTCTCATATACAATTTATTATATCATATCTTCTAATAAAAAGCTATTGTGCGTAACAGCACAACAAAATTATATTTTTTTATCCAGTATTGCCAAAAATGACAAAAGTTGCACCTTGTATGTGATAGAAGCATTGCAATACAAAATTGAATAGTGGTATAATATGAGAAGTTTCACAGTAGTGCTTGGTTTTGTAGCGATACAAGACGGCGTTTGAAATATTGAGAGGAGGCATTGTGATGACCTTACAGGATGTAAAAAATATCTTAGGATGTACCGTCCATTGTGGTGAGGAAGACTTAGATCGTGAAATCCATACCGCATGTGGATCGGACATGATGAGTGACGTACTGGCATTTGTAAAGGATCAATCGATTTTGTTGACAGGGCTTGTCAATCCACAGGTGGTGCGCACCGCGGATATGATGGACATGCTTTGTGTCGTGTTTGTAAGAGGGAAGACCCCGTCTGAGGAAATGATTGCCCTTGCAGAATCGAGAGATATTGTATTGATGAGTACTAGCCAACGTATGTTTGCCGCTTGCGGAAGACTATGGGAAGAGGGCTTAGAAGGCGGAGAACACTAAAAGTAGGGGTGACAACGATGAACGAAGCAGTACAGCTGCATTATGAAGTAGACGGTGACGATTTTACCCGTGCAGGGGAAGCGTCTGCCGATGTAAAGAAGCATTTGAGAAAGTTGGGGGTAACCCCTGATGTGATTCGTAAAGTTGCCATCGCACTGTATGAAGGCGAAATCAACATGGTCATCCATGCCGACGGTGGTTATATCAATGTTGAAATCGGTAGTCAAGCCATTAAAATGAGCCTTTGTGACAAAGGTAAGGGGATTGCCGATGTAGAGCTTGCCATGCAGGAAGGGTTTTCCACTGCACCAGACGAAGTGCGTTCTTTGGGCTTTGGTGCTGGTATGGGTTTGCCGAACATGAAAAAATACAGTGATGAGATGTCAGTGGAATCGACGGTGGACGTCGGTACCAATGTTTATATGACAGTCTACCTGTAAATCCATACCAGGAAAGACCGTAAGATTAAATTATGATTGCGATTATCTAAAAAGAGAGGAGGGCTTTTGTTGGAAGAAATGGTATTTCATTCGGTCACGTTGGATCGTGACAAATGCAAAGGTTGTATCAACTGTATCAAACGATGTCCGACGGAAGCCATCCGTGTGAAAAACGGAAAGGCTAAGATCATCAATGATCGCTGCATTGACTGTGGGGAGTGCATTCGTGTCTGCCCCCACCATGCCAAAAAGGCGATTTACGACGGTTGGGAAGACATTGCACAGTACCGTTATAAAATTGCCTTGCCGGCACCTGCATTGTACGGACAGTTCAACAACCTTGAAGATGTTGATATCGTTCTCAATGCACTGCTCGATGCAGGGTTTGACGAAGTGTTTGAGGTGGCAAGGGCGGCAGAAATGGTCAGCGATGCCACTAGAAGGCTGTTGAAACAAAACACCCTGCCAAAACCGGTCATCAGCTCTGCTTGCCCTGCGGTGGTGCGTCTCATTCGGGTGCGTTTTCCGTCCCTCATCGAACATATTTTACCGCTCAATGCACCGGTGGAATTGGCGGCGAGATTGGCACGTGCTGATGCAAGCAGACGCACCGGTATTCCGGAAGAGGAAATTGCACCGATTTTTATTTCCCCTTGTCCGGCAAAGGTCACTGCATCCAAGTCACCGCTGGTCAATGAGGAAAGTGCCATTCGCGCAGTCCTTGCCATCAGCGAGGTTTACCCGAAAATATTAAAATACATGCACACTGGAAATGATTTGAAAAACCTTTCCTCTGCCGGTAAAATGGGGGTCAGTTGGGCGAGTAGTAGCGGCGAGGCCTCTGCGCTTCTAAACGACAACTATCTGGCGGCGGACGGCATTGAAAATGTCATCCGCGTATTGGAAGATTTGGAAGATGAAAAGCTGACCAATCTCGATTTTGTTGAATTGAATGCCTGCAATGGTGGTTGCGTCGGTGGGGTGTTGACGGTAGAAAACCCTTACATTGCCCGCACCAAATTGAAGCGGCTGCGAAAATATCTGCCGGTTTCCCTCAACCATGTTGGGGCAGAGCTTCCTGAAGAGATGACATGGGAAAATGCGTTGGAGTTTTTGCCTATTTTAAAACTGGACTCCAATTATGCAGTAGCACTCGGTAAAATGTCGGAAATGGAACGCATTGAAGAGGAATTGCCGGGACTTGACTGTGGTTCTTGTGGTGCACCGAGTTGTAAGGCGTTTGCAGAGGACATTGTGCGTGGTTACTCCACAGTAGGGGAGTGTATCTTTAAGTTCAGAGAAAATATGACAGCCTTGGTGCAGGAGATGCCGGATTTGGAAGATTGTATTCCAAAAGCATTTTTGATGCCAAAAGAGGAGTCGTAGCACAAAAGGAGAGAGAAACAATGACAGCAATACAACTAGCAGAACAATTGGGGCTCAAGGTAGTAGTCGCGGGAGAAGGCGCAGAGCGCACTCTTTCCTCCGTCTACTGCTGTGATTTGTTGAGCATTGTCATGGGTAGGGCACCGGCAGATGGGGTGTGGGTCACGGTCATGGGCAACATCAACACCATCGCAGTGGCGGTACTCACTGACGTTTCCTGTGTCATTTTGTCGGAAAATGTACAGGCGGACGACAACTGTATCCAAAAAGCCAAGGAACAGGGCATTTGCCTGTTGCAGACAGAATTGCCGACTTTTGACATCGCGCTCAAAGCGCATACCTTGCTGTCATGAAGATAAGTTATGATCTGCACCTGCATTCCTGTGTCTCACCTTGTGGTGACATGGAAATGACACCCAACAACATCGTCAATATGGCGGCGTTGATTGGGCTTGATGTCATTGCTGTATCGGACCACAATACCGCCGCCAATCTGCCGGCGGTATTTGCCGTGGCGCAAGAGGTCGGGATACTGGTGATTCCTGCCATTGAGGTCTGCACTGCGGAAGAGGTGCACGTTCTTTGCTTGTTTGAGGAATTGTCTGGTTGTATTGCGTTTGGGGAATATCTTTATGAGCATCTGCCCGCCATTCAAAACCAGCCGGAAATCTTTGGGGAGCAGGTCATCTTAGATCAAGAAGATGACCCGATTGGACAGCTCGACAAACTGCTCATCAACGCCGTCTCTTTGAGTATTGATGACCTGTTGGCGGTGTTGCCACAATACAAAGGGCACGCCATTCCGGCGCATGTAGACAAGCAGTCCTATTCCATCATTGCAAACCTAGGATTCATTCCACCCGATTACAACTTCGCCTGTGTGGAGGTGAAGCATCCACCTTTTGACACGGGGATTACAGCCAACATCATCACAAACTCCGACGCACACCAGTTGCTGGATATCTCCCAAGGAGAGCAAACTTTAGAGGTCGATGAAAAGAGTGTGCGGGGTGTATTACAAGCACTCGGTTTCAAAACATCAGAAAACGGTTGACAAGCAGTGAGAGATAGTGTATACTAACTATAGTTAGATCAAGCTAACAGAGACAAGGTCGCCGGGCGGCTTTGTTTTTTAAAACAAAAGTTAGCTTAAACTAATATTATGAAAAGAGGAATCCTCATGAGTGTTGTCATTGTCGGTGGAAATGAATGTATGGAGCGTCGTTATCTCGATGCTTGTAAATCCTATGGTTGTAAAGCGAAGATCTTTACTAAGATGAAAGGGGAAATCCGCAAAAAGTTTGGCGATCCCGATGTCATTATTCTTTTTACCAATACCGTTTCCCACAAGATGGTTGCCTGTGCAAACTGTGAAGCAAAGCGCTGTCAAGCACGTATTGAGCGCAGTCACTCCAGCTCATTGTCGGCACTCAAAAGCATTTTGGAAGAGATCAAGGAACAACCGGCATGAGTTTGGAAAAAAAGATCATCGAACAGGGCGCACCAACGTTGGCAAGATTGAAAACCGCAAATCTATTTACAGTACAATTTGAGAATGAAGCAGCACTGTTGGCAGAGCTCAAACGGTGGAACGAATTTTTTCAATCCAAAGGGGTAGTTTTGACCTTGTTGAAAAAGCAACAGCATGTCGCGCTGGTGTATCTTTATCGCAAAGAGATGTTACAAGCAGATTTGACACAAGAAGGTGCTGTGTCACTGCTACAACAATTTGGATACGAAAGTCTCAATATGGAACAATGCGTACAGCGCTTGTCCGTGCGACTATCGACTTTACAGGAATTTCCTCATGAAATCGGCCTGTTTTTGGGGTATCCGTTGGAAGATGTCCATGGATTTATCTGCCATAAGGGGCAGAACTGCCACTTATGTGGTTATTGGAAAGTGTATGGGGACACAACCTATGCACTGGTGCAGTTTGCAAAATTTGATAAATGTCGTCTCATTTACAAAAAACTATGGCAAGAGGGAAGAGCACTTGAAAAATTGACCGTCGCTTCTTAAATTGATGGAATCTCCATGGCTGTTTGACAGTGATGGAGATTTTTTATTTGACGGGTCAAAAGAGACGGTTTCTAGCAATTATATGGATTTTTGTTGCATAGCAATTGACATTCTTTGCTGTCGTTTTTATAATGGAATTAAGCACAAAGGAAGGCTACTGTAAGGGTGCCTTTCTCCACAAAAACAAATAAGATCGGAAAGGACTGACGAAGATGGCAGTATTGGTAACAGGGGGAACCGGCTATATCGGTTCGCACACATGCGTTGCATTGGTTGAGGCAGGAGAAGAAATTGTTGTTATGGACAATTACTCCAACTCCAAACCGGACGTACTGGAAAAAATCGAATCTATCACCAAAAAACCAGTGAAATTTTATGAGGCAGATCTGCTCGACTATGCCGCATTGGAAAAAATCTTTGCAGAAAACGACATTGAAACGGTCATCCATTTTGCAGGGCTGAAAGCGGTAGGCGAATCAGTACAAAAACCATGGGAATACTACAACAACAATATCACAGGGACATTGGTGCTGACCGATGTGATGAAAAAACACGGCTGTAAAAAAATCGTTTTCAGTTCTTCCGCTACGGTGTATGGATCTCCCAAATCAGTGCCGATTCGTGAAGACTTCCCACTGTCCACCACAAACCCTTACGGGAGCACCAAATTGATGCTCGAACAAATCCTTTCTGATTTCTGTGTACCGGATGAAGAATGGAGCGTCACCCTGCTTCGCTACTTCAACCCGATCGGCGCCCACAAAAGCGGTCTGCTCGGCGAAAATCCAAACGGCATTCCAAACAACCTCATGCCGTTCATCTGCCAAGTTGCAGATGGTAGATTGGAAAAACTCAACGTCTTTGGGGATGATTACCCAACTCATGACGGCACCGGTGTGCGCGATTACATCCATGTGGTTGACTTGGCAGACGGTCACGTTAAAGCATTGACCGAAACCCGCAAACACGGTGGCACCCACATCTTCAACCTCGGCACCGGCATCGGTTATTCAGTACTGGACATCGTCAAAGCATTTGAAAAAGCAAACGACGTTAAAGTCCCTTATGTTATCGCGCCTCGCCGTGCAGGTGACATCGCAGAATGTTATGCCGACGCAACCAGAGCAAAAGAAGTGCTTGGTTGGGAAGCGCAATTCGGCATTGAAGAGATGTGTAGAGACTCGTGGTACTTTATCACAGCAAATAAATAAACATAGACTCTCGAAAAAGTCTGTAACTCAAAAACCGGTGAGCCATGATGCGCACCGGTTTTTCTTTCTGTTATCACTACAATCGAAAAAATGATGAGCCATTTGGCTCATCATTTTTTATTATAGCTATTTTTTCTTGATGACAAAAGCACCACCAAGAACCAGTGCAATGATGATAATAAGAATCGTGTAAGGGTGCATGTTGTAACCTTCTTTCTTTCATTACGACAGGTTAATTTTATTTTTTAGGATGTGGTTGCTACCCAGATACAGCCCAATGATTGCCACCACGGTAAACACAAAACCGGCCATCATCATCACATGGCTGGAAATCCAGAAAGGGGAGTCGACGGCCATCGCTTCGCCCACAGACATGTCGGTGAAACTGGTGGTGACGATCAGGTTATAGACGGTCGTGCCGATACCGGAGACCGTTTGCAGGACAAATTGGAGTACAAAGTAAGCACCAACCCCGTACAACACACGATAACGGTTGCGGGTATAGGCAAAGGCAACACAAAAGTAAAACATCAAAAGACTGAAAAATGGGGAAATGAGTCCCAAAAAGATGGTTTCCACACCGAGCAACACCAAGTGCACCGTTGGGAACATCTCTAAAACCTCTAGGATAAAGGGATAAGCACTTGTCGGCGTGACGATGACCAGTGCAAGGATGCCCACAATACCGTTGATGGTCAACCAGAACCATCCACTGAGCAGCTTTGCGTTGAGCAGTTGCGTCGCACTGACCGGTAGCGTAAAGCTTAAGTACCCCTCATCACCCATCAAATTGGACTGAAAGCGGCGAACGAGCAGGATCAACGTCACAATGCCAGAGGCGGAGAGGGCGAGGATAAAGATCCCGAATGCACTGAGCAGTGTAACGATCGTCATAATGCCAACAAAAGAATTATCGTTTAATGTTTCCAGAGAAAAATCACCCAACAGATTGGCGATCATATTGATGACCGCAAAAAAGAGGACGGCACCGTTGGTGGCAAGCAACAACTTGTAGGTTGCTTTGAGTTCGTATTTCAATAATTTTCCTAGCATTTGAACACCTCCCGAAATAGCTGATCCACCGATTTTCCCTGTTGTTCACGGATGGTGTCAACAGCAGAGGCCATAACGATTTCCCCATTTTTCAAAAACAGGACATCGTCCAATACCGTTTCAATGTCGGCGATGAGGTGGGTGGAGATGATGACAGTGGAATTTTCACTGTAGTTTGTGATAATGGTATTCAAGATATAGTCGCGTGCCGCAGGGTCAACACCGCCGATTGGTTCATCCAACAGATAAAGGTCGGCATCACGGCTCATCACCAAAATAAGCTGTACCTTTTCTCTTGTCCCCTTGGACATGGTGCTCATGCGATCACTCAGGTGAATTTGTAAACGATTCAGCATATCTTCGGCACGGTGACGGTTGAAGTCGGTATAAAAGTCGGAAAAGAAATCAAGCATTTCCGATACCTTCATCCAGTTTGGCAGGTAGGTGCGTTCCGGCAGGTAAGAAACCACTTTTTTGGTCTCGATACCGATTGGGAGTCCGTTGACCAGCACTTCACCACTTGTCGGGGTGAGTAGTCCGCTGATCAGTTTGATCAAGGTGGTTTTACCACTGCCGTTGGGACCCAAAAGTCCGACAATGCGACCGCGGTTAACCATGAGATTGGTGAATTTTAATGCAGGGAAGTGATCGTAATTTTTGGTGATCCCTCTGCATTCTAACAATGGGGTCATGCTAATTCCTCCTAAAGTCAAGTAGTAGTGTTGTCTGTTGAAAAAGTGGTGAGATAGTCTATACAGGCAGGTGTGTCAAAACCCAGTGCATTCATCCGCTGTAGGTATTGACGAGTTTCTTGTTCTGCCGCTTGGCTACGTAGCGTTTGAATCACTGCTTCATCTTCGGTAATGAACCGCCCGGCGGTGCGCTGGGTATAAACAAGACCACGATGCTCCAACTCTAAAAATGCCTTTTGTAGAGTGTTGGGATTAACAGCAATTTCAGCTGCCATCTCTCGCACAGCTGGCAAGCGTTCTCCCGGTTGGTATTGTCCCGATAAAATAAACCGTTCCATTTCCATGACAATCTGTAGGTAAATGGGTTGATTATTGTGAAAAGTCCATGCCACAAAAATCCTCCTTTCTAAAATTTAGTTAGAATAATATCTTTTTGTATTACTGATCTAGTACAATGATAACACAGAGAGAGGGGACTTGTCAAGCCTTTTCGCAAAAATAGTGCATTCACAGATGTTGTCTGTAAACGCACTATTTTGTAGCATTACTTTTCGTAAGAAATCTCAACCGGCATTCTTGTTTTTGCTGATTCCATGATACCTAGAATAGCGAGGGTGGTGTGTGCTGCATCGGTAACAGTGACAGGGAACTCTTCACCGGAAAGGATGCAGTCAACGAAGGCACGAATACTTTCAAATGCAAACCCTTTCGGGACACCGAATACTGAATTTTGTACCAACACATCCGGCACTCTTGCTTTTTCTTCGGTAAACTTTTGAATCATGTTGTGATGACTGGTGTCAATTGCAATCATCCCTTTGGTACCTAAGATGTTGCATTTCATGTCATTGACTCCAAGGTTTGCATTTGGGGTGACCCAGCCATTTTCCATATGGGCAATGCCCCCGCGAGAAAACTCAATGGTAGTAAGGTATTCATCGACAGTATCCACCCCGAGATCTTTTAATATGCCGGAGCGGCTAACCGCATACACCCGTTTGACCTCATCTTGAAACAGCCACCGCAGGGTGTCGAGGCTATGGCTACCCAAAAACCATAAAATGGAGGATTCGGCTGCCCAAGGGAGCAGGTCGGTTGCTACCCACTTGATGTCATTTAAACGAAAATAGGCGCTGTATACCTCGCCCAATTCACCATTTTGAATGGATTGAAAGGCGGTATTAAAAGGTGGATTCCAGCGGTTGTGCAGGTCAACCATAGCGCGAATACCGTTTTTTTCAAACGCTTCGAGCATGTCAAAGACATCCTCTCGTTTGGTGGCAAGGGGTTTTTCGCAGAGAATGTGTTTTTTGGCATTGGCGGCACAGATGGCAATGTCCCTGTGTGCAAAATCAGGGGTCACAATGGCGACGGCATCGCAATCCACCTCCTGTAGCATGCGTGCATAGTCGCTGTATACCAATGGAATCGACTGTCTGTCGGCGACTGCTTTTGCCTTTGCTTCATGCTGATCACAGATGGCAACCACCGTTGCAAAGGGATGTGCATTGTAAATTTTTGCGTGGTTTTCGCCCCAAGTACCGGCACCAACAATGGCCATTTTCAATTTTGTATTCATCCTTTTCACCTCATCTTAATTGTCTTGCATCTTGATAGATGCCTAAAGAATTTGCAGGGGAAGGGTGTGTGCGTAAGGGGGGATGTGCCAAAAGCCAATGCAACAGGTCGCGGTAAACCTCCTCTCGGTTGATTTCATTCAAGATTTCATGTCGTGCACCGGCATAGAGATTGACAGTGACATCTTTTACCTGCTGTTCGCGCAATTTCTTTTCAATGGCTTTGACCGCCAACCCATATTGGCCTACGGGATCACGATCACCGGAAAAGATATAAACAGGCAATTGTTTTGGGAATTTTCGGTACCAGTTGCGCGAGGAAACATAGTTTAGCATCAAAAATAGTTCTTTGACGGCACTGGAGGTGAAGAGGAAGGTACACTTTTCATCTGCAGTGTAGTCACGAACGATCTGTGGATCACGTGAAAGCCAATCGAAGGCCGTCTGGTTTTCGTTGAGGGGGGTTCGATAACTGCGATACACCAAATCTTTGAAAAGATTACTCCGGTATCGAGGCCCCTTTCGCTTGATGATGTCATCGGCAATGCGCACCCCGATGTGCACTGCGGGGGTTGCCTCACCACTGCCGGAAAGAATGAGACCATCAATAGCATTTTTGTAGCGAATGGTATAGGCTCTTGCAATGAACGAGCCCATGCTGTGGCCCAACAAAAAGTAGGGGAGATGGCGGTACTGTTTTTTCATCAATAAGGTTAAACGACGGACATCGCGACAAAGATATTGTAGTCCACGTCCCTCTGAAAAATAACCGTAATCATCGGCGGTGCGTGCCGTGTTGCCATGCCCGAGGTGGTCGTTGCCACAAAAGACAAAGCCATACTTGCAAAGGAACTCCGCAAAATCCTCATAGCGCTCAACATATTCGGTCATCCCATGGGAAAGTTGAACGACGCCACGTGGTATCGTATCTTTTGGTGTATAGACATAATAGGTCACTTCCTGTTTGCCATTGCTGCTCAAAAAGGTATGTTTTGATTTTAAATAACTATTCATCAAAAAAGTCCTTTCCAGTTCAATCGGTTGAACGCCTTTACTATTGATACAAACATAACATGATCAAAGGTATCTGTCAAGAGGGGAGAGATAAAAAACACAGTGTGTACGGTGCGATATAAAGCACGCGTTCTCACTGTGTTTTTGGTAGATGACGATTATGCCATCATTTTTTTGTAGTTTTCAATGATTTCGACCCCATTGCTGGTACCGATTCTCGAAGCACCTGCCTCGATAAATGCAAGGGCATCTTCTATAGTGCGGACACCACCGGCAGCTTTGATTTTGATTTCATCGCCAACACAAGCCTTCATCAAACGAACGTCCTCTAAGGTTGCACCGCCGGTACCGAACCCTGTCGAAGTTTTAATGAAATCCGGTTTTACTTTCAAGGCAATTTCACACAACTTCTTCTTTTCCTCATCGGTCAGGTAGCAGTTTTCAAAAATGACTTTACTGGTGATGCCACGTGCTTTACAAGCAGCAACAATCTGTTCCATTTCAGTTTGGATGTAGTCATAGTTTTTGCTTTTCAATTCGCCAACATTGATGACGTAATCCACTTCCATGGCACCCTTTTCAATGATGTCGATCGTCTCAAACACCTTTGTTTCAATGGTGGATTGCCCAAGTGGGAAGCCGACAGCCGCATCACAGAGAACATCGCTGCCCTCCAGTACTGCTTTGCAAAAGGGTACCGGCGCATTGTTGATAGCAACGGTTTTAAATCCATAAGTGGCCGCCGTTTCACAGTGTGCCTTTAAATCTTCGTGGGAAGCGAATGGCTTCAATAAGGTTTGGTCAATCATTTTTGCCAGTTCTTGTACAGTTGGTTTCATAAAAAATTCCTCTTTTCTTTAAAGTTTATCCAACGCATCGTACACGTCAAGTAGGGCGTAGTACGATTGATCAAATACAGTTTTGAGATGGTCATATTGTTGATGACGGATAAGGTCACAAGGGGTTGTCTGATCAATGTGAATAAAGCGATCCACAGCGGTGAAATCAGGCAGCACACCGGCACCCACCCCTGCGGCAACCGCTGCTCCGATGGAAGTTGCCTCTTCCAAGTGGTTGAGACGGTGGGCATCAATGCCATAAATATCGGCAAGGATTTTACAGATCTCCTCGCTTTGTGAAAGTCCCCCGATGACATTGATAGAAGTGATCGGCATTTGTGCGCGGAAAATGTCTAAAATAATACAGAGGTTCATCAATACCCCTTCCACACCACTACGCATAAAATCGCCTTTTTGGTGCTCCATTTTCATACCGATGAAAGCCCCTCTTGCTTTGCTGTTCCAACGTGGACTGCGCTCACCAAGGAGATAGGGCAGATAGAGTAGTCCATTCGCGCCCAGTTTGGAAGACGCAATCCCGCCGTCCAACTGCTTGTAAATATCGGGGCTATCGGTGTACAGCAGATCCTTTAAGAAGTTGTAGGAGTTGCCAGCAGCCTGCATGGTGCCATTTGGTGTGACATACCCCTTCATCATATGAGCCCAGTTGTAGGTGCGCATTTGATCATCATACACAGGTGTTTTACTGGTGTAGGCAATCCAGGAGGAAGAGCCAAGATAGTTGTAAGCGACATGCTCACGAACCGAACCTGCACCGACAGCGGCACAGACACCGTCTCCGCCACCGAGCACAACCTTGACGCCAACAGGGAGATTACATGTTTCTGCAATGCGTTCATCGATGGTGCCGACAATATAGGTCGATTCGTGCAATTCCGGCAAAAGTGATCGGTCAATATCGATAAGATTCAGAATACGATCCGACCAATCAAAGGTGTTGAGGTCAAATGCGTTGGTACCCGATGCATCGGAATAATCGGTGACAAAAGCGCCGGTCAACTTTTGGATCACATAATCCTTTGGTTGAAGCATTTTATAGGTTTTTTGGAACACCTTTGGCTCATTGGCACGAATCCATAACAATTTCTCAATGCTATAAGAGGCACTGATCTTGTGGCCGGTGATACGGTAGAATTCCTGTTCGTCAATGCCTTGTCGTAACAAAGCCTCTTCGCTCAAACTGCGTTGATCTGCCCAGATGATGGCAGGACGTAGATGATCTCCTTTTTCATCTACCACGACACAGCCCATCATTTGTCCGCTGAAAGCAAGTGCTGCCACACGGGACTTTTGCTCATCGGAAAGGTCTTGCAATAGAATTTTGTTGGTACGATACACTGCCTCAACCCAATCGTTTGGATCCTGTTCTGCCCAAGTACTGTTGAAAAAGTTGGTTTGGTAGGGGGAGACAACACTTTTGATCAGGTTGCCATCAGTGTCAAACAGGGTGGCTTTGTTACCGGTTGTGCCCAGATCGTGGGCAATGAGATATTGTGTCATGATATGTTCTCCTTTGGGATGGTGGATCTTATAGGATGGGGGAGAGCAGTGCGTGTTGTTCCGATCCACGCAATTGAAGATCACAGGGAATGAGGGTCACGCGCTTGGTCTTTTCTTTGGTTTTAATTTGGTGTAGAATCATATCCATGGCGACAATGCCCATTTGATTGGCGTCGCGGGTGACGCAGCTATATGGATATCCAATGTCAGTCAGTGTCGGGATATGATCGATGCCGATGGCAGAAATCGTTTCACCGAGGACATGTCCATACTGGTTACATGCTTTGATGAATCCGAGACCGGTGCGGTTGTTGCAGGGGATATAAGCAGTTGCTGTACTACCCTCCTGAAATGCCTTGATGGTCAACTGATAGGCGGTTTGTGCGGTGAAATCTCCTTCTAAAATATAGCTAGACTTCAACGGAAAACCGTGGACAGTCAAGGCAGTTTCGTAACCTTCTAATCGTTGTCGGGCAATCTTTAAATTCAAATCTCCGGTAATGATGGCGATGTCTCGATGTCCCATTTCAATGAGTTTGGTGGTGGCAAGATAGGTGCTCTGAAAATTTTCAAAGAAGACCCCATCCCATTTGGAGTTTTCAAATTCTCTGTCTAACACAACAATGGGGATATTGAGTCGCTCATACATGCTCATCAATTGACGTTGGCTCTCTGCCTTTAAAAATCCGGTCGCAGGGGTGATGATCAAACCGGCAATTCGTTGTTTTTCCAACAGTTGGATGGCGTTTTCTTCTAAATCCATACTGTTGGCACTGTTGTAATACACGACACAGAAACCGAATTCCTGCGCTTTCCTGGAAATGCTGTCAATGATTTCACCGAAAAAACTGTTGCTGATTTCTGGAATAATGACCCCGATGGTTTTAGAAACTTTTTTGGCTAGGACAGCAGAGGGCGAAGGTGTGTAGTTGTGTTCTGCGATGACAGTTTCGACCTGTTGCTTTGTTTTTTGACTGACGTAGCCACTTTGGTTTAACACACGGGATACTGTGGCCTTGGAAACACCTGCTAACTTTGCAATTTCATTGATGTTCATACCATCCCTCCTCAAAATGAAACCGTTCCATAAAATAATACTATAATTAAAATTATAATACTATATTGTAATATTAAAGTCAACAATGTTTTGAAATTTCACTAATATAACGAATAATAGTTTGGAATATTGTGAATAATGTTTGTTTTTTGCTATTTGGTTTCATAAATTTTCACATTAAATTTTTAGCTAAAAAATTGTACTGCAAGACCACTTGACAAGAATAATAAACACATATATACTAGGATAAAGCTAGGCTATGAACATGGTGTGTGCTGTTCTAGCAAGATCCCGATGCAACAAAAAATGTATTGTTGAAGAAACAGAAAAAATAAGAGTAGGGAAGTGATGGTATGCCACAAGTACTAAAAGAACATCGAAGAGAAAAGATTATCCAAGCGGCAAGAAGTGAATTGTTGAAAAATGGAGCAGCTGGGGTATCTATGCGCACCATTGCTGACGAAGCAGGCATGACGGTGGGCAACTTGTATCGCTATTTTAAAAATAAAGAACAATTGATCTTTGCAGTGGTAGAGCCTGTACTACAGACCTTTGATCTTCTCTTAACAGAAATTGTGCAACAACAAGAAAAGCTTTTTTTGGTTACACAAGATACCTTGGAAAGACAACGACTGCTTGGTGAAACGCTCAATGTGTTCGCCGATGAGCTTGTAGCATTGGAAGATCGGTACCAACAAGAGATGAGCATCATCATCAATGATGCTCAGATCGGCGAAAAGTACAGTGCTTGGTTTTGTGAACTCATTCGACAGATGGTGGACAAAGCACCGCCATGCTTCTTGAAAGAGGATGTGGAAAAAGAGTTGTTGATTCAGATGATTTCTAAAGCGATTTTTGGTGGTTTAAATGAAGCAATTCGCACCAAAGCAACACAAACAATTGACAAGGAAGCTTTCCGTACCATTTTGCGCTTTTATTTACAACAAGGGTTTTCTTTGATGAATTTTACCGAAGCAGAGCCGTTGTGTGGGAACAGATTGCAGTAATAATTGATTTTGAATAACCTTATTTTTTTGGAATTTCGGTCGATATATTAAATGTAATATGGAACCATGTCTGTTTTTGGGTTAAAATGTGTTTAGGAGAAGATGGCAATGGAAAAACAAAATAGTGTTGTACAACAAACTAAAATATTGTCCGTGAATCAGCTGATTATATTAGTTGGTGGGATTGGATATGGCTTGCTTTATCTGATCGGTGGAGACTGGATCATGGGGCTTGGGATCATGGGGACAGTCGCACTTATCACCGGCTTTGTCCAGTACGGGAAAAAGAATCTCAGGGGGAATTTGACCATTTATGTTATGACTATGGCGCAGTATGCAGCCATTGTTGGGTTTGGTTTGGTCGGTGGGGAATTCGCAGGCGGATTTGCCCTCATTGCATCGGTCATTGCGATGAACTGCATTTATTGCATCAAGAATATTATCGTTGCTCAGTGGATCATCACCGACTTGGTTTTGTTGGTTTCCTTTTTCTTCCGTGATGCGCTGTATGGTGATCAAAGCACGTCATTCATCATTCGTGGAATTTTGGGGATCAACTTTTGTATTCTCTTCCTCTTCCTGCTACTCAACTGGGTGCTTAAGTTTCAACAGGATGCGGCAGAAAAAGAATTGGCGTCCCAACAACTGATGGGTCAGTTGGAAGTGAAAATGCAGGAACAACGACAGAGCGCCGCAAATATTCAAGAGATTTTTAATGTCATCAAAACCCGTTCTGATAACTTAAAATCGACCTCGGATCAAATGGTGACCATTGCTACCGGACTCAATATCGCTGCCGCTGACCAGACCCAATTGGTGCAACAATTGACAGAAAAGAGTGGCGTGATGGTAGATGAAATGAAATCAGTGCAACAAATTGCGTTGGATTCCTGTAACCTTGTTGCGAACAATGCCAAAATTTTGGAAGACAGCAACAACAACATGGTGCTAGCAGTTGATAAAATCGATCAAATGGAAAGCTCTAGTCGTCAAATTATTGGCATCATTCAAGGGATTGAGGACATTGCCTTTCAAACCAATCTACTGGCCCTCAATGCGGCCATTGAAGCAGCGAGAGCAGGGACTGCCGGTAAAGGTTTTGCCGTCGTCGCCGATGAAGTGCAAACACTTGCGGCGAAGAGTTCAGAGGCCGCAAGTGCCAGTAGTGTACTAGTCAATGCTTCCATCAACGATGTGCAAACCGGTTCTAAATTCATCAAAGAAGCTGCGAAAAACATGAACGAAGTCATTGCGGTGTCTAATACCACTGCACAAAAGGTTACCGACATCAATGAATTGCTATCCAATCAAGTGGTTGCTGTGGAAGATATTTTGATGCAGATGAACAACTTTGTCGACGTTATTTCCAGAACCTCGGAAACTGCCGGACAAAGCAACGATGTTGCCACAAAAATTTCCGACGAAGTAAGTAATATCAACGCAGCGATTCGATAGGTCTCAAATCGATACAAAAATACAGGAGTTATCTCGAAAGGATAACTCCTGTATTTTTGTATCATGAGAGCGGTCGATCAACCCGAAAGATTTCAAAGTCGTCTGCTTTGCCTTTGAGTTTGATGGTAGTACCAAGTGTGGTTGTAGGGAAACGGTCTGAAAGTGCTTGCACGACCTCTTTACTGACTAGTATTTCACCGGCAGCAGCGTGACTTTCCAACCTTGCGGCGGTGTTTACAACATCGCCGATCACCGTGTAGTCCATGCGGACTGTTGCACCGATGTTGCCGACAATGGCCATGCCATAATTGACCCCAATGCCAAATTGTACCGCATGTCCATACTGCTCTAGGATGGCCAGAGAGAGTAGATCCATCCCTTTTTGCATCTCCACCGCTGTTTTCACCGCTTTGTAAACACAATCTTCCTGCGGGAGAGGGGCACCCCAAAATGCCATAGTGCAGTCTCCGATGTACTTGTCAAGTGTCCCTTGATTGTGTAAAATGCAGTCGGTGGTCAACTGGAGAATACGGTTTAAGATTTCTACAATGGTGGTTGGGGGAAGTTTTGTTGACAATGCCGTAAATCCTCTAATATCAACAAATAGTACTGCAACTTCAGCGGTATGACCACCAAGATGTAATGTACTGGGATCACCTTTTAACAACTCATTGACAATTTCAGGTGCAACATAGCGTCGAAAGGTGTTGGCAACCTGTTTGCGTTTTGCAGTTTCAGTGACGTAATGATGGACAATGCTAAAGACAAAGGCCATGACAAGCGATAGGGGAAGGTAGAGCGTTGGAAGCACCAACCCTTGTGAGAATAAAAGCGTGCAAGTCAATATCCATCCGCTAGATAGCAGGACCACTACAATTGCGGCCATCCACAACTTGCATTTGGGTAGTCCCCAAAATGCCATAAAGGAGATCAGAAACAACAGGACACTTGCCTGCCAATCCACTTCCCATTTGATATCGCCTGCAAGCAATGCGCCGATGACATTTGCTTGATACTCCACCCCGGCCATGTTATGGGCACGGTCAATGGGGGTCAGATATTCATCCTTGAAGGAAGTGTCATAAGGACCAATGAGGACAATTTTGTCGGCAAAAAACTGTGGATCGACCGTTTGATTGATCAAATCAGCCACCGAAATGCCATCGCTATAACCACCGGGTGGGGATTGCTGTGGCACATACCAACGGTTTTTTGCATCAGTAATGGGTGGAGTCAACGGATTCAACCCCATTGTTTCAACAAACTGCGAAGCGATGACCCAGTTGAAAGCAGGGATGGTTTGACCATCGACAGTCGTGATCTCGCCGATGGCATGGCGTAAGATGCCATCGGTATCCAACATTGCGTTGACATGTCCTTGTGCTGTCACCGCACGCAACTCGTCATAAGGTTGGACCAGTTCCAGTGCAGCATGTGTATCGACATAAAAATGACCGTCTGGCAGGTCGACAATATTGCTGCCAAAAGTCGCATAACTGCTGATGACGACATTATCTTCTTTTTCAAGTGCTTTCACCAAAAGAGCGTCTGACGGTTCGTGATCAATGGCATCATATACCACATCAATGCCGATTACTGCCGGTTTTTGGTCGGGATCAGCATTGAGATAAGAAACAGCTTCAGCCATGAGACTGCGATCCCATGGCCAAGCACCAAATTCTTCTAAAGCACTGCTGTCAACGCCGATGATGACAATGCGTTGGTCAGGGATACCGGGTTGTTGATAAAGTGCGTCATTGATAAAATTGACAACGGGGAGCAACATATTTGACACACTCACGCCGGTGACGAGCATCGCTCCAATCAAGGGGAGGACAAATTGTTGTAACCGCGGTATGATATCCGCTATTCTATTCTGTTTGCTCATCATCATCGTCATCCATACTACTAATCTCGTCCTGATCATTGTCCGGTTCTTCTGGTTCCGGTGGATCATCATCGTCTTGTGTCGGAAGTAAAGGGACATAATGATTCCAAGGATTCTCGTGACTGTCGTCTCGATCATCCTCTTGATCAGTGCTGGCATTGCTCTGATCGTCATTGTCGTCATCGCCCTGATCGTCGTTGTC
>CAYJIM010000029.1:23831-27102 GCA_964370215.1 uncultured Oscillospiraceae bacterium
CCTGATCGTCGTTGTCGTCATCGTCCTGATCATCGTTGTCGTCATCGTCATCGGTGATTTGTGTTGCAAGCTGGTTGAAGTCAACACCACTTTCATGGAGTGTTTTTTCTACAAGATCCCCCTCTGCAAGGGCTGCATCTACCACGAATTTTGGCAATGTGGTCGGATCAAGATCTGTAAGCGATAGGGAAGCGGCATCTCCTGTCATGACAGAAGATGCTGTTTGACCGGGCGAGAGAGTCAAGGCAGTTGTTTTGCCGGTGTCTAAATCGGTGGCAAAGATATAAGCGGTGCCGGTAAAAAGGGTGAAGTGAGAAGTGGCACCGTCGTCTTCTGTGGTGACATAACCGGCGGTTCCTCGAATACTGGTGACCATAGTGGAAGTGCGAATTTCCAACAATTCATCCTCAGCGAGAGGGGCAGATACATTGAAAAACAATCCGCCTTCGTTGAGGTTGACCGCCAAAGTTTTTCCCTGTTGATTGATGGTACAATGCGACTCTACATCCAGCTTAACCGCTTTACTATCATCTAAATTGATGTAGGCATAGCTTTCCTTTGCTGTTTCAAGGTCATTGCCGTCAAACAGGCGCATGCCTTCTTCAATAGCAAGTGGAGTGTCACTGTCGTCGGTGAGGGTGACTGCTCCCACCGTTGTTGTCAATCGCATAATAGAAGCGGTAGCTTGTTGTCCAAACAGAAAGAAGAATACGCCTCCTGTGACAACAAGGACGAGTATCGCAAGGCTGATCCAAAATACCTTGCGTTTATAGATCGGTCGATTCATCGTTTTCCTCCCATACACGACTCAATTGAAATAGTCCTAGAATATCTCCGTCCAACTTGCCTTCCTCCACCATATCCCAGAGGATGGAGAAGACACGGTCAATCGGAATGGGTTGTTTGTAAGGGCGGTCGGTGGCGGATAGTCCATCAAATACATCAATGATGGTGAGTATACGGGATTCTACCCCCAATTGCTCTGCTGTCAGCCCATTGGGATACCCTGTGCCATTCAAAAATTCATGGTGCTGACTAGCATAAGTCGCCACCATTTTGTATTCTTTTCCAAAACTCACTTGATTTAAGATTCGTTCAGTCATGACAACATGGGTTTCCATCACCTTGCGTTCCTCGGCAGTGAGTGTGCCGGCGCGAATGCCAAGAGAGGCCAATTCTTTTTCGGTAAACCACGGTTGTTCTTTGCCGTGTTGGTCGATGTAGCGGTACCCTTGTAGCAACTTGACCTGATGTGCCAAATCGTCATTCAGATAAGACGAAGTGTTGACAATCTGTACCAACGCCGAGACTCGTGCAAGCGTTTGCTTGATCGGTGCGTAGGGTGCGCCACCTCGCGTTTCATTGAGTTGTGCAGTCAAATCGATGAGTTCCAAACGAGTGAGAATCTTTTCAAGATCGTCGCCCAACCGTGTCTTTTTATTCATCACTTCGAGAGGTACTGTCAGTTTGCCCACATCATGGAGCCAAACACTCATGGAAAGTTGTCGCCGCTCTTCTGTGGTAAAGGCGTACTTATCGCTGTGCTCGGCAAGCCAATCCAAAAAGCGATCGAGGTAGCGGGACATATTTTGGGTGTGGGTCACATTGTAAGGGGTGCGCTCATAAATGGCAGTGGACAACACCCGAATGAGGGACAGGAGCAGGTTTTCAATTTCAATCTGTTGATTGGTATTGGTCAATGAAATGGCAGCCTGTGAGGTCAATGCCGCTATGAAAGGCTCTTGTTGCGGATCAAAAGCCATGACCTCCCCCTCTTCGGAGAGTGCATTGATCAGTTGAATGACGCCAATGCAGTGCCCCTTGGTATCAGTCATGGGAATGACCATCATAGAAGTGGTTTTGTATCCTGTCAGTGCATCATACTTTTTGGGACCTGAAAAATCATACACTTCATTTTGGTAGACATCCGGCAGGTTGATGATGCGATTTTCAAGGGTCGCACAGGCGCAAACATTGCTCTTTTGCAGTGCAACAGGGGGAAGGTCTTTGGTGTCGATACGACCGCCCATCGACTTTGTGATCATGATATGAAAGTGTAACTGATCTTCTTCTAAAATATAAAGCGTACCGGCATCACAGCGAGTGATGTCCATTGCGACTGTTAAAATCATCTCAAGTAGACGCGCAGAATCTTTCTCGGCACTCAACGCGATACTGGTGTCTAAAATCTTTTGTGTAAACCTGTCGGTCATATCAAAACAACCTCCTTTCGTACAGCAAACGCTGCATGTTGACATTGTTGTTGCAACTCGGTTTGCATCGCATCCAACATATGGTCGGTGTGTGTCGGGTCATGGTGAATGATGCGTAGGGTTTTGACACCACTTTGTTTGGCAAGCAATGCTGCTGTTTGCCAGTCGCTATGCCCAAACCCCTGTTTTTCCAAACGTTGTGCTGGTGTGTACTGCCCATCACACAACAGCAAATCGGCATCGGCACAAAAGGTGACAAGATCCTCCATGTTTGTGGGATCTATTTCACAATCGGTGAGGTACACCAAGGAAGAACCCTCACAGGTCAACCGATAGAGCAATCCTCCGTTGGGGTGATTGCTCTCCATCGTCTCGACGGTGACAGCCCCAAGCGAAAATCGTTTGCCGGCGATATGGTCTTGTACCGTTGCCGAAAAGGCGGTGGGTCCCACCGGCCAAAGAGGCGGGGTCATGACCTTAGAGAGTACTTGTAAAGTGGCATTTTTGGCATAGAGGTCTACAGTCATCTCCTCATCAAACAATAGGGGGCTGGTAAACAGACCACAGATGTGATCCAGATGAAAATGAGAAAATAAAATGGAAACTTGTTTGGTGGGAAGTTCGTTGTTGGTGAGGGAAAATATCCCGGTACCTGCATCCAAGAGGATGACTTGATCTTTGGTGTGAACGGCAATACAGCTCGTCGCCCCACCGTATGTTTGAAAAGAAGTGCCATCTACCGGCATAGAGCCACGACAGCCAAGTATTTCGACACGGAAATGTTGCAAACATCTCCCTCCTTCGTCTAGTTTTCTATCACCTCCATTCTACCATAAATAACGGAGAAAGGGGATGATTTATTGCATTGTACATGGTTTTTTAACAATTTAACCGGTAAGTACCAATAACACCCATCCATCGTATACGGATACCAATAAAAAAACAAACTGCCATGATCAAATTGATAACGACAGTTTGTTTTGTACAGATTATGCTCATTTTACGAATATCTTGCACGCTTGTTCAACAGCCCAGATTTGATGTGGTAAGAATAATTT
>CAYJIM010000030.1:0-13969 GCA_964370215.1 uncultured Oscillospiraceae bacterium
GTAGAATATAGGTGGAATCGGACTCAAAAATTATTTTTAGTAAGATTATATAAAAAATGATTGAAAGCATTTTTTATTGCATCGGCGCATAGTTGGTGGTTATTGGTCGTTGTCTTCCGACAACGGATCTGTTTCGGTCAACAGATCTTCCATCATTGGTTGTACAGGGGGCAGTGTCTTTGAAATCCACTGGCGCTCCAATGAATCATACAAACCACCTGCTGTCAAGCGAATTTCTGGAAAGGCGAGGTGGGGGAGTAACCCGAGTGAAAGGAAAGGATCGGTCTGTTCCGATACCCCCATTGCGTGGAGTGCACGCAAAACACTGGTAAAGCGATCTGCTGTCTGGCGCACCGATTTGTTGCTCATCATGCCACCGAAGGGTAAGGAAAGGCTTGCACAGAGATGTCCTGCCGACACCACCGCAATGCCACCTTTGAGATCACGTACACAATCCAGTGCGGCCACAAGATCGTTGTCATTGTCGCCGACGGCGATGGTGCTACTACCGTCACAAGACAATGTTGTTGCAATGGCACCATGTTCAATGCCGAAACCTTTGAGTGGTGCGATGCAAAGTTGGTTGTACTCTTCTGTCGACTGGATGACACACACTTTATTGTGGGTATGGTTGGGTAAAAATTCTCCCTCTTGGGTCGGTATCTGTTCGTAAAGATGTTGGGTAAAAAATGGAGAATCGGTCAATTCAATGACATCGGCATACTCCTCGACCGGCAATGCCAAGTCTGCTTTTTGTAAGCGCTTGCTAGGCTTTGGAGGCTGTAAAAATGCCGGAATCTGTGGACGGTCAAAAGCCGATAGGTAAGAGTCGCAGACAAGCAAGCCGTTTTTAAAGACAAGGCTTGGGGTTGCATCCTCCAATTTATCCAACACCAAAATGTCCGCCTGATAGCCAGGGGCGATCGCACCCAAATGGGTGAGATGAAACAGTTTTGCAGTGTAGTAGGAAGCCATTTTATAGGCGGTGATGGGGCGTACCCCTAAAGAAATGGCTTGTTTGATACAGCTTGCAATATGGCCGCCCCGTTGTAGTTGTGAAAGTGTTTGGTGGCCGGTGCAAAAATGACACTGCTCCAATGGCAAGTTGTCTTGTATCAGTGCTTTGAGGATGGGGAAGACATTCCCGGTCGTTTTGCCTGTGTTTAAAAAAAGCGAGACTCCTGCTTGTAATAGATCTATCGCATGTTTTGGTTGGACACAATCATCGGTACTCGTGATCCCTGCTACCCGACAAGCCTGTGGGTGTGCGGCAATCAGTTGAGTAGTATAACCACCAACCGGCAAGGCGGCATGCAACAATAGCTGCTGCAAGGCTACATCATATCCATGGATCAACCCACTGGCATCCGAAAGGTTACTGATTCCAACCACGCGTGGATGACTCAAGTATTGCTGTAATAAATCAAGATTTTCAGGTGATTCTTCCGCCAACAGGCTTGCCAATAATGTTGGGGGACAGGTGGCATATACATCCAATGGTAAATGGTCGCAAAGATCCAAAAACCAATCCAATCCCTCTTGTCTACAGCGCTCGGTGACGGCATGAGGGTCGGCAATGACGGTCGTAGTACCGGCATGCAATAGCACTGAAGAGAGCTGATCCGGCAATAACCCTGACCATGCCATCTGCGCCTTTGCATCAATATAGCCGGGAACAAGGTAACGTCCGCTACAATCCACCTCGTACTCTCCGTGGTAATCACCGACACCGACGATGGTGTTGTTGCAAATGGCGACATCCGCCGTGATAAATTGTTCTGTAAACACATTCATCACATAGGCATTTTTCAATACGATATTCGCTTTTGCTCTTCCTTTTGCCACGGCAATCTTCTGTTGCATTGCAATTCTCCTTTATCAGCACACGATTTGACGCATCGAAGCGATTTTTTCTATCTTCTATAGTAGCAAAAAAACAAAGATTCGTCAATGTATTCTGTAGATTGTTTGTGGAATGGTCACAAAAGACGAGTGCTTTTGTTGCACAGCATGTAGATCGAGCAGGGACTTTGTCACCATCGTCACAAAGTTTTTGAATTTCTTATGAAAATACTTGACTTTTGTACCATAATTCGGGTACTATTAAAGCTGAAGTTTTTCGGCTTTTGACACCGTGAACCTATCCATGACAACAGAGAAAACACCAAAAACAGAGCAACCCTTCAGATTGGAGAACATTATGCTAACATTGGATCGTGTATATCGTGCCGCACATATTTTGAAAGACGTCATTCGCCCGACCGACTTAATCTATGCACCAAACATTCGCAAGGACTGCGAACTTTTTTTGAAAACCGAGAACCTACAGGTGACGGGATCGTTTAAAGTGCGGGGCGCTTACTTTAAAATGTCTCAATTGACCGAAGCAGAACGTGCCAAAGGGGTGGTGGCTTGCTCGGCGGGAAATCATGCTCAAGGGGTCGCGTTGGCGGCCAATAAAAATGGCATTCCGGCCACCATCTGCCTGCCGGACGGTGCGCCAATTTCCAAAGTGGAAGCGACAAAATCCTATGGCGCAAACATCTGTCTTGTCAAAGGGGTATACGATGATGCCTATCAAAAGGCATTGGAACTCAAAGAGCAAGAAGGGTACACCTTTGTTCATCCCTTTGATGATCCTGATGTCATCGCAGGGCAGGGCACCATCGGCTTGGAATTGTTGGAGCAACTGGCAGACGTTGACGTGGTGGTGGTACCGGTTGGCGGTGGCGGCCTCATCTCGGGTGTTGCCTACGCGTTAAAATCCCTCAAACCGTCCATTGAAGTGTATGGGGTACAGGCAAGTGGTGCATCCAGTATGGTTGATTCTCTTGTAAGCCAACAGCGTTTACGTTTGAAAAAAGTATCGACCGTTGCTGACGGTATTGCCGTCAAAGAACCGGGCAACCTGACCTTTGAGTTGGTCAGTCAATATGTCGATGGTGTGGTGACCGTCAACGAAGATGAAATTTGCACCGCCATTTTGACATTGATTGAACAACATAAACTTGTGGCTGAGGGTGCAGGAGCTGTCGCTGTTGCCGCTGTACTGTTTGACAAAGTACCGGTTGCCGGCAAAAAGGTGGCTTGTTTGGTCTCGGGTGGAAATATTGATGTTTCCATTCTCTCCCGTGTCATCAACCGTGGGCTTTTGACCGCAGGTCGCGTGGCGGATCTGATCATTGAATTGATGGATAAGCCGGGGCAACTAGTCGGTGTTTCCACCATCATTGCAGAGCATGGTGGCAACGTTGTTGCAGTACATCATAACAAATCGAGTGAAGGCAGTGACGTCAACGCCTGCACCTTACAAATTTCGATGGAAACCAGAGACCATGCTCACGTGGAAGAAATCAAAGAGGCATTGACGGCACAAGGATACATCCTGTTGCCGAAACAATAACAACCAAAAGGAGTAGATCAAGATGAAGGTTATTCACACTGAAAAAGCACCACAGGCCATCGGCCCTTATTCCCAAGCCATTGTTGTCAACGGGATGCTCTATACCTCGGGACAGATTCCGATGAATCCGGAAAACGGTGAAATTGAAGTGCAAACCATTGAAGAACAAACCGAGCAGGTCATGAAAAACATCCAAGCGGTATTGGAAGCGGCAGGTACTGACTTTACCAAAGTCGTTAAAACCACCTGCTTTTTGAAAAATATGTCCGACTTTGCGGCATTCAACAGCATTTATGCCCAGTACTTTGTCAGCAAACCGGCAAGATCTTGTGTAGCTGCGGCAGCATTGCCCCGCGATGTGCTGGTAGAAGTAGAGGTTATCGCACAGGTGGGATAGTCCCTTATCGTAGCAAAAATATTACAGTACGATTGCTATTTTAGTGAAAATCAGTTCGTTTGCAAATGCAGGGTGTCATGGATACCCTGCATTTGCTTTTTTTATATCTGTATGATACAATAAGAACAAAGTTTGTGTCATTGGGAGGATAAGTTTATGGATGTTGAACAAGTACAGCTGTTAGGACAGCAATTGAAAGAACAAATACAACAGGTCATCAAGGGAAAGGATGAAGTCATCGATCAAGTACTCGTTTGTCTCTTGAGTGAAGGACACTTGTTGTTGGAAGATATGCCGGGTACAGGGAAGACAACCCTTGCAAAAGCACTCGCAAAGTCATTGGACTGCCGCTTTCAACGGGTGCAATTCACCCCCGACCTACTGCCTTCCGATCTGACAGGGGTCAACTACTTCAACCAGCAGGAAGGTGCATTTGTATTCAAAGAGGGTGCGGTGTTTACCAATGTGTTGTTGGGGGATGAAATCAACCGTGCCACCCCACGCACCCAGTCCAGTTTACTGGAGTGTATGGAGGAGCGCCAAGTCACGATAGATGGCAAAACCTACCCGTTAGATCCACCATTTTTTGTCATTGCAACCCAAAACCCCATTGAAATTCAGGGCACCTTTCCTTTGCCGGAAGCGCAATTGGATCGCTTTTTGATGCGCCTGTCCCTTGGATATCCCGATCGTGCAAACGAGCTTGACATGCTATCTGGGCAACAAGTGAAACATCCAATCGAACAGTTACAACCGGTGATTGACAAAGCGACACTACAACAGGCACAAAAGGTGGTGAAAAAGACCTTTGTCAGTGACATTGTCAAAGAGTACCTACTGGATCTTGTGCGTGAGACTCGTACCCATCCACAGATTCGTCTAGGGGTCAGTCCGCGTGGGTCGCTTGCGCTATTGCGTACAGCACAGGCAAAAGCGGTGTTATCCGGTCGCAGTTATGTCATTCCGGATGACATCAAGACAATCTTTTTACCAGTACTCTGCCATCGTATCCGCTGTAAAGGCGGCAGTTTGTTGCAAAGTGGAGATGTGGCTGGGAATTACCTCAGTCAAATTCTGGTGCAGGTGAACGTACCGACAGAGGAATAAGGGGGAAACAGCATGGAACTGATTGTCTTGATGCTGTTGTTGTTGGCGGTGGTGTGGTTGGAGCAATTTTTATTTGGACGCATTGCGTTAAAAGGGTTGACCTACCGCTGTACCTTTTCAACCGATGAGGTGGAGCAAGGTGCCGACATTGCCCTGTTAGAAGTAGTGGAGAATCGGAAGTGGTTGCCGGTGCCTTGGTTGAAAACAGAGTTGACCACCTCCAAGTGGTTGGAATTTGCCGACTCACAATCGCTTGTCACCGATCAAACACGCTTTGTCCCCAGTTTTTTTATGGTAGGTAGCTATCAAAAGGTACAGCGCAATTGGAAAGTGCACTGTGCCAAACGAGGCGTGTTTGAGATTCACCGTATCAGTTTGGTTTCCACCGATATTTTGGGATTGGTATCACTCACCCAAGCGGTGGAGGTGAATGCCGCTGTCACAGTACTCCCTGTCGCACTTGATATCGACACCCACTTTGTCCGAGCAGGCGCCATGACAGGGGATACCGTGGTGCGACGCAATTTGGTGTCCGATCCCTTTTACCTTGCAGGGGTACGAGAATATCGCATCGGCGACCCGATGAATCGCATTCACTGGGGTGCTACCGCAAAGCTATCGGAGTTTGTGGTGCATCAACAGGACTATACCACCACGAGAAATGTGACAGTGGTGCTCAACATGCAGTCACGCCCCTATGAAAAGGGTAGTGTCATTGACCCTGTCGTGGTAGAAGAAGCAATTGCCACCTGTACGGCTATATTGGAACAAGCAACGAAAGAGCAGGTGCCGATACGGTTGCTTGTCAATGGGGCGATTGGTGAAGGGGAAACAGAAACGGTATCGGGTGAGTACTTTGGTGCGGCACACCTACTGGAACTCAAACGTGCATTGGCAGGACTGTCGCTTATCAGCACCGAAGAATTTTCTGATTTTTTGCAACAATATCGTGGGGCGATGGACACAAGGGAACTGGTCATTGTCACCGCATACCTCTCTGAAGAGATTTGTGACTTTGCAAGGGGAAAAGAGCAATGCGGACTGGCCGTCACCCTGTATGTGACGGGGCGGGTCAATCAATCGCAGTTGGCGGAAGATCTGGAGATCTATTGCATGGCGGATCGATTGGAAGCAGAGGAGGTGGCAGGATGAACCTTTATCGTTGGCTGCGCCTTTTCAGCATCATCGGTTTTCTCGCCTGTCTTTATCCGATCATGACACTACTCACCACCTTTGACGGGTGGCAGATGCCGTGGGGGGAATTCGGTTGGTGTGGGCTGTTGGTCGCCGCATTTACCGTGGGATATGGCGTGCAACGTCTGCTTAATTTTTTTGAACGTCGCAACAAACTGTTGCCACCATTGCGCAAAGCATTGTTTGGTGTCTGGTTACTTTTTTGTGCAAGCCTGCCATGGTGGGCGATCGCCGTCACCCCGATGAGCTTTTCGATCGGTCTGTCGGCCATCCTATTACTCGGTGGTTGGTTCGGTGGACAAAGTGTATTTTATAGCTACCGTACACGCCTCAACGGGATCACGCTCTTAACTGGTGTGGGGTTGAATCTTGCCACCCTCCTTGTCTTTGTGTTTATCCAGCAAAATTACGAACGCACCTTTTCCATCAACGGCATGACTGTGGCCTTCTTTATTGCACTCTGTAGTTATATTCTGCTCAAAAATCAGGGTCATTTGGATCGGTTGATGGAGCGTCGTCAACACGATGTGAAACGATTGCCCTTGGCGTTGCGACGATACAACCTGTTGCTGTCTTTGAGCTTGGTGGGACTCATTTTGTTTTGCTACCTCTTTCGTCATTGGTTGTCAATACTGGTATTGTGGATAGGAGAACTGTTGCGACAATTGGTGTCTTTTCTCTTGCAGATCATTTTTTGGTTTTTCAATCTGTTTCGTTCCAATGAGACGGCACCTGCGAGCGGTGGAGGGGCGTCGGATGGTGCAATGCCGCTGTCGGAGAGCATCAACATCCCCTGGCTTGTCTTTGTCGTCATCGCCCTTTCGATTATACTGTTTGTTTATCGCAAACAAATCTGGCGCGCACTTTGCGAATTGGCAGGACGGATTTGGCAAAAGCTATATCAATGGTATATGCGTATGCGAAAAGCGGATCGATTGACAGGCTCCGGTCATGGGGACTATTATGACACGGTGGAGCAGATAGATCAGGTGGTTGTGCCAACTATTAGAAAACAACACAGCATGAAAAAAATGTGGAAACAATATCGCAACATGAGAGATGGTGTGGAAAAGTATCGCATGGGGTACGCACTCCTGCTCCGCTGGTTGTCTCTTCACAAAGTGTCGCTTAGACAAAGTGACACCAGTTGGGAAATTTATCAAAAAGGCAAAGTCTGTTTGTCAAATGCAGCACTCGAAAGAGTCACAGAGAGCTACAATCAATTGCGGTACGAGCAGATGCCCTGCACCCCACAAATGACCGAACAGATGGACGATTTGGTGGCAATGCTCATGAATCATCTGCCAAAATGATGATTTTTTACCTATACGAAAACAAAATGTGATATTTTTAAGAATTTTTTTTGCTGAACATCTTGTATGTTGACGATAAATATATTATAATATTTAGGTAATAAAAGATAACATGAAGTTTGAGGTGGAGTGGCAGCATGAAAAAAAAGAGTAGCTTGCTAGATCGATTGGGAAATTATCTGTGTACGTTGGGGACAAGTCAGGACGGTGCGGTGGCACTGATCGCCCCATTGGCAATATTGGCATTGGTATTTAGTATGTTGTTGGCATTGACGTTGAGTATTGTACCGCCGATTGAAGAAGCGGTGTCGGCACTCGGTTTATCCGATTCAATGCAGGATTACATTGATACCGTTAAAAACGGTATTTTATGGGCATGGATCATCAGTGGTGGCATTATGCTGTGGCATCGTTATCGGGGAGCCATCAATGCCATTCAAGTGACCATTCCGGCATGTTTTTACTTGACTGTGGCATTGACCTTTTTGGGCAAGCTCTACTATGATCTGACCAATGATCAAATTGAGACTGAAGGGTTGGGGCTTGTCATCTACATTGTGAGTATGATCGGTCTGTTTGTCATTTTTTCCATCATCAGTGCATTGGCAACTGTCATCGGTGTACCGCTTGCCATATCTGCCGCTGTCGTAGTAGGTGTCTGTATTGATCTGTTGGTCAACTACATTTACGGTGAAAGTGTCAAATCGACCCCTTGTTACCAAGCCTTAAAGGAAGCCATCAAGGAAATCAATCTTAAAAAGGATATTTTGGAGGTACAGTTGATTGACACCGGTGTGTACTTTGTCAATCCGGCGGCAAAAATTGTCAGCCGTGTCCATTTTTCCAAATATGAATTCAAATCGCTCAACCTCTGGACAAGAAAACCATTCCTTTCTTTGGTGATGAAACTCTTGCCATCGGGTTATAAACTGGAAAGTTTGGATGATATGTGGGTAGCAACCAACAGCAAGCTACTCGCCAAAGTCACCGAACAGGATCGCAAGTCGGGTATGGGCAACTGGGTGAAAAGTAAATAAAGCAAGAAAAAACAGTTTCACGACTACAGTAGTATCGTGAAACTGTTTTTATTTAGACCGACCGTGCAACACTGTGGACGGCAATGCCACCGAGGTTGATCAGCTTTGCTTCCACCTTTTGACTGATTTGGTCGGGGCACTTGATTACCAAATGACTTTCGGTGGAGGTGTGACGTTCGTTCATATTGTGATAACGACTACCCTCCCGATGCACACCAAACGCACCGGGAATGACAACGGGGGTCACGCCAAAGCCGTTGCCAAGACCAACCCCTGCGGCGGTGGCGGCAGTGAATGTGCCGTCGGGTAGATCATTGATGACCGTTTCGGTACTGCCGTTGATGGGTGGAACGTTGCGATAACGAATGGCAATGGAATGGACCTCGGGATAACATTCTTTGATTTGTCTTGCCGCTAGTTCGGCAAGATCGACCGTTTCAAAGTTTGCATAGGTGACGGTATAATGTGAACTCATAAAATGCTCCTTTCTGGATGTTTGCTGTATTGTTATTTTTTGTCGATCTACTTGCAATATCCCACCCAATTACAGTGAAATTTTGTGGTAAAAACAGTTGCTATTTTCAAGCAATTCGTGGTATAATGAATAAATATATGACTGCGAAGAAAGGGTGCTTAAAATTGGACATTCAAGTCGGCGATGTACTGCGGATGAAAAAACCGCATCCTTGTGGGGAACATCATTTTTTGGTACTGCGTGTTGGAATGGATTTTAAATTGCGATGTGTCAAATGTGGCAGAGAATTGATGATACCCAGAGCGAAAGCGGAAAAGTATATCAGAGAAGTGACCAAAAAAGCCGATTGATCGGCACAATTTTGGCAAGATAAAAAGGAGAACAGCTATGATCGATAAATTGGCATTAACGGAAAAGCGGTTTGAGGAAATCAACGAACGCTTGATGGATCCTGACGTCATCAGTGACAACAACCAATACCGTGACCTAATGAAGGAATACAAATCCCTGACCCCACTCATTGAAACCTACCGTGAGTACAAGGGACAAAAGGAACAATTTGATGAAGCAAAGTCGATGCTCGACGAAGGTGGCATGGACAAAGAGTTCAAAGAAATGGTACAACAGGAATATGAAGACGCCAAAAAACGCATGGTAGAACTGGAAGAGGAAATTAAAATCCTCTTGTTGCCACGTGACCCGAATGATGACAAAAACGTCATTGTCGAAATTCGTGGCGGTGCAGGTGGGGAAGAAGCGGCGCTGTTTGCAAACTCCCTTTACCGCATGTACTCGATGTATGCAGAACGAAAAGGCTTTAAAGTCGACGTCATCAACATCAATGCAACCGAGCTTGGCGGGATCAAAGAAATCAGCTTTAGCATTGAGGGGGACGGCGCTTACTCCCGTTTGAAATTTGAAAGTGGGGTACACCGTGTACAACGTGTGCCGGAAACTGAATCGCAAGGCAGGGTGCACACCTCGACCGTGACCGTTGCGGTATTGCCGGAAGTGGACGACGTTGAAATTGAAATCAACACCGCAGACCTGCAAATCGACACCTTCCGTGCTTCCGGTGCCGGTGGTCAGCATATCAACAAAACCGAAAGTGCCATCCGTATCACCCATCTGCCGACCGGCGTGGTGGTAGAGTGTCAGGATGAACGCAGTCAGTTCAAAAACAAAGACAAAGCGATGAAGGTACTGCGCTCCAGACTGTATGAAGCGGAACAACAAAAACAACAGGATGCCATCGCGTCGGAGCGTAAAGCACAGGTCGGGACAGGGGATCGCAGTGAGCGTATTCGTACCTACAACTATCCGCAAGGGCGATTGACCGATCACCGCATTGGGTTGACTCTTTACCATTTGGAAAGCAATCTCAATGGGGATTTGGATGAATTTATCGATGCACTCATCACAGCGGATCAAGCGGCAAAACTTGCGGCAGCAGCGGAGTAACCGATGAAACACACGATCGAAACTGTGGTGTTAACGCCAACAACAGCGCATCTACAAACAGTGGCAAAAGAGTTGCAGCAAGGGGATGTTGTTGGTATGCCAACGGAAACGGTGTACGGACTTGCCGCCAATGCACTGGACGACCATGCAGTGAGAAAAATTTTTGCTGTGAAGGGACGTCCATCGGACAATCCGCTCATTGTACACATCAGTAGTCTTGCCCAATTGCAAGGGGTGGTATCCACCTTTGGTGAAACGGCAAAAAAATTGAGTGATGCGTTTTGGCCGGGACCATTGACGATGGTATTACCCAAAGCCCACACACTTTGTGAAACGGTGACGGCAGGACTGCAAACCGTTGGGGTACGGATGCCGGATCATCCGACCGCCCTTGCGATGATTGAAGCGGCAGGACTGCCATTGGCGGCGCCCAGTGCCAATCTTTCAGGAAAACCAAGCCCTACGACCGCCCAACATGTCTATGACGACTTGAAAGGGAAACTCTCCTATATCGTGGATGGTGGAACGGCGACGGTTGGACTGGAATCGACAGTGGTATTGGTGCAAGAGGATGCGGTACGAGTGCTTCGTCCGGGTGGCGTCACCGTGGAACAACTACAAACGGTGGTGCAAACAGTGGTGGTTGACCCTGCTGTCTTGACACAATTACAGGAAGGTCAGCAGGTGACCTCACCGGGGATGAAATACAAACACTATGCACCCAAAGCACAACTGACCATGGTCGAAGGATCGCTGTTGGAATTTTGCCTGTATGCCAAAGAACATCCTGCCGATGCAGTTTTGGTGTTTGATGGGGAAGAGGTGTTTTTCAGCGGCTTGACCTTTTGCTATGGCAGTCGTGAGGATGCTGAAAGTCAAGCGGAAGCGTTGTTTTCCGCCTTGCGAGAAATCGATCAAACCGATTGTGGGTCGGTATTGGTGCGGATGCCGTTGAAAACAGGGGTGGGCATGGCGGTTTACAATCGCCTGTTGCGTGCCTGTGGATTTCGCACCGTTCGCCCCGAACACAAACGTATTGTGGGACTAACAGGGCCGACCGGCAGTGGCAAATCGGTTGTGGCAACTTTGTTTGCCGAACGGTATGGTACCGTACTGGACTGTGATCACATTGCCAAAGAGGCAAGAAACTTGCCATCGGTGCAAGCTGCATTGGCAGACGCATTTGGGCAGGATCTTTTGCAGGAGGGCGTGCTCAACACCCAACTGCTTGCCGTACGTGCCTTTGCCGAACCCCATCGTCATGCCACCCTCAACGGGATCATGTATCCTGCCATTACGGCACTCTTGTTGGCAAAAACACTGGCATCCACCGATCACCTACTGTTGATGGATGCGCCGACGCTATTTGAGAGTGGGGTGGATCGACTTTGTGCCGATACCATTGCCGTGTTAGCACCGAAAGAATTGCGCCGACAACGTGTGATGGCAAGAGATGGTTTGACAGAAGAGCAGATGGATGTGCGCATGGGGGTACAACACGAGGACGGTTATTACAGCGACCGTGCAAACCATGTGTTACAAAACGACAACGATCGGTCGGCGTTGCTTCAGAGAGCAGGTGAACTATTTGACAACATCAAAGCCACGCAACAAACGAAAGAAAACACATAAGATTCGTCCGGGGGTTTTGGTTGGCTTTTCGCTACTATTGTTTTGCATCGTTGCACTGATTTGGCAGTGTGGTGGACAGAAAGTATACGACGATGTTATGTATCCACGTGAATATGCAGAATATGTTGCCGAATATGCCAAACAATATCAATTAGACGAAGATTTGGTTTATGCAGTGATCAAAACGGAAAGTGGATTTGATCCGGATGCTGTGAGTTATGTCGATGCAAGAGGCCTCATGCAGGTCACTGAGGATACTTTTCATTGGATTAACACAAAACTCGGGTATACTGACTATCAGCACGATGATCTCCACGATCCGGCATTGGGCATTGAATATGGATGTTTTTTATTGGGATATTTGCAGGAATTGTTTGATGGCGAAGTGGAGGTCATGCTTGCCGCCTATCATGCAGGGATGAACATCACGGCAGAGTGGTTGGAGAATACTGAATACTCTGCCGATGGACGTACACTCCAGCAGATACCTTATGAAGATACGGCACACTATGTCGATAAAGTCATGACAAACTATGATGCTTATCGGCAACAATAAAGGGAGGAACACAGAGAAATGAGCGAACAAAACAAAGCCAAACAATTGCAAAAAAAATTACTATTCAAACCGGAAAACCTAGGGGTTACCATGTCGGATGAACAACTGCAGGCGGCATTTGACTTTTGCGAGGGTTACAAAATCTATCTGGATGCTTCTAAAACAGAACGTGAAGCGGTGTTGACCACCGTTGAGATGCTTGAAAAAGAAGGCTATGTCCCTTTTGACCCCAACACAAAATACAATGCAGGCGACCGTGTGTATGTCAACAACCGTGGCAAGGCACTGTTGTTTGCCACCGTCGGTACCACACCGCTGAGCGAAGGGGTGCACATTGTGGCCTCCCACATCGATTCTCCACGCATCGATTTGAAACCACGACCATTGTACGAACAAACCCAATTCGCCCTCCTAAAGACCCATTATTACGGCGGTATTCGCAAATATCAATGGGGTACCATTCCGCTGTCGATGCACGGTGTGGTCATCAAGGCTGATGGCACTTCCGTTCCGATCTGTGTTGGAGAAGACGACAGCGACCCCATCTTTTGCATCACCGATCTCTTACCTCACTTGGCACAGGATCACAGTAAGCGCACCTTGAGCGATGGCTTGAAAGGGGAGGAACTCAACATCCTCATCGGTTCGTTGTCTTTCAAAGGGGAAGATCTTTCCGAGCGTGTCAAACTCAATATCATGAACATTTTGCATGAGAAATACGGCTTGGTGGAAGGCGACTTCATGACCGCTGACATCGAAATGGTGCCGGCACTCAAAACCCGTGACATCGGATTTGACCGTAGCATGGTGGGCGGATATGGTCAAGACGACCGTGTCTGTGCGTACGCTTCTGTCATGGCGGCACTGGAGTGCCCACAACCGAAAAAGACCTTGGTGACCATTCTAGCGGATCGTGAAGAAATCGGTTCGGAGGGGAACACCGGTCTAAAATCGGCATTTCTGCGTTACTTTGTTGCAGACCTTGCCGCACCACACGGCATTGAGGGGAGAACCGTTCTGTCCCATTCCAAGTGCCTGTCGGCAGACGTCAGTGCAGCATTTGACCCGACCTTCCCGGAAGTAAATGAGAAAAACAATGCGGCATATCTCAACTATGGGGTATCCCTCAACAAATATACCGGTGCACGTGGCAAAAGCGGCACATCGGAAGCGACTGCGGAGTTCACTGGTGAAATGACAAAAATGCTGACAGACGCTGGAGTTACTTGGCAGATGTCTGAACTCGGCAAAGTCGACCAAGGTGGCGGAGGTACCGTTGCAATGTATGTGGCAAACCTTGGCATTGATGTCATTGACATCGGCGTACCGGTACTCTGTATGCACGCCCCGATGGAAGTCACCAGCAAACTGGACATTTATATGACCTATAAAGC
>CAYJIM010000030.1:14069-27091 GCA_964370215.1 uncultured Oscillospiraceae bacterium
TGCACGCCCCGATGGAAGTCACCAGCAAACTGGACATTTATATGACCTATAAAGCATTTGAGGCATTTGCAGTACACGAATAATCAAGAAGAATGGGTGGCCATAAATTTTTATGGTCACCCATTCTTTGACAGTCTGAAACGGTCACCGAATGTACGGTGACCGTTTGCTTTTGCGTGGCTATCGCTCAACTGTTCTGTAATAGGTCGACCGGTTGTAGTCGTGCGGCATGAAGGGCAGGATAGATGCCACATAGGGTGCCGAATATGCTAGATAGAAGAATACAACCAATCCACAGCGGAAAGTCATAGACGATGGGAAAGTCGAGTAACAGACAGATCCCGACACATAACAGCACGGTCGTGACAGTGCCCACCACTGCACCACTTAAGGTTAGCAAAAAGGATTCTGTCAGTACCTCCAACACAATCATGCCGTCGGTTGCACCGATCGCCTTTTTGACTCCAATTTCATGGGTGCGTTGCTGTACCGAAATGAGCATAGTGGTCATGATGGAAAGACCTGCCACTATGAGAGAAATGCCACCAATCACCGTCAGAATAGTGGTGATCATATCCAGTATTTGATTGACTTGATCTCGTTGATTGTTCAGATCCTCTACCGTGACGGTGCCGGCATCAAACTGGGCGGTGATGGTGCGGCTCAGCGCCTCGGTATCGCTTTGAGCGACAGGGGAGAGCATCATCGTCTGAAAGGAAAAGTTGTTGGTATACTGCTGTAGTGTCGTGTAGGGGAGGTAGGCAAAACAGGGAATCACTTGTCCCATCATCGTTTGTAACACATCGCCACCGCCACGGGTGATACCGACAATTTCAAAAGACTGAAAGTGTCCGTTTAAAAATACCTCTAACTCCTTACCGACAATGTTGCTCCGCCCATATTGGAGCAGTGCATAACTCTCTTCCAATAGGCAGACAGGGGCATTGGTTGCAATGTCTTCGGGCGTCAACAACCGACCATGCAGCAGTTCAATTTCCACTATATCAGTAGAATCTTCGTTGATCCCCCACAGCAAACAATCTGTTTCCGCCCCCTTGATTTTGGCACGGGTATAATTTGTGAGCAGTGGGGTGACAGAAGACACCTGTTCGTTATCGGAAACTCGTTCAAGATCCTGCTCGGAAAAGCCGCCCCCCATCGTAGCACTGGCGGAAACGACGAGCCCATCCATACCGACACTGTTCAATTCGCCGTTGATGACAGTCATCCCCACCTGTCCGATAAAAGAGATGACAATAATGGTGAGCATCCCGATGGAAATACCAATCATCGTCAAAATGCTGCGCTGAAATTGTCGGTGGATGCGCCGAAAAGCTGCGCCAAACATACTCATGGCGTTTCCTCCTCTTCCAACCAGACAGAGGCTACCGCAGTGGCACGAATCGGGGTATGACTGTTGACCACTTCATCGACATGCAACAGAACAGGGGAGGTGAAGTGCACCCCTTGGCTGACTTCAGCATAGTCGGCAAACTCCATTCCTGTGGTGATGGGTTGCCTCACGGCACCCCCATTCTGCCAGAGGTAGACATATTCACCTTGTTCGTCCTGTCCAATGGCAGTGTAGGGCAGTGTTGGTGTTTGCTCCACTCGTGTCACTGCAATTTTTCCCTGCACGGAATAACCGGCACGCAACGGCGGTGGTGTGGTCGGGGTAACTTCTACCTCTACCACGGTAGCAGTACTCATGCCGGTAAAGGTTTCACTTGCACGATTGCCGATTTTAGTAACGGTACCCTCATAGATTGTTTGATCAGTGGCAGCTGCGGTATAGGTCACTGCTTGGCCGACCGACAATTGCTCCACATCCGTTTCTGCTACCTGTAGCAGAATGATAAGCTCGGTGGGATTTGCAATGACAGCGGCGGTTTGGGTGGGATAATTGATGACACCGCTTGTCAAGGAGAGATCTTCAACCAAACCGTTTGCTGTTGCGGTGATGGTGTCTGGAAAAGCCTCCACATCGGGAATGAGTGAGGCAATATCATCCGTGGCACCTCCATCATACTGTGGAGAAAAAGCGGTGGCGGTATCAAAATATTCATCCAAGACGGCATGATCCATGTAGGTGGAAAGTAAATCCGGACTGACAGAGGAAACCATCGTGAGCATCGCAAGCAATGCCTGCAAAGAGGATTGTTTGTCAATGGTGGCAAGGGGTTGTCCTACCGCTACTTCCTCTCCCTCTTCCACCAACACCTGTGCCGGAACAAGTGGGAGGGAAGTTTGGATCACGGTTTCATTTTTGGCGACGACATTACCGGTAGCGGAAATATGGACGGTGTAGTTGATGGGGAGCGGGTAGACCACTGCCTGTGTGGTCATGGTAGATTGATGAATGGACGGCAGGAAAAGGAATAAAATGACAACAGGAATGGTGCAAAAAAGCAGCCCTTTTATTTTCACACATGTGCACCTCACTTTTTCAAAATGCAAAGATCAAGTTGACTGATCCTCTACTGCTATCTTGTGCAGACAAGAAGAAAATATCAGCAGGTACACTTTAAAAAGTGAGCGATGTGGTAGAAAAATAAAAGGGCGTAGGGCCATACTCAAAAAATAGTCTGGATCTTTTTTTCACTACAGGGTGGAGAATAATAAAACTGATCAATGTGTGTTGCATTGGTGAAGTACTGTGGTGGAGGTGGCTGATAGTTGGCATGAAAGTGATCGACAATGACCAATTTTACCTTCATTCGTTCTGGTAGTAAACTCTTGATAAAGACGCTGGCGTGTTGCCCGATGACAATATCGGGGTGAGGTTCTGCAAGGCCTGCAAGATTTGGTGTCAACTCAATAAAAACCCCATAGCTTTCGATGGAACGAATGATTCCTGCCACGGTTTCTCCCGCAGCAAATAGTGCTGCATTTTGCGCCCAAGTGCCGAGCAATTCTTTGTGGGACAGGTAGATTTTATTGCCATCAATCTGTTTGACAATGACAGAAATATCCTGTCCGATTGAAAAGCGATCCTTCGGATGAGAGATTCTGGAGATGGAAATGGCATCAATGGGCAGGAGAGATACCATGCCGCACCCAATGTCAACAAAACAGCCAAACGGCTCGAGGTGGGTGACACGACCGGCAATGACATCCCCAGCAACCAAGGTGGAAAGATACTGTGCAATACAGCGCTCCTGCACTGCCTTTCTCGACAATAGTAATGTCGGACGACCCAAATGGTCTTGGGTGATCTGTTGGATGACAAATTGTACCGGCTTATTCACTCTGGCAATGATGGCGATGTCCTTGGTGGTGCCCTCGGCAATGCCAATGGCGCCTTCCTCTTTTGGGATGATGCCACGCATGCCGTTGATGTCGAGCAGTAGGTTGTGTGCGTGGTCGCAACAAATCGCCCTTGCCTCTAAAATGGTTTGTGCCTCAATGGCCTGTACCACCTCTTGTGGACTTTTGGGTAAAGTGGTGTGCGGTAAGGTGCCTTCCGGGGTATACATGTTCATTTTTCGCTCCTCCTTTTTGACCTATGTCAATAACTATGCAGAAGGAGGGGCGGTTATACCGCATAAAGAAAGGTGTTGTGCTTTTTCATGCACAACACCTCGGACCGTCAAAAAAACCGCCTGGCAGGGTGTTCAAATACGGAGTATCCTCATGTTATTTGCCATGTAAATAACAATTTGTCATGTGGTCATTCACCATTCCGGTGGCTTGCATAAACGCATAAACCGTTGTGGAACCCAAAAATTTAAATCCCATTTTCTTAAGGTCTTTGCTTAGTTTGTCAGAAATTTCAGTAGTTGCCGGAAGTGCTTCCATGGTTGCATAATGACCGACGATGGGCGTGTGGTCAACATAACGCCAAACAAACTGATCAAAGCTGCCATATTGATTTTGTATCTCTAAAAATAACTTTGCATTATTGATGGCTGCGACAATTTTTCCTCGATGTCGAATGATTCCCTCATTGAGCAACAGTTGATCCACTTTTTCATCGGTATAAGCTGCAACTATATTAGGGTCAAATCCGTCAAATGCAATTCTGAAATTTTCTCGTTTTTTTAGTATGGTGATCCACATCAACCCCGCTTGAAAGGCTTCCAAAGTTAGCATTTCGAATAATTTATGATCATCATGAACAGGTTTGCCCCATTCGTTGTCGTGGTAGTCTTGATATATTTGTGATCCATCTAACCAAGCACATCTTATTTTGTGATCCATGATTTCTCCTATCATCCTATCAATCATTTTTCGTGCAATCCTGCTTTTATAGTAGTGTTTTAAGGATTTGTTCTGCGACACGGATACCGTCGACGGCCGCACTCATAATGCCACCGGCGTATCCTGCCCCCTCACCACAGGGGTAGAGTCCTGCAAGGTCGGAGGCACAAAGGTTGTCGTCTCTGACAATACGAACAGGGGAGGAGGTTCTGGTCTCGACACCGGTCAGTACCGCATCGCCTGTGGCAAACCCTTTCAACCGACGATCGAATACCTGCAATCCGGTACGCATGAGATCGGTGACAAAGGGTGGCAAGATCTGGTCAAAGTCTGCGGCAGTCACACCGAGGCTGTAGCTTGGGGTTACCGCACCAAGGGAAAGTTTAGTTTCTCCCTTTAAAAAGTGCCCCATCGTGACAGCGGGTGCGGTGTAATCGCTACCACCTGCCACAAATGCTGCACGCTCCAATCGCTCTTGAAAGCGCATCCCATCCAAAGGGTGTTGTCCGTAATCGGCAGGATCCACCGAAACCACCACCGCCGCATTGGCATTTTTGCCGTCTCTGGCATATTCACTCATCCCATTGACCACCACGGTGTCGGCGGAAGAGGAAGAGGGTACCACCACACCACCCGGACACATGCAAAAGGTGTATACCCCACGTCCATTGACACGGTGAGAGAGTTGGTATTCTCCTACAGGCAGATTGGGATGTCCTGCAAGATTGCCATACAACCCCTCATTGATTTGTTGCTGGGTATGTTCCACCCGAACACCGACCGAAAAACTTTTCGGTTGCAGTGTCAACCCTTGATCCAACAGCATCGAAAAGGTATCTCTTGCACTGTGTCCGATGGCGAGTACCACATGGTTGGCGGCAAAGGCAATCCCATTGGCAACGACACCACTGATCCGACCATTGCTGGTAGACAGTTTTTGCACCTGATGATCGAACAACACCGTGCCACCCAAACCTTCAATTTCCTTTCGCATCGACACAATGACATCACGCAAACGGTCGGTACCGATGTGTGGTTTCGCCTTGCTTAAAATTTCAGACGGCGCGCCAAACTGCACGAAGGCCGAGAGTACTGCTTCACAGCGTGGGTCGGAAATGCGGGTGGTCAATTTACCGTCCGAAAAGGTGCCGGCACCCCCTTCGCCAAACTGCACATTGCAGGATTCGTTGAGGGTGCGGTGCTGCCAAAACCCTTCAATGGCGGCAACACGGTCCGGGATGGCACTGCCACGTTCTAGCACAATGGGGCGACAACCGGCGCTTGCCAACATATAGGCACAAAACAGGCCAGCAGGGCCAAAGCCGATCACAATCGGACGTGTGTCAGTCGACACCGTTGGCACAATAAGGGTGGTCTCTTCACGGTATTGCAGGTTGTTGCCCCGGTAAGCAGCACAAACTTTTTGCTCATCGATGTGTAGTGTCACCTTGACCGTCGCGACAAAGTGTACGTTGTGGCGCTTTCTGGCATCGAGTGATTTTTTATAGAGTTCTATTTGTTTGATGTCATCGGCGGATACACGCAGTTTTTTCTGTACCTGTAAAAATAGCGCTTCCAAAGGTTGGTCTAATCCTAGAGTTAAATTTTGCATAAACAATGCCATGAGTACCAGTCTCCTAACAGGGTGGGTGGGCAGGATGGGGGATGTGACACGATCCTCGCATCACATCCCCCAACGAATGAACGGATTTATGGTGTTGAAGTCAGCGGAGCAAGCGCACGAACGGCAATTTCTTCCTCGTATTCTTCAATCGGAACGACTGAAATGAGCACGTTTTGCTGTCCTACTGCCCAAGCTTGCTGATTGTCGCTGGTTTGAATGGAAACAGGTACCAACTGCTCACCCAATGTCAAAGATGTGGTGGACAGATCTACAGCCGCTACAATATCCGCGGCAGTCAAGTCATCCAGTACCGAGGTCATCCCGATCATGGAGATTCCTGTGACCTGATCGGACAACAACTCCACATGATATTGCGCAGGCACATTTTGCAAAACAATGTTTTGGGTGTCAAAACTTTTCTTTTTGTAGACGGAAGTGTCAAAGGAAACAGAAACCGTTTCGAGGTTGTCCAAATTGAGATATCCTGCAAGTAAGGCGACGTCGAAGGTAAAGGCCTTGTTGAGGTCGATTTGTCTAAAGTCAATCTGCCCCAGGCTGATCTGGTCAAGGCCGGAGGAAGCACCCACCGGAATACCAACGTTGATTTCATCGACGGGACTCATAGTGTAGTCGAGTAGCTCCACATCAATATAAGAAGGTACGTTGATATAATCAAAGGTGAGCGACAAGGTCTTTTTCTCATAGAGAGGGATGACAATTTCAAACGCTTGATCGATGTTGTAGCGCAGGTTGGTGGCATCTAGTTCTACCCCAGCTTCATCCAAGAACTTGAGGGTACCTGTAAGACTTGCAGAGTCCTGCAATGTCATGCTATCGAGGTTTTCTACCACACAACGATCAATGCGATCCATAACAGCCTGCGGCCCTGTGACCACGAGTTCATTTGGAGAAATGTTTATAGTATTGATCAAATACCCAGACGCCGGTTGTACATTCGGGGCGATCGCTTCGACGGTAAAGGTTTTTTCTACCATATGATCGAATTCAACGGTCAGATGGGAAGGGGTGACAAGGTCAATATCAAAGTTAAAATTGGTATCAATTGCCAATATACGTACGGCAAGGTCTGTGTAGATGCCCGGTTCATCAACGGTGGAGACATTGAGGGTTGCAAGAAAATTTTCAGCTGTCAAGGAACCAATTTCATAGTTGACACCGGTGATCCGCACGCTGACATACTGTTGGGTTTGATCTACAACATCCAATCCACTGCTGTCTGCAAGAGAGCCTGCCAAATCAATTTGTACCGGAATGTTTTCAATGACAACAGAACTTTCGGTATCGATGGTGGTAACGACCACAAGCCATGCTAAAATACCGAGTAAAAGAGAAAATAACTGCAACAGGCGCTTGCTTTCAAGCACTTTAGTAAAGTTGATTTTTTTGAATTTCTCACCCATTATTTTGCTCCCTTAAAGAATTTTGTGCCGGAAAACGGCTTTTTCTTGTCTTGATCACTGTCTTTTGGTAATAGGCGTTCGCGCAAAAATTTGGTCAAGCGTTCACTGCTAAAGCCGCGATCCAATTCGCCGTTTTCTGCAATCGACACTGTTCCTGTTTCTTCTGAAATGACAATGGTCAACGAGTCGGACACCTCACTGATGCCAAGCGCTGCACGGTGTCGTGACCCGAGGTGAGAAGCAATATGCTCTTCCTTTTGTGGCTTTGGCAAAAAGCAAGCGGCAGCAAGAATTTTACCATCACGCATGATGACCGCACCATCATGCAAGGGGGTGTTGACAAAAAAGATATTGCCGAACAGTTCGTGTGAAGGGATGGCATTGAGTTGTACACCGGTTGCAATCTGCTCGCCTAATTTTGTGGTACGCTCAATGACAATCAAAGCACCGGTCGTACTTTTGGAAAGCTCGTCCACCGCTTGCACCAACACAGGGATCACAGGCTCCCAGCTACTGTCCGACTCATGGGCGGCACTGAACATTTTTGAGAGATTGGCTCGTCCTGCACGTTCCAACACGCGTCGAATTTCCGGTTGAAAGAGCACCACAAATGCGAGCACCCCACTACTGATGATGCTGCCAAGCAAAAATTGCATGGCGCGCAAGTCGATAAACAGCACCACCAAATAAGCACCAATCAACAAGAAAATCCCCTTAATCAACTGTTCTGCGCGGGTCTCTCGTGCAATTTGGAACACTTTATAAATGATAAAAGAGATCAACAAAATATCAATGATGTCTTTTAACTCAATGTCCTGAATGACCACTAAAATGGAGTGAAATAATTCCTGCACATTCTGCATAAACCTATCCTCTTGTTTTCTATAGTGTGGGGCTAGTTGCTTTGTCAAAAAAGCAACTGCCCATATACTATTATTTTAACAAGAATGGGGCATAAATGCAAGCAACAAGGGCATAAATTTTCGAAAAGTTTAAAGGATCGCAGATAAATCTGACAAAAATTGCTGTGTTTCGCAACTATGCGAAAACGCACCAGGAGAAAATCGTACAGCACCTTGCGCCAACGTGCCAATTTTTTTGTGCGCAAGGGGGGCACAGTGTAGTCCCGCACGTAGGCAATAACCTCGCTGATCCAATAAGTCGGAAAGTTCAGCTGAAGATTTTAAGCGATGATTGAAAAGAACAATGGGGGCAATTGCACCGTAGTGATAGGTAGGTTGATAGCATTGATATTGTGGCATCAAAGAAAGACCGTCAAATACTTGTTTACAGAGTGTGTATTCATGGGCATACAAAAGCTCAATGGATCGTTTTTTTAAAAAGTCAATCCCTGCTGATAAACCACAAATACCAACAGAAGGAAGTGTGCCGCTTTCCAGTCGGTCGGGGTAAAAATCAGGTTGCACGAGTGAAGTAGACAGACTGCCGGTTCCCCCTTCAAGGATGGGTGTGACATCGATGTGATCGGAAAGTAGCAGTAAACCAGTGCCGGTTGGACCATATAAGCCCTTATGTCCGGCGGTGCAAAGCAGATCAATGCCATCTTGTTGAAGGTCGATGGGGAATACACCGGCGGTCTGTGCCGCGTCAACAATCAGCAATAGCCCATGCTTTTTACACAGTGCGCCCAAAGCCCGTATGGGTAGTATTGTCCCCAATACATTTGAGGCATGAGTACAGACAATCGCTTTGGTGTTTGGCGTGATATGTGCTTCGAAATTTCGGACAGTCTGATTTTGATCTTCAAGATCCACCGAGGCTATAGAATAAGTAAGAAAGCCTTTGTTTTGCATTGTTTCTAAAGGGCGTAGGATGGCATTGTGATCCAGTTCGGAACAGATGAAATGGGCACCCTTTTTGGCGATTCCCTTGATGGCATAGTTCACCGACTGGGTGCAATTGGCGGTAAAAATCACCCGCTCGAGAGAGGCGTGAAATAGGTTTGCAACTTTTTGTCTACAGTTGAAAACCATTTGACCTGTTTGTAACGAGAGGGCGTGGCCACCACGACCGGGATTACCGCCATACACTTCAATTCCATCGATCATCGCACGGGTGACGGTGGACGGTTTTGGAAAGGTGGTTGCTGCATTATCAAAATATATCATCATTTCACCTCAAAATGCTAGATTTAGTTGGAATCGACGAGGGGGATACTTGCGCGCTTCAACACAGCAATTGCTGCTTCTACATCTCCGTAAATCAAGAGGGCATAGCCACACCCAGATTGCGAGAGGTTTTGACCGGCGGAAACCACCGTAGCAGCGATACGGTAAGTTGCAAGTAATTCCTTGGCACGATAGGCCTGTGTCATCGATGTCACATGGACAAGCTTGCTACGCATTTTGTGCATCGCTTCCTTTCCAAAGCTGAAGGTGAAACAACACCTTCCCTATAGCATATGCCATTGTGACAAAAAGGTGCTTCCAGAAAATAAACCTGAGGTGATACCGCTTGATCATCGGTATCACCTCAGGTTGCGAAAATATTGCTATGCCGGATGTTATGCCTCAACAATCTCCAAGAACTTTTCAATCAACGCCGTTGTTCCAAACATCGTGTAGGGCTTGTCATTGACGACAATCTCGTCAAGGTCTGAGAGGAAGATGCTGTTGATCAGACGGTTTTGATCGTAGGTGTAAATGGCGATCGTTTCATCGGAGAGTGCGCTACTTGAAAAAAAGGTGGTGAGATTTCGATGGTAGGTGACTGTTTGCAACAGTACAAGGACGTCTGCTTGCTGTTCTGCTGTGAGTGTGGAGTACTCTCCCATATCAATCAACGGTTCGCCATCCACAATGCTGTGTTCAATTGTAGTAATGCTCATTTCGTGGGTTTCATCTATCAAGTCGGACAGGGTCAATGGCCAAAAGTAAAAGGTGAGTGCTGCAATGAGTAGCACCAAAACGGCCGCAATGATCCCGTTTCTGGGGGTCAAAATCTTCATACAAACCATCCTTTCAGTCAGGCATCAACCGATCAAGGCAACCGCATGGGCGGAAATTCCGAGAAGCTCTCCGGTAAATCCGAGCTTTTCCTCGGTAGTTGCTTTGATGTTGACAGCAGTCGGATCCACGTTGCAAACCGTGGCAATGTTGTCTTTCATCATAGGGAGAAAAGAGGCGAGCTTTGGTGCTTGCGCTACCACAGTGGCATCGATATTTTGTACGGTATACCCATGTTTTTGTAGCAATGCTACCGCCACCTGCAACAATTTTAAACTGTCCGCACCCTTGTATTGTGGGTCGGTGTCTGGAAAATGTTTGCCAATATCCCCAAAGCCTGCCGCACCCAACAGTGCATCGGTAATGGCATGAAGCAGTACATCGGCATCAGAGTGGCCCAACAACCCGGTGATGTGGGGAATGGTGACACCGCCCAAAATAAGATCACGCCCTTCCACCAATCGATGGACGTCATATCCGTGCCCTATGCGCATGTTGCTTCCTCCTGTTCGTTCTGTTAAAAATCCGGTGGCGACTGTCAAATCCTCCGGTGTGGTGACTTTGATATTTTGGTAGTTACCGACCGTCATCTGCACCGTTATACCAAGTGCTTCCACCAATTGACAATCATCGGTATAATCTTTTTTTGCATTTTTTGCTGCCTCCATTGCTGTCAAGTATAACTGCTTGACAAAGACTTGCGGAGTCTGCACAGCATATAGTTCGGCTCGATTCAGGGTGTCTACAATGCTGTTTTTATCATTCACACGCTTGATGGTATCCTTGACAGGGACACCCAAGGCAGCCGCTTGATGCAGCCCTGCATCGGCAAAAACCGCTCTGGCATCATTGGTGGTCAACAGGGGTCGTGCCGCATCGTGAATAGCGACAAGGCCATTTGCTTGACAGGCAAAAACACCGGCGGCAACCGATTGTTGACGGGTGTCTCCCCCCTGTACAACAACAATGGGCTTGTGTATTTGATAGGAAGCGACCAACAAAGAAATCTCCTCCATCAAATCCTTGCGGGTGACAATGACCACCTCCATGACTTCCGATAATTGGCAAAATAGTTCTACACTGTATAGCAAAATCGGCTTTCCACACAGAGGGAGCAGTTGCTTGTCAACTCCGCCCATTCGCGTGCCTGTTCCTGCGGCAACGATAATCGCACTCACCGGTTGCATGTCAAACACTTCCTTTCAAACAGTTTTTTCTAATTCTAGTATAGCACAATCCAAGACAATCGGCAATGAAAAGATCGTGAACAGCAGAAGCCGTTCACGATCACAATTCATTCAAATCAGACTATTTTGCAATTTCAGCCAAACGTTCAATAATCGGCAGATGTTGGGTACATAGACGCTCACATTTGCCACAGCTGATGCAGGTGCCGGCAATGGCAGGATCCAGACCCCAGTGATTTCTCAAGCGGTCTTCCATCGAATTGCCGAGCATTTGTTCATTGTAGGCATCCATGAATTTCGGAATATCAATGTCTTTGGGACAGGATTTGCAGTAACCACAGCCGGTACATAGGTCGTTGAATTTCGCCCCTTTGCTGTCATACTCGACGCAGATGTCGTGTGCGGATTTTTCTACCAGATTTTCCACGGCTTTGCAAGCATCATCCACATGTGCTTTAGTGGTGAAACCTGCAAGGGTGATGGTGATCTCTTTATGTTCAGCTACAAAGCGAAGAGCCCCTTGCGGTACGGTCAAATCGGTTCCTTCGGTGAGATATTCAAACATTTTTGGATTTTGTGGAATGACACCGCCACCCAATGGATTCATGACAACAACGCCCATGCCTTTTTTGTGGGCAGCTTCGATCCCCGTTTGACGGAAACGATAGTTGAGTGGGTTGTAGCCGATGAGCATCCCTTTGAAACGATCGCTGTTGACAGCAGCTTCCAAATCGTTGCCCTGCATGTGGGAGGAGAAAACGATGTTGCGAATCAACCCTTCCGCTTTTGCATCTTCAAAAAAGCGGTACATGATGTCACATTGATGTTCAAAGCTTTCCATGTTGAGAATGCACCATAGATGATAGAAATCTAAGTAGTCCACTTTCAAACGGGTGAGTGTGGTATCCAAACGGCGACGGAACGCATCGACGGTCGGTTTGTCTCCCATCATGGTGCCCAGATTTGCTTTGGAAGAAACATAGTAGCTGTCACGTGGCAATTGCGACAGGGCAATCCCTGTGATGATTTCACTTTTGTCATCGCAGTAGAACGGTGCGGTGTCAAAGTAATTGACCCCTTTTTCATGTGCATATAGTGCAATCTCAGCACAGCGTTCAAAATTACCAGCAGCCACATCATCTGCATCATAGCGCATACAGCCCATGCCGATGGCAGAGACTTTCATATCGGTATCCCCGTATTGTTTATAAAACATTTGCGACACTCCTTTAATTTTTGTTACTATTATTATAATAGTTAGAGTTCACTCGAAGTCAAGAGGTTTCACCTGAAAAAGGTAGAATCAGTCGAAAAAAACCAATGAATAAAAACTGTAATAAAAAAGTGTGCCCAAAAACTTTTGGGCACACCTGAGAGAATGATCACATCGGACTTTCACAGTAGGGGCATCTTCCAGTGGTATCCGGTGCCGTTGTTGCTTGACAAACAGGGCAAACGGAAGGAGCGTTCATAGGTGGTTGTTGAGGATAACCGCCCTGCTGTTGGGGGTAAGCGCCCTGTTGCTGAGGGTAACCGCCCTGTTGTGGAGGGTAACCGCCCTGTTGTGGAGGGTAACCGCCTTGTTGTGGAGGGTAACCGCCCTGTTGTGGAGGATAACCGCCCT
>CAYJIM010000031.1:0-26735 GCA_964370215.1 uncultured Oscillospiraceae bacterium
ATGGTCGAGTAGATCCCAAACTGCCGCAATATGGTCAAAGTGACCGTGGGTCAAAAGGATCATTTTTGGGGTGACCGACAGCCGTTTCATCCACTCGATCAAAAAGTCCGCATCGCCACCGGGATCGACAATCGCCGCATGGTTTTCTTCTGAAATGACAAGGTAACAATTTGCCTCTACCATGCCCACCGGTTGTTGTTCAATTCTCATGATTATTTCCCCCACTCTTTGGTGTCCATGATGATGGTAATTGGTCCGTCGTTACAAAGGTCGACATCCATATGGGCGCCAAACTCCCCTGTCTGAATTGACGACACGTGATATGTTTTCAGGCAGTCCAAAAAGTAACGATACAGCGCTTCCGCCTCGACGGGCGGTGCCGCTTCGATAAAGGAAGGCCTTCTTCCCTTTTTACAGTCGGCACCCAATGTAAAGTTGGAAATGACCAATAAGTGTCCGTCAATGTCCAAGAGACCGCGGTTCATTTTCCCCTCATCATCCTGAAAAATGCGCAGTTCCACAATTTTTTTGGCAAGCAGTTCTGCTTGGGATTTGCCATCCCCCTGCATGACCCCCAAAAGAACCACCAATCCTCGTTCGATGGATCTGGTTTCTTCTCTTTCAATGGTGACCGATGCGTTGGACACCCGTTGTATGACCGCTTTCATCTGCGATTCTCCTTCATGTTAGCGCCCTGTACGCTCGACGGTGATGACGCTGTTGATTTTGCTTAGTTTTTGAATGACATTTTTGAGGTGCTCCACCCCTTGCAAGCTGATGGTGACCACCAAAATGGCATTGCCGTTTTTCAACTTTCTGGCATTGATTTCATGAATCGGAATGCGCATATTGGCAAACGCCAAGCTGATGTCGGCAAAGAGTGCGTCGCGATCTCTGGCGACAATGTCAAGGGTACAATAGTAGGTTTTGTTGTCATCCCCTGTCCAATGCACTTGAATCCAACGGCCCTGCTGTTCCGGATCTTTGATCGCATTGACCACATTGACACAGTCCTTTTTGTGCACTGACACCCCATGTCCACGGGTGACAAATCCGATGATGTCATCGCCCGGCAAGGGGTTGCAGCACTGCGATAGCTTGACAAGACAGTTGTCGATCCCCTCGACCATAATGTCGCCTGGAAGTTTTCGGCTGACCGGTGCCGCCACCTGTGGTATACTTTGATCCTGCTCTTTGATCATTTTAGCATATTGTTCTTTGATATTGGGTAAAATCTTTGCCAAAATGATGCCACCATAACCGATGCTCGCGTACAAATCATCGGCCAGATCATGGTGGTAACGCTTGCAAAGGGTATCAATGAATTGTTTGTATTGATCTTCATCAAAGTAAATGTAATTGCGTTTGAGCTCTTTTTCCAGTTCCATTTTTCCTTCGATGATATTTTCTTCACGACGCTCTTTTTTAAACCAAGAGCGAATTTTAGAGCGTGCCTCACTGGTGATTGCAATATTCAGCCATTCTTTGTTGGGCCCATGGGAGACAGATTTTGTCGTCATGATCTCGATGATCTGCCCGTTTTTGACTTTATGCTCTAACGACACGATGCGACCGTCCGCTTTGGCACCGATCATTTTATTGCCGACCGCACTGTGGATGGCATAGGCAAAGTCGACCACTGTCGCCCCTGCCGGCAAGGATTTCACATCTCCTTTGGGGGTAAAGGCGTAGATCTCCTGCGGCGTTAAGTCGGTTTTGATGTTTTTGACAATGTCTTCGCCTTCAGCATCCTGTTGTGCTTCAATGATTTGACGCACCCACGCGAGTCTGCTTTCCAAATTGTCTTTGCCTTGAATCCCCTCTTTATACTTCCAGTGTGCCGCAATCCCGTATTCAGCGGTGTAGTGCATGTCCCAAGTACGGATTTGAATTTCAAAAGGAATGCCCTCTTTGCCGACCACTGTGGTGTGCAGCGATTGGTACATGTTGGGTTTTGGCGTGGAAATGTAATCTTTGAAACGATTGGGAATGGGGGTAAACATGTCATGAATAATCCCCAAAATATTGTAACATTCAATATCGGTATGCACAATGATACGCACCGCATAGATGTCGTACACCTCATCAAACCCACGCCCTGTCATAAAGACTTTGCGGTAGATCCCATACATACTTTTGACACGTCCCTCAATAAAAGGATCCAGTTCGTAGCTGTTCAAACGTTCACTGATGCGCTGTTTGATGGAGGCAATGACCTGCTTTCTTGTGGCGTCTTTCAACTGCAACGTCTGTTCAATTTCCTCATAAGCGATGGGATCAAGATAACGCAGGGATAGATCTTCCAGTTCCTCTTTGACCCACATAATCCCCAAACGGTTGGCAATGGGTGCAAAAATTTCCATCGTCTCATGGGCAATCATACGTTGTCTGCTCTCTTGCTTGAATTGTAGGGTGCGCATGTTGTGCAAACGGTCCGCCAATTTAATGATGATGACCCTTGCATCCTCATACATCGCCAAGAGCATTTTGCGGATATTTTCAGCACGTGCTTGCTCTTTGGTGACATCCAGTGGAATGGCGGTCAGCTTTGTCAGCCCATCTACAATCATGGCAATCTCTTGCCCGAATTGTTTTTTCAAATCCTCTAGCGTGACTTCGGTATCTTCCACTACATCGTGTAACAATGCCACACAGATGGAGGCACTATCCATCCCGAGATCCAACAGGATGATCGCCACGCTGAACGGATGGATAATATAGGGTTCTCCCGATTTTCGCAGCTGTCCATCATGTGCTTTTTCAGCACAACGAAACGCCTTTTGGATCAGCTCCATATCATAGATCTTGTCCGACTCTGTGAGTCGTTGCATCAATTCCTCATAAAGTTGTTGTACTGTTTTCATACCGTTGTTCCCCCTGCCAATGATTGTAACGTCTCCATCGTTTTTGTTTTTTGCAGATCCGCTTTGCCTTCATAATCCGATAAGGTGACACGATCCAATGTATTTGCCACCGACACCAACCCTGCCTCGGACAGCACGTCGAGCATCAGACGAAACTTTGCATAATTAACACGCTTTGCAAGCATCGTCAAAAAAAGCAAATCTAAATCCCCGACATGCCCCCCATGTTGCTTCAAGTGTCGATAAAGAACGGCAATGTCCTCTCTACTTGGCAGGAGTTTTGCCACAATCTCTTTGGCGACCGGTTCATTACGTTTGAGCATTTCATAGTAAGATTTGGCGGTAAAGTAACTGCGCTGATCAAACCCATGTTGATGTACATCCCGCAGAATCACCGATAGGTAGGTGCGGTTGTTGTATTGGTTGATCTGTACTGTTGCTAAAAAGTCAATGCGACTGCCGACGGGATAGACAAATTGTTCGGTCGACATACGAAAGTACATCGCCGTCATTGTCGTTGACCCAAATTGCAATTTCAAGCGCAGGTGTTTGTTTTCCGACACCGGCGAGATGCCGAGCAGTTTGACATCTTCAAACAAAAACAACGGTTGTTGATTTTCACTGCCGAATGGCTCTAAGGCTGACAATGCCTCGATGTTTTCCATCGTCAATTCCTGTGGTTTGATGATCTTGTCAATGACATAATCATAGTGTGGCATCATCCAAAAATTCGAGGCTGCAAACTCTTCTAACGTTGCTTTGAACCCTGCAAAGTTTTCCACCGGCAAGGAAAATCCTGCCGCTTGGGTGTGCCCCCCATACCGGGTCAAGTGTGCACGACAATGTTCCAACGCACGATACAGCGGAAAGAATTCCACCGAGCGCCCCGAACCAGTCAACACCCCATCCTCCAACGCCATCAACAGATTGGGTTTGCCGTATCGCTCTAAGATACGAGAGGAGACAATGCCGATGACACCATGGTGCCACCCTTCCCCATAAAAGGTCAAGACACGGTCGTATAGTAACGTCGGGTCGGCTTGAATTTTCGCTTCAATATCCGCCATGATGGCTTCTTCCACCGCACGACGTTCAAGATTCAATTGCTGTAGCCGTTCCGCCAATGCCGCAGTTTCCTCCGGATCCTCGGACAGCAACAGTTGCACGGCAAGTTTGGCATCACCCATGCGTCCGGCTGCATTGATGCGTGGAATGAGGTTGAAGGCCAACTGTTGAGAAGTTAAGGTCGCAGGGTCACAGCCTGCCACGGTGCAGAGCGCTTCAATGCCCGGTAAGACCCCTTGCTGGTTCATCTGTGCCAATCCGTTTGCCACAATGTGGCGATTTTCGCCCTCTAGGCCAACGAGATCGCCAACGGTGCCCAACGTCAACAGATCCCCATATTGTTCAAATACCGACTGCACGTCCCCCTCTTCCATCGCCACAATCAGTTTAAAGGCAACACCAACGCCGGCAAGTTTTTTATAGGTACTGTTGCAATCTCTGCGATGAGGGTTGACCAACGCTGCCGCCTCCGGCAATACCTGCCCCGGTTGGTGGTGGTCGGTGACGATGACCTGCACGCCTAAACTGTTGGCAAGGGCGATTTCCTCCACTGCTGAAATGCCGTTGTCCACCGTGATGATCATGCCGGTTCCCTGCTCGGCCAACGTCTGTATCGCATCTTGGTGCATACCATATCCTTCATCGACACGGTCCGGAATGTAGTAGGAGACACTTGCACCAATCATCGTCAGATAGCTATAAAGCATGGTTGTCGAGGTCACGCCGTCGCAGTCATAGTCACCATAAACCACGATCGGTGTCTGTGCGTGCACCGCTTCCTGTATCAACTCAACTGCAACCTGCATATCCCGCAGATCAAAGGGAGATTCCAATTCGAGAGACTGTTCTGAAAATGCCATCAACTGGCTGTGATGCTCCAACCCGCGGTTGACCAGTATTTCCGTCACGAAAGTGGGAAGCGCGCAATCCGACGACAGCACCGATACCAAATCCGGCCTTGTCTTCGGTTTTCTCCAGTATTTCATTGCCACATTGATACGCCCTTTCCCACACCGTTGGTGCTTATTTTTAAAATATCTTTTATTATAACATTTTTTCCACTTTTCCGCAACTTTGTGAAAATGATGACAAAAAAGAGCACCCTCAACACGAACGTGTCTCAGTGTGCTCTGGCTGTTAAGATTTCATCAGTGAACGATGCTCGTCCTTATAGGCAATCAGTCCTGCAATGACCACCAAAACCCCACCGACAACAGAAGTAATTCCGACATGTTGCCCCAAAAATACAAAACCGAACAGCATGGAAAACAAAATGCCGGAATAGTTGTAAATACTGACACTAGAGGCCTTTGCATAGGTATATGCCGAGGTGATGAGTAATTGCCCAAATCCACCAAATACCCCAATGAGCAACAACAACAAAAGCTCCTGCCAAGACGGGATGACAAAGTCAAACGCCATCAGCGGGACTGTCGCCACTGTGGTAAACAGTGAAAAGAAAAACACAATGGTACTGGGATGCTCTTTCCCTTTCAATAGACTGATGCAAGTATAGGCAAAGCCACCAAACACCGCCGACAGCAAAGCGACGATCAGGGCAAACAGGTTGGAATTCATCTGTGGGTTGGTGACGACCAAAGCACCAACAAATGCCACCAGCAAAGCAATGATTTGGTAACGACTGATCTTTTCTTTTAGAAAAATGATTGCCAACACCGTGACAATAAATGGCGACATACGGGTCAAGATTGCAACGTCGCTCTGATTTGCGTTGCCACTCGCATAGAAGGAGGTGATGATGCCAATAAACCCTGCGGTACTGCGCAGTAATAACACTTTCAGATTGCCCTTTTGACCGAGTAGCGGTACCTTTTGTTTGCGTGCCGCTACAAAGGCGATCACAGCAACAATGACATTGCGAAAAAAAAGCTGTTCAAACAACGGAATGGTATCAGCAGTAAGTGCCACCATAATGCTCATCAATGAAAAGTTAAATGCAGCACTCATCATAAAGAAAATGCCTTTTGTCTGATTGCTGATCGCCATGCCTTGATCCTCTTTTCTCCTGTGTTTTGAATGCCTTTTGATGTGGTTAGGAATTTTTAACTTGTTACCACTTTACCAAAAATATCACGCATTGTCAACTGCTGTCCCCTTCCACCTATGAAACACAAAAAAGATCATTTATTTCGCAACTCTTCCAGTCGTTGACACAGTGTCTTGATTTTTGTGGAGAGTTGCTCCTCTTGAAGATTGTTTTGGTAACGTGTAAAGACCCCTTCCAGCATTTCAATCAACTGGCTAAAGTCCTGCTCTCGGGCACGTTGTAACTGCACCTCTTCCGTGCGGTCGATGATGATTTCAATGACGTGATCAACCCTCCCCGATGCATCATGAAGCGGCACGCCATAGACATCAAAAATTTTGTGTTCACTGTATCTGAGCATTTCCTGTCGCATGTATTCCATTTTGCCTGTTTTCAATGCACGCTCCACAGCACAATTTTCACAAGCGATGCTACCCATGCCAATTGCTTGATAACACTTTTTACCGAGTAGTTGATCCTCTTGCAATCCCATATACTGTAGAAAAAAGTCACTGGCATAGCGTGCCTCACGGTCGGTGTCCATCAATAAATACCCACAAGGCGTGGCACGAAAAATCGCGTCGAATAGATTTTGCAAATCGATGTTAGAAAGGGTCGCCATAGCCGTTTCCACTTCGGTGTTTTCCACCTGTGTGATGACACGTTCTACCTGCACCCCCGGTTTACCCTCAGAAATATCGTAGGCAGAATCCACCAAATGGTCAAAATCCATCTCTGCAAATGCTTCTACCAATTTGGTATCCAACTGACTGCCCGACACCCGTCGCATCTCTTGGAGCGCATGGTCGTGGGTATTTGCCACACGATAGGAACGGGTAGTGGTGATGGCGTCATAGGTGTCTGCAATGGCAACGATTTTAGAACCGATAGAAATCTCATCGCCGGATAGTCCATCGGGATACCCTCTCCCATCCATTCGCTCATGGTGATGACGTGCAATATCACGAATTTTCCCAAAACTTGTCAAGCCTTCCAGCATATTATAGGACTTGACCGGATGGGTTTTCATTTTGCTGTACTCTTGCTCGGTGAGTTTGCCGTTTTTGTTGATAATTTGGTCAGCAATCTGCACTTTGCCAATGTCGTGCAAACTTGCCGCGACGGAAATTTCAAATACTTCATCGGTACTAAGGCCCAATGCTCTTGCAAAGTTCAGAGAGAGTTTTCTGACGTTTTCAGAATGTTTTGCGGTATAGCCGTCTTTGGCAGCAAGTAATGTGGTGAGAATGGCAAGAATTTCATCATAATCGGCATTGCGCTGCTCCCGCATAAGCATTTCCGCAGTACGGTCAATCATGATTTCCAATACAAACTCTACCTTTCCCTCTGCATCAAGCTGCAAGGGGATGGCGTAATCGTCAATAAAACGAATCTTACCGTTTTGTAATACATCTTTGCGGGTCAAAAATGCCTGTTCGCCTGTTGCAATGGCTTTTGCAACGGCACATTGCCGACAGCGAACCCCACCGTTGGATAGATTGTAACAACGGTTGCCGATGGTGGTTTTCATGTCGAGTTGGCGCAGTGTCGCAAAACTTTCATTGATATAATGAATGCGATAATGCCTGTCCAAAATGACATAAGCAATGGGGGTATGATCAATCAGCATTTTTACAAGACCTGCTTTATCCTGAATCAATTGTGACATGACAGTGCTCCTTACTATCGTTTGTAATAGATATTTACAAAAACATACCTGTTTATTATAGTTCATCAGGTACCAAAAAGTCAACAAATTTATCAAAATAATTTCAAATTTTACCAAAAAACAAAATGAGGATTCCTCTTTTTGTCGAAGGAATCCTCATTGTTGACTATTTATTATGCGTATGCCGATTGGTCACGCGCGGACTGTTTTTTTTTGGAAATCATCGAAAGAATCAACTGTCCAAAAACAAATACCGCAAAGAGAATGCTGTATTGGTCAAACAGGCGCATTGGGTTTAAGAAATTTTGGGTCACGAACAGTAGAATAACCGCAGCGATTGCAATGACGGTCAATACCACGGTAGTAATCACACGTTTTTTGTGTGTTGCCGGATCCTCTTCCTCTTCTTCAACCTCTTCTTCCTCATCTTCGTCCGATTTTTTCTTCGGTCGAATCACAAGGTACAGCACTGGTAACAGTACCGCAGCAATGGTCATCAGAAGGTCAAACAGACTCCAACCAACGACTTTTTGGAACGCCCCTGCAGAAAGTGGTACCCCGCCTTCCATAATGACAGTGGATTGGTAGGTGTCCCCTGCAAGTTCCAAGGTGATGACGTGCTCCCCGTCGGGCAAGGATTGTAAAAACTCAGGACTTAAGGTGAAGTTCCCTTCTTCATCGATGCTGTAATCAGTTTCCTCCAAGTCTTGTCCATTGACCTGTACGTTCTGTGGCTCTTCATCCGTCACTGTACCCTCTGTCGTGATCGGTGGCAGCGGAATGACGCCTGCCTCCGGCTGAGACGTGGTATCCTCCGGCTCCTCTTCGGTTTCTTCCGAAGTGGTTCCTACAACGTCGGTCTCAGGTTCGTCGGTCTCAGGTTCGTCGGTTGTTGGCGGTGTAGTGACCGAGGTGGTTGGGGGAATTGCCGGTTCCGGAGTCGACGATGTGGTATCTGTCGTCTCCGGACCCGGTGTTGGCGTTACCTCGGGTTGCGTAGTAGTTGGCGGTGGTGTCGTTGTGGTAGGTGGTAGGACTTCCACCGCAGTAATCGTTAATATTCCGGGGTTTACAACAATGGTGTAATTGCCATTCGACGTTACTTTTGCTGTGATTTCATATATTCCCGGTGTTTCACCTTCTTGGCGTTGCAACAGTGAAACAATGGTGTCGTCCCCATGCAAACCACTGACAGTCGCTTCAAAGGTTGGATCGGTTTGTCCCTCTTGCTTCTGATAATCCAACACATCTACAACAAGGGTGCTCGGCAAAATGTTTGGTTTTACCGTAATCGTTTTGCTCCCCTCGTAACCGGGTGCTGTCGCCTTGATGTACAACGTGTAGTCCCCTGCATCTTTGACAGTCGGCATGTTTGGACTAAAGGTCTTGCCATCCAAACTGTATTCAAAGGTGGCATTCGGCAGACTACTGGTCACATTGGTTGCCGCCGGATGTTCTTGTGCGTTGTAGCCACTTTGGTAGGGATCTGCATGGATGGTGATGTCCACAATGGACAGCGGTTTGATGGTCAGATTCCCTGCAATGTAGGTCAAGGTGTAGTTTTTGGTTTCTGTCACTTGTCCCACACCTTGTGTAGCGGTAATCGGGTAAGTATTTGGCAAAGAGGTATTCGTTGCGGTTGTTTGCAACGGTGTTTTGCCTGCCATTTCTTGACGTACCGCCTCTTCCTCTGCCTGCTTTTGTACCGATGTCATACTGGATGGGAAGGTGTTTTGTCCAGCTTCATTGGTAAAGGTATAGGTCAAGGCCGGCACTGATTGTTGATAGTTCATTTGCACATCATCCGCATGAATGGTAAGCGATGCTTTTTCAATTGTTGCAATCACCTGTGTAACTTTGGTTTTATCCGCAGTTGTACTGCTGGATTCCACAAGAATGGTATGGTTGCCCGCATCGGTAATTTCCGGGATCACAGTTGACCAGCTCTTGCCATTATCCAAACTATAACGATAGGTTAAATCCGTTGGCAAAGCGGCACCACCAAGCGCTGATATCGTCGGTTCTCCCTTCAGGGCATCGTGCGCTTTTCCATCATAAGTACCGGTGTACGCGGTTGCGGTTACTTGCCAATCATAGTTCTCTTCACCGACAGTTCGCTTGCCCCAAATTGCATACAATACCCAGTTTGTGCCAACTGTTCCGATCAATGCGTCCGCATCATAACCGGCTGTGCTAACCTCAACCGGGCTCGGATTCCACCGCAAAAAGACTTTTCCTTCCGGCGCTGCAAATGCCAAGTCTGTAGTATTTGCAGTAATCAAATTATCGCCGTAGGAATACGGTCCTTGTATCTTACTAATCGGATCCATGGATGAGCCTTCTGGATAATTGGTGTGGTACGTAACATAGTACTCACCCTTTTCCCACACAGGATAGAGTGTGATATCACCGGAGGGCGCACCACTTAGCAATGGAGCCTGTTCCAAATACTCAGCGGTAGAAGCACCGGCTACGGTTGCCCAACCTGCAAATTGTTTTCCTTGAGGTACCGAAAAAAAGTTTTGCACCGTGACACTGTGGCTACTCAAAATGTAACTGCGTACTTCTGCACCAGTGGCATCACTTTCCTTGTAGGTAACCGCATAATAATTTTCTTCAGCCTCCGCCTGCACATCAAAGGTAACAGTTTCTATCTGATTGGCGCTAAGAAATATTTTTTGCGCGGTACTGTTCACAACCACAAACCCATTCGGTACTGCCTGTGGTGTCACCTCATACTGCATTGAGGACTGCAACACAGTCGAACCATTATACGCATATTGTACATGGGAAACAAGTGCTGCTTGCGTAACATCAGCCACCGGTTCTTTGGCGGCATTGATGTAGAGACCTTCTGCATTGACCAATCGATAATGAATGACAATTCCGCCAGGTGTTGGTGCAATCGCTTTTACCCCATTTTGAATGGATAAGTTTGCAGTTGCAGCAACATTTTGCGACAATGGCGTTGGCACACTTGTCGTTTCCTCACTTGCAGTACTTGCCGTTGGGGTAGTAGTCGATGTGACACTGGTGGTACCAGTTGTCGTTTGGGTGGATACTACACTCGTGGTGTTTGTTGTAGACGAGGTGGATTCCACACTTGTGGTACTCGTTGTAGACGCAGTGGATTCCACACTTGCGGTACTCGTTGTAGACACGGTGGATTCCACACTTGCGGTACTCGTTGTAGACGCAGTGGATTCCACACTTGCGGTACTTGTTGTAGACACGGCAGATTCCACACTTGCAGTACTCGTTGTAGCCATGGTGGATTCCACACTTGCGGTACTCGGTGGCACACTTCCCACGCTGGCAGTCGAAGTGGTCGGGTCAACAGCATTTGCCTGTGCAAATACCGAATTGCCGAGTACGGTTGATGTCAGTAGCAAACAGGACAATCCCATTGCCACGACACTTTTAAAAATATTGTTTCTTTTGATTTTTTCTCTTCGATTGTGTGACTTCTGTTTCTTTAACAATGTCTTCACTCACTCCTTTGTCATACAGGACCTGGAACAGTTTGACGTTGTCCAATGCTCTGGACAACAGCGGACTTTCATAGTCATGACAGAACGTTCTCTTTTTTCTACCATTTTTGTCGTATTATAAAAGAAAAGAGATACCCCAAACTTTAGGATATCTCTTGGTTTCACTTGTGGAATAGTACGGTGTCTTTGCCAGAGTATTTACCTAAAGAAAGGTACATAACTATCTACCTACATTGTAGTACAAATACACTTGATTGTCAATCATTTTTCGTCATATTTGTATATCATTTACAAGCACTTTACATTACATGTCTACAACTTGTAAAAATAACCAACCCCACTCTTATTGTACCATCAGACGTTCCTTGACTGCAAGCAACGCGAAGGGCAACACCGCCACCGCAACAAGGCCGATGACTAGGAATGCAGGTGACAAGTGGTTGTCAAACCCACTCACCAAAGCACCCATTGCAATGGGTCCAAGGGTCATACCAATACTATATACCGACTGATAAAACCCCATTGCCGTTGTCTTTACCTGCGGAGATGCTACCTTTACAATCATCGTCATCATACTACTCATGATCAAGCCATTGCTAAATCCACACAAAAATTGCAATGGGTAGATCAACCAGAGCGATTGGTTGCCCCACATACAACCACAATAAATTGCCAGCAAACCAAAACCCAGCAACAAACTTTTTTTGTTGCCTAGGCGCTCTGCCAACCCACGTTTTACAAACACTGATCCTACCAGACTTCCTACCGTATACAATGTCGAGGTTGCGCCCAACGAGAATCCATTGGCACCGAGCTCTTTTGCCATCTGCTGAGAGAAGTTGACCGCTGTCGCAAAGGTAATAAAATTGCTCGCCGAAGCAAAGATAGAAAACAACCACAAGCGTTTGTCTTTGGCAACTGACAATATACCCTGTACGGTGACAGCCGCTTTGACACCTGCTTGATTGGGAATGAAAAAGGATAATACAAGCCCCAATCCTCCTGCCACTGCACTGGCGATAAACAATGGTCCAATGCCGGTCGTTTCATACAACAAACCACCGACAATATAAGCGCTGAGTATGCCGATGTTGTTGCCCATCATAATGCTACCAACCGCTTTGGCAGCTTCCTCTTCCCGATAGAACGAACTGTACATTACCGTGAAGCTGATCCACGCGGAGCTCGCCATCCCCGATACTGCACTTGCCAAAAACAGCAAAATGGGAGAAGGAAAAATCATCAACCCGATGGATGAGATTGCCGCAAATAACACCCCTATACGAATGATCAACATATGATTTTGTAGGTAGTCTGCAAAAATACCGAGTGGGATACGCAGGATCATTTGGGTTAAACCATACGCCCCAACGATGAATCCTACCGCCACCGCTCCAACATTGATCGACAATAGGTAGGGTGTTAAAAACGGAATATAGACGTACTGCGCAAACCAAAATAACGCCACTACAATAAAAAACAACACTCTATTCTTACTATTCAACAAAAACCTCTCTCTGACAAACTCAAGAACGACGATTGGCTCTTGCCACAGTGCGATAATAGGCTTGTTTCGCATCGTACATTGCTTGATCCGCCTCTGCAATTTTTTCTTCCAAATCGGTTTCGTCACCACTTACCGCCGTCCCGATAGAAACGACCAGCGTTTCCTCTCGCTTGACCTTTTCCTTTAAGGTATCGATCATTTCACCAAAACGATCTGGGCTGACATCGTCCGCCAAGATGATAAATTCATCTCCGCCAATACGATACACGCCTTCACCAAACACTTCCCGTAGTAGGGTTGCACAGCGTATGATAAGGGCATCGCCATAAGCATGTCCAAAGCAGTCGTTTGCCTGCTTCAATCCGTTGATGTCGATAAAGGCAATGCCGACAAATCCGGGATGTGCCTGCATCAACGCTTCTCTTTTCAGCGTGTAGCTATAGCGATTTTTCAATCCTGTCAGGTCATCCAATGCACTCATTTTTTTGAATTTCCCCAGTAGGTAATGTCGACAATTGTTTTTGTCGTTGTGCCCCGTTGCCAAATCGTACACAAAATCATGGCAATTGCCATAGCCACAACAAAAACAGTTGATTTCACGATCTTCCTTGGTGAACTTACCAAGGGAGAGGAAGGCTGACTCCATATCCACATCATCCGACCGACAATAGTCGGTGCTGCGGTCGGTATAGGTACGCAAAAAATCCGACAAGAAAAATTTTTCATCAAAAAAGGAAAACAATGCGGCACAATCCTTCTTTTCTAAATTCAGTCTGTTTTGATAAAGGGTATGATCTACCACATTGTGGCGTGCGGTTTTCAACGATCCTGTCCCCAAGTTACAACCATCTTCACAGTTCAACACATCGATGATGGTCGGCACCTGTTTGCCCTGTGCCAAATCCTCTTCATATTCTTTCAAGTAGCGCTTGACTTTATGAACGCCCTCCACCTGCTTGATCCAAACCGATCGATCAAGATGGTAGCGAATATTTTCGCTCAAACCACCCGGCTTTGGAAAGGAGAACCCCAGCGACCCCGGGGGCGTTTCAAAGGACACAGGCGCATACCGCGTAAGATCCACTGCCTGTTGTTCCAAATGGCGGATGAACTTTGTGAAGGTCACATTGTAATCCAACACTCCATGGGTATGTTCACTGGTGCATTCTCGTTTCTTCCCAATACAGGGGGAGAGAAACGCCAATTTTTCTTCGATCCCTAAGTACTGTTTCAAATAAGTGGCAAGACAAATGACCGGACTTTGCACCGGCGATAGCCGATGGATCAAATCCGGTTGATATTTTTCAATGTAACTGACTATCACGGGGCAGGGTTGGGCGATCATACTCGACACGTTTCCTTGTTGCAATAATCTGACATGTCCCCAAGTACAAATGTCCGCACCAAAGGAAACGTCGTAAATATGTTGCACCCCAATGGCTTTCAAGTAACCCATTACACGTTTTAAATCATCAAAATTAAAGGTTGCTGCCGGTGCAATGACTACGGAAATCGATTCGCCATTTTGAAGGTCTTTCAAAAAAACATCCAGATCGTCGTCGTAATCTCTTGCACCATGGTCGCAAATAGAAAGACATTCCCCGCAAGAAATACAAAACCCATCTCGAATAAACACCTTACCGGCATCCGCTTCAAAAAAAGCTTCGTTTGCATGAGTAGGACACTGAAAAATACATTTATTACAACCCATGCAGGCCTTGCTAATGGTATGTACAAAACTCACTTTATCCAAGGGCTTCTCCTACGCTTTCTGTAGCATATCGATCACTTACTGTGATCTCTTTGTATCTTTATTATAAAGAATTTCCAAACAAAAGTCAATGAAATAGCATCATCATGCATACTTTTGTATGAAATGAATTGACAAGTTTTGATAAAAAAACTATAATGATTACATTATTCACATTTTCCCGATAGGAGGAAGTTGTTCATGAGCCAAAAGGATACCTTGCTACATGGCAGTGTTACAAAATCCCTGCTCACCTTCACTATACCTATTTTTCTTGCACTGGTATTGCAGACCATGTATGCCACGGTTGATATGTTGATCGTCAGTCGCTTTGGTACCGTCAGTGATGTGTCTGCCGTGTCCACTGGTGCACAGTTGATGAACATCGTCATCTCCTTGTGCTCTGGACTTGCCAGTGGTGCAACGGTACTCATCGGACAATACATCGGACAACAAGCCAAAGAAAAGGTCGGCACTGTGATCGGCAATTCCCTTGTGCTCTTCACCTTATTCTCTATTGTGCTTGCTGTTGTTGCCGTTATATGTCATCAACCGCTAGTCTTTCTGCTCAATACTCCTGCGGAAGCAATCAATGAAACTGCCGCTTACATTTTTTACAGTTCCATCGGCATTCCTATGGTATTTGCCTACAACATCATAAGTTCTATTTTCCGTGGAATCGGAAACGCAAAAGTCGCACTGCTTACCATCGGAATCTCCTGTATCATCAACATCATTTTGGACTTTGTCTTTGTATGGGGATTGCAGATGGGTGCCGGGGGTGCCGCCATTGCCACTGTAATTTCCCAAACTATCAGTGTCATTATTTCCTTTTTGATCATGCTAAAGATTCCCATGCTAAAACTCAAAAAGCAGTGCTTTCGGCTGCAACTTGACTGTCTTAAACGCATCTTAAACTTGGGGATTCCCATTGCTTTTCAAGGGGTGCTTGTGAGCATTTCTTTTTTGGCAATCATTGTGATCGTCAATCAATTTGGACTGATTTTTTCTGCTGCCGTGGGTGTCGTCGGTAGAATTGTTGGCTTCATCATGTTGGTCCCTTCCGCATTCGGACAGTCAGTGTCTGTATTTGCCTCTCAAAATTACGGTGCAGGGCAACATACAAGAGCAAAACAAGGGTTAAAGTTTAGCATTGGCATCTCTTTGGCTGTCAGTGTCGTGATGGCATATGTCGCATTTTTCCACGGAGATTTTTTAATCCGCATATTTGATGATGATGCCACCATCTTACAACCTGCCCGCGACTATCTCAACGCATTTGCCATCGAAACTCTATTGGTACCGCTTCTGTTCTGCCTGAGCGGATTTTTAACAGGGTATGGCAAAACGATGTTCACCATGGTACAAAGCATCATCGGCGCAATTGCATTACGACTGCTTTTTGTCTATCTTTTCAGCTTGATTACCCCACCGTCATTATTCTTCATCGGTCTTGCAACACCCATCGCTACCTTCATTCAAATTGTTCTGTGTTACCTGTACTATCTCCACTATTTTTCCAAGCATAAATTAAAGGATACCTAAAAGGCATTCCACAACCGCCAAAAAACGGGGAGCATGTTGCTCCCCGTTTTTTGGCGGTCTAAGCGGGTTATCACAGAAATGATACCCCGCTTTTGTTCTCCTTCTCACACAAGGCTCTTTGTGTTAAGTAACATCTACAATATCGCCAATATTGCACTGTAACACCTTACAAATACGTGTCAAAATTTCCATGGAAACGTATTCGTTCTTATTGAGCTTTGTCAATGTTGCCGGTGAAAGATTGACTAGTTTGCGGAGTTGCGGTTTCGTGATCCCCTTTTCAATGAGTAGTATCCATAGTTTTTTGTAGTCGACTGACATTTAACAGCACCTCTTTTCTGAACATCGTTGAAGCTATGCCAAAAGGATATGCGCCGTGTTGAGTTGCAATTTGCTGATACTGTGGGAAGGATCTGGTGTACAATAGGTTTGACAAAACCGCTCAAACGACCCCTGTCGTTCTTACAAACTTATCTTACAAATTAAGCATAGCACAATTTTTGTCGATTTGCAAGTTGTTTTTGTTGTTAATTTTCAAAATAAATCATTTTTAATTGATATTTTTATCATATTCAACCAGTAAAATCATATCTTTGTGAAGATATATTACCTTCATCAACTCTGTAACTCTTGTTTTTGCAAGAATATTTGATTCATAAAGGCGATTATTGAACGATTTCAAAGTACCATTGTCGTTTTTTCATCAAATGATCTCTTTACCATACTTTTTTCAAACAATAAGCTGCAAGCAGACACCCCTCACTTGGTCGCTTGCAGCTTGTAATATTTTATAGGAGTGTTGCGGGTGCAGTGATTTCTTTACCTACTAAGTCGTAGATGTGATCAAACCCCTCTCGATCCTTTAACGTAGAGATGAGCGATGTGGGGATCAGCGTCACACGGCTTCGTTCCACCTGATTTAGAAAACTACGCACCGCCGGCGGAAATCCCCCTGCCCAAATGGGAAAAACCAACACGATCGACCCTTGAGGGGCAATCGGTGTGTGTGTGACCGAAACTTCCTTTTTGGTTGACGACATATAGCCACCCTTCACATAATTGAGTGCACCACTCCAATTTTGATCGTCGGTAATAGCATGCGCTGCCTCTCCCTGTGCCGTAGCAATTGCTTGGGCAATCGCAGCACTTCTACCGGTTCTTGAAAAATAATAAATTTGCATGATGACAACATCCTTTCTTTTCGTCTCTTTCTTTCATCAGATTATAGCATAAAAGCACTATTACAACCATCAAAAACTGTCGAATTTTATATGAACATTTCAACACAAAAATAAGCAAAACAAAAAATCCTTTGCATCTCTGCAAAGGATTTTTATGACTACCAACCGATTAAGCTGTTGCTACGACACGAGCGCCTCATTTAAGTATAAAGAAAAACCTCAACACGCGAAATGCGTGTTGAGGTTTTCGATTGGAGCGGATGATGGGAATCGAACCCACACGACCAGCTTGGGAAGCTGGAGTTCTACCACTAAACTACACCCGCGTAGTAAAAGAGGTATGCAACGAGATGTCGTGCATACCTCACTGGTGAGGATGAATGGACTTGAACCATCGACCCCCTGCATGTCAAGCAGGTACTCTAACCAGCTGAGCTACACCCTCAAATGGACACGCATAATGAATTATGCGTTGGTGCGAAGGATGGGACTTGAACCCACACAGGATTGCTCCCACTAGAACCTGAATCTAGCGCGTCTGCCAATTCCGCCACCCTCGCTCTTTAGAATGTCCGTTTAATATAATATCATACAATCAAAAATTTGTCAAGTACTTTTTCATTTTTTCGACAATTTTCTTTTCTATGCTACAAATACATCCAAACGACTTGTTGTTATCACCGCACTACTTATGATACTTTCCACCCGATTGAATCTGGAATCCACGGTAGATCTGTTCCAACAAAAGTACCCTTGCCAACTGATGTGGAAAGGTCATTTTCGACATAGAAAAACGCTTGCCTCGCGCCTTGATTGGTACCGCCAATCCAAAAGAGCCTCCGATGACAAAATTGATTGTACTGACACCATCTACCGTGAGCTTAGAAAGGTTGCTTGCAAACTCCTCCGACGACTCCTGTTTGCCCTCAATACAAAGAGCTACCGTGTGGCCACCGCACTTGTCGAGCTGTGTCACAATCGCCTTCCCTTCCTCTGCAATCGCCTTTTCAATCTGTGCCCCAGTCGGATTGGACGGCACTTTATATTCAGAAAGTTCCAAGATCTGCAATTTACAAAAAGCACCCAATCGCTTTTGATACTCCGCCTGTGCCATCTGCAGATAAGATTCCTTCAATTTGCCGATACAAATTACATTTACCGTCAGCATACCGTCCTCTTCCTTACAACAAAATCTTGTCTTCCCCACCCAAGCGTGGTGCTATACGCAGATGATAATCCTGCGCCAACACCGCACCTGTTTCGGTCAAATGTTCCACCGCACTGCCAAAAGCCAGTTCCGGATGGTTATTTTCTTTGCTCAAATGGGCAAGCAAAAACTGTTTGGTCCCACTATGTAGCAGACGCTTCATCTCAACCCCTGCTTCTTCATTGGACAGATGCCCAAACTTGCCGGCAATACGCTGTTTGAGAAAGTAAGGATAAGGACCTACCGAAAGCAAATTTTTTTCATAATTGCTTTCCAACACCACGGTATCACAACCACAGAGCTGTTCATGCACCGACGGCGTAATTTGCCCTAGGTCGGTACAAAAGCCAATTCGTTTGCCATTCTGTAGTCTCACCACATACCCTTGACTTTGTACCGCATCATGATCGGTGGCAAAGGCCGTCACCTCGAGGTCACCAATGGCCATGACACGGTCAAACGACACAAGCCGATCAGGGTCGACACACTGCTTTTCCGCCAATACCTTTGCGGTCTTTGGCGCTGTGTAGACCGGCACTTTCAATTGCCGGTCGATGCGGGCAAGCCCCTTGATATGATCGGTATGCTCATGGGTGATAAACATCCCCTGTACAGCCGACAACGGCAAATCAAGCGATTTGCACTGCGCTGTAAAGCTGCGAATACCCACCCCTGCGTCGATGAGCACCCCTTGCTTGGCGTCCCCGATATAATAACAGTTCCCTTGGGAGGAACTGCAAAGTACATGAATAAACGACACTGTTTCCTCCTAGAGTGGCACTTAACAGTGCAGTTCCTCTACCTCTCCATAAGCAAGTTTGCCGGGTACTTTTTGAATATCCGCACCGACACCTCGCAATTTTTCCACAATACGGTCATATCCACGTTCCACAAAACGAACGTTGGAAATTTCCGTTGTCCCTTTTGCCGCCAATGCCGCAATGATCATTGCCGCACCTGCACGCAGATCCACTGCTGCTACCGGCGCACCAATGAAGTGATCAATGCCCTGCACCACAGCAATGCGGTCGCTGACCGACACCTGTGCACCCATACCACGCAGTTCATCGAGATATTTGAAACGATTGTCCCAAACCCCTTCTTTGACAATACTTGTCCCCTTTGCAAGACAGAGTACTGCGGTAATCTGTGGTTGCATATCAGTTGGGAATCCCGGATGTGGTCTTGTAGTAATGTTGGTGGCTTTCATTTCTCCGGTACGACATACACGGATGGCGTCGTCATACTCGGTCAGTTCCACGCCCATGGCACGGAGTTTGGAGCTGATGGACTCCATATGCTTGGGAATGATGTTTTTAACCAACACATCCCCACCTGCTGCTGCTGCTGCTGCCATGTAGGTACCGGCTTCAATTTGGTCTGGAATGATGGAGTACTCCGACCCGTGCAGTTTTTCCACCCCACGAATACGGATCATATCAGTACCGGCACCCATGATGTTGGCGCCCATCGAGTTCAAAAAGTTTGCAAGGTCAACAATATGCGGTTCTTTCGCCGCATTTTCAATGATGGTTTGCCCCTTGGCTTTCACCGCCGCCAACATGACATTGATGGTACCACCTACCGTGACTTTATCAAAGTAAATCTCGGTACCAACCAAGCCGTCCGCATTCAAAATCACGTTACCGGCTTCTAGGTTATAGTTTGCACCCAAGCTCTCAAACCCCCGCAAATGCAGATCGATGGGGCGTACGCCAAAGTTGCAACCACCCGGCAATGGGACTTCTGCTTTGTTGAAGCGCGCAAGCAATGCCCCTAAAAAATAATAGGACGCACGCATAGTATGCGCCAATTCACGCGATACTTCAAAGGTATCAACAGTCGAAGTATCGATGCGCAATGTCGTTTCATCCACACGGGTAATCTTCGCCCCGATCCCTTCCAATATCATTACCATATATTTTACATCACTAATATTCGGCACATTTTCAATGACACATACATCTTCTGCCAATACCGTTGCTGTCAAAATTGCCACTACAGCATTTTTCGCTCCGCTTACCACAATTTCCCCTTGGAGCGGTTGACCGCCGACTACCACATATTTATCCAAAATGTTTCTCTCCCCATCTTATCAGACCTATATTGATTATCATGTGCACCACATGCCAAAAGATACGAGATCTACTACCTCCTATTTTTTCACAAATCGCTTTCCAAATAAAACTGAAAACAGGTGCTTTGTAAGTTGTTTTAAGTATAGTTACGATTTCATATTATACCATAAGTTGAATGAAAAGAAAAGAGCATTTTTATAAAAAAACTGAATTTTTTTCCCCTTTTCCCTTTCTCTCTCAACAAACCGCCTGCAGTCGATTGACAAATATCGTCCCCTGCGTTATCATGATAGTGATATGATACGTTTATCGTCTTTTTTATATTGGAGGTTTATTTTCCTATGATCATCGATTTCCACTCCCATATCTATCCTGAAAAAATCGCTGATCGCGGTGTCCGTGCCGTACTCGATTTTTATGAGTTTGAGCATAACCACGACGGATTCGGCACCCTTTCACATCTCAAACAAAGCTGTGCGTCAGCCGGTGTCACCCACCGCGTGCTACTCGGGGTCTCTACCAAAGAGGATAAAGTAGTCTCCATCAATCGCTTTGTCGCCTCCTGTCTAGACGATACTACTTTCGGGTTTGGCTGTATGCACCCCGACTTTGTCGATCCGATTGCCGAGCTGGAACAATTCGCTTCACTGGGATTGATTGGGGTCAAACTGCATGCCGATATGCAGGCCTGTGACATTGACGACAAGCGCCTCTACCCCATTTACGATTACGCCGCACAAACCGGTATGCCGGTCTACCACCACATGGGAGACCCGACAAGACTGTATTCCAGTCCAAAAAAACTGGCCAATGTGTTGGACGACTTTCCAACGCTGACCGTCATCGGTGCCCACTTTGGCGGTTATGCTCGATGGGATGAAGCGATGGACTATCTCTGTGGTCGAAAAGTGTATTTTGACACCTCCAGTTCCATCGCCCATGCCGATGTCGCTCTGTTCAAAAAAATCATCGACAAACACGGCACACATCAATTTTTATTTGGCACTGATTATCCAGTGACCAACCACACCGATGAATTGAAACAATTCGCAAAACTTTCGTTATCATCGGCACAGCAACAAGCAATTTTATATGAAAACGGTGCCGCACTATTGCGTCGCCTAGGAGTAAAGTTATGAAAGAACGTGTACTTATCGCCATGAGCGGTGGGGTCGACAGCTCGGTCGCTGTCGTCCTGTTAAAAGATCAATACGACTGCATCGGCGTCACCCTCAAATTGTTTGATAACGGGGATCTCCCCCTCAATCAAAGCAAGACCTGTTGTTCGCTGTCGGATGTGGAAGATGCGCGTCAGGTGGCGCACCGTATGGGCATTGAACATTTTGTCTACAACTTTGGCACCCGTTTCAGTCAAAAGGTCATCGATCGTTTTGTGCGCGCCTACCAAGAAGGGCGCACCCCAAACCCCTGCATTGACTGCAACCGCTTCATCAAATTTGAAGATCTGTTGGAGCGTGCTTTTTTGCTGGGACAGGACTATGTTGCCACCGGTCATTATGTGCGCCGTGCTTACGATGAAGCAACCGGACGTTACCTTTTGAAACGAGGACTGGATCACAGCAAAGATCAATCTTATATGCTATACGGCATGACCCAACACCAACTACAACATACCCTATTCCCACTCGGAGAATATCATAAAACCGAGGCAAGAGACCTTGCCAAAGAGCACGCCCTATTGAATTATGACAAACCGGACAGTCAGGACATCTGTTTTGTACCGGATGGCGATTATGCATCCTTTATAGAACGTTATACCAATCAACCGTTCCTACCCGGTCGCTTTGTTGATTTAAGCGGCAAAGATCTAGGTCTTCACCAAGGCATCGTTCACTACACCATCGGTCAGCGTAAAGGACTTGGCATCGCTTTGGGAAAACCGACTTACGTCGTGGACATCGATGCGACCACCAACACCGTTGTGTTAGGTGGCAACGAAGATCTGATGCAGAAAACACTCATCGCCACCGATCTCAATTGGATTTCTATCCCGACCCTCACCGCACCGATGCAGGTGACCGCCAAGGCACGATACCGCCAAACAGACCAACCAGCGACGATCATTCCACACACCGACGGTACCGTTGAAGTGGTATTTGACAACCCACAGCGTGCCATTACACCGGGGCAGGCCATTGTTTTTTATGACAGCGATTTGGTGGTTGGCGGTGGTACAATCCTCTCTATCAAAAAGTAATCTTTTAGGAAAGGAACCTGTACTTTCGTCACGGACATTTTTTATATTTTTTCCTTTACTTGTAAATTATCGACAATGATGTTGATAATACATTTAATATTATCACTATTTTTTTGCGATAAATAGAAAAATATTGCAAGGAAAAAATAATGCAAATTCCTATCAGTTTGATATAATAAGTAGTGTACCGAAATCGTATAAGACGATTTTTGCAAATACCCGTCCAAAAAGGAGATTCCCATGATTTACACGATGTATCAAACAATGCTTACAAAGCAAGATGTAGTAATTCCTGAGTTTGGAATCTGCTACCACGAACAGGAATTACTAATTGTCTGTCCGCCACTATGTCCAGATGCCGCTGCTGTGCAATCCCTCGTGGATATCCTCAACGAGTCGGCAGTAGAACCACTTCATCTTATGGATATTTTCGATGACTTTTTACAGAAAATTTGACACCCTTGCAAACATTCTTTACAGTCGTGTCACTTTCTGCTATAATGACTGTAAAGAGAGGAGGATTGATCATGAAAATGATTCGTATCGCAAATCAGTATGTAAAAGGCATGACTCTGTTCGACTTTATTTTAGCAAAACTCTGTCTCGTTTCATTTGGGGTTGCCATCGGAGCAAGCCTCAAAGGATGGAAGAAAAATGTGTTGGCGGTGATGGCGGTGATTTGTTTTATCATCACCTACATCCCACTGCTCGTGAAACTCATTTTGCTTTTCGTCAAAGAAAAAAATGACTAATTTTCACCATAAAAAAGAACCATTGAGAATGTTTTCTCAACGGTTCTTTTTTATATCTATGCACTAGCATACAACAATTGATAGTCCTTTTCTGCCTGTTCCAGATAGCTGCTTCCCTTGCGGCATTCCAATGTTGTCAACGGACAGGTTTTTGCGCAGCCTGTGCAGTAAAGTGTGCTCAAGTATTCTTCCAATGTCGGTGTTTCAGATACCGGCGTGACCGCTTCTTGAATCACAGCTTCCTCTGTCTCAGCTGTGTCTAAAACTTCCTCAGAAGGTGTTTTTGTCAAATCCTCTACCGGCGCTTGTAACGTATCCTCTGCCTCTTCAAGCACTTTCTCCTCTTCGACAATCGCCGTTTGCAATTGCCCTGCTTGCGCCACACTACTGCGCTGCAACTCGGCACCGATGCTCATCGCTCCCCTCACCGTCGCAAACCCAACCACCGCAAGGCTGACAATCGCACCACTGCGTTTGAGCGCATTCTTTTGTCGCAATGCTCTTTTCAACGTATGTAGCAGTTGTTTTGCATGGAATAGAAGATGCACCCCTACCAAAATCATCAGTGCATAACCCGTATAAACATGAATATTCACCCACAACATCGTCTCTGTGACTAAAGTATTTGGCACGAGCTCCCTTGAAATCAACAAACTGCTGATGACCATCACCAATACCGATACGGCGAGTAGTGTATTCAATCCAACCATCACTTTTGCCTTACCGGTTGCTTTTTTAGCCTTCATTGCCTTGGACATACCACGCACCCAGCGACGATTGAGAAAAACGTGGTACAAGAACATAATCATCACAAAAATTCCTAACAATTCATGCAAAAAAAGTCCCGTCACATCTGTTTCAATGAGTAGTAGTAGGATGACTGTCATCACCACATCCAACAGGATTTTTACGCTTTTTATGGTATCTTTTTTCTGTTCCATCTCAAACCCCTCATTTCTTCGTTTCACTTATGATACGACACAAAAGCGTAAAACCTTTCAAATTTTTATGAATTTTTTAATTTTATTTCAATTCACAATATAGGGACATCTTCAAACACAAAAGAACCGTTGAGAATGTTTTCTCAACGGTTCTTTTTTATTCAATTGGTTATTTACCAAAGTAACGAGCCAGCAAGCCTGCAAATGCTTTGCCGTGACGTGCTTCGTCTTTTGCCATTTCATGTACAGTGTCGTGGATTGCATCCAAGTTTGCTTCTTTTGCGCGTTTTGCAAGGTCAAATTTACCTGCAGTTGCACCATTTTCAGCAGCAACACGCATTTCCAAGTTTTTCTTGGTGGAATCGGTCACGACTTCGCCCAACAATTCAGCGAATTTTGCAGCATGCTCTGCTTCTTCGTATGCAGCTTTTTCCCAGTACATACCGATTTCAGGGTAACCTTCACGGTGTGCCACACGTGCCATTGCCAAGTACATACCAACTTCAGTGCATTCACCATTGAAGTTTGCACGAAGATCTTCCATGATGTCTTCACTAGAACCTTGTGCGATACCGATGACATGTTCAGCAGCCCAGCCCATTTCGCTGTCTTGTTTTTGGAATTTGTCTGCACCAACACCACATTGTGGACATTTTTCCGGTGCTGCATCCCCTTCGTGAACATACCCACATACATTACATACATATTTAGCCATTTTCTTTTCCTCCTAGATTTTTAATTATTAAAATTTGTTTTGTATTTTTCAGGACACCATTAGTATACCATATTAGTATTGTTTTGGCAAGTCTTTTTTTCAAAAAACTTTTACCTAAACAATTTTTTAACAATGTCGTCAAAAAACAAGACAACTTTCCTTTTCATTATATCATATTGGTAAAATTATTCAAGTAAATTCTCCATGATTTGACACTTTTTTAACCTTTCTTTTCTTTTGCTTTCTCATCCCCCTGCAAACTTCTGGATTCTATCAGGCATACATTGCAAACCTTATCGATTTTTGTTATACTAGAAGCATTGAAACCGTTCGACCGAAAGGATGCCGTTATGCCAAAAAAACACCTGCTCGCCCCCATTGAAAAAAACAAATGCTACAGCGCCACCATCACAGGCATGACCCACGACGGAAATGGAGTCTGCAAAATTGAAGATTTTACCGTATTTGTCCCTCAAACTGCTGTGGGTGACAAGGTGATCATCAAGGTCGTCAAGGTACTGCGCCATTACGGATTTGGCATTGTACAGTCTTTTGAAGCAGAAGGAGAGGGGCGTGTTGACCCCGACTGCGACGTCTTTCGCAGCTGTGGTGGGTGCTGTTATCGTCATCTTTCCTATGAAACGGAACTTTCCATCAAATGGCAACAGGTCGCTGACTCCTTTGCGCGTTTGGGGCACATCGATTTAAAACCACAACCAATCATCGGTAGCACCACTGTCGACGCCTATCGCAACAAAGCGCAATTCCCCTTGGCAAGAGACGGCGCAGGACATGCCATTACCGGCTTTTTTGCCCCACGTAGTCATCGGGTCGTCCCTTGCCTTGACTGCAAACTGCTCCCCCCTGTTTTCAATGAGATCGCAAGTGCCACCCTTGCCCTGATTGACGAGTTCCAATTGCCTGTTTATGAAGAGATAACCCGCACCGGATCCCTGCGACATTTGTATCTGCGTCGGGCAGAGGTCACCGGCCAAATTCAGGTCTGCCTTGTTTCAGCTACCAAAAAAGTACCCCATCTCGATGCGGTGTGTGCAAAACTCACGGCACAGTTTTCCGACATTCACAGCATTGTGCTTAATTACAATCCCCGTCCAGACAATGTCATCTTGGGCAAGGTCTGTACCACGGTATGGGGAGCAGATGCCATCACCGACGTGTTGTGTGGGGTCACGGTGCAAATCACCCCACTTTCTTTTTATCAAGTCAACCATGCACAGGCAGAAGCGCTCTACCGCAAGGCACTCGATTACGCCGCAGTCACCGACGGCCTTTTGATGGATCTGTATTGTGGCATCGGGACAATCGGACTTGCCGCTGCCCATCAAGTGGGACAATTGATCGGGGTGGAAGTGATCCCAGAAGCCATCGAGGCCGCCAAACAAAATGCGGCACAGAATGGGTTTGAAAACACCCGTTTCCTCGCTGCTGATTGTAAGGAAGCGGTACAACTACTGTTGGAAGAGGGTCTACATCCGGAAGTCATCATTGTCGACCCACCACGAAAAGGGTGCGACCTGTCGGTCATTGAAGCACTGGTCAAACTCTCCCCCGACCGCATCGTCATGGTCTCTTGCAACCCTGCCACCGCCGCCAGAGACTGCGACCTGTTGCAACAACAGGGGTACCAAGTCACCTCTTACCAACCCTTCGACCTCTTCCCCCGCACCCACCATGTGGAGTGTGT
>CAYJIM010000032.1:0-26099 GCA_964370215.1 uncultured Oscillospiraceae bacterium
TTTGTATTAGTATAGTATCATTGTTTAAAGAAATTGTAAAGACGATTTAAAAATCATACTTACCCAATGTGTAAATAATTTATAAGTCGAATCTCTTTCTAAATTTGTCTCTTAGTTTTTTTATTGGGATTCGCCATGCTACTGCCTCTAGTAGAGAATTGAGCTTTGCATTGTTTTTGCTTTGCATACCATGTAGTACTTGCTGTAAGTTTTCAGCGAGATATTTGTTCACATAATCCTTAGCTTCTCTTTGACATCGAAACTTTGGAATTATATCATTTGTAGCGCATCCACAGCTTTCTAATGTGCATTTTATAGGTTTAGACAACTCTAAGAAGTCAATATACGAATCCTTAAAGCTCCCAACCTTCTTAAATAATTGACAAAGACCACCTGAGTATTGCAATGTATCTTGTACATTAATTAAGTTTAATCCACCACAGCAATAAAAGTCCTTAAATTTTTTTTTGCCAGTTCTAAAGGCTATGCTATGCGGTATTTTTCTAGTGCTGCCATCATTTAATTTATAGTGAAAATCTCGTATTTCCTCTAAGTTCCATCCCCAATCCTTTGGCAAAGGTTTTGTTTTTGCTATTTTATCAAACCTATTTTTTTCTTGTTTTGACCAAATAAAATCTTCTTCAATATATCGTTCATCTAACGTATCAAAATTTTCTCCAAGTCTGAGTTCATCAATTCTTATGTCAAAAAAATAATCCTTTCTAAAAGAAAGACATTGTTCCATAAAAATATCGCACTCTTTTCTTTTTTCTGGGTTAAACATTAATAGTAAGTTGATTGGTACTTTATGTCTGTTGCAGCATTTTATTAATTCTTTCGTATGTTCTATGTTATAGAACTCTAAATGAATTGAGTTATGTATATAAAACTCAATATTATCTATGCTTAATAATTCTTCAAAAAAACTAATACTCTTGCTTCCATTTGTGACGATTCGAATAATAATTCTTTTGTTAAAAGTAGAAACGTAATTTAGAAAACTAATTAGATGGGGGTGTAATGTTGGTTCCCCGCCAGATAGTATAATATCAAATGTAGAATTGTGTAATGAAAAAATCTTATCAGCTATTTTTTTTAAATCCTCGAGATTGGTATACTCGGTACTTTTTAGATTCTTATAATATTGCCCGCTACCAAAACAATAACTACAATTATAGTTGCAAGTATTAGTTACTTTCCAACTTAAATGCAATAAACTGTTGGTATTAATTCCATGATATACCACATCTTCCATGTTAAAGTCATCACTATTATTCATTATAGACTCCCTAAATATCAATTATCATATCAAATTATTTTCTTAAGCTTTCTTAGTATTAATAATTAAAGTTTGTGAAATAAGTACAACGTAAAAAAAATTATGTTAAAACCAGCCCTTATTTACAAGTTGAACTTTTTTCTAAAGCTATCTCTTAGCCTTCGTATCGGAATACGCCATGCTATTGCTTCTAGTAAAGAATCAAGTTTTGCACTACTTTTGTTTTGCATACCAAGCAGTACTTCCTGTAAATTTTGTTTAAGATATTCGTTGACAAAGTTATTAGCATCGTTTTTGCTTCGGAACTTTGGAATAAGGTCATTTCCATTACAACCACAGTTATCAGCTGTACAGTTTATTGGTTTTGTTAATTCTAGTAAATCTATTTTACCGTTAATTAAGTTTCCCACTTTCTTTGAAGGACCACAAACTGCAGCTTGGTAATCACCACCTTCAAAAACTCGTATATGATTTATTCCAGCACAACAATTAAATTCTTTAAAGTTTTTTTTACCTGTGCTAAATGCTTTATAATGGGGTAGTATTTTTATGCTACCATCTTTTAAAATATGTTGGGGTGCTTCAAAAAGTTCATGACTCCAATATGAATCATAGCCACTTGGCTTCTTTTCTGAAACTTTCTTAAAGTTTTTTCGTGACCCTTCAGCCCATTGTAAATCATCTTTTGTATAGCGTGGATCCATTTCTGTAAAGTGTTTTCCACCGCGAAGTTCATCTATTCGCAATTCAAATAAATTTTTTCCTCTAAACTCAATTAGGTTAGCAATAAGTGTTTTACATTGCTCACGTCTATCTGGATTAAACATAAATAGTAAACTGATAGGTATATTATACTCATTACATTTTTGTATAATTTTTTTTGTATGTTCAAGTGAAAAGAATTCCAGATGTATTGAATGCTTAAGATAAAAATGTATATTTGGTATTTTAAAAATTGTTTCAAAAAAGTCAGGGGTTTTACTCCCATTGGTTGTAATACTCGTATAAACTGTTTTATTTGATTTTGAAATATGGAGTAATAAATCGATTAGATGAGGATGTAATGTCGGTTCTCCTCCTCCAGTTATGTTAAAAAAGTATGAATCAATATTTAATGACAGTAGCTGGTCTGCAATTTTTATTACATCTCCTAGGTTATCATAGACATGATTTTTTAGCTTTTTGTATGCACCACCTTTGCTAAAACAGTATGAGCAATTATAATTGCAGGCTTCAGTAAAGCCCCAGTTAATATGCATAATATTCTGATTTTTAATTCCATGAAAGATTACATCGTCCATATTAAAATTGTTATTTTGTTTCATAAAGTACTCCTAAATTCATATTAACGAAAGTAGTATATCATATTTTTCAATTATAATCTTATTATTGTAAATAGAGTTATTTTTATTATAGAATTTATCTATATTATCTTTTAATTCATTCATAGATTCACACACTTTTATATAGTCTAAATGTTGCATCCACTGATACACTCCACTAAGTTTACCGCTAATATTATCTAGTGCTAAGCAAGGAGTATTTGTAATTGCAGCAAATATCATCCCGTGTAACCTATCAGTTATTATTAGTTTAGAACTTGCAAACTCTTTCCATATTTTTTTTAATTCTGTATCACGATTTTCAGAGCTAATGTGATATTTTTTTATGGTATCAGTAAATGAGTATACTATGTTTGATTTTTTAAGTGTATTTTTTATATCTCTTTTGTCTGCTTCGGTTATGATGCTTTCCTTATCATTTCTAAAACAAAGTAAGCAATTATCTCTATGAATATCGAAGTATATGTCATTTATTAATAGGGCTGCATCTGGCAAAAACAGTATATTTGCCTGTTTAAAAGAGCTTTTACAAAACTCAAAAGAAGCCCTATCTCGTAAGGCTATGGTTAATTTTTTTGCTTTACCATATGTTTGTATATTTCTTTTTAGCCGATCTTTTCCAGTGTCAGAGTTATCGTAATAGCAAGTTTGTGGAAAAATTATTATTTTATAATCCTTATAGATTTCGATTATATTACATATCTTATCATCTTCATGTTTCCAAAGAGTGCCTAAGCTTCCTCCACCATCAATGATTATAGTGTCATTTTTTCTAGTATACGTTTTTAAAATTTTTGACCCAAATTTATACTCGTCATTAGAAATTTCAATATATGGTAAATGCGATTTTTCAACTATTTTTTTTTCACCAATAACAATTGCTTGATCACCTAAGTTTCCATGACAGGGGGTTCCGATCATAAATATGCGTGATTTCATTCTTCTTGTTTCAGTTTTAAATGTATCAAGTTTTTTGATCAAATCTTTTTGTATATTAAAAGGTGTATAAGAAAAATTTCTATTATCCCAAGCTAAATGATAGCTTTTGCTAGCAAAATCCTTTAAATGAAAAAGTTTTAAAAGACGAGTTAGAAATAATAATAGAACAATCTGTATTCTTTGTAGTAATTTTTTACTATTAAAATAATTACGTTTGTTCTGTTCTTGAATGCAAGTTTGTATATATTTATCCAGTAAAATTCTATCTCGTATTTCTGGTTTTGAGGTATAAAATGCTAAAAGATTTGGATTTATTTCGTTAATTTCATCGAGAGTTACTTCATAGAGTTTTAAAACTTCATTTATGCTTTTTGCGAAAACTTCACGCTTTGCATAGGGTTGTTCAAGATAATAATAGGTAAGAATGTAAAATTTTCTAATTACTTCATTACGATAGACAGCATATAAACTTTCTTTTTTGAGAAAATAAAAAATATTTATTAATACTTGAAGCATATCGTTTCGATATATGCTTTTATTTGATGTAATTGATTCATTTCTAACTCTATAGTGTAAATATGGAGTAGTATCTGAAACAGCTACAGGTTGTACCTTTGATAGGTATTTATAACTAAACTCCTCATCTTCAAATTTTAAATAATTTGGAAAAAAAATAGTATTATTTATTATATCATTTCTCATAAAAATTTTATGGCAGACGGACTTTGGAAAAAGATGTATGTCACTAACCGTAATCTTCTTAGAATTTGTAAGTGGAATATTAAAATAATCATCTATCCATTCTCTCTCTTGATCAAATTTAATAGCAGAAAATATACCAAGATGTGCATTATGTTTTTCCATGAGATTAATAATATTTTCGTATGCATTGTGTTCTATCCAATCATCGCTATCAATGAATGCGAGATACTCACCTGTTGCAGCTCTTATTCCTGTATTTCTAGCACCTCCCAAACCAAGGTTTTCTGCGTGAGCAATGTATATAATTCTGCTATCTTGTTTTAAATATTCATTTATAATTGATTCTTCATTTTGCTGCGACGCATCATTTACAATTATTATTTCGAGATTTGTGTAGGTTTGTGTTAAAATAGAATCTATACACTCCTTAAGGTACTTTTCTACGTTATATACGGGTATTATAACAGAAAGCTTTTTTTGCATATTTATAATTTCTCCTGTATATTAAGTGTTTTAATAATTTTCTTATATACTCTATTACAATTATTTTTATCCCTAAAGGCAAAAAAATTGTCAATTCTTTTCTTATACTTATCTTTAAGCTTACAACCATCTTTAATATAATCAATTAATGTATCAACAGTACTCTCCAATTCATACCTTACTTCGCCAAATCCATCTCTTTCATAATCAAAATATCCTTTCGTATAAACATGTTCGCCTTTAAAAAAAGTCTTAATATCAAATTGAGTATATATAATCGGTTTGTAAAGATATGCAAAATCAAAGACTGCTGATGAATAATCTGTAACTATTAAGGAACTATGTCTGTATATATCCCTGTATTTTGTTTCACTTGTATTAAATTTTACTATACTGTTTTTATTAAACAAATAACTATATGGTAAAATATTAGGATGTGGAAAAAATTGTAATATATAATTATATTTTTTACATGTTTCTATTAGACGCTCATTGTTAATAAGACTATTAAAAAAAATGTAATAATCAGATTGTTTAAAATTTTGACGATTAATCCATTGGCCTGATTTATCATCAATATAGTCAAAGATATATTTTCTCCACGTTGGCATAATCGTAATAACTTTTTGGTTTGAATCATCTTTTAGACTATCAAATCGAGGAAAACCTGTTAGACATACTTCCTTTTCTGAATAAAAATATGCACCATCAATAATGGAAATTTGTTCATTTTTTGTAGAACATATAAAAATTGTAATATTTTTGTGCAGTTTATTTAGCCATTTGCTAATGTCATCTTTTGTAATACCATGCTGTAAAAAAATAAACGGTTTAACACTAACGATATCCTTAAATCCGTATATCCTCTTATCAAATGGATACAGTACATGTTCATCTGCATGAGAAGAAATAAGTGCATCAGCAAGTAAGTGTAACAGCCGATGTTTTATTGACATATAAGGCACTATCGGGCCAATTTTTTTTAACCTAGTAAAATCTTTAGAGTCTTTATGCAAAATAAAATACGGTTTGATGTTTTGAGTGCCTTGTTTCTGTATATATTGAAACATTGCTTCCCCATTATCACCTGCTATATTAACCCTGTCTGATAAAAGTATTATTTTTTTATTCTTAAATATATTCGCTAGCTGGTATATAAGACGAATAGGTACTATTTTAATAGCATATTGTGGATATTTTGTTATACATTCCAGTAAAAACCGACATTCTTTAATTATGCTAGAAAAAAAAGAAAGTTTTTCAATTTTAAAAGCATTATTAATGAATGAAAATAAAAAATTATTTAACACACAATAAGCTGAGTGAAACTTATCATTTAGAGGAAATCGAGGCCAAAAGTATATATTTCTAACTGGAATTAAAACATCTGAATATTTTATAAAAACACTAAGATCTGTTGTTTCTTCAGTTAGAGGAATTGCTATTCTAAAAACGTTTATTAATGCAGTAGCTACTTCTAAGCTAAATGAATCTTCCTTAGTATCTAAAATTGAAGGCTCATAATATGTATTGTTAACTTTAAAGGCTATATTATACTGCAATTCGGTAGGTTTAAAACATTTATACATTCCATGAATCAATAGCATATTTTGCTGCTTTTCTATAGTTGCAAAGTTTATTTCACTTTCTGAAACTGTGGAAAAACAAAAATTTCCATAGCAAAGCTCAAAGTCTCTATCTAATTCTCTTATGTAATATTCCTTTTTATGTTTTAATTGTAGAGCGTGTAGTTTGTACTCAATAGCTATATGTTTTTGAGCTAGTATTATATCTTCATCAATGTATTTTAATGTGGCTTTTAAAATAGTTAAAAACTCTTTTTTTTCAAAGTTGCTTAGTACTTCTTCTGTAATATCTTTAATTTTCAAATACCATTGAATATCGTACATAATTGCGTTTTGTAAAAAATTAGGAACATATCCAAGATTATTTTTATACAATTCAATTAAGTATAGATATACTTTCTTAAATTGTTTGGTGTATGAAGCTTTATTCTTTAATCTTCCTTGTATTGCAGATGTGCTTGAGGAAATACGCTTTCTATAGTGATATACTGGATTACATACGACCCCTAAATAGGGGTTATCAAGAAATAATTCATACATTCGTTTAAAGTCTTCTGCAGTGCTCAATTCTGTATCAAACAGTTTTTCTTTAATAAACTCACTTACTATAAAACTACTGCTTGTAGATAAGAGAATTGCATTAGGCTCTTTGCGTAGATCTATTACTCTACTGCCATTTTCAAATTTAGTATTAAGCATATGAGGACCTCTGTCCCCTTCAAAAAACATCATAGGAACACACACTACGTTAGTTTTACTTTTGTGCTTCTTAAAAAAAATATTTACTGAAGATAAGGTGTTTTTTGAAAACATATCATCAGGGTCTATAAAGTTTACATATTCTCCTGTTGCCTCAATTAATCCTGCATTGCGTGCTGAAGAAACACCTCCATTCTCTTTATGAATAACTAAAATGTTTTTTGGATAAAGAGAAGCATATCTATCGCAAATTGCACCTGAGTTATCTGGAGAGCCATCATTAACTAAAATAAGCTGAACATTTTTTTTAAATCCAATACTTTGTTTTATTATGCTCTGTATTGCTTTTTCAATATACTCTTCAACATTGTAAATAGCCATAATACAGGAAAACTTAAAAGGATATTTTTTATTAATCATCATTAGGTTCTCCTTTCGTTGATAAACTATTTCTTTCTCTAATAGTATATTCCCATTGTAATCGTGGGAACATCTTTTTTAATGTAAGCCATATATCTACACTAATCTTTGGAGCAATATACATTGTAATAATTCGTATTCTTGTTTTAATGCTAACATTCTTTGGAAAAAATACTTGATCTATATATTGGTGCCCTAGCTTACGTACCTTTTTTGCAAGATCTTTATTTCCTGCTACATACAGTTCTCTATAATTTGATAATGTCGACTGAACATAGGTAAACTTTGATATATTATATAATTTTTTACTAATATTTTTTGTTAAGTCAATTATTTTTTTTCTAGCAACAAACTCTGTTAATTTATTTTTATTAAACGTTTTTATTGCACTTTGCTTTCTAATTACATAGTTATACAATGGAATATTATTATAAATAAACTTATTGCATGTTGAAAAAACTTGGCAAATATATAATAGGTCTTCACATATGCTAAGACTTGTATCCATTTCAAACTTAAGGGTACCATTTTCTGATTTTAAAAGACTGCTTCTAAATAATTTGTTCCACAAGTATCCGTCATAGTATCCGCCTCTTATTGCTAAAAAAAGTGCATCTTCTCGGTTAAGAATAGACCCATTTATTTTTTGATGGTTAATATATGTTTCATCATTTTTATTTATATACCATCCACAAATTGAAACTTCTGCATTTTCTTTTGTTATCCAGCTGTGCATTTTTTCAAACATGGCTGACTCTATGTAATCATCCGAGTCTACAAAGCCAATGTATTCACCAAGCGCTTGTAGTATGCCCGTGTTTCTTGCGGCACTTACGCCCTTATTTTCTGTATGAATTACTTTAATTCGCGTGTCCATTTTTGCAAAATCATCACATATAGTAGGGCAGTTGTCAGTTGACCCGTCATTAATTAAAAGTATTTCTATGTTTGTATAGGTCTGGTTTAGTATAGACTCAATACAGCGTTTAAGTTCATTTTCAACATTATATACAGGGACGATTATACTTATTAATTCACTCATAGTTCGTCTCCTCTAGCATAGTTTTTATGGCTTCGGTTGTTCTCTTACAGTTGTTAGTATCATTATAGCTAAAAAAGTTTTTTTGACGCATTAAATATTTCTCGGACATCTTGCCTGTATTTAAGATTTTCTTTAATTCATTTTCCACTGCACTAATTGACTTGCATACTAAACCAAATCCATCGCGATCGTAATTAAAATAGCCACTTTGAGCATGCTCTTTTCTAAAGGTTGCATAGTCAAACTGGAAATATATAAGAGGCTTTTTCATGTAAGCAAAATCCATTGCAATACTTGAATAATCCGTTACTAAGATACTTGCACGACGAATTAACTCTTGTGTACCAGTTTCATTCCAATTTACTACGTCACTAAACTCACCAGTAAATAAATGCAAAAACTTACTCATGTTTCTATGTGGATAAAAAAGTACTTGTGCCTTATAATTTTTTATTAAATCTTGAAGCATTTGACTCTGCAGTAGGTTTTGCCAGTTTTTATAAAAATCACTCTTTAAAAAAAATTTTTCATTTATAGTAAAAAGATAATCTCTCCATGTTGGCATAAGGAGTATTATTTTTCTTTCAGTTGATATACTTTGTAATGCATCGTATCTACAAAAACCAAGGTTTTGCACTATAGAAGTAGGGTAACCGTAGTTTTTTTGTATATATTTGTACTCTGGATTTGCAGCACACATAAAAAGTGAAAAATAAGTGTCATCATAATAAAAGCTCGGGATATCATCTTTAGTAATACCATGTTGTAAAAAAACACGCTTTGTTTTTACAAGTTTTAATTTTACTTCTAGCATATAACAAACAGCGGCATTAGGCTTTCCACCTTTTTGCGAACTAATATTGCACGCACAACTAAGGTAGAGTATCCAATGTTTAAGGGTAGCATACTCAACAGTTTTACCTATTGTAGATACCTTTGTATAGTCATTTGAATTCCTCGCTATTGCATATACAGCGTTTATATTTGGTTCTGATTTGCATAAATATCTAAATAAATGATACGCATTATCTCTTGCTTCATATTTATATTCGCATAAAAGCCATAGGTGTTTATTTTTATTACGATAAAAAAATGATAAAGGTAGTGCAATTAGAAAAAGAAAAATATGATAAAAATCATTTCTTGTGACTTTTTTAAGTCGTTTTTTTAAAGGATAGTTCATATGCTAGCCTGAAAAGAATTCTTTTTCTTGTAGGAATTTTTCATAACTCTTACATATTTCATTTGTTTCACCAAAGGCCATTTGTTTTCCTTTGTCTAGCCATAATACTTTATTACATATACTTTTAATTTGAGTTAATGAATGTGAAACTAAAATAGTGGTAGTGCCACTTTTGATTATTTCCTTCATTTTTTTTTCGCTCTTTTGTCTAAAGGCACCATCGCCAACAGAAAGTACCTCATCTAAAATCAATATATCTGGTTTTACAAGGCATGCAATAGAAAATGCGAGTCTAGACTTCATCCCTGATGATAAACTCTTAAATTGCAAATTTTCAAATTCTCCTAATTCTGCAAAGGCAAGTATATCGCTATATTTTTCAGTAATAAACTTCTTTGTATATCCTAAAAGCGCTCCACGTAAAAAAATATTTTCTTTTACTGTTAAGTCTCCATCAAAGCCAGTTCCTAGTTCCAAAAGCGCAGCTATTTTTCCTTCAACGTGCACTGTTCCACTAATTGGTTTCAAAATTTTAGTTATTGCTTTAAGCAGTGTTGATTTTCCAGATCCATTTTTTCCAATAATTCCTAAAAAATCTCCCTTTTGTAAACGAAAGCTTACATCTTTTACTGCCCAAAAGTAAGTTGCCTCATATGTTCTTTGTATGTGTTTAATTACAAAGTCTTTTAAGCCGATGTCTTTAAAATTACCTTTTAAATATCCAATGGATATGTTTTTTACTTCTATCATAATCCATCCTACATATAATATATAAACTTATAGTTGTTTCGCTTATATACTATATATCCAATAGTTAATGCTATAAGTGCATATCCAACGCAAAGTAAATGTGAAGTTACACTAGGTATACTACCATTTAGTATTATTGTTCGTACATAATCAATATATACGTATATTGGATTTATATAAAATAGCGACTGTATGTTTGGGGGAAACACATCTATAGTGTAAAAAATAGCTGAAACATATAGTAATAGCATCGTAAATATTTCATATAAATATTGTATATCTTTAAAAAAGACAAAAAGTGCAGATAAAACCATCCCAATTCCTATGTTAAAAACACCTAAGCAAATTATAGGATAGAATATCATAAAGAATGCCGATGTAATTGGAACACCTTCAACAAAAACAAAAACAAAGTAGATTATAAGTGTAATAGAAAAGTTTATTAATGAAGATACATTTTTAGAGAGTAAAAATATATACTTTGGTACACTTATTTTTGTTATTATTGCAGCATTTGCAACTAAAGAGACCATTCCTCCTGTTGTAGATTCTTTAAAAAAGGAAAAAAGTAAGTTTCCAGAAAAAAGATATATAATGTAGTGAGGTGTTCTTTGTCCAAAAAATCTTGAAAAAACTAAAGCCATAACTATAAGTTGTAGTAATGGTGCTAACACACTCCATAAAATTCCAAGAGCGGTTCCTTTATATTTTTTCTTAAAGTCCCTAATTACTAATTGTTCAAAGAGAAAGTTATGTTGTTTAGCAAGCACAAGTATATTGTTATTTTTTTGCATAATATTTTCTTAACCCATTTATTGTGTATAGTATAATATATTTCACAGAACTAATAAAGCTAATTTTTTCCTGTTTTCTATAGATCTTAAATCGCTCAACTGCAGCTAACAATTTATTACTTGATCGAGTGTTTTTAGAAACACGATAACTGACAAGCACTTCATTTAATCCGACAACTTTCGCACCAGACTTTACAAGTTGTAACCAAAGTGCATAGTCTTCATGATAATATTCATTTGACATCTTATAGCTGTTAAAAAGGCTTTTGTTTACTACTGCAGTTGATAAGCCTATGTAGTTTTCTTTTAGTAGGTCTTCATACTTGATTTCGCTAATAGTCATATAAGGATTTTTTATATGCTTATCGGAAGCATCAATAAAATTATATGAAGTACAACAAATATCACAACTTGTATCTCTAATGCATTGCGCTTGTGCTGAGAGTTTTTTTCTATGCCAAATATCATCACTGTCTAAAAATGCTATATACATACCTTTTGAAAAAGTTATTCCTTTATTTCTGGACTCAGCAACACCGATATTTTGTTGATTTTCAATAACATGAAATTGAGGAATCTTTTTTTTATATTGTGTAATAATTGTATTTGTATTATCTGTTGAACAGTCATTTATGATTATAACTTCGTAATTTGTAAATGTCTGTTCAACTATGCTTTCTAAGGCATTCGCAATAGTAGAATCTGCATTAAAAGCGGGTATTATTATTGAAAAAAAAGGAACCTCAAATTTTGTCATATTTTCACTTATACACCTTTTCTTAGTAGAACAGTTTTAATTGTTTTTGCAAAGATTGAAAAATCTAATTCAAATGAAATATTTTTAATATAGTAAAAATCATTTTGTAATTTTTTTCTTGTATCTTCAGCAGAAGGGGAGTGATATTCGCCTGATACTTGATCCCACCCTGTTATTCCTGGTTTTACAAGGAGACGCTGTCTATAAAATGGAACTTCTTTTTCTAGTGTTGCAATTAGTTCAGGACGTTCAGGCCTTGGACCAATTAAATTCATATTTCCTATTAAAACATTTAAAAATTGAGGGAGTTCATCAATTCTCGTACTTCTTAGAAATGAGCCAAATCTTGTTATTCTTTTGTCATTTTCTATAGTTGGCCTTTCATCGTTATTCTCTTGTTTCATTGTTCTTAGTTTAATTAGCTTAAAATTGTTTCCGAGATATCCAGTCCTAATTTGAGTGAAGAAAACAGGACCAGGACTTTCAAGTTTGATTATTAATGCTATCAAAGGTAGAGGAACAATAAATACGATTAGTGCAATTACTGAAATTATTATGTCTATTGTTCTTTTTATAAACATATAAATTGTATTTTTATTTAAACTTATATTTTTTAAAAACCACATGCAGTCAATTTGTGATAAAGCTATTTTGCGTATGTTAGATTCATAAAATTTTTCAAGTGAAATAAAAAAAATATTTTCTTTCAATAATTCAAATGCCACATCATTTAATGGTTTTGATAACTCTACATCATGTGAATAAACAACTTGTATTGCATTATTCAAAAACAGAGAATTAATAAATGCATCAAATTCTTTGTGTACTGGTATACCATTATAGGTACTAGAAGTTGCATGCTCATCATAGATTGTCTTAATTTTGTAATTGAAATACGAATGTTTATTTTCATAGGCTAAAAGCTCGTCAATAAGTGATGTTTTTCCAATTATACCTATAATAGTCTTGTAAGTAAACTTAGCATAGAATAGGGATGTCAGATGCCGCATGATTGAAAGAAATAAAAAAGATAAAAAACAATACATTGGAAGAATTTTCCTGGGAATTACACTGATGTCTTCAAAAACATAAAATAGTGTAGTTCCAATAAGAAAAACTATAAGTGTAGCTATAAAAATATGTATTCCTTGAGTTATTCTACTACGTTGTTTTTCAAGCGAATAGTAACCTTGTATATATAAAAGAATAATCCAAAAAAATGTGAATGGGATAAAAGCTTTAGATAATTGAATGAATTCATACAGATTAATAAAATGTTTTTCTTGTATTGAGCGAGCAAAAAAAAGTGAAACATGAACTACAAAAATATCAATTAGTACAGAAGTGAAAAGTAAGTTTTTTAAATTCTTTTTTTTCATATGAATCCCTTCTATATCTTTAAAGTATACATATTGATATAACAATATTATAGCAAAAAAGCAGCAAAAAAAGCAATAAGCTTTGTATAAAGGCTAAAAAAATGTAAATAATATACAAAATATGTCTTGTTGACAATCAGATAGTGTTAAGCTATAATTAAATCAAATTGGAAGAATAACATTAAATTCATGTAATGTTTTATTAGTAGATTTTTGTTGATGTATGTAACAATACTACTAGTTGCGCTATCTTTGTTGCACTTCACAATGATTCAAAATAGGAGTAGGATTAAATGACTACAAAAAAAATGAGGAAGTACCTCTTAAAAGCATTAACGTTGTTAGTACTTTTAAGTATTGTTGGTACTGGATGTTCTAAATCAGCTTTAAAAGCTGGAACATATGCAGGAAGTGCAGAAGCACATAACGGTACACTGCATGTTGAAGTTGAGCTTACTGAAGACACCATTGTATCAGTAACTATTACTGGAAGTGAAGAAACAGCTCACTTGTCTAACATTCCTTTAGATGTTATACCTAAGCAAATTGTTGCAGATCAATCATTAACAATTGACGCAGTTGCAGGAGCTACGGTAACATCTTATGCTATTAGAGCAGCTGTTGCAGATGCTATAACAAAGGCAGGCGGGAATCCTAAAGATTGGGAAAAACCATCAACAGCGGTAAAAAGCACTGAAGTTGTTGAATTAGCTACTGATGTTGTAGTTATTGGTGGTGGTGGGGCAGGTTTATCTGCAGCCCTATCAGCTGATGAAAGAGGTTTTTCTGTTATAATGCTCGAAAAAACCGCTATGCTAGGTGGACACACAGCGTTAAGTGGTGGGTACACATTAGTAACTGGATCAAAACTCCAAAGAGATTTGGGTGTAACTAATGATACACCACAAATTGCATTTGATGATAATATGAGAAATGGTGGAAACGAAAGTATTTCAGAAATATTACAAGTATTTACTGAAAACATGGGTGTAGCAACAGATTGGACTGTTGATTATATTAACGCACCAGTTCCAGAAAAACTAACTCCTCTTGGAGAAAATACAGTTGATAGAGCTCTTGTATATTCAGGCGGTGGTGTAGGGCTTATTAATGCACTAGAAGCAAAATTAAACGAATCTAATGTTGAATTATATCTTAATACAAGCGGTGAAAAACTTCTATCAGAAGATGGTGTAATAGTGGGTGTAGAAGCAAAAGGTAAAGACGGAACTACTTATATCATAAAAGCTGATTCAGTTATACTTGCAACTGGAGGACATGGAGCAAGAAGTGATCTTTTACCTGATACACTAAGTAACTTTGTTTACTATGGTGCAGCACTTGCAAGTGGCGATGGTATTGATATGGCAAAAGAAGTAGGCGCAGACTATCAAGATATGGGGTTTGTAGAGCTTTTTGAAAATGGAGTTGAATGGAAACCTGGTATTGCTAAATCAACATATAATGGTTCAATGGCATCATGGAATGTAAGTGGTATCTTAGTTGACCGAACAGGTGTTCGTGTTGTTAACGAAAGAGGTCCTGGAAGAAACATTGTTGCAGAACAATCAAAACAAGAAGATGGAACATTGTTCTTGTTTATGGATCAAGCAACGTTTGATACATTTAGTGCTAAAATTGGCGGTTATGGTATTTCTGAAGAAATGCTCAATGGTTGGTTAGAAAACAACGGAAAGTCTTCTCCTGTTTTTGCTCATGCCGACTCAGTTGATGGTGTTGCAGAAATTGTAGGAATCGATGCAGACAACCTAAAAGCAACAATTGAAACATATAATACATATGTTCAAAATGGTGTTGACGAAGAGTTTGGACGAGATGTTCGTTATCTAACTGCTGAAATTGGAGCAGGTCCATACTACTTGGTAGAACAAAAACCACGCTATGCTACAACACTAGGTGGATTAACTATCAACACAAGTCTTGAAGTTTTAGATACAAACGGAGATATTATTCCTAACTTGTATGCAATCGGTGATGCTGGCGGCGGTGTTAGAGGTAATGACTCTATTCCTGGTGCAGACGTTGCATGGGCACTTACTTCAGGTTATATGATGGGACCAATTCTTGAAGAAAAATTCAAATAATTATAGTAGAAAATAAGTGACCAATAAAGGGGCTGTCTTAAAAGTTCTAGAAATAGGACAAGAAAGACAGCTTTTTTTGTACTGTTGTAATTTTATGACATAAAAAAATGGACTGATTTTTTATCAGTCCATTTTGCTTTACCAATCAATTTCAGGCATTTTTTTAATAATCCTAATCTTAGTATGCACCCTTAGAGTATGTTACTTCATAGCTATGAGTATATATTTCAAACACAATACCAAATGGGTCTTCAACATAACACATTTTGTATGGTTTTTCATTAGGGTAATATTCTTTAATCGGCATACGTTGTTTACCACCGTGTGCTACAATTTTTTCAATCATACCTTCAATATCTGGGTCTTGCACAGAAAAATGAAAAAGGCCTGTGTTCTTAAACTCAAACGGTTGTCTTTGTTTGTCGTTATCTGCAAATTCGAATAGTTCTATTCCAATTGCGTTTGACGTTACCATGTGAGCAATCTTAAAATCACCATGTCCTTTTCCAAATACTTCTTCGCACATAATGCCAATTGCAGATGTGTTTTCTTCTTTGATCAAAGACGGTTGCATTACAATATACCAACCCATTACTTCGCTATAAAACTTAACTGCCTGTTCTAGGTTAGGTACAGACAAACCAATGTGTGAAAATGCTCTTGGATATTCCATTTTCGTCACCTCCATAAATGATATAATTAATTATAATCAAATACAGAATTATCGACAATTACGTACTTTTTTGTACCTATGAATCTCCAAGCTCAATTTGATTTATATGAGCATAGTTTTTAGAAAAGTCACAAAATCCATTTACTAATGGAATGAGGTCTTTATATTCAGTTGTTAAAGAATATACAACGTTCAGTGGTTTTTTAGACACTACCGTTCTTATAAGAATCTTGCTATCTTCAAGTTCTCTGAGCTGTGTTACAAGCATCTTGTGACTTATATCAATAATACTTTTTTGTAATAATGAAAATCTATTATCACCGTTTAAAACATGCCATAGTATTCTCATTTTCCATTTGCCACCTAATAAGTCCATAGACAAAAGCAAGGCACAAGTATATTGCTTTTTTATTTTCATATATAACTCCTTACACAATGTACATATGTAATTGTCAAAAAAAGAATAGGATGATTTTTAAGCCTTGCTTCGTTCTGAAATCAGGTTATCTATATCTGTAAATGCATTTTCTATAGCTTCTATATGGTATCTCTCATACAGTTCATAGATAAAGTCTGTAAGCTTTAATGCATCCCATTGTTTGAGTATAATATCTGCAGTGGTATTTTTGTAGTCAGCATAACGTTCAATTAAATAAATAAAAAACTTCATTTCATAACTCATGGCTACCTCAAATATACTGAATTACGTGGGTTTCCTGTAACTTGTTCTGTTTCCCACATATCGAAAATTGCAAGAGGGGCAAAGTCCCACATTTCTAGTTCGGCATCATTTAACATGGTAAATGTTTCTGAATTTAAGAATCGGCGTAATGAATCAATTGGAGTAAAGCCATATTTTGTAGAGATGAGACCTGTAATTTCTTCGTCATAGAAATCTAAAATTTCTACAGGTGTTTTTTTCATACGTGTATTTCCTCACAAAATATTAAAAGCTCTAGTGCTTTAAATGTATATTGATCTTTAAGTTTTTGTGGCATCAGGCGTTTTAATGCTTCTTGCTCATCGTAGCTACCTTTTAAGTAAAGGTTAATTGTAGGCATTGTAAAATCGTTAGCGACAGGACCAATAATGATATCGTATGTGTTTGTTTGTTGAAGACCTTTTCTGTTTAAGCTAATGAACTTTAGCCATTCTACATTAGGTTCTAAAAATGTTAAAAGTGATAATGATTGGAACTGAGACTCATCAACTGTATATAATGATATAGTTGGGCTACCATTTAGTTTTCGTTTTGTAGTTGTATTAGCCCATCGCTCTGCTTGTTGTTTATTTGTGGTAACATAAAAGCCGGCACCAAAATCTAATGCTCTAGCCTGTTCAATGAGCTTGGGATTTTTTACAGTCATAGTGCTTCCGTGATATAATAGCATTTAACATTTCCTTAGTGTAATAATAGCATAATTATGTATATTTTGCAATAAATATATCGTAACTCAAAAAGAGAAACTGTCATATTTTTACATTGACAAGAAAACACTTTCAATATATAATACCAATATCTGAAAGGTGCCCACTGGTGGGAATTACACCCCTTTTGTCGGTGTTCAGATTTAGTGACAAACTTAATGTAATTAAGTTTAAAACAAAGAAAAACAGCTAACTTGTTTGGTTCGGGGAATTGTACCCCAGTAATTTCAAGCAAATTAGCTTTTTTTATGTCTTAATGCGAGTTTGGAAAAAGGAGTGCAGACGCCTGCCTGCAACCACACTGGTAAATTACTAATGCATAAAAAAAAGAATCCATGCATTGCAAGGATTCTTTTTACTTTTGGGTGCCTGACGGGATTTGAACCCGCGACAACAAGAACCACAATCTTGCGCTCTACCCCTGAACTACAGGCACCATGTTCTTACGTTGTAAGTACATATATTATATCAAATAATAGCTTTGTTGGTCAATAGATTCCTTGTAAAATTTATAAATGTATTGTAATAACTTGACAACATGTGTTTTTTGTTTTAGTATTGCTCATGGGATTTGATATATTATACGTTGGACAAAAAGACTTGTCATTATGGATGACTGAAATTAATGATTTTATCGAATCGTTTGAAAAAAAAATTAGATTTATAGCTGAGAATAATATTGACGAAGCATATAATCATCTATTTTCTCAAAGAGTCGGTGTGATTATTCTCGATTCTAAACTACAAGAACAATCAGTTTCAGATTTTATTAAAACAATAAAAAATGAAGTTGTATTAAAACATATTTCTGTTTTAGTAATAGCAGAATCTTACAATAAAGACGAATTTACTGAGCTTTTATTATCTGGAGCGGATAGGGTAATTCCGTATGATAGATTTGAAGAAGGGATGTTATTTCTTTCAATAAGGCCACTTATCTTAAATGCTCTTTTGATGTCAGAAAAAATAGTTACCACTACACATCTTCAGGATAAGGCAATAACAGATTTCATAATGTTGGATTTAATCAAAGATTATATCCCAAAAACAATTTGGAATGTAGCTCAAGAATGTGCACATCTACAAGTGCTTTCACTTCCTGGAGAGGAGAAAGATGCAACGGTAGTTTTTGGTGATATTGTGAGTTTTACAAAAATGTCTGAAAAATCATCACCGAAAGAAGTAATTGCAATTCTAAATGAGGCATTTGAAGTTGTTACGCGTTATGTGTATAGTCATAATGGCGATATTGATAAATTTATCGGTGATGCTTTTTTTGCAGTTTTTAATTCACCTCTTGACGCTGTTAAGAGTATGGTGTGTATTCAAAAAGAACTAGAAAAAATTAATTCAATAAAAAGCAAGCAGGGCATTGATGAAATACAATTTAGAATAAGTATACATACTGGACCGGTAATACGAGGTAATGTAGGTGGCAATAGCCGTTTTGATAATACTCTTATTGGTGATACTGTTAACACGGCATCACGCTTAGAGCACTTATGCCCACCATCTGATATACTTATTTCCCAGGCAGTAAAAAATCAACTAAAATTGAAAATTGATGACTCTTGTAAGCATACGACTGAGTTACGTGGGAAAAAAACTAAAGTAACATATTATACCGTCTATGAGCTTTTAAAAGATAATAAAAAATTTACATAGATCAAAAGCTACGTTAAACGTGCATGTCCCATATATTTTCTTTAAATCCTACCAAGACAGTTGAATCTAGTAGTAGAATTGGGCGCTTTACTAACATACCATTTGTAGATAAAATATCAAATTGCTCATCTTCACTTAATGTTGCAATTGTATCCTTAAGATTAAGTTCTTTATATATTAGTCCACTAGTGTTAAAAAAATGCTTTAATGGTAAGAGGCTCTTTTTATGCCAAAGTATTAATTCTTCTTTTGTTGGATTATCTTCTTTTATATCTCTCTGTTCAAATGTACAACCTTTATTAATTAAAAACGCTTTAGCTTTTTGACAGGTTGAGCATTTTGGATAATGTACTAGTATCATTTTGTTTCCTTTTAATGTACTACGGGTTGAGCAAAAACTCACCGTATTCATCTTCTATTGTAGTTTTAATACCGCTCATTGGTTTCCAAAGTACCGAAAGAGTAAAAAATGGGCTGTAATCATAACGTTTGAGGCCGCTTGACTCTGTTATAATTCTTGGTTCAATCTCTAGCTCTGATGTAAGTGTCCAGTCGTGTAAGTCGTGTTCAATGTATAAGTTAAAGCTTTCAATTTTAAAACCAGAAGAGCTACGTTTAGCTTCATCAAAAAAAGCAAAAGAATTAAATAAATCAATAAAAATATTTTGCTCACCTGGAATTACCTGTGAAAAACCAATTGCATTTTGTACATACCTTACAAGTTGATCATTACGACTTTCTGCTGCAAATGTAATTGTAAGAAATCGAGATATTTCAACTGATAAAGCGGGTCTAAAACTAAAATAACTTCTTGTTGGGATTATCATATCCCATGAAAGTGACGTTGATAAACCAGGTTTTATTAAAACTGAACTTGTTTGATTTCGGATTGTAAGATCATTTACATTCCATAAAAGTGTTAGTGCATAGGGTTGAAATGTTTTTTCAGAACTGGAAATCCAACCAAGCGTTGAGTCAAGCGTGTATGAGTTTGTGTAGCGCATATCATAAGAAAATTGTAAGTCTTGCCAACTCAAGCTTGTAGAGAATGAGTCTATATGTTCATCTTCGATATTGTACTTAAAACTTTGAGATAGATTTATCTTATGCACATTATCTTCATCATCTTTTGTTTTATCAAAAAAAGTCCAAGAAGAAGTTTGTTCAAAAGGCTGTGCAATCCACGTATCAGAAGTAGAACTTTCTTGCTTATATCCAGCTTCAAATTCTACTTTTCCAAGTGGAAATCCAAAAAGAAGTGTTCCTGTGTATTGGTCTACTAAAGGAGGAAGATTTGTTGCAAGTGTAATGCTTTGATAATATGCATCTTGTCTAGCTTCAAACACAGCATTTAAATTGTGTACGTAAATTGAATCCTCATCCCAAGAAGGAGTATTATATGACCATTCAGGATTTTTAGCATCTCCTTCAAACTCTGTTTTAATTATATTTATCGAAGTGTTCCAACTTATACGACTATTTTTAAACATTTCATATTTGGTAAATGGATTAATGCTAACACTATTTGTATTTCGAACATCAAATTTTTTAGCTTTGTGGTCACTTAGATATATATTTTCCTTTTCTTCTTCAGTAAAATACTCATCCGACAAGTGAATATGTTTTTGTAGTTCTGGCAGCAAAAGTATAGAATTTGAAAAACTCAAAAAATCTTGACTAGAACTATACGTTCCTGTAATGCTTAATGGAGATTTAAAATATATTTGCGCTGCCTGTGGGTCTGCTATATTAATGCTTGACGGTTCGATTGGTAAAGAGCTATAAGGTTGTGTTGGGCTATATGTATAAAGCATTGAGTATTCAGGCTCAAGTGTATAGCGCACTGCATACTCACTTGTTTCAATTGTATTGATAGATTGATTATCAAATGTAATATCAGGTATATCTATTAATGCTACAGTACTGTCTTCTTGTGTATCTTCTAAAGTATTTTCATTTTCTTCGGTAGTCTCATTTTCAATTATAAGTTCAGGTATTTCGAGCAGAGTTAATACTTCAGTTTGTTCTTCTGTTAGAGTAAATAGTGTTTCATCTGTTTCATAGTTACCTTCGCTACTCCATTCGTAAAGAGTCCCAGCCATGTTAATGTGTAAGTTTACAGGCTGTATTTGTGAAGCATAGAAAAATTCTCTATTAGGACTGTTTGCTTGTACCTTTACATTAGAGTCGAACTCAGTCAAAGGTGTGTTCTGTGTTGCAAAAGTAACAGAAGAGGCAAGCGTATCAATTGATAACTTAGAAATCCAAGGGCTAAATGGCTCAATTGGTACATTATACGAAGCAAATACATCCCATGTATATCCTGTAATTTCGTCAGCGTCATCATCATCTTCATCTGGAGGAGCAACAAGAGCTCCACTTAGAAAAAAGTCTATCCAGTCCATAGACTCATTTCTGTCATTAAAGTCTGAGTCAAACCATGGGTCAGAATAAAATGGAAAGTCTAAAGATACATTGAACGCTCCAGCTTGTAATGATGTTGAAAAATTTCCTGCATAGCGAAAGGGAAGTTTTGTCCCAAAAAACCAACCGTGATCTTGATATTTTAAGTCATTGTCATATGATACATATAACGGAAAATCATCTATTTGAAAAACAACATTGCTAAATCCTAGTCTTGAATTAAAGTCAATTGATTTAATTATGTTATTTACTTCAAAGTATCCTTCTACTCCTACCATTCCTCCAAGTGTTGAGTAATAATCTGCCATCACTTTTAAATGGTTTGGTGGCATTGTTGCATTGTCTTCTAAATTTCTTAAAACTAAGCCTTGTAATTCCTGTTCCTTAAGTTGCGTTTGCTGCATAAAGTTAAAGCCAGAATTACTTAGTGATTCGTCATCATCGTCATTTGAAAGTGGTTTACGACCCAAAATATAGGTAGTCGTTTGTATAAAAAATCCTTCTCTCGATCTAAAACCAAAGGCCGGATTAAATACTAACTCGTCTTTTGGATAATAGAAAAATGGAAAATACATTACAGGTAGAGGGCCAACATAGAGTAGGGCATTTGCAAATGCAAACTCATTCCCGTCTAAAAGCCATATACGGCTGGCTTTAATTTCCCAGTGAGGGTTTTCATCATTACAGAATGTTAAACTGCCGTTCTTAAAGGTAACGGTATTTGAGCTACCTCGAGCAAATAGTTCAGAAGAAACAATCAATACTGATCCATCAGATAGGTTCAATGATTCTTGCTGTTCTTGAACAACACGCCCCTCATTAAAATAACCTTGTAGCGTATTTGTATCAAATAATAATGAGTTAGCAGTTAGTCTTTCGGTTACTTCGCCATCTCTACGTTGCTCCATTACAACACTACCTTCTGCGTAAAGACTATTGCGTGTGCGATTAAACTCAATTAAGTCTGCAAAAATTGTTGTGAGTGTATTATCTTTTTCTACAGAAACTTGCACATCACCTTCAAATACAATTCGCTCCGATTCTTCATCTTCTTCTTCATCTCTTACATAGCTAGTTTTTAATGCATGCACTATTGTAATTATTGAGGGGTTTTCAGTTTCAACTAATGTATCTTCGTCTTGTGTATCACTTTGCGCTGTTTGAGTAGCATTTTCTTCTGTTTCTTCTGTAGATTTTATTGTATCTTCTACGTTGGAGTTCTCACTTGGTGCGTTTTCTGTTTCTGTATTATCATTTTGTAGGCTTTGTTCTGTCTCTTGTGCATAGATTTTCATTGAAAATAAGAATGAGAACAAGCAAATTAATAGTACAAAAAGATTTTTATGCATTAGCTATTATTTCTCTCAAGCATTTCTTTAATAAAGACTGCCGTATGTGAGTCCTTGCAGTTTGCAACTTCTTCTGGTGTTCCTGTTGTAATAATAGTTCCACCGCGGTATCCGCCTTCTGGTCCTAAATCCACAATATGGTCAGCTTGCATAATAACATCTAAGTTATGTTCAATCATTACCACAGTATTTCCTTGGTCTACGAGTCTCTTTATTACATCCATAAGCTGCAATACATCGGCAAAGTGTAATCCCGTTGTAGGTTCATCTAAAATGTAAAATGTTTTACCGGTAGAAGGTCTTGCAAGCTCATTTGCTAATTTAACACGCTGCGCTTCACCACCTGATAACGTTAGGGCAGATTGTCCAAGTTTTATATAGCCTAATCCTACCGATAATAGTGTATTCATTTTTTTTGAGATGTGAGGAATATGTGCAAAAAAATCTGCTGCTTCTTCAATAGTCATATCAAGTACATCTGCAATGTTTTTACCCTTGTAGTGAACATCCAACGTTTCTTGGTTAAAGCGCTTTCCATGGCACACATCACACGTAATATATACGTCTGCCAAAAAGTTCATTTCTATGGTAATGGTACCAGCACCTTGACAGTTTTCACACCTTCCGCCTTTTACATTAAAACTAAAGCGTCCAGGCTTGTATCCTCGTGCCTTTGCATCGGGTAGCGTTGCATAGAGGTCACGTATGCCATTGAATACTCCAACATAGGTCGCAGGATTAGATCTTGGTGTTCTTCCTATTGGGCTTTGGTCAATATTTATAATTTTATCAATGTGTTCAAATCCCTCTAATTTTTTATATGCTCCCACTTGATGAGAGGTTCTCATAAGCCTGTTTGAAAGTGAAGGGTATAAACAATCACTTATAAGGGTAGACTTTCCTGAGCCTGAAACACCCGTAACGCAGGTAAATTTACCAAGTGGAAAGTCAACACGTACATCTTTTAAGTTATGCTCAGTTACTCCCTGAATAGAAATATAATGCCCGTTACCTTCACGTCTTTTTTTCGGAATATCCATACAGAGTGTCCCGGCAAGATATTGTCCCGTTAAACTTTCTTTTACCTTTGCAACATCGGCGGGTGTTCCTTGAGCGGTAATGTATCCACCGTGTACACCGGCACCAGGGCCAAGGTCAATAATCCAGTCGGCTGTTCTGAGCGTTTGCTCATCATGCTCTACAACAATTAAAGTGTTTCCAAGATCACGTAAATAGGTGAGGGTATCAATTAATTTTTGATTATCTCTTTGGTGTAAGCCAATAGAAGGTTCATCCAAAATATATAAAACACCAACTAAGCTAGAGCCTATTTGTGTTGCAAGACGGATTCTTTGTGCTTCACCACCAGAGAGGGTAGCAGCTTGTCTTTCTAAGGTTAGATAATCAAGTCCTACATTAAATAAAAATCGTAGGCGGTTTTTAATTTCTTTTAAAATCTGCTCTGCAATTTTTTGCTCTGTGTCTGTAAAGCTTATTTCATCAAAAAATTTTACAGACTCACCAACCGACATCACTGTAAGGTCAAAAATATTTTTGTCAGATACTCTTACTGCAAGGGCTTCTGGTTTTAATCTTTTTCCTCCGCATGTTTCGCAAGGGTGCTTTGACATAAGCTTTTCTAAGCTTGTCCTTTGTGCATCAGAGTAGGTTTCTCTATAGCGCCGCTTTAAATCTGCAAAAAGTCCAATCCATCGTTGGTCGTATGAGGAGTATCCTGAGCCATCTTGTTTTTCATACACAAAGTGAATGTTTTCTTTTGTGCCATTGAGTATAGCATCAAGTTCTTTTTTTGTTAGCTCATCAATTGGAGTGTCTAAAGAAAATCCGACATGGTCTGCAAGGCTTTCAAATCGGGCTCTGTTCCACGCTGAATCTGGGTTATACCAATTAAAAGCCCCTTGGTTAAATGATAAGCTTTTATCAGGGCATACGAGGTCAAAGTCGAACTCCATCTTTTCACCAAGGCCTGTACAATCTGGACATGCCCCAAAAGGATTATTAAAAGAAAACAGTCTCGGCTGAAGTTCTGGAAAGGAGATACCACAGTCTGGGCATGCATTCTTTTGGGAAAAGAAATGCTCACTTTCAGCCTTAGTAGTAGCATCTTGTTTAATGACGGTTATAATACCATTTGCAGAATTGAGAGCTGTTTCAAGTGAATCGGCTAAACGTCTTCTAATGTCGTCCTTTAAAATAAGGCGGTCAATAACAAGTTCGATGTTGTGCTTTTTTTGTTTATCAAGATGAATACTTTCTTCTAAGTCAACCATTAAGCCATCTATACGAGCTCGAACAAAACCAGCAGCCTTTGCGTCATCAATAATTTTTTGATGTTCACCTTTTTTTCCCCACACAACGGGAGCAAGAATTTGAATGCGACTTCCATCGTCCCATGTTAAAATTGAATCTATAATTTGATCTATTGATTGTTCTTGTATTTCTCTGTCGCAGTTGGGGCAGTGTGGCTTACCAATTCTTGCAAATAAAAGTCTATAGTAGTCGTATATTTCTGTAACAGTACCTACTGTAGATCGAGGGTTTCTATGAGTTGTTTTTTGTTCAATTGAAATAGCTGGAGAGAGCCCCTCAATATAATCAATATCGGGCTTATCCATACGGCCTAAAAATTGCCTAGCATAGGCAGAAAGGCTTTCAACGTAACGTCTTTGGCCTTCAGCAAAAATGGTATCGAACGCTAGCGAACTTTTTCCTGAGCCTGAGAGGCCCGAAATGACAACGAGTTTATTTCTTGGGAGTTCTACATCTATGTTTTTTAAGTTGTGCTCGCGAGCACCTTTAATAATGAGTTTATCAGATTCTGCCATAATTACATTATAGTTAATTTTAATTAAAAAAACAAGTTATTTTTCTGTCTTAAATATAGTGAAAGAGATTTTAAATTCATCTAGATTGAACTAAAAGTATTTTTATGTTATTATATCTGTATGGAACAACAAGAAAAAAAATCATTTATATTTACCGAGACACTCGGCTTTAAAATTCTCTTAGTATTTTTTATTGGCTTACTTTTATTAATACCTATGGCTTTGGTTCGTGGAGTAATTAATGATAGACAAA
>CAYJIM010000033.1:0-25535 GCA_964370215.1 uncultured Oscillospiraceae bacterium
AGGTCAAACGGCAACGGTTTTCCCTCATCCAACAAACCCATCAAGCGTTTGTGCGCAGCGTCCCTTGCGGTATACACCTCACCCGACAGCAAAATACGGTCTGAAACTTTGAGTGTGGTCACCTGTTGTTGTAATTGTGTAACCGTCCATTGATAGGTTGCCAATGCTTGCACGTCCCTTCTATTTGTCGTCCAATCGACGACGCTCTTTTCTCATTCTAACCGATCCTTTCCGTAATGTCAAGAACTGCCCGGTTGTTTTAAGAAGATTGTCAAAACGGAGGGAAACAGCATACAACCAAGACAGGTCAAGATCCCCTCTACCGTGAGTGGTGTCGTGCCAAACAACAACGCAATCGGCGGCACATAGATGGTCACCAGTAGAATGATCAACGACAGTAACACCGCCCACAACAATTTGGGATTGTTGAATAGTCCGGCGAAGGTCAGTTTGCTGTCCGTACCTTTGCAGGCAAAAACGTTGACCAATTGGGTGAGCACCAGCGTGGTGTAAGCGGCGGTTTGCGCCTGTGTCAAGTCAGCGGTTTGCCCTGCCACCAACATGAAGGCCGCAAGGGTTGCAAGTCCAATGAACATACCACGGAAAATAATTTCAGTCAACAAACCACCGGCAAAGACACTCTCCCCCTTACCGCGTGGCGGACGATTCATCATGCCGGGGGCTGCCGGTTCCAGCCCGAGGCAGATGGCAGGCAGACCATCGGTGATGAGGTTGATCGTCAAAATGTGAATGGGTAAAAGCACCATTGGCATCCCCATCAGCAGGCCCAAAAACATCGTCAACACCTCGCCGATGTTGCAGGAAAGCAGGTAACGAATAAATTTTCGGATGTTGGTGTAGATGACCCTGCCCTCTTCCACCGCATGTACCAAAGTGGCAAAGTTGTCGTCCAGCAAGGTGATGTCCGCCGCTTCCTTTGTGACATCGGTACCGGTGATGCCCATGCTCACCCCGATGTCCGCTTGTTTGACCGCCGGTGCATCGTTGACCCCATCCCCTGTCATCGCCACCACCTGTCCCTGCTCCTGTAAATCCTGTACAATGAGCAGTTTATGACGTGGGGTGACCCTTGCGTATACCGTCGCTTTTTTGATGATTTGTTTGCGGGTCTTCTCGTCCATCTCCTCCAAGGATTTTCCTTCCACCACGGCATCTCCCTCGTGGTAAATACCGATCTGCTCTGCCACTGCTTTGGCCGTCAGCAGATGATCACCGGTGATCATCACCGTTTTGATGCCTGCTTTATAACAGGCGGCAACCGCTTTTTTTACTTCCGGTCGCGGCGGATCCATCATACCGAGCAGCCCCAAAAAACAAAGGTCACCCCCCTCGATCTGTCTTGCAAAACCCAACACACGAAGGGCTCTTGCCGCCATCTTGTCGTTGGCCTCCTTTACCTGTGATTGCTTTGTTTGATTGAAAGGAAGTACGGTGTCCCCCTGCAGACAATGGGTACACTGTGCGAGCAACAGGTCGGGAGCACCCTTTATAAACCGCACTGTCTGCCCCTCTGGCAATTTGACGGTCACCGACATCTGCTTTGATTTGCTGTCAAACGGAATTTCATCCAGTCGCTTTTCCGTAACCGCCACCCCGCTCTTGGCGGCAATCTGCAACAGGGCAAGCTCCGTCGGATCTCCCACCCGTCCGTTCAAATCCGCATTGTTGCAGACAAGTCCACAAAGAATGGTCGGATAGAGCGGGTGGGTTTTCTCTACCCCATCGAGGTGGGTACAATCCACCTGCCCCTGTAAGGTGTATCCTGAAACGACAGTCATTTTGTTTTGTGTCAATGTTCCGGTTTTATCGGAACAGATCACCGTGGTACACCCAAGTGTTTCCACGGCGTGCAGTTTTCGTACCAGCGCCCGTTTTCGCACCATGCGCCCGACCGCCAGCGCAAGGGACACCGTTACCACCGCCGGCAACCCCTCCGGCACCGCTGCAACAGCAAGGGAAACGCCCAGTAGCAACATAGAAAGAAGCGACTCACCACGCAACAGGCCGATGGTCGAAACAACCAAACAGATGGCAAGACAACCAAGGGCAACCCACAACCCCAATTGTTTCAACCGCTGTTGTAGTTGGGTAAGTGGCTCTTCCACTTCATTTAAAAGGTGGGCAATGCGCCCCATTTCGGTTTTCATGCCAATGGCAGAGACCACACCACGCGCCCTACCGGTGACTGCTGTCGTTCCCATAAAGGAAGTTTCTTTCACCTGTTTGTTTTGCGGATTGGATTCACCCGTTAAAATCGCCTCATCGACCGAAAAATTGACCACTTGTTGTAAACTAACATCGGCTGGGATGCGATCCCCGGCTTCTAACGCCACCACATCCCCCACCACCAACTGTGCTGCCGACAGCGTTTGCAATCTACCATCACGATACACCTTTGCCATCGGGGCCGCCATTTGTTTTAATTTTTCAAGCGTCTGCTCGGTGCGATATTCCTGCAAAAAACCCATGACCCCGTTGAGCAATACAACGACCGCAATGACAATGGCATCGACATATTCCCCAAGCAGAATCGACACCGCTGTGGAAACCAGTAAAATGACGGTCAAAATATCCTTATATTGGTTGATGAAAATGCCAATCGGGTGAATTTTTTTACGGCTTTTTAACACATTTTCTCCAAATTCCTGCCCACGTCTCGCCGCCTCCTTACTCGAAAGCCCAACCGATGGACCCTCTTCACCGACAGCAACCACTTCTTTGCCCTGCAAGTCCTGTTCTAAAATGCCAAATAACGACATCCACTCACCTCTCTTCTTCAATCGATACAGTGTATGTGTAGGAATGCCGGTTTAGCACCCGACTTTCGGGGCAACTCATGATATTTTTGATCTCTTCGGAAAGAATAACAACGAAAGGAGCGTGTTTGTATGCAGGATAAAAAACCAAAACGCCATCAGGCATTCCACCCTGCCGATCGGTGTCTGTTTGACTCCGATTTATTTTTGGACATCGACGACGTGGTGTCCACCACCGAATGTACCGGTTTGATTCAAACCCCACCACGCAGTCATGCCGAGGCAGAATTTTACACCGATCTATACGGCATCCCAACCCCTTCGGTACAAAAAAAGCCTCCCACCAACCAAACATCCTAACGGGAAACGGCAACCACGAAGTGCTCTCATCTTCAAGGTTGCCGTTTGTTTGCATATTTTCAAAAAATCAACCAATATTTTGTCCAATTTGCCGCTTTTTATTTCTCTCAATATTTTTGTAAAAAAAGTATTGACATTACGTTGTAATTGTGATAGAATATAAAACGTTCCAGTCGAAACGGCAACACAAAAGTCGAATGGAATATGATTGTGGCGGTATAGCTCAGTTGGCTAGAGCATGCGGTTCATACCCGCAGTGTCGTTGGTTCAAATCCGACTACCGCTACCACAACGGCCCGTTGGTCAAGCGGTTAAGACTCCGCCCTTTCACGGCGGCATCACGAGTTCGATTCTCGTACGGGTCACCATTTTTAAATAAAGCAAATTGCTTTCATATATTTTTTAAGGCCCGTTGGTCAAGCGGTTAAGACTCCGCCCTTTCACGGCGGCATCACGAGTTCGATTCTCGTACGGGTCACCAAAACCTTTCAACAGTAGTTGAAAGGTTTTTTCTTTTTATCTATCAATGAAAACCGCCATACTTTTCCGGTCGAAAAGTGTGGCGGTTTTGACTCTTTTATGATAGTATATTCGGACGCAAGCAATGCTCCAAAAGGCTTTTCACCTCTTCAATTTTGACACGAAATGCCTTCTTGGTCTGCGATTCATAATTGAAAAACATCATGAATTGATCATCCCAATCATAGAGTTCAATGCGTGTGATCGCCGCTTCCCTTAACTCCTCACGCAAGCGGTCATTTTGCTTGACAAAGCCATAAATACGATGGTCATTGGCAAGCGGATAGGTCAGTGACTGTTCAAACGGTCGTTCGGTTTTGATCTTCACCCGAATTTCGCTGATTCCCCCGCTGACATGTCTGGTTTTATTTTCTACAATGCGAAAGTTTTTGGTCGGAATAAACTCCGATAAAGTGACCGCAGTCGCTCCTTGATAAGTATCTGTATGCACTTTTCAAACGCCCCTTTCCTGTCTCTTGATCAAGACGGTACTATTTTATGAAATCCGGCACCGATCAATTCCTTTGCATCTGCCATGATGACAAATGCTTTGTCTTGATGTTTGCCGATCATTTGTTTGACAATCAACGCCTGTTTGGGTGTTACCGCCATCAGATAAATATCTTTATCCGCTTTGGAATACATCCCCTTGGCATCAATTTTGGTCGCCGCTCGCTTGACTCTTTGCATCAACGTTTCCACGATCGACTCACAATTTTTTTCAGTAATGATGATACACAAATCCCCACGGTCAAATCCGCTGAGCATTTTATCTGCAAAGGTGGAACAGACGTACAGCGCAATGACAGCATATAGCCCCACTTCAATGTCGCCAAATACAATCATGGCGAACACAACCACTGCACCGTCCACAAAAAAACTCATTTTCCCAACGCTGATATTCGGAAACTTCACCACCAACAAACGGTTGACAAGATCTGTTCCCCCCACCGAGGCATTGCTCACCACAAGACAGACAAGACCCAACCCATAAATCACCCCACCAAACACGGCAGCGGCAATGGGGTTGTCGGTCAAGGTGGGTAGACCTTGTGTCAAATTGAGCAACAACGAATAAAACAAACTGGACAAAAAGGTGGTCGCCGTGAACAAAAATCCCTTTACAAAAAAACTGATGATGTAAAGCGGAATGTTCATGATAAACACAATGGTGCCAATTTGCAAGTCCTCAAACACGTGGTGTAACACGGTACCGATGCCGGTAAATCCGCCACCTGCAATGTTGTTCCCTGCCAAAAATAAATTGACCGCAGCACAATACAACAGGTTGCCCAACACCAGTAGCGATAGCCGAAAAAGCAGGGATTTCCCCTGTTCTTTTTTGCCAAAATTCATCATGAGGTGGCCTCTTCTTTCCTTTTCAATTGTCCTGATACAAAATGGTAAAAAGAATGCGGCAGAGCTTTAAAAACCTCTTAAAAAAGCCACGCTTTCATTCCTAAAAACACATCGACATACACCTGAACGTATCGTGTTGCCGACATCTTTTTAATAGGCTAAATGATAGAGTGCTTTTTTCAAATTGTCAAGTCTTTTTTCACATTTTCCTGCTTTTTTAGAAAGAAAAGTCTTTTTCAATAAAAAAATAGCATAATTGTTGTTCTGATTGTTTAATTTCACGCTTGATTTTATCTGAAAAAGCAGATATGATAGAAATAACAAAAGCACAAAGACGTGTCGTCGGTTTTTCAGAGACGCGTCTTTGTGCTTTTTAATTATTTTTGGAGGTATCTATCATGCTAAGAGGTGTACGCAAACAAACTTACAATGCAACGGCTTATGTGCCCGGAAAATCCATCGATGTGGTGATGCAGGAGTATGGACTGACACAGATCGTCAAGCTCGGTAGCAACGAAAACAACTACTCCCCCTTCCCTACCGCACTGTCCGCCATGCAAAAAGAGATTGCAAAAATCAATGTCTACCCTGAAAAAAATTATGTACGCCTAAAACAGTTGCTCGGCAAAAAGTTTGATCTAAACGAGCACTGGATCGGCCTCGGACACGGTGCCGGCAACGTGTTGGACACCATTGCCAAAACCTTTATCGAAGATGGGGATGAAGTCATCGTCCCGACACAGAGCTACAGCCTGTACAAAGAAATTTCTTGGGTCATGGGGGCAACGGTCAAGTTTGTCGATCTGGACAGCGATTACAAGATCAACCTTGCACGCATCCAAGAACAGATCACCGAAAAAACAAAACTGATCTGGCTTTGCAATCCCAACAACCCAACCGGCACCCTTTGCGACAAAGAAAAAATCAATGACATCCTAAACGCCATGCCAAAGCAAGCATGGCTTGTCATGGATGAAGCCTATGTGGAATTTGCCGAGGAGGGCTGTGCGCCGGATACCTTGGCACTCATCAAAGAGGGAAAGCCCGTCATTTCAGTGCGCACCTTTTCAAAACTCTATGGGCTTGCCGGTTTGCGCATCGGCTACTTGATCGCAAACCCACAGATGGTCACCTGCTACGACACCGTCAGTGAACCGTTCAATTCCAACCGATTGGGGCTTGCCGCTGCCGTTGCCACCCTACAACACGGCGAATCGGAAGTGGAAGCGGCCAAATGCACGATGGTGGCCGACCGCAAAAGAATGGAGGCACAGTTGGCTGAACTGGGGTGTGAAGTGACCCCAACCCACACCAACTTTTTATTTTTCAAATTGCCCTGTGAGGGTGGTTTGATCAACGAATTGCTGTTGCAAAGAGGGGTGATTGTCCGCCCTGCCACCGGCTGGGGCTTTGCCGATCATCTGCGTGTCAGCATCGGCACCACCGCAGAAAACGATCGCTTTTTGGCGGTCATCACCGATATTTTAAGCGATGCCGAGGTACAAAAGTATGCCTAAAATCCTGTTGTGCGACTACAAAGAACCGATGAATCGCAACTTAGAAATTGAAAAACAGCTGTTGACCTCAGGCTTTTTGCCGGATGTCACGGTAGAGACGATGATTTATGAAGATGACAACGACGCCCTTTTGGCGGCATTGGCAGATGTGGATGCCCTGCTGACCGCCTATATTCCGATGGACGAAGCGTTGCTGTCACAGGCAAAACACTTAAAATTCATCTCCATTCAGGCGACGGGGTATAATTACATCGACATCAAAGCCGCTGAAAAATTAGGGATAGGGGTGAGTGTCATCGGCGAATACTGCACCCAAGAAGTTGCCGACCACACCATGACCCTAGCGCTTTCCGTCGCCCGCAACATCAAGGTGTATACCGAGGACATTGAGACGGCACACAAGTTCGACTTTATGGCAGGCAAACAGATGATCCGACTGGAGCAGGGCACCTTTGGCATTTGTGGACTGGGAAAAATCGGTCAGGCGGTTGCCCGTCGTGCCCAAGGGTTTGGCATGAAAACCATTGCATTTGACCCCTATTGTAGCAAAGAGGCTGCGGCGGCGGTCAACACGACACTGGTCAGCAAGGAAGAACTATTAAAACACAGCGACATCATCAGCCTCAACATGCTACTCACCAAGGAGACCGAACACTTTTTGGATGAAAAAGATTTTGCCTTGATGGAAAAGTGCCCCATCATTGTCAATGTGTCCCGTGGTGCAATGATCCGTGAGTCCGCTCTCTGCACCGCCCTTGACAATGGCACCGTTTATGGTGCAGGGCTGGATGTACTGGTGGACGAGAGCTATGAGGGAACCAAAACCAATCCGTTGGTGGGTCGCCCCAACGTCATCATCACCCCACATGCCGCTTTTTATTCTGATTTCTCGATGTTAGAATGTGCGAGAATTGCCACTGAAAACATTCTCTATTATTTAGACGGACAGACCAAAAAGGTCAATCGCATGTTAAATTCATGCAATGTTGAACAAAAATAGTTTAAACTTATCGTATTATTGGTGCAATGACAACATTGACACTTGCGATCAATTCCATTATAATGAGAACAAGTGAAAGACAACGGTGTCGGTGAATCCTATCGATGCCGTTGTCTTTTTCTTTTAAAAACCTCCAAATAAAAACAAACAACGACAATGGCGTCTTTGATGAACGCCTTGTCGTTTTTTTGTTTTTAAAATTCAACGAAGGAAGTGTTGTTATGAAAAAAACATTTGGTACACTCACCGCTCTTTTATGTTCCACCCTACTTTTGGCCTCCTGCTCACCGACTGAAAGCACAGAGGCTTCCGCCGCAACCGCAGAGGGTGAAGTTTTAAAAATTGCCATTGAAGCACAAAGTGCTCCTTTTTGTTGGACCCAAACCGATGACAGCAACGGGGCAATCCCCTTGCACGGTGCCGATACTTACACCAACGGATTTGACGTCAAAATGATCGATCGCATCTGTGAAGAGGCGGGCATCGAGTGGGAAGCCCACAAAATTGACTGGGACGGGATGCTTTTGGGGGTACAAACCGGTACCTATGATGCGGCGATTTCCGGTATCAGCATCACCGAAGAGCGAAAAGCGACCATGCTCTTCACTGATCCTTACTACGTCGCCGATGTGGTTGTACTAACCCGTGCGGATTCCACATTTGCCGAAGCCACCACCCTATCTGAGCTGTCCGGTGGATCCACCACTTCGATGATGAACACCATCTGGTATGACATGTGTAGTCAAATTCCGGAGGCGGAGGTCAAACCGGCACTCGACAATGTCGCTTCCATGGTGGTTGCCGTGGATTCCGGCGCTGTGGATTTTGTCACCTGCGATGTACCGACCGCAGTTTCCATCATGCAGTCCAACCCCGATTTGTTGATGATCGATCCGGACGACAGCGACACCTTTGAGGTGAGTGACGAGGATGTCAACCTCGGCATTGCCGTGGCGATGGGCAATGAGGACATTGTGGAAAAATTCAACGCAGCCCTTGCCACCATCACCGAAGAAGAAAAAGCTGCCTTGTTAGAGGAAGCGGTTGCAACACAACCACTTGCACAATAAAGACACCCCTTACCGTATGCTTCTTTTATCTTCAAAAGCCGAGGTGCGAGGTCTCGGCTTTTGAAATTTTCAAAGATCAATCAGGCACACTACTTCTTCTTTTCCACCACCCATTCGCTCCCCATACATCATATCAAACCTATCGATACCTAGACAGGTTTATAATGGAGGTTTATTATGGATTTACCAACAAGTTTTGTCGGTTGGGTCATATTCTTGTTAGAAGAATATGGCGACCTCTTTTTGAGAGGTGCTTTGGTTTCGGTTTACCTAGCAGTCATCGGGACTACCCTTGGTTGTTTCATCGGATTTATCGTCGGTGTAGTAGACACGACCCCTACCCCGACCGATCACCCGATTAAAAAAGCGCTGTTACTGCTCGTCAAACTTCTTTTCAAAGGTTATGTTGCCGTGTTTCGGGGCACCCCGATGATGGTGCAAGCAATGGTTATTTTCTATGGTGCTGCTTCCATTTTGGGCTGGAATATGGATCCGATTTTGGCCGCTATTTTCATCGTTTCCATCAACACCGGTGCCTATATGGCGGAAACGGTCAGAGGCGGGATCCTCTCCATCGACAAAGGACAATTCGAAGGGGCAAAAGCCATCGGCATGTCCCACTTTAGCACCATGTTTCGCGTGGTTTTACCACAGGCATTTCGCAACATCATTCCACAAATCGGCAACAACTTGGTCGGCAACATCAAAGACACCTCGGTGCTCAGCGTCATCGCCGTCAACGAACTGTTCTATGAAGGCCGTTCCGTCACCGGCACTTACTTTAAGTATTTCGAAACCTTCTTCATCATCTGTGTCATTTATCTTGTCATGACGGGTATCGCATCGCTCCTATTGCGCTTGATTGAAAAAGCCATAGAAGGCAAAAAAGACTACAAGATTGCCGAAGAATATTTGGAAAAAACGGCACAAGAACGTGGCACCCCTGTACTTTCCCCAGCCATGGCTGAATAGAAAAATATGATGTTTGGGAGGCATTCAAATGAGTAACCTAAAAACAAAACCAATTCTATCCATTTCCCATTTAAAAAAGAACTATGGGCAACATGAAGTACTGCGTGACATTGATTTTTCGGTCAATAAAGGGGACGTGGTCTGTGTCATCGGACCCTCCGGCAGTGGTAAGTCCACCCTACTCCGTTGTGTGAACATGCTCGAGTCCCTCACCGACGGTCAGATCTTATATAAAGATGAAGTGATCAAGATGTCCGGCAAGCAGTTGAACGCCTATCGTGCCGAAGTTGGCATGGTGTTCCAGTCCTTCAACCTGTTTGACAACATGACGGTGCTCAAAAACTGTATGTCCGGCAACCTCATCGTCAAAAAGAAAAGCAAGGACTACGCAAAGGAAAAAGCACTCTTTTACCTGCAAAAAGTCGGGATGGCACCGTACATCAACGCAAAACCCAGTCAATTATCAGGGGGGCAAAAACAACGTGTTGCCATTGCCAGAGCGCTTGCTATGGAGCCGGAAATTCTGCTGTTTGACGAACCCACCTCAGCACTCGACCCCGAAATGGTCGGCGAAGTCCTACGGGTCATGAAAACACTTGCCAAAGAGGGACTGACCATGGTCATTGTCACCCATGAAATGCAATTTGCAAAGGATGTTTCAACCAGAACGGTGTTTATGGATGAGGGCATCATTGAGGAGGACGGCGATCCAAAGGAGTTGTTCACCCGCCCCAAAAGCCCACGCACCCAAACCTTTTTATCGAGATATATGCAGTGATGCAAAAAAGTACCAATCGCCTATCCGCTAGACGATTGGTACTTTTTATCATTTAAAGAACAATGGTAGCCACGTCGCTCCAGCGCCAGTACAGCAGTACCGTACCGACCACGGCGAGGGCAAATAAGAAAATGAGCAGACAAAAGACACGTTTTCGTTTCATCTTGCCACCTACTTTTCCTTTTTCTTACCGAACTTATTTTCTTCCCCACGGATCAGTCTGCCGATGTTGGCGCGGTGCATAAATACAATCACCCCACCAATACCAATGGCAGTGGGAATTTCCCACACACGGTTTGGACTGTTTTCCAATGTACGGATGATTGCTGTCGTAATGGGATAGGCAACCGCCGAAGCAATGGAGCCGACCGAAACTATTTTGGTGGAAAAGGTGCCTACGGCAAACACCGCAATGCAGATCAGGACGGCAAAAGGGGCGATGGCAATCAACCCGCCGGTCGATACCAGAATCCCTTTCCCCCCTTTGAATTTATAAAAGATCGGGAATAGATGCCCGAGTAGCGCCGACAACATCGCCAAATATTCAGCGAGCATCGAATCGGACTCCCCTGCAACCAGTTGCAACAGCAATCTTGCAAGCAATACGCCAAGAAGGCCTTTGGAAAAGTCCCCCAACGTGACGAGTACCGCTGCTTTCTTGCCGACGGTGCGCAGGACATTGGTCATACCGGCGTTGCCGCTACCAAAATCCCGAATGTCCTTACCAATGGCAATTTTTGTGACGATGATCGCCCAGTTGACACTGCCGAGTAGGTATGCGACAATCATTGCAATGATCGTTAAAATGATGGGTAACATCAAACCCTCCTCTACTTGGTGTCCTTGGTGTCCCGCTCACGCACAATCATGCGAATCGGGGTACCCTCTAAGCCAAAGGATTCACGAATCTGATTCTCCAGATAACGCTGATAGGAGAAGTGAAAGAGATCCGCCCGATTGACAAAGGTGACAAAGGTCGGTGGATTGGTGGATGGTTGGGTCATGTAGTAAATTTTCAAGCGCTTGCCACGGTCGGAAGGCGGTTGCACCCTTGCTGTTGCATAGGACAGCAAGTCGTTGAGTACCCCTGTCGACACACGCATGGAATTTTGCTTTTTGACATGGACGATCATCTCGTACAATTTGTTGAGGCGTTGTCCTGTTTTTGCCGAAATAAAGACAAACGGCGCATAGGACATAAAGCTAAAGCTCTTTTCAAGATCCGCCTGCATTTCACGCATCGTCTTGTCGTTTTTATCTTCCACCGCATCCCATTTGTTGACCACAACGATACAGCCCTTGCCCTGTTCATGGGCATAGCCTGCAATTTTACTGTCCTGCTCGGTAAACCCGACGTTTGCATCAATCAAAATGACACAGACATCGGCACGGTCTACCGCCATATGGGCACGCAGTACGCTGTAACGCTCGATGTTTTCCAAGACTTTAGATTTGCGACGAATCCCAGCAGTATCAATAAAGACAAACTTACCGTACCCATTTTCCACCGCAGAGTCGGTAGCATCACGGGTGGTCCCTGCAATATCCGAAACAATCATACGCTCGGTGCCGGTGATTTTGTTGACCAGAGAGGATTTCCCGACATTCGGTTTGCCGACAACCGCCACTTTGATGACGTCTTCTGCATAGTCCTCTTCTTCCTCTTTTGGCAGGTGCTCCCAGACAGCGTCCAGCAAATCGCCGGTACCGTGACCGTGGGTTGCCGAAACCTGTACCGGATCACCAAGCCCTAAATTGTAAAACTCATAGTATTCCGTCGGTGGGGTACCCACCCCGTCACATTTGTTGACGCAAAGCACAATCGGCTTGCCGGTTTTCAGTAGCATTTGTGCCACCTCTTGGTCGGTTGCCGTCACCCCATCACGCACATCCACCACCAAAATGGTGACATCTGCGGTGTCAATGGCGATCTGCGCTTGTCTGCGCATTTGCATCAAAATGACATCATCGGAAAAGGGTTCAATCCCACCGGTATCGACGACGCGAAACGGTCTTCCACGCCATTCCGATTCTGCGTAAATACGGTCCCTTGTGACACCCGGTGTGTCCTCAACAATGGACAACCGTTGTCCGATCAATTTATTAAACAGCGTGGATTTTCCCACATTGGGACGGCCCACCACCGCAACGACCGGTTTTGCCATATCGTTTCCTCCTTATTTTATGCGAATTCCCCGTTTGTTATGTCGCCTGTTGTTCCCAGTAATCCACAAAGCAATCCTTCTCCAGTCGGCTCAATCAGCCGTACCGGAACGGAGAGTGCTTCCTCTACATCCAAAACAGTCAGGTCATCTAAAAATTTATCCTGTTCGTGGCGCAACATGCAGTTGGGTAGCAACAGCACATCCCCTAAGGGTTTGTCTTTCAGCTGCGCCATCAAATCTGTCGCCGTCACCAGTCCTGCCACCGTGATACTCCGTCCGAAAAAGTCGTTTTCGATGGCATAGACGTTACACTTTAAATTGTGCCACTTTTTAGCGGCTTTGTCAACCAACTTTTGAATAAAAGGTGCTGCATCGACACCGGTTGCCACGCTCAGCACACGTGTCTTGTTGTCCGCACCGTAATAATCAAACGCTTCTGAAAACTCCACCTCCAATGTGGCGAGTACCCCCACCCCATTTTCCAATTGTGAGAAGTCTTCATAGCAGTCAAAGTCCGGCAACGGTCGCTCGGCACGCAGATAAAATTCATCCGACGCAAACGCCAAACGGGTGCCATTTTTTTGATAAAACGCATTGCCAAACGCCTCCACAAGGTCGATGACAGCCGAAGCGGTCTCCTTTTGGTAGCCTTCCAACGGGTATAGTCCGTCACGAAACTTTGTCAACCCCACCGGTACACAGGCAATGCTCTGCACGGCCGGATACAGATCGGATAGATCCTGCAATGTTTTTTGTAACGCTTCGCCGTCGTTGATGCCCGGACAGAGCACCAGTTGACAGTTGAGCGAAACCCCACCATCGGCAAGCGTTTTCAGATGATCCAAACGATCACCGGCAAAGCGGTTTTTCATCATTTGACAGCGCAGTGCCTTGTCGGTCGTATGCACCGATACATTGATAGGACTGATTTTCATATCCACAATGCGCTGTACTTCACGGTCGTCCAGATTGGTCAACGTGATGTAATTGCCAAGCAAAAAGGAAAGCCTTGCATCATCATCCTTAAAATAAAGACTCTCACGCATCCCTCCCGGCATTTGGTGGACAAAGCAAAAAATACAGTCGTTGACACAGCTGTGTTGCTTGTCCATCAGGTAGCTTTCAAACTCCAGTCCGAGGTCCTCGTACTGGCCTTTATGAATTTTGAGTGCCAGATGGTGGTCGTCGCGCTTTAAGACCACACGCAAACAATGTTCGGTCATGTAAAAGCGATAGTCCAAGACGTCGTTGATGTCATTGCCATTGACCGACAGTAAGCTGTCGCCTGCCACGATGCCACGACGTTCAGCCACACTGCCCGCTTGTACCGCTGTAATCTGTACCGCCACCTGATCCCCTCCTTTTTTATAACCCAAATTTCCCTATGGAAAAAGCCGCCTTACAAAGGCGGCTTTGACTCATTTCTTTTGCAAAAGAAACAGCTGTTTACGCTTCTTTTTTCAAGACCTGGACACCTTTGTAGTATCCGCAGATCCCGCATACTTTATGCGGCGCTTTCAATTCACCACAGTGTTCACATTTAGAAAACGCTGGCATATCAAGTTTCCAAACCGAAGAACGTCTTTTGTCACGTCTCGCTTTCGATACCTTTCTTTTTGGTACAGCCATGTTGGCACCTCCTTTGTTTCCAATCCTTATTTGAGCAGTTGATCCAACATCCCAAAGCGCGGATCGCCTAACTTTTCTTTACAGTCACAGTCATGTACATTTTTATTGCCGCCGCAAATGGCACAAAGTCCTTTGCAATCCTCTTGACAAAGCAGCTTTGATGGTAGATTGAGGAGAATACAGCTCTCCACCACCTCGTCTACATTCAACTGACGATCGGGGATTACGATATACTCATCATGTTCCGTTGCCGCCTCTGTCACTAAGACATGCTCCATTGCAAAGACAAAAGACTGTTCATACTCTTCCAAACAGCGGTCACAGGAAAGAAGCAGTGTAAAAGACACCGTCAAATTCATGCAAACGACCTCTGCTCTGTTTTCGATGACCCCCACAACCGTAAGCGGTGTGGCAAAGGGTTTTCGGTCAAACAGGTCATACTCTTGCCATTGTAACTGCTCGTCCACGTTGAGACGACTGCCGACAACTTCAAAAAGCTGTTTCAAATCTAAGATCATAAATAATACCTCACATGCTGTGCCTATCTATTATACTGGATTTCATCACACTTGTCAACTGTTTGACGAAATTTTCTCGGTTGTTTTTTCGTTTTTTATTCTTTGAACAGCAGAACCGGAATCGGCGGGTCATTTTGGCGGTTGTGAAAGGAGCAAACAAGCACAGTATACCGCTTTTGATCCACCGTTTTGAGGTAATCGAGCAGTGCATCGCGTTCGGCATAGCCGGTGTCACCCCCGTGGTAAATACAAAGGCTCATGACACCCCCTCTTTTCAAGAGGGAAAGCCCTGCTTCAATCGCCAAGATACTGCTGTCCGCTGTCGTGAAGATGGTGTGATCCCCACCCGGCAGGTACCCAAAGTTGAAGACAATGCCATCCACCGTTTCGGGGGATGCAAAGTCCGCCATCTTGACGTGGCTTTGCAGCACCACCTCGACGGTTGCTGTAACACCTTCCTGTGCCACCCGTGCCCGCGTGCTCTCCACCGCTTCGGGTTGAATGTCAAAGGCCAGTACCCTGCCCCCTTCGCCGACAAGCTTTGCCAAAAACACCGTGTCGTATCCCCGTCCTGCCGTGGCGTCGATACAAAATCCACCCTGCGGGATTGTCCGTTTCAAAAAATCATGTGCTACCCCTAGGGTATTGAGCTGTTTGATACAAAGTCCTCCTTTATTCGCTGTCCACCGCTGTTGTCACCTGCTCCAATTCAATTTTCACCGGTTGTTTTCGCCCCACGCAGTCCTCTTTGATCTCTTCGCTTGTGATCTGCTTTCGGGTTAAACGCTTAGCCGTCCATTCGCGCAGTAAGGTGTAAAGCATCGAACAGGTCGGCACCCCCAAGATGATGCCGGCAAAACCAAAGGCACTGCCGCCACAATAAACCGCCAGCAACACCCACACCCCCGGTAATCCAATGGACGAGCCTACCACACGTGGGTAGATGAAGTTGCCTTCAATTTGTTGCAAGATCACAATGAAGATCAAAAAGATGAGTGCCGATGTCGGATCGATGAGCAGTAGAAAAAGGGTGCCGGTTGCCGCACTGATCATCCCACCAAAAAAGGGAATGAGGGCAGCAACGGTGACAATGGTGCAGATGAGGGTGGCGTACGGCAATTGTAGGATGAGCATCCCAAGCCACGTCAGCCCCCCTAAAATGAGTGCCTCGGTGCATTGCCCTGTCACAAAACCGGAAAAGCTATTGTCGGCTTTACGTAAAATATAGAGCACTTTGCCGGAGAAGTCTTCTGAAAAAGTGGCATACAACACCCGTTTTGCATTGAGCAACAGATTTTCCTTGCCCACCAAAAAATAGATCGATACAATAAAACTGACAAAGAACTGTAGCGCACTGGATGTGACATTGATGGTGATGCTGAAGATAGATCCCAACCATCCCGTCAACTGCTCAATCGCCCAGTCAAACAAACCATTCAAATCCAGCGATTGATAGATGGAGAGTAATTGTTCCTCCAAAGCACCTTGGATCGGCAGTGCCGCAATGATACCAAGCACCCACTTTTGTAGTTCGGTGATGTGGTTTGGCAGTTCCGCCGACAATGTCGCGATCGATTCAATCAACTGTGGGATAATCAAAAACGCCACCACGGTGAGTGCCACGACCATGAGCAGTACAGTGCAAACCGAAGCGAGTCCCCTACCATGTTTTTCAAAAAATTTCGGGTGTTTTTTGTGCCGTTCCGGAGAGAACACCTTTTTTTCCAAAAAGGTGGTGGGACTGTCCATAATAAACGCAAGAGCAATCCCCACAAAGAGCGGCATCAACCATTGGATCGCAGTTTGCAGCAATTTCACCGCCTGATCAAAGCGCAACAGCAGCAATACAATCCCCGCAAGGATCAACAAAATCAGTACGATTTTGCGCCACAGTCCTTTGGTCAACTTCTGCTCATCAACAGAGAATTCTAACTTCATCCGTTACCCCTCCACCGCAACAAGGTGTAACAGTTTTCCAAGAAAGTCGCCGTCCATCCGCTCAAACCAGTAGCCACCCTGCATGAAGGCCGCACCGGAAGCGACAATGTCGGTGCCCTCTATGCGGTAGTAACGGGCAGGGTCCAACCCTTTGAAGCAGAGCTTGCGCAAAGCGCCTACACGTCCCGGCTTGGACAGCACTTGAATGTAGGTGACGAGTGCCTCGCTCTGATCTTTGGCGACCACCATCCACGCGTCAAAGGTATGATCGGCAAAGACGTTACCGAGGCGATACAGATCCCCTGCACGCACCAAATCGTTGTATTTGTGGTAAAGAGCGACCTGTGTCGGAATCAGGTCACGGTCTTCTTGTGGAATTTTGGTGACATCTAATTCATAGCCAAAGGTGCCTGCAAGGGCAACATACCCTCTCGTTTCAAAAGGCACCACCCGTCCTGTCTGATGGTTTGGCACATCGCTGACGTGGGCACCCATCGACGACAGCGGATAGCAAAGGCCGGTGCCGTGTTGAATTTTCAATCGCTCGATGGCATCGGTGTTGTCGGATGTCCAGATTTGCGGGCTGTAGTAAAGCATCCCTGCATCAAAGCGAGATCCACCGGCAGAACAGTTTTCCAATAAAATATGCGGAAAATCGGTGACAAAGCGTTCCATGATGTCGTAAACGCCGAGCACATAGCGGTGGCAGAGCTCCTGCTTTTGTGCCGCCGGCAGGATGGCGTTGCCGATGTCGGTCAATTGGCGGTTCATATCCCATTTGACGTATTCGATGTTCGCACTCGAAAGCACTGCTTTGATCTGGCTATAAACGTGATCACGCACTTCTTTTCTCGACCAGTCGAGCACCAATTGGTTGCGCATCAATGTGGGTTTACGGCCATCGATGTGGATGATCCAATCGGGATGTGCACGATATAGGTCAGAGTCGGCATTGACCATCTCCGGCTCAATCCAGATCCCAAATTTCATACCGATGCCATTGACGTTATCGACCAGTTGTTTGAGTGTGCCTTGCAATTTTTCTTCGTTGACCACCCAGTCACCAAGCCCTGCACTGTCGTGTCCACGACTGCCAAACCAGCCATCATCCATGACAAGCATTTCAATGCCGTTTTGTTTTGCTTCCTTTGCAATATCCAACAGCTTTTCGCTGTCAAAGTCAAAGTAGGTGGCTTCCCAGTTGTTGATGAGAATCGGGCGTTTTTGATCTTTGTAACGACCACGGATGAGGTGATTGCGGAACAGGTCGTGGAAGGTGCGGCTCATTTTGCCAAGCCCTTGGTCGGAATAGACCAGCACCACTTCCGGCGCTTGGAAGCATTCCCCTGTTTTGAGTAACCACGAGAAGTTTTGTGGGTTGATGCCCATGGCCATACGGGTGCGGTGGTATTGGTTACCTTCCACCGTTGCCAAAAAATTGCCAGAATAAACAAAGTTCATCGCATACACGTCGCCACAATCCTCTGTCGCATGGGGATCTGCCACCGCCAAGAAAGGATGGTCTTGGGCACTGGTTTCCCCTCTTGCCGAGGCGATGACCTGTTTGCCGTGGAAGACCGGTACTTTTGTGAGGTTTCGTTCCTGTGCCCAGCTGCCGTGCAGGTGGATTGCTTCATAGCGGTCGCTGTCTAAATCAAGGCAGGCGGACAGCACACGGGTGAGTTGTATGTCGGTATCCTTTGTATTTTTGACCTGCACACTGCGAGTGATGACGTCGAGGTTTTCAAACGCGGTGTAGGAAAGGCAGACTTCCAGGCCCAATACCGTATCGACACACAAAACTTCCAATGTTTGGCAATCCTCAGCGGTACCAAAAGTTGCCGGCAACCCCTCTAAGATCGGTTTGCCGTCCATGATGCGGTGACTTTGGTACTGTAAGCTACAAGCAGTACTGCCATGCTCGTCCAGTACTTCCAGACAGTGTTCACGGAAATCGCCCACCCCATGGGTTGGATACTCCATATTCATCGAATCGACGATGAGGGCACGTTCCCGTTCCACCGAGGGCTTCCAAGTGTTGTGCAGTCCATAGAGGTAGGTCAACTGCTCGTCCGGTAATTTTTTACCGTAATAGAGATGGGTGAGAATCTGCTCGGTGTCAAACACCCCAAATACGTAGCTTGTGTTACCGGCATCCAGTTTGAATGTTTTGGTGGCTTCATGAAAGGTAATGCTCATTTTCATCGACTCCTTTTCTTTTGTGTCTTTTCTGTGTGTTTTACAGTTATCATTAGTATAGCATACCCCCTGTCAAAAGTCTAATCATTTTCTTTCCATTTTTAGGGATATTTGTTGCCGTTTTAGGACAGTCTAATAGCGGGTACCAATCCCCCAATTTTTTTCATAAGGAGTCGAAATGATGAATCTTTCAGAAAGTCAAACAAAACAAAACCTCATGGCCGCCTTTGCAGGAGAATCACAAGCACGTAGTCGCTATTCCTTTGCCGCAGGGCTTGCCAAACAACAGCAACTACATGTCGTACAAGCAGTATTTTCCTTTACTGCAAAGCAGGAACGAGAACATGCCGAAGTCTTTTACGGACATCTTTCGGAATTGCACGGATCCTCCTTGTCGGTCGATGCCGAGTATCCTGTCACGGTTACCAACAGCATTGCCGACCTGCTCGCCGCCGCTGTCAACGGGGAGCACGAAGAAGCGGATACCATTTACCCACAATTTGCCGCCATTGCCGCACAGGAAGGGTTTTCAAAAATTGCCAAGGATTTTGAAAACATTGCCCTCATTGAACGCACCCATGCAAAGCGCTTTGCCACCTTTGCAGATTGGATCAAGTCGCAGTCGCTGTTTGTGGCAACCACCCCAACCGATTGGGTGTGCCTCAATTGCGGTCATGCCCATCATGCAGAATCAGCGCCCAAACAGTGCCCTGTTTGTAGCCATCCGCAGGGGTATTTTATCCGCGCCGACTATACCCCCTACCAGTAGCCGATAGCAGCAGGCCTTGCCGACCAAACACCCATCTCACGAAATGTCCGTCCACGAACCGGTAGCACCGGCGGGCAATCGGGTTCTGCCATAAAAGTTTTGTCCACTTTTTTAAAAGTGGTGGAGTTTGAGGCAAAGCCTCAAGGTGTTTTGCCGACAGGCATTACGCATGCGTCAGCATTCAAGCAGTTTGTCGTATGGCAAACTGCTTTTTGTGAGCGGACAGCGTCGACAGCATTTGGCATACATACAATGCGTACCCCACCAATCGGGACGGGTGACCCGTCCCCTACGATGTTGATGAAAGGTTTGTTCTGTGGGGACAGGTTTCCATGCCTGTCCGCTGTTCATAGCAAGACACGGACGACCAAAGGTCGCCCCTACGGCACAATGAACAATCGGATGGTAAATAAAAGTTTTGTCCACTTTTTTAAAAGTGGTGGAGTTTGAGGCAAAGCCTCAAGGTGTTTTGCCGACAGGCATTACGCATGCGTCAGCATTCAAGCAGTTTGTCGTATGGCAAACTGCTTTTTGTGAGCGGACAGCGTCGACAGCATTTGGCATACATACAATGCGTACCCCACCAATCGGGACGGGTGACCCGTCCCCTACGATGTTGATGAAAGGTTTGTTCTGTGGGGGCAGGCTTCCATGCCTGTCCCCTGTTCATTCCCACCAAAAAGGGATTTGATCATGAACCAAATCCCTTAAAGCGCTAACGTTTGATGGTTGCCTACCGGTAATGCAACCCGTCCCCTACCTCTTCACTCATTCGCCGATGCCACAACCCCCTTCCCATAAAATTCATGGGAAGGGGGTTGATTTTTCCGATCAAACACGGTAGAATAGAAACAATACTTTTTTCACAAAACGCATTATAAAATCACAAAGAAAGGCGATGAGAAGTTGAACAATTGGTTGACCGACTGCCCCAACCTGCTACTCATCACAGGGCATTATGGCTGTGGCAAAACAAATTTCACTGTCAATCTGGCCCTTGCACTTGCAAAGATGGGTCGTGCGGTGACCGTGATCGATCTGGATATTGTCAATCCTTACTTTCGCACAGCGGATTTCAAGGAATTGTTTGCCGCCCATGACATCGATCTCATCACCCCTATTTTTGCCAATACCAATCTTGATATTCCGGCGGTGAGTGCTGCTGTGGATGCCGCTTTCCTGCAATCCACACGCACTGTTCTTGTCGATGTGGGAGGGGACGATGCCGGTGCCATTGCACTGGGGCGGTATGCGACTCGCATTCAACATCTACCACACCGTTGTTTTTATCTGATCAACGGGTATCGTTATTTGACACGTACCCCAACGCAAGCGGTGGAATTACTCCGACAAATGGAGGCCGTGTCCAAGGTCAAAGCAACCGATCTTATTAACACCTCAAACCTTGGCTCCCAAACCACCCTCGAAACCGTACGTTCGACCGAGCAGTTTGCAAATGAGGTCAGTGCCCTTTCGGGACTGCCTCTCACGGTGACTTGTCTGCCTTTGGGCAGTACAGCAGCAGCCGACGAACTGGTCGTTGCAGATTACATTTATTCTATAGAATCGGAGGAACCGTCATGGCAAACTTAACCATTTTTACCGATCGCTGTAAGGGTTGCTACCTCTGTGTCAACGTCTGTCCCAAAAAGATTTTGACGCCTGAACAAGAGACCCTCAATAGCAAGGGATATTACCCTGTGACCATCACCGACAAAGAGGCCTGCATCGCCTGTGCGATGTGCGCAATGATGTGTCCGGATTGTGTCATTCAAGTTGAAAAATAATTGCATCTGTTGCAGATAGGAGAATTGTTTCATGAGCGAACAGTACTTGATGAAGGGAAACGAAGCGATGGCAGAAGCGGCTTTGCGTGCCGGATGTCATCATTTCTTCGGGTATCCCATCACCCCACAAACAGAACTTTCCGCCTATATGTCCAAGCAAATGCCTAAAATTGGCGGTACTTTTTTACAAGCAGAGAGTGAGGTTGCTGCGATCAACATGGTGTTGGGGGCTGCCAGTGCAGGGGTCCGCACCATGACCTCCTCTTCCTCCCCCGGCATTTCCTTAAAAAGCGAAGGGGTTTCTTACATCGCCGGTTGTGACCTGCCTTGTGTCATCGTCAACGTCATGCGTGGCGGTCCGGGGCTTGGTGGCATTCAACCATCGCAAGCCGACTACTGGCAAGCGACCAAAGCGTTGGGTCATGGGGATTTCCAGCTCCTTGTATACGCACCAAACAGCGTACAGGAAATGGTCGACCTTGTCATCAAAGCGTTTGATCGTGCCGATTTTTACCGTATGCCTGCCATGATTTTGGCAGATGGAATGCTCGGCCAGATGATGGAGCCAGTCGTTTTCCCTGAAGCGGTCACCGATCTACCTGAAAAAACTTGGGCAACCACCGGCACCGGTGGCACCAGAAAACCAAACATCACCAATTCCTTGATTTTAAGTCCTGCGGCATTGGAGCAATCGATCATCGATCGCTTTGAAAAATATGACCACATCAAAGAAACCGAAGTACTGGTCGAGGAATACCTCACCGAAGATGCAGAATATATCACCGTGGCCTACGGTGCTTCGGCACGCATTGTCAAAAGTGCCGTCAACCAAGCACGTGCACAGGGCATCAAGGTCGGCTTGATTCGCCCGATTACGGTATGGCCATTCCCTACTGCCTGCATTCAAGCGGCGGTACAAAAGGCAAAAGGTATCTTAGTCGCAGAAATGAGCATGGGACAAATGCTCGAGGATGTACAGTTGGCCGTTGGCGACAGCTGTCCTGTCGCCTTTTATGGTAGAACCGGTGGCGTGATTCCAACCCCGAAACAATTGCTTGCACAAATCGTCAAGCTCACAGAGGAGGTGTAGAGGATGGCAATGATTTTTGAACGCACCAACGGATTGACCGAAAAAGAAACCCACTACTGTCCCGGTTGTACCCACGGTATCATTCACCGTCTCGTCGGTGAAGTGTTGGTGGAGTTGGGTCTTTTGAATCAAACAGTGGCAGTGGTTCCTGTTGGTTGTGCCGTTATGGCATACGACTATTTCAACTGCGATGCAGTACAAGCACCTCACGGCAGAGCCCCTGCCGTTGCGACAGGCCTACGAAGAGCGTTGCCTGACGGCACCATTTTCACCTACCAAGGGGACGGCGACCTTGCCGCTATTGGGACAGCTGAAACGGTACATGCCGGTGCACGTGGTGAAAATATCACCGTCATCTTTGTCAACAATGCCATTTACGGCATGACCGGTGGACAAATGGCACCGACCACCCTGCCAAACCAAGTCACCCAAACCTCGCCTTACGGCAGAGATGTCAAAACAGCAGGATTTCCGGTGCGTGTCAGCGAAATGATGGCGACGCTGGACGGGGTCGCATATGCCGAACGTGTGTCGGTACATAACCCACAGCAGATCCGTAAAGCGAAAGCTGCCATCAAAAAGGCATTCACGGTACAGACAGAGCGCAAAGGTTTTTCAATGGTTGAAGTGCTGTCCACCTGCCCGACCAACTGGGGACTTTCCCCTGTCGAGGCACTCGATTGGTTGCAAACCAATATGATTCCTTACTACCCACTGGGTGTCTACAAAGATCTTTCCGACAAGGGGGTTGTGTCTCATGACTAATATGATTATTGCAGGTTTTGGCGGACAGGGCATTCTGTTTGCCGGCAAACTTGTCACCTACGCCGGTATGCTTGCCGGCAAAGAAGTGTCATGGCTCCCCTCGTACGGTCCTGAAATGCGCGGGGGTACGGCCAACTGTTCTGTCTGTGTTGACCAAGAACCGATCAGTTGTCCTCTTGTGACCGAACCGAACATTGTCATTGCGATGAATGCCCCGTCCTACAAAAAATTCGCACCAAAGCTATCGGAAGATGGCATTTTGCTGTACGATGCGTCGCTTGTCACCACCCTTTCGGAAGGGGTTTCACAATACGGCATCCCTGCCACTGCTTTGGCGTCAGAACATGATTTACAGGGACTCGCCAACATCATCATGTTAGGATTTGCCCTACAAAAAACAGAATTTTCCACCATGGAGCAGCTGCAAGCAGGCCTTAAAAAATGTGTACCTGCACGCAAAAAACATCTGCTCGAACCCAATTTCAAAGCGTTGCAGTTGGGCTTTTCCTATCAAAATTAGATTATAAATCAAGCAAAAGAGCAGTATTCTGCAACACATCTTGTAGAATCACTGCTCTTTTGGTGTGCACCGCACACAGTAGAATGGAGTTTTTATGTCTCGTCTTTCTCGTTTTTTTGCTGCACAGGATATGTCTACCGGCAAACCCTACGCCTGTATCCTGCAGTTCACCATCCCATTGCTCATCGGTAACTTTGCCCAGCAGATGTACTCCACTGTCGACTCCATCATTGTCGGGCAGTATGTCGGGGACAACGCCCTTGCCGCCATCGGCGTCAGTTTTCCGCTATTGATGATGGTCATTGTCCTCTTTTTGGGCATCGCCACCGGCACCGGCATCATGGTGTCTCAATTCTTCGGTGCAAAAAAGCAATTGGAACTTTCCAAAACCGTTGGTTCCTGCATCGTGTTGACTGCCCTTGCTTCACTGTTCATCATGGTGGTGGGTCCGCTCACCCTAGGGCCGCTCCTCACCGCACTCGACACCCCCGATGACATCTTCCAAATGGCATGGGATTATCTTTTTATCACCTTTATCGGCATTGCAGGGCTTGCCTACTACAACATCCTATCGGGCGTGTTGCGTGGCCTTGGGGATGCGATGACCGCCTTAGGGGTGCTGGTGCTTGCCAGTGTGCTCAATATCGCACTGGATCTTTTGTTTGTCATTCAGTTCGATATGGGGGTCATGGGGGTTGCGATCGCCACTTCCATTGCACAATGGGTTTCCGCCGCACTTTGCTTTGTACGGTTGGCACGCATGAAGCACATCATCGATTTCAATTGGAAACATTTGCGTCCCGATAAGGAAATCAGTCTCACGCTCATCAAACTCGGGGTTCCGGCAGGACTTGCCCACGCCATTTTCTCGGTATCAGCATTGCTGGTACAGACTTTGACCAACAGTTTCGGCACCTTGATGATCGCCTGTAGCACCGTTGTCATGCGTGTTGACGGCTTTGCGATGATGCCAAACTTCAGCTTCAACAATGCTTTGTCGGTTTTTACCGGACAAAACATCGGGGCAGGCCGTCTGGATCGTGTCAAACAAGGAAGCAAGCAGGGCACCCTCCTTGCGGTGGGCTGTGCCACCCTCATTACTTCCTGTCTGCTGCTCTTCGGCCGTCAATTGATGGGGCTGTTTACCGATACCCCTGAACTCATTGACCTCGGTTACTCGATGATGCAGATCATTTCGGCAGGGTACATCATCTTTGCCGTCAATCAGGCACTCTGTGGAGTCATGTCGGGTGCCGGCGACACGCTGTCCCCGATGCTCATTTCCATCATTTCCACCGTGGTGTTCCGTGTACCTGCCGCTTACCTCATCGCCTTTTTCACACGCAGTGCGGAAAATCCGAATGGCGATCCGGCCTCCCTGTTCTACTCTTTGCTCATTGCATGGACAGGTGGTGCATTGATGTCGGTTGCCTTTTACAAGTGGGGCAAATGGCGCACCAAAAGTGTCGTTTCCGCAGACACGGTGACCGAATAAACGATCATTTAAAAAGTCGTTACCTCAAATTGGAGGTAACGACTTTTTTTGTGGATGACGGACACACCACGATTTTTGTAGGGGCGATTCACGAACCGCCCGTGACTGTTACACCTGTGCTCATTGTGCCGTAGGGGCGACCTTTGGTCGTCCGAATGCCTGCCAGCGCTACCGACCGCAAAAAAGGCATTCGAAAAAATCCGAATGCCTTAAAACGCTGACGCTTGAAAATGCCTGACGGCAATCAAGACCTTGAGGCGCCGCCTCAAACTCCACCACTTTTAAAAAAGTGGACAAAATTTTTGTTT
>CAYJIM010000034.1:0-13070 GCA_964370215.1 uncultured Oscillospiraceae bacterium
AGAGGGAGATTTTACGATAAAAAATCTCCCTGTGGGCGGTAGATGTTGACATTTCGGCAGGCATACAATGCCTGCCCTACCAAACGTCCCCTTACCCCGACATTCATCACTCCCAAAAAAGGGATTCGATCAACGATCAAATCCCTTGAACGCTGACGCTTGGACGTTGCCTGTCGGCAATCAACACTGTGGGACGCTGTCCCACACCCTGTCACTTTTGAAAAAGTGCACAAAACTTTTGTTTGGCCCCCATGCGATGTGATAGGGGCCTTTTTTATTGTTAAAACATCGTTTACAAAATTTTGTAAAAATGGACTTGACTTTTACTGCCCTTCGCGGTATAGTTGTTTTAGCACTCAACCACAAAGAGTGCTAAAAGTAAAAAGCAAAGCATAGAAGTGATAAAAAGGGGGAGACCGGCGTTGAAATTGGACGATCGCAAACTTGCCATTTTAGCGGCAGTCGTCAACGAATATATCAAAACGGGGGAGCCGGTTGGTTCCAAAACCATTTTGTTGACCACCGGTCTTGCGGTGTCTTCCGCGACGATCCGAAATGAGATGGCGGCATTAGAAAAGTTCGGCTTTTTAGAACAACCCCATACCTCTGCCGGACGTGTACCCACCTATTATGGGTATCGCCTCTATATCGAGCGCTTGATGCAGCCAAGGGCGCTGACAGATGCACAGAAAAAGGAGATTGACAACCACCTCCTTTCCGGCGATGCCACTGCTGAGTCGGTCGTGGCAAATGCCAGTGAGCTGTTGTCAGATGTGACAGGGCTTGCCGTCATCAACGCCGACAATCTGTTGCAGTTCTCGGTCATCACCCGTGTGGAGGTTGTACCGGCAGGCAGAAAACTGTATGCCCTCTTGATGATCACCTCAACAGGGCAGATCAAAAATAAGATCTGTCGACTGGAGTTTGATTTGACAGACGACCAAATGCAGTTTTTTGGCACCTTCATCAATCGACACCTACAGGGCATCAACGTGGATGAGTTGACCCCTGCCATGCTGCAAAACATGGCCATTGCACTGGGCAGTTACATGATTTCTTTATCACCACTGCTCTATGCAGTCTACCAGATGAGTGAGGACTTTTCCCGCAGCAACATTCACGTACACGGCGAACAAAAGCTGTTGCGTGCAGGCAACATCGATTCAGGTGAAATGCTGCGATTCATCAATGAGCGACAGGAGCTTGGAAACCTACTCACCGGTGCGATGTCGGGATTGCAGGTGCTGTTTGGCAAAGAGGATGATACCTTTGCTGTCACAAACTCCTCGATGATCGTCACCCCTTATCAAATCGGGATGGAAAAGGGCGGTACCCTTGGGGTGATCGGCCCGTTGCGACTGGATTACCAGACCGTCATTCCCTATATGCAATACTTTTCCGAAAGTGTGACCAAACTCTTATCGGAAATCATTGAAAACGAGAAAGAAGGAACAGTATGAGTACAGAAAAAGAACGTCCTGCATCCGCTGAAGAAGAGGTTTGTGAAGAAGTGGAACAGGAAGAAGTAGTCGAAAAAGAAACGGCCACTGAAGATCAAACAGAAACGATCGCGCAGTTGGAAGCACAGATTGCCACCTTACAAGAGCAACTCCTGCGCAGCCAAGCGGAGTTTGACAACTTTCGCAAACGCACCGTCAAAGAAAAGCAGGATTTAACTGCATTTGTCAAAGCCTCTTGCGCAAGTCCGCTCATCGAGGTAATGGACAATTTTGAACGTGCACTTGCTTGTGAATGCAGTGATGACACCTTCAAACAGGGCATTGAAATGCTGTTTTCACAATTCCAAGCATCGTTAAAAGGTCTCGGGGTGGAGGAGATCGACTGTGTCGGCAAACCCTTCGATCCCAACTTTCACAACGCAGTCAACCAAATCCAAGACGACAACTTCGGGGACAACACCGTGGCACAAGTCTTTCAAAAAGGTTATCAATTGGGTGAAAAGGTGGTAAGACACGCGATGGTCGTCGTGGCAAACCCTTAACAGACGCACCGTCTCACCCTTTCAATAAAAACACAAAAATAAAACAATATATGGAGGAACATGATCATGGGAAAAATTATCGGTATTGACTTAGGTACTACCAACTCTTGCGTATCCGTCATGGAAGGTGGCGAAGCTGTCGTCATCGCAAACAGCGAAGGGGCAAGAACCACACCATCTGTCGTTGCATTCTCGAAAACAGGGGAACGCATGGTCGGCCAAGTGGCAAAACGCCAAGCTGTTACCAACCACGACCGCACCATTGCATCCATCAAACGTCACATGGGTACCGACTACAAAGTCACCATCGACGACAAAAAATACTCCCCACAAGAAATTTCTGCAATGACCCTGCAAAAATTGAAAGCAGATGCTGAAAGCTACTTGGGCGAAACGGTCACCGAAGCGGTCATCACTGTACCGGCATACTTCACCGACGCACAACGTCAAGCAACCAAAGATGCAGGCCGTATTGCAGGGCTTGATGTCAAACGTATCATCAACGAACCAACTGCTGCTGCTTTGGCTTACGGCGTGGATAAAGAGCAAGAACAAAAAGTCATGGTCTATGACTTAGGGGGCGGTACCTTCGACGTTTCCATCATCGAAATGGGTGACGGGGTACAAGAAGTATTGGCAACTGCAGGGAACAACCGTCTCGGTGGGGATGACTTTGATGAGCGTGTCATCGCTTGGCTTGTGGCAGAATTCAAAAAAGACAGCGGCATTGACCTGTCGGCAGACAGCATGGCAATGCAACGCTTGAAAGAATCTGCTGAAAAAGCAAAAATTGAGCTTTCCAGTATGCCGACCACCCAAATCAACCTGCCGTTCATCACCGCAGATGCAACCGGTCCAAAACACATGGATCTTTCCTTGACCCGTGCAAAATTCAACGAATTGACTGCTGACCTTGTGGAAGCTACCATGGGTCCTGTCCGTCAAGCATTGGCAGACTCCGGCTTGTCCGCAACCCAACTCGACAAAGTATTGATGGTCGGTGGTTCCAGCCGTATTCCGGCGGTACAAGACGCTGTCAAAGGCTTGATCGGCAAAGATCCGTTCAAAGGGATCAATCCGGATGAATGTGTTGCCATTGGGGCGGCTATCCAAGCAGGTGTTTTGGGCGGCGAAGTCAAAGGGCTTTTGTTGCTCGACGTTACCCCTCTTTCCTTGGGGATTGAAACGCTCGGCGGTGTTTGCACTCGTATGATCGAAAGAAACACCACCATCCCGACCAAAAAATCGCAGGTATATTCCACTGCGGCAGACGGTCAAACCTCTGTTGAAATTCACATTCTCCAAGGGGAACGTGAATTTGCAAAAGACAACAAAACCCTCGGTATGTTCCGTCTGGACGGCATTCCGGCAGCACCACGTGGTGTGCCACAAATCGAAGTTTCCTTTGACATCGATGCCAACGGGATTGTACACGTTTCCGCAAAAGATCTGGGTACCGGTCAAGAACAAAAAATCACCATCACTTCTTCGACCAACATGTCCAAAGATGAAATCGACAATGCGGTAAAAGCGGCAGAAGCATTTGCAGAAGAAGACAAAAAACGCAAAGAAGAAGTGGACATTCGCAACAACGGGGATCAAATGGTATTCCAATGCGAAAAAACCTTGACCGAAGCTGGCGATAAAATCTCTGCGGAAGATCGTGCCGAAGTAGAACCGAAAATTGCTGCGTTGAAAGAAGCGTTGCAAGGCACCGACATTGAAACAATCAAAACCAAATTGGATGAATTGCAAAAAGCATTCTATGCCGTGAGCGAAAAAATGTACCAAGCGGCAGCTGCTGAACAACAAGCAGCAGGTGGCCCTGACATGGGTGGCGCACAACCGGGTCCTGATATGGGTGGCGCGCAACAACAAGGGCAAAGCGGCGAATTTGTAGATGCGGAATTCACTGAAGTAGAAGACGACAAAAAATAGATCGCACCTTGATATTGCAGTTGGGAGCACTCCCAACTGCAATTGTGTGTATTCTTTGCCCCGTGCCGGCGGCACGAGGATTGCGTAGAAAGTAGGAGAAAACGTTGGCTGAAAAACGAGATTTTTATGAGGTGCTGGGGCTCTCCAAGGGAGCAAACGACGAGGAAGTCAAACGCGCCTATCGCCGATTGGCAAAAAAATATCATCCCGACTTGAATCCGGATGATAAGGTGGCAGAACAAAATTTTAAAGATGTCAGTGAAGCGTATGAAGTGCTGTCTGATGGCGACAAGCGTGCCCGTTATGACCAATTCGGTCATGCAGGGGTAGACCCGAGTTATGGGGCAGGCGGTGCCGGTGGTGCATACGGCGGTGGTTTTTCTGATATTGGCGATATTTTTGAGAGCTTTTTTGGTGGTGGATTTGGCGGCGGTCGCCAAAATCCAAACGCACCACGCAAGGGTTCTGACATTCACACCCAAGTGACGTTGGACTTTTTCGAAGCCTGCAAAGGCACCAAAAAGAGCATCAATGTCACCCGTCAAGACAGTTGTTCTGTCTGTGGTGGTTCCGGTTCGGAGCCGGGCTTTACCGCGACCACCTGTCCGGACTGTCAGGGGACCGGTCAAGTGACGGTACTACAGCGCACCCCACTGGGTTCGATGCGTACGGCACGCACCTGTTCACGCTGTAATGGGAAAGGTAAGCTGATTGACCATCCTTGTAAAAACTGCAGTGGTTCCGGTCGTCAGAGTAGCCAAAAGACCATTGAGGTCAACATTCCGGCAGGCATTGACCATGGGCAAACGCTGTCCGACCGAGGTCATGGCAATGCAGGAATCAACGGTGGACCTGCAGGTGATCTGTTTGTCACTGTGAACGTCCGTCCGGATAGCTTGTTTAAGCGTGATGGCTTTGATATTTGGTGCGATGTACCGGTTACTTACTATCAAGCGGTGGTCGGGGATGAAATCACCGTGCCGACCATTGACAGCAAGGTCAAGTACACCGTGCCTGCCGGTACTCAACCGGGTACGGTATTCCGTTTGAAGGGCAAAGGGGTGCAACGACTGAATGGATACGGCAAGGGTGACCAGTTCTTGCGTGTCGCTGTTGAAGTGCCAAAACACCTCAACAAGGAGCAAAAAGCGGCTCTGCGCAACTTTGAAGAAACCCTTGGGGAAAAACATTATGAGAAGAGAAAAGGCTTTTTTGATCGCTTAAAGGATTCCTTTGGCATCTAACCTGTTCAGAACGGTGAAAAAATTGCACACGGTAAACCCTTGTTGTCTGAACAAAACTTTTCATCTCACCATACTACATTGTCTTCACGACAAAAGGCACTGACCATTGCGGTCAGTGCCTCAGACCGTCGAAAAACCCGCAATCGCAAAAACGGCGAGCCATGTTGCTCGCCGTTTTTGCTTTCTGTGTCACTGCAACTTGCAAATTTCGTTCATATACCCTCCGTATTACTCTCTCATTTGCAAGTTTTGTTCCTTGACTTGCGGATTTTTGGACGCTCTGACAGGGTGCTAAACCTTATTTCAAGCCAATGCCTTCTTCAATGCAGGTGATCATTTGATCCAATGCGGTGATCCCACCGTCGCAGAGGTACCAAGCAGCACCCGGCTCCAAGTAAACGATTTGATCATTTTGGTAAGCGCTGGTTTGTGCGATGATGTCATTTTCCATTTGCTCTTTTGCCGCAGTTGCTTCTTCGCCAACCGCATTGTCTTTGTCCAAGACAAACATCCAGTCAGGGTTGAGTGCAAGCCACGCATCGTAGCTTGAGATATTTCCATGGTTGACATCTTCACCGGCAGCAAGGTTGTTGAACCCCATGTCGGTGGTGATGATGTTGGCACGACCATTGTCGCCCAAGGTGTTCAGCCCACCTGCAAAAATGCCGAGCACGGCAGTTTGGTCACCGGCAAAGTCTGCAATGGCAGCAATACGGGTTTCATAATCGGCGATGATGTCGTTGACTTCCCCCTCAATGCCGAAGATTTGACCGTGTTTTTCCGCCAATTCTTTGTAACTGTTCATAAAGCCATCTTCATAGACAATTGCTGCTGACATCGTCGGTGCAATGATGGAGAATTCGTCGTATTGTTCCGCCGTTCTGTCGCTTGAGAAGATGATGTCAGGCTCCAACGACATGACCGCTTCCATATCGATGTCTTTCATGCCGCCAACATTTTGAATGTTTTCATCCAAAACATACTCTTCCAGATGCGAGGGGTAAGAGCCACCTTTGATCAAGCCGACGACTTTATCACCCATACCAACAGCATCCAAAAAGTCCATGGTTTGCCAGTTTAGGACAACAATGCGATCGGCGTCGGTTGGGAAATCAACATCAACCATCTCGCCTGTCGCATTTTCAACACTGACGGTCACGGTTGCAGGAGTGGCTTCCTCCGCCGGCGCTGCTTCTTCAGTAGAGGTGGTTTCTTCTGCCGGTGTGTCGGTTGCAGGTGTTTCAGTGGCAGTACAAGCAGTCATGGTGATGGCGGTTGCACTCGCTAATAAAATAGTAAGTAATCTTTTCATAATGGATTCCTTTCTTAAAGCAAAAAAATAATTTGATTTTATGATAAAGCAGGAATGCTTTACAACATTTGTTACACGAGACTAACTTTCTGAGTTTTTATTACCTCGCAAGAAGCGAGGTAATTGGGCTAGGATTGTTGTTGTCTTGCCTGATGTGCAGCGCGCCAAAAATCCTGCATTTTTGTAAGCAGTTGGCTGAGTGTTTCCTGTTCTTCGGAGGTTAATCCGCTCAACAACAAGTCTTCATGGACTTCAATTTTCTCAAAATGTGCTCTCTTTTTTTCAATCAGATTGCCACAAGTGACAAACTGGGAGAGCAGTTCTGTTTTTTTAGACATCTTCTTATACTCCTTTTTTTGGATTAGTAGTAAATAGAAACGGGTTTGCCTTTGACCATTTGAATGTCAAAGTCTACTTGATAAAGGTCTTTGAGCGTTTCCTTGGTCATGACTTCGGCAACTTCCCCAAATTTATACAGCTCCCCATCCTTAAACGCGGCGATGTAATCGGAGTAGACCGAGGCGAAGTTGATTTCATGCAATACCAAAATAACAGTTTTGCCCATCTCTTCGCTCAATCGGCGTACCAACTTCATGAGGTTGGAAGAATGATAGATGTCAAGGTTGTTGGTCGGTTCGTCGAGAAAGACAAAGTCAGTGTCCTGCGCAATGACCATGGCAATGTACGCACGTTGTAACTGACCGCCCGACAGTTCATCGATGAACCGATCGGTGAATTCGCCGAGTTCCATATAATTGATCGCCATATCCACCATGTCGTAATCCTCTTTGGTGAGGTTGCTTCCCGAATAGGGGAATCTGCCAAAGCAGACCAACTCGCGCACCGTGAGCTTCATGGAAATATTATTTTGTTGCGTTAAGATGGCAAGTTTTTTGGCTAGTTCCTTGCTGTTCCATTTGGTCAATTCAGTATCGCCAAACTGCACTTCACCGCTGTCCTGCGCGATCAATCGAGTGATGATGTTGAGAACGGTGGATTTACCTGCACCATTGGGGCCAATGAGTGAAATGACTTTACCACGGGGCAGTTGAAAGGTGACTTCCTTGACAACATGCTTTTCGCCATAGGCTTTGTTGATTTGTTTTATTTTCATCGTTAAACTCCTTTGTTTTTCAGCACAAGGAATAGGAAGTATGCGCCACCAAACAGGTTGATAAAGACTGAAATTTGTGTGCTAAAGCCAAATAGATGTTCAATGAGGGTTTGTCCGCCGAGCAGAACAACCACACCCATTAAGAAGGCGCCAACCATCAAATAACTGTGTTTGTAAGTTTTGAACAGCTCTCTGGAAAGATTTGCAATGATCAACCCCAAGAAAGAGATGGGGCCGACCAAAGCTGTCGCAATGGTGATGAAGAAAGTCACCCCGATGAGCAATCGGCGGACGGTTTTATCATAGTCCACCCCTAAGTTGATCGCCTGGTTTTTGCCTAAAGTGATGACATCCAATAACTTGATGTCTTTCCAGAATACGACAGCAGTGATCGCCATGAGTACCAGTGCAATGACAATGAGTTCCCCATTGACATGGTCGAATCCCGGCACCAATTCGGTGAGTAGTTGGTCGTATTCATTGGGGTCCATGACGCGGGTCATGGTGCTCGAAAGGCTGGTGAAAAAGGTCGCCAGCACCGTACCTGCCAACAGGACGTAGAGAATGTTATAACGGGTCTTTTTAAAGAGTGTCCCGTAAATGATGGTGCCCAATAGCCCCATCAAGACAATGTCGATGACAAAGGAGAGTTGTTTGTTGGTGGCAAACAGGCTATCGTTGCCGAGGAAAAAGACAATGCCGGTGTGGATGAGAATGTACAATGAGTTCATCCCCAGTAGGCAAGGGGTGACGATACGGTTGCGAATGATCGACTGAAAGACAATACTCGCCGTCCCAATGCAGAATGCCGCAATGATCATGGCAATCAGTTTTGGCGAACGAATGGTCATCGCATAATCAAAGTATTTCATATCAATAAAGATGAATTGATAGATCAGAATTGCTGCAACGGAAAGACCCAGCAGAATGAGCAGTTTTGTGGAAGAAGCCATTTTCTTCTTGGTCGAGACCGCACTTGTGACAGTTGGTTTGATAACCGCTGAAACGTTATCCATGAGACACGGCCTCCTTTTTTTTCACTTTGGTTCTGCCTTGGTTGAGGCGCTTGAAGAGTAGTGCGATAAATACGATACTACCGATGACACCTGAAATCAACTCAATGGGCAGTTCGTACGGCTGAATGATGATCCTGCCGATGATGTCACAGGCGAGGACAAAGAGTGCCCCGAAAATGGCCACATCCCAGATGCTACCACGAATTTTATCACCGCGAAACATCGCGACAATGTTTGGCACAATCAACCCGATGTAAGAAATGGTACCAACGGTGACCACGACACTGGCAGTCATGATGGCGGCAATGGAAAGTCCACCGAATAGGATCAGCTTGTAGTTGACCCCGAGGTTTGTAGAAAAGTTTTCACCCATCCCGACAATGTTAAAGTGATTGGCATAAATGAATGCGATGATGACAAGTGGGACAATCAAAAATACAATCTCATAGCGACCGGCAAGAACGAGGGAGAAGTCCCCGACCAGCATATTGCTCAGTACTTGTGAAAGGTCGTTTTCATAAGCGAGGTAACTGACAACCCCACCGATGACACTGTTGAACATGATCCCGATTAAGGGCACCATGATAACGTCTTTGAATTTGATTTTTTGAATGAACCAGACGAATGCCCAAGTACCCAAAACGGAAGCGGCGAAGGCGAAGATGGTGCGTACAGCAAGCGTTGCAGTCGGAATGAGGATCAAACCGATGACAATGCCCAATTGTGCCGACGAGATGGTCGCCCCTGTGGTGGGGGAGACAAACTTGTTCATGCAGAGATTTTGCATGATAAGGCCTGCGATACTCATGCCAATACCGGTGCACAACAGTGCCAACAGACGAGGGAGACGTGCATTTAGTAGGACGGTCAACTGTAAAAAGTCCCCTTCTAAGATGCCGGCAAGCGATACGTCGTATGCCCCGATGAACACCGATAAAACGGATAATATCAGGATTAGTAGGAGCATAACAACGGTGATGCGATATTTTTTCATAGTGTAAGTTCCTTTATTTTATAAGCGGTTAGTCTTAACTAGCCTTTAAAGGTTAGCATATGCTAATAGAATTGTCAACTGAAATTGTGGATGTTTTTTAAACTTTGTTAGGAGTTACTAATATAAGGAGCGTCATAGTTATGATTTGGTGTGTGTTGCTGTTCACTATTCACGCAATCAGCAAATAAAAATACCGTCTGTAGGGACAGGCTTCTATGCCTGTCCGCCCGTTCACTACGCCAAAAAGGACTTTGGTTTTCACCAAAGCCCTTAGATACGGACGCTAGATGGTTGCCTATCGGCAAGCAAGACTTGAGGCGTTGCCTCAAACTCCACCACTTTTGAAAAAGTGGACAAAATTTTTATCTGTCACCCGATTTTTCACTACGTCTGCCGGTGCTGCTGGCCCGTTTGATCAACAGCGTACTGACAATGACACCAACCAAAAACAGGATGATAAACCACATCGCAAAGCTGATGCCCAACAGGTCGCCCACAGCACCCATCAAATAACCACTGACCGCTCCGCCAATACCACCACAGGCACTGTACAGTCCGATGGCCTGCTGAGTATTCTTTGGCATCAGTGTCGAAATGATGGCAATGCCCGTCGGGTAGATCGTGGCATAGAACAAACCGGAAATGGCAAACAGTAAGCCACTCCAATCATTGGTGAGAATGCCGGCGGCAATAAACAAGATGGCGGCGGCAGACATGATGACAATGCTCTTCTCATGCCCGATGCGGTCAATGACCACACCACCGACAAGACGCCCCACCATGACAAGCAAAAAGTACGCCGACAGGTAACGGGAAGCATCTTCGATCGACATCCCTTTTTGTGTGCTCAAAAATTCTACCAGCCAAGTGATGAGACCCACTTCACTAAATACATATAAAAACACCATGACCAAAAGCAGGATCAAACCTTTGTTTGGGGTGAACCGCTGTGTGGTTGTCGTCTCAACCGGCTCATCGACGACTACTTGTTGTGTCGGTGCCGATTTTTTGAAGGCAGGGAAAAAGGCACAAACCATGGCAAGTCCAACAAAGGGCAGGACGGAAAGGTAGGCTGTTGTCCAACTGATGTTTGCCGCAAACAGAAAAGAGCAAAACAGCGGCATGAGCATCGAGCCAACACTGTGAAACAGCGAGGTCCAGTTGAGGTTGCGCCCCTTGTTGTCAGGATCCGCTTCCACCACCAAGTGGTTGCCGGATACGGCAATGGCACCACCTGCCACCCCGGTGATAAAAATGCCGATGAGTAGGGAGGTCAGTCCCCCTAAGATATAAACGACACTGCCGACAAGAAACAGCACCAAACTCAACAGCAGTATCTTACGACTGCCAATTTTTTTTGCAAGTGTACTCATCACAAAGTTGGAAAGGATGTACCCGATGAAGTAGACGGTAACAATGGTGCCCCCAAGGGAATAGGAAAGCCCGTTTTCCGCTACAACAGCGGAAAGTGTCGCGGTACGCATACTTTCAATGCTGCCGTAGATGAGAAATGCGAAAAATACGAGGAGAATGATGCCTTTTGATTTCTTTACAGTCATAAGAACACTCCGTTTCATGTTTGATCGGTAACAAAATAAAAAAACCAATCAGATAAACTGATTGGTTTTTTTGGCACGCCGGAAGGGATTCGAACCCCCGACCTTTTGGTTCGTAGCCAAACACTCTATCCGACTGAGCTACCGGCGCATACTCGATTGTCGAGTGCTTAGCTATTATAGCACGGTTTTTGCTCTTTGTCAACACAAAGTGCGCATTTTTTTGGAAAAAATATTTCTTTGGCGCTTTTTGCTACTTCTATCGCAGCGAAGGTTGTTTTTTTAGACTATTTGGAGACGGCATCACAGGTGACGTTCATGCCGAGCTTTTTGAACTGATTTTCATCGGTAGCGGACAGCATGACGGTGGAATGCACCTCACAGCCACGCAGATTGCCCAGTTGCTCCATTGCCAAAGCGGCGGTGGGGTTGGTTGCCGCACTGATGCAGAGTGCCAATAGCACTTCATCGGTGTGCAGACGTGGGTTGATGTTGCCCATGTAGTTGATTTTCAAGTCTTGAATCGGTGCGATGGTCAACGGGGACAGTAGTGCGATGTGATCGTCAATGCCTGCCAACTTTTTCAAACTGTTGAGAAGCACTGCCGCAGAGGCACCCAGCAGTTCTTTGGTTTTGCCGGTGACGATCGAGCCATCCGGCAGTTGGATGGCAGCAGCCGGATGGTTTGTTTGCTCATCCAATTGCCCTGCAACAACCGCCACTTCACGATCGGTTGGGGTGGCACCCACCTGCTTCAACAGCAGTTGCAAACGGTAAACCGAATCGTCGTCGACACGGCCGTTGCGCAGGTCGCAAAGCCCCTGATAATAACGGCGAATGATTTCCTGTTTACAGGCTTCGCGCACAACTTCGTCGTCGCTGATGCAAAAACCTGCCATGTTGACGCCCATATCGGTCGGAGACTTGTAGGGGCTCTTGCCGTAAATGCGGTCAAAAATCGCTTCCAATACAGGATAGATTTCGACATCACGGTTGTAGTTGACGGCGGTTTTTTCGTAGGCGTCGAGATGATACGGGTCAATCATGTTGACGTCTTTGAGATCGACGGTAGCCGCTTCGTATGCCAGATTGACAGGGTGTTTTAAGGACAAACTCCAAATCGGGAAGGTTTCAAATTTTGCATAACCTGCGTTGATCCCCAGACGATGTTCGTGGTAAAGCTGGGACAAACAGGTGGCCATTTTACCGCTACCGGGACCGGGGGCAGTAACGACGACGAGTGGTTTTGTCGTTTCGATATAATCGTTTTTACCGTACCCTTGTTCACTGACGATGTGAGGAATATTGCTCGGATATTCAGCGATGGGGTAGTGGTGGTAAACGCGGATGTCCATGTTTTCCAACCGTTTTTGGAATGCGTCTGCGGCAGTTTGTCCGGTGTACTGTGCCAGTACCACACTGCTGACCAAAAGGCCTTGTCCGCGGAACAGCCCGATGAGGCGCAAAACGTCGGCATCATAGGTGATTCCGAGGTCGCCGCGTAACTTGTTTTTCTCAATGTCAACCGCATTGATGACAATGACGATTTCCGCTTGATCGGATAATTGCAGTAATAATTTTAGTTTGCTGTCCGGCTGAAATCCCGGCAGGACACGTGACGCATGGTAATCGTCAAATAGTTTGCCGCCAAATTCCAGATACAGTTTGCCGCCAAATTCTGCAATGCGGCGCTTGATGTGTTCGGATTGCATGGACAGGTATTTGTCGTTGTCAAATCCAATGGCTTTCATAATGTTACCCTCCTAATTTCAAATGTTTTGGTATGTGCCATATTCTATTTCATTATAACACAGTTGCAGAGCGGTGACAACCACCGAGCAGTATATTTGATGAGTAAAAAAAGAGAAACCGTAACATTCATTACGATTTCTCC
>CAYJIM010000034.1:13170-24568 GCA_964370215.1 uncultured Oscillospiraceae bacterium
TGTTGGTCCGGCATCGAGGCTTCAAGGACAGCCCCTGTGTTCGGGTCGATCGATACACGAAAATCCCCCTCGGTGTTTTCCCCTGTCAAGACAAAGGTGTCACCCTCAAGGGCAGCGCTGACACCGCTATCGGTCGTGCTGTTCAACAGGTTTAAGAGCACCCCTGCCGCACTTTGTACCAGTAGCGAATCAGGGTCGAGGGTCACCGATAGGTCACGGTAGGACACGGTGGTGTTCTGGTCGACCACGGAAAGTGTCACTCCGGCAAGGGGGTCGGGCTCTAGCAATGTCAAGGAAAGGGCGTTTGGTGCGGTTTTGTTGCAGTCGGCGACAAAGGACATCCCTTGATACTGGATGTTTGCCTGTGCAGTAAAGGTTTCGGGAATGGTGGGAGTCACCGTTTGTGCCGCTTCTTCTTTTGGTGTTTGCAGTAGAATGGAAAGACCTAAGGCGATGAGCACCAACAGCACCACAAAGGGTACCACCAAATTGATCGATTGTTTGGTATGACGCAACAAGATCACAGCCCTTCTATGATTAGAATTGACTGAAATATGCCTCCGGATCTGCTGTTGCCGCCTCGGTTTGCTTGAACACCAACGGCAGTGCCTCAATGATATCGGTGGCGGTCATGCTGTATTGAGAGTAGCGCACGCCACAGTAGTCGGCGGCAAGTCCGTGCAAGTAAACACCGAGTACCGTTGCCGTTTCGGGACTTAAGTGGTGCTGGGCAAGTAAGCCCCCAATGATGCCGGCAAGGACATCGCCCGAGCCACCTTTGGCAAGCCCTGCGTTGCCGGTGGTGTTACAGAACACCACACCGTTTGGCAGTGCCACAATTGTTTCATGGCCTTTGAGCACCAAGATGATCCCCAAAGTTTCAGCGGCTTCGGCGGCAAGGGTGGCACGATCGGCCTCTACTTCAGCAACGGTCAGCCCCATCATCCGCGCAAATTCGCCGGGGTGAGGGGTCATGATGACCGGATTTTTCAGTCTCTTAACCATAGTTATGTCACGACAGACGGCATTTATGCCATCGGCATCCAACAAAATCGGAATGTCACAGCCTTCAATGAGTTTGCAGACCATATCGGCAGTCTCATTGTTGTGTCCCAGGCCACAGCCGAGCACCAAGGCGGAAGAGTTTTGGCAGAGCTGTTGCAGCATGGGCAGACAGCTACCACTCAGACTACCACTTTGATTTTGTGGGAGCGGAATGGTCATCGCTTCCATCATCATCGGGGCGACCATACCGGCTGTTTGCTGTGGGGTGGCCAAAATGGTGATGCCACTGCCACTGCGCAGTGCCGCTTTGGTTGCCATCATTGCAGCGCCACTCATGCCGACACTGCCGGCAACAAGCAAGAGTTTTCCGTAGTCGCTCTTGTTGGTGTGTGGGTTTCGTTTGGGCAGCAGTTTGGCGGCAAGATCCTTGTCGATGGAGATCAGCTCAAACCCCGCTTCACGGATGAAACGTGCGTCGATGCCAACGTCCAACAGCAGTACTTCCCCACAAGGGGCAGGCGTGATGGACGGGCGGTGCACCTTTTTGTAAGCACCGAGTGCAAGGGTTATGGTGGGGCGTAAAAAGGAAGTGGTTGGTTCGCGGTGATCACCTGACAGGCCACTGGGGATGTCGATGGCATAAACCGGACAACCAAGCGACTCGATGAGGGTGAAAAAGGAGGCGAGTGGTGCCGGTAGTTCCCCTGTGAAGCCAATACCAAAAATGGCGTCGACAATCAAGGTGGCTTCCTGCAAGCGCTCTCTCACCGTCTGGCTTTGCCCGATTTGCAAAATCGGGACGGTCAGTTCAATGTCAGCAAAAGCATCCTTTGCCGGTTCGGTTTTGGGATTTCCCTGACAGAGCACCACGGTGACATCCGCCCCGCGGCGATGGAGGTATTCTGCGATGACAAACCCATCCCCGCCGTTGTTTCCCTTGCCACAGAGAATGACGACCGGTTGGCTGATGAGCTTGTGTCGGTTCAATAAAAAGGAAGCACAGGCATGTCCTGCTTGCTTCATGAGTTGTAAGGGGGTTGCCCCGCCTTCAAAAGCCAGTTGTTCGGCTTTTCGCATCTGTGCGACGGTGAGCGCTTTCATCAAAATGATTCCGCCTTTCCAAAAGTAGATTGTATTTTTATCATAGCATATTTTGTCAAATTTCGCAATGAAAAATGTCACATCTTTCAAGGCTTTGACAAGGGTGTGTCAAAAGGCTTGACCGCTTATCCGAGATCCATTATAATAAATAACAAAGAGAAAGGGGTATTTGCCATGAAACATGTCATTGAACCGTTTGATTTGTCAATCGAAGAGACCCAAACATTGTTGGATCTTGCACAGTCGATTGCAAACAATCCATCCGCTTACCAACAACATTGTGTCGGGAAAATTTTAGCGACGTTATTTTTTGAACCGAGTACCAGAACCCGCCTCAGTTTTGAATCGGCAATGCTGCGCATGGGTGGAACGGTTTTGGGCGTTTCCTCTGCCGACAGTTCTTCTGCGGCAAAAGGAGAGAGTGTGTCGGACACCATTCGGATGATTTCCTGTTATGCCGACATCTGTGCCATGCGCCACCCCAAAGAGGGGGCACCTTTGGTGGCAACACGTGTCTCCACCATTCCGGTCATCAATGCAGGGGACGGCGGTCACCAACACCCAACCCAAACACTGACCGATATGATGACCATTCAAGCCAAAAAGGGGAGATTGAAAAACCTGACCATTGGGCTGTGTGGGGATTTGAAATTTGGCAGAACGGTGCACTCCCTCATCAAGTCGCTTGCACGGTATGAGGGCATTCGCTTTGTGCTCATCTCGCCACCGGAACTGAAAGTGCCGACCTACATCATGGAAGAGGTCATCAAACGGCAGGAGATTCCCTTTGTGGAAGCGGCTCGTTTGGAAGATGTCATCAAGGATCTTGACATCCTCTACATGACAAGGGTGCAAAAGGAACGCTTTTTCAATGAGGAAGACTATGTCCGTTTGAAGGACAGCTATATTTTGGATGCGGCGAAGATGGCACTTGCAAAAGATGACATGCAGGTACTACACCCCTTGCCACGCGTCAATGAAATTGCGGTGGAAGTGGACAATGATCCACGTGCTGTTTACTTTGAGCAGGCACAATATGGTGTTTATGTGCGTATGGCACTCATCCTCATGCTACTGGAATTGGATCGTTAAAAGGAGGGGAATAGATGTTAAATATCGATAGTTTACAGGAAGGTCTTGTCATCGACCACATTCAGGCAGGCAAGAGCATGGAACTGTACAAGTATTTGAAGTTGGATCGCTTAGATTGCAGTGTGGCGATCATCAAAAATGTACGCAGTGCCACCTATGGCAAAAAAGACATCATCAAAATTGAGGGTGCCATTGATCTGAACCTTGATATTTTGGGTTTCATTGATCACAATATTACCGTCAATGTCATCAGAAATGGGCGCATTGCTGAAAAGAAAAGCATCACCTTACCATCCGAGATCCATGGGGTGGTCAAGTGTAAAAATCCGCGTTGTATCACCTCCATTGATGATACCGTAGAGCAGGTGTTTAAATTAACCGATGTGGAGCATCGTCGCTACCGCTGTATCTATTGCCAACAGGAGTTTGGCAATTAAACCGAAACACGCTTGGAATAGAGGAGAAGTAAATGAGCTATGTACAAGGGAGTTTTCCCATTCTACAAAAGAATAACCTTGCCAAAAACTGTTACGACTATGTGATTTTGGCACCTGAAATGGCAAAAGAAGCGAAGCCTGGGCAGTTTGTGCACATCAAAGTCGATGGCTTTTTCCTGCGTCGCCCCATCTCCATTTGTGGGATTGACAAACAAAATGGCACCGTTCGTGTGGTATTTGAAGCGAGAGGGGAAGGAACCCAGGCACTGACACGTTTAAATCAAGGGGACTTGATGGATGTCATGGGGCCTTTGGGCAAAGGGTTTACCGTACTGCCTGCCGACAAAAAGGTCGTTGTCATCGGTGGGGGAATCGGTGTACCGCCAATGCTTGAAACAGCAAAGCAGTACCAAAACGCCACCGCTATCTTGGGCTTTCGCAGTGCCGACGCCGTCATTTTGCAATCGGATTTTGAAGCAGTTTGTGACACCGTGCTGTGTACCGATGACGGGAGCAAAGGGCAAAAAGGATTTGTTACCGAAGCGCTGAAAACACTGCTACAACAACAAAAACCGGATCTCATTTGTGCCTGTGGCCCACACCCGATGCTGAAAGGCATTGTGGCGCTGGCAAAGGAAGTCGATGTCGCCTGTGAAGTGTCGCTCGAAGAGCGCATGGGATGTGGTGTGGGTGCCTGCCTTGTCTGTGCCTGCAAAACGGTGAAAAACGGTGAGGAATACTTTGCCCATGTATGTAAAGATGGTCCTGTATTCTCGGCAGAACAGGTCATTTTCGATTAGAAGGAGAAAAACGTATGCTTCGTGCCATCACCGAACAGGATCTGCCTACATTGGCAGACCTTTACACCGCGTTTGATCAAAAACCGGATGTGGAAAAAATGAAACAACTGTTACAGCAGATTGCACATATTCCAGGATATCATCTCCTAGGGGTGGATGTCGAGGGCAAGCTTGTGGCAACCGTCACGGTACTCATCATGCCCGACCTTTGTGCGCAGTGCCGCCCCATGATGATTGTTGAAAACGTGGCCGTTTCAGACGTGTGTCGTGGTAAGGGGATCGGCAAGGCAATGCTGAAAGAAGTTGAAGAGATGGCGGTCAAAGAACACTGCTGTATGATCAATTTGGTATCCTCCGGATTTCGCACCGATGCTCATCGCTTTTACGAGCAATTGGGATACACCGCAGATGTGAGAGGGTTTCGAAAATTTTTATAGCACCTGTCGACTGTGATAGGTGGTTAAGGGAGAAAAAAGTATGGCTGATTTATCGGTAAACATTGCAGGGGTGCAGTTGAAAAATCCAATCATTCCGGCATCGGGTGCATTTGGATTTGGCAGAGAGTACCTCGATTTATACCCATTGGAACGTTTGGGTGGCCTTTCCTGTAAAGGCACTACATTAAACGGACAAAATGGCAACCCCGCACCGCGTGTGGCAGAAACGCCGGCAGGGATGCTCAATTCGGTCGGGCTTCAAAATGCCGGCATCGATCATTTTATCAACGAGGAACTACCTTACCTTGCGGCCAAGGACATTGCAGTCATTGCCAATGTCGCAGGACATACGGTGGAGGACTGTGTTGAGATTGTCAAACGCTTGCAAGGGACAGCGGTCGACCTCATTGAACTCAACATTTCCTGCCCCAACGTCAAACAAGGGGGCGCCGCTTTTGGCACTTCTTGCGAGGCGGCAGCAGAGATTACAGGGGCTGTCAAAGCGGTGGCGACCCAACCGGTCATGGTCAAACTCTCCCCCAATGTCACCAGTATTGCCGACATTGCCAAAGCGGTAGAAGCCGAGGGGGCGGATGCCATTTCCCTCATCAACACCTTGCTTGGGATGCGCATTGACATCAACACCGGCCGTCCGATTTTGAAAAACAATGTCGGTGGCCTGTCGGGTCCTGCGGTATTCCCTGTGGCGTTGCGCATGGTGTGGCAGGTAGCAAATGCCGTGTCGGTGCCGGTTGTCGGCATGGGCGGTGTCAGCACTGCAAACGACGCCATTGAAATGATGATGGCGGGGGCAAGCGCAGTACAGATGGGGGCGGCCCTCTTTGCCGACCCGATGTCGCCGGTCAAGGTCATTGACGGGATGAACGCATGGCTGGATCAAAAAAATATCGCCTCCGTGAAGGAGATTGTCGGCACGGTCAAACCGTGGTAGCGACAAAGACAGGAGAACAAACAAGATGAAAATTATGGCAGTAGACTTTGGCGAAGCACGTACCGGCATTGCGGTATGTGACCGCAGTGAATTTTTGGCTTCCCCGATGGGAGTCATCCACGAGCGTGACTTTGAAACCTGTGTGAAGAAGGTCGCCTATGCGGCAACCCATGAATTGGGGGTTGACATGGTTGTGGTGGGACTTCCCAAAAATATGGACGGCTCTAAAGGCCCACGTGCTGAGCTGTGTGAAAAATTTGCAAAAGCACTCAAGGCACTCATTCCGCTCCCTGTAGAAACTTGGGATGAACGACAAACCACCATGCAAGCACACACCTACCTCAATCAGGTGGATGTGCGTGGCAAAAAGCGTCGAGAAATCATCGACGAAGTAGCGGCAACCATCATTTTGGAAAGCTACCTTGCCTACCGCCGCAACACCAAAAAGTAATTCCCCTTTCAAATGATTGACAATTACCGCCATTTGGTGTATGATTAGACAATATGGCATTCTCGATCTTGGTAGCAAAAAAATCGCTGTCAATAGAGGGCAAATTCAAACTAGATACAGGGAAGTGAAATGATGTTTTTACAAAATGAATATCGTACGCACCGTTGTGGCGATGTCACTGAAACGGCGATCGGCCAAACAGTGCGCGTTGCAGGGTGGGTAGAAAATATAAGAGACCACGGCGGCATCCTGTTTTTGGATCTGAGAGATCATTACGGGGTGGTACAAGTCGTTGTACACGATCAGTCCCTGTTGGATGAAGTGCACCGTGAAAGTACCGTCACCGTGGAAGGCGAAGTGGTACTGCGTGCCGAAGATACCGTCAATGATAAAATTGCAACCGGTACCGTTGAAGTGGTCACCAACACGTTGACCCTTTTGGGGGGGAGTCCCAACGCGTTGCCGTTTGACGTGCTCACTTCCAAAGAAACCAAGGAAGACCTGCGCTTGAAATACCGCTTTTTGGATTTGCGCAACCCAAAAGTACATGAAAATATGATCTTGCGTGCACAAGTCATCAGTTTTTTGCGTGAAAAAATGACCGAAATCGGCTTTTTGGAAATGCAAACACCGATCCTTGGGGCATCCTCTCCGGAAGGGGCAAGAGACTATCTCATTCCGAGCAGAAAGCACCACGGGAAATTCTATGCCCTGCCACAAGCACCACAGATTTTCAAACAGCTGTTGATGGTATCGGGTTTTGACCGTTACTTCCAAATCGCCCCTTGTTTTCGTGATGAAGATGCCAGAGCGGATCGTTCGCCCGGTGAATTTTATCAATTGGACTTTGAAATGGCATTCGCCACCCAAGAGGATGTATTCAAAGTAGCGGAAGTGATTTTGGGGGAAACCTTCAAAAAATTCTCCAAAAAGGAAGTGGATCTTTCCTTCCCACGCATCAGCTATGCCGATGCCATGCTCAAATACGGCACCGATAAACCGGACCTGCGCAACCCACTGGAAATCTTTGAACTGACCGATCAGTTTTTGACTTCCGACTTCAAACCATTCCAAGGCAAAACGGTGCGTGGTTTGCGTGTACCGGGGGCCGCTTCCCAATCCAAAGGCTTCTTTGAAAAGATGGAGTCCTTTGCAAAATCCATCGGGATGAAGGGGTTAGGGTATGTCAAAGTGACCGAAGAACTGACTTATCTGGGGCCGATTGATAAATTCTTGACCGATGATCAACGCAAAGAGTTGTTGACAAGAGGGGACTTAAAAGGTGGCGATGTCTGCTACTTTATCGCTGACGACCGTGTACAAGCACCGAAATTTGCAGGGCAAATTCGCACTGAAGTGGCACGTCGCATGAATCTCATCGACGAGTCGGTGGTGAAAATGTGCTTTGTTGTTGACTTCCCGATGTATGAAGAAGACGAAGAAACCGGCAACATCATCTTTACCCACAACCCGTTCTCGATGCCACAGGGTGGCTTGGAAGCACTCAACACCAAAAATCCGCTGGATATTTTGGCGTATCAATACGACATCGTTTGTGATGGGGTAGAATTGTCGTCGGGGGCTGTGCGGAACCACGATCTGGCAACGCTGAAAAAAGCATTTGAAATTGCAGGATACAGCGAAGAGGAACTCAAAGAGAAATTCTCCTCCCTTTACCGTGCATTCCAATATGGTGCGCCACCACATGCCGGCATGGCACCGGGGGTTGACCGTATGTTGATGTTGCTTGCAGAGGAAGAAAATATCCGTGAGGTCATTTTGTTCCCGATGAATGCATCGGCACAGGATCTACTATTGAACGCACCGTGTGACGTATCGGAACAACAACTCCGTGACGTACACATCAAAATCAGATAGAAAATAACAGCACACAAAGGGGTTGTCTGATCAAAATCGGGCAATCCCTCTATCGCATAAAAGGAGGAAATCGAGATGGTAACCAAAGATGAAATTCAAAAAATCGCAAAACTGTCCAAACTGTCCCTCACCGAAGAAGAATTGGAAGCGATGACCCATGATATGGGCGAAATCATTGCCTTTGCCGACACCATCAATGCGGCAATGGACGAGCATGATGAGTTTGACGGGATCAGCGGACTTGCCAATGTGTTCAGAGAGGATGTCGTTTTGCCGTCCTATCCGAGAGCGCAGATCTTAAAAAATGTAGACGGTGGGGAAGACGGCTTTTTCCCTGTCAAAAAAATTGTCAAATAGGAGGTGTCAGCCATGGAAAGCAGAATCAGAAAAGTACACGAGCAATTACAGACAGGCCAAATCAGCTGTGAAGCGCTGACAAAACGCTATTTGGAAGCGGCAAAAGCGGATGAAAACGGCATCAACGGCTACATCTGTGTCACCGAAGAGGTCGCACTCGAAGCGGCACGTGCCGTGGACGAAAAGATTCAAAAGGGAGAAACCATCGGACTGTTGGAAGGGATTCCAATGGCACTCAAAGACAACATGTCGACCGATGGCATTGAAACCACTTGTGGAAGCAAGATTTTAGAAGGCTATAACCCGATCTATGATGCAACTGTCTGGAAAGCACTCAAAGCACAAGGGGCGATCTTGATCGGCAAAACCAACATGGATGAATTTGCCATGGGTTCTTCCTCCGAGACCTCTTATTTTGGCGGTACCAAAAACCCGTATAACACCGGGCGTGTCGCAGGTGGATCGTCGGGTGGTTCGGCAGGGGTGGTCGCTGCAAACCAAGCGGTGTACGCACTCGGTTCCGACACCGGTGGATCGATTCGTCAGCCGGCAAGCTTTTGTGGGTTGGTGGGGATGAAGCCGACCTATGGCGCGGTTTCCCGTTTTGGATTGATTGCTTATGCGTCAAGCCTTGACCAAATCGGTCCCTTTACCCATACGGTAGAGGACACCGCCATCCTGTTTGATGCCATTTCCGACAAAGACGAGATGGACTCCACAAGCCAAGGACGCAGAGAAGAAACCGTTTCCGGTTTGACCGATTCGATTGCAGGCAAAAAAATCGGGATCGTGAAGGAATATTTTGAAGGCATCACCGGTGATGTCAAAACGGCGATGGACAAAGCGATTGAAACCTACCGTGAAATGGGGGCCGAAATTGTAGAACTGGAATTGCCGATCTTAAAATATGCACTGCCGGTGTACTACATCATCGCCTGTGCAGAAGCGACCTCCAACCTCAGCCGTTATGACGGGGTGCGCTATGGTTATCGCACCGAGGATTACCGCAACGTCGAGGAAATGATCTCTAAAACACGCAGTGAGGGCTTTGGTGCGGAGGTCAAACGCCGCATTCTGCTCGGCAACTATGTGTTGAGCTCGGGGTATTTTGATGCTTACTATAAAAAAGCGCAGTCGCTGCGTGGCAATATCATCAAGGCGTTTGATCGCCTCTTTGGTCAGTGTGACGTGCTGTTGACCCCAACGGTGCCGATGACGGCATTTCCGTTGGAATTTACCGGCAAAGATCCGGTACAAACCTATCTGACTGATATTTGCACCGTGCCGGTCAACATTTGCGGTCTGCCTGCCATGTCGGTGCCATGTGGCTTTGACAGTGAAGGGATGCCGATTGGGATGCAGCTGATTGCCAATCGTTTTGCGGAAAAAACCATGCTAAACGTTGCCTACCAGTATGAACAACAGGTGGGGGACAGCGCATTTCAAGTATTACAACAGGGGGTACAATTATGAAATACGAACTCGTTTCGGGACTTGAAACCCATGTAGAGCTCTCGACCAATACCAAGATTTTTTGTGGTTGTACCACACAGTTCGGGGGCGACCCCAACACCAACTGTTGCCCGATTTGTATTGGGTTACCGGGGGTACTGCCAAAGCTGAATCGCAGTGTGGTGGATTATGCCATTCGTGCAGGACTTGCCACCCATTGTACCATCAACCCCATTGCAAAGATGGATCGTAAAAACTATGTCTATCCCGACCTTGCAAAGGCATATCAGATTTCTCAATTTGACAAACCCCTTTGCTCGGATGGGTATATCCAATTGGATAGCGGTAGAAAAATTCGCATCCTGCGCATTCATATTGAAGAGGATGCAGGAAAACTCGTGCATCGTCGTGGCGATACACTGGTCGATTACAACCGTGGTGGGGTACCGCTCATTGAGATTGTTTCCGAACCGGACATCCGCTCGGTGGAGGAAGCGAAGGAATACCTTGAAAAACTGCAACTGACGATGAAATACATCGGGGTGTCCGACTGTAAAATGCAGGAGGGGTCGATGCGTTGTGACGTCAACATTTCCATCCGTCCGATGGGGCAGGAGGAGTTTGGTACCCGTGCGGAAATCAAAAACATGAACTCCTTTGCTTTTATGACCAAGGCGATGGAATATGAGTATGAACGTCAGGTGGATCTGTTGGAATCGGGGCAAGAGGTGGAACAGGAAACCCGCCGCTATGATCCCGACACCGGCGAAACCTCGAGCATGAGAAGCAAAGAGGACGCACAGGACTACCGTTACTTTAGAGAGCCGGATTTGGTGACCATTCAAACCACCGAGGAGCAGGTCAAAGCGATTGCCGATGCGTTGCCGGAATTGCCGGACAGTAAACTTGCACGCTACACCGAAGCGTATGGCTTGCCACTCATCGATGCACAGTCGATCGTCAAATACCGTCGCATTGCGGAGTTCTTTGACAAGGCGGCAGAGGGGTTGAAACAGCCGAAATCGGTTGCGAACCTCATCATCGGGTCGGTGTTCCGTCTACTGTCGACCGAAGAGCAAAAGGAACAATTTGAAATTGCCACCACAGCAGAACAGCTACAAGAGTTGGCGACCTTGATGGAAAGCGGTAAGGTTAAGGCAAATCTTGCAAAGAGTACCTTTGAAAAGATGTTGGAATCCGGTAAACCTGTCGGGGAGTTCCTCTCGCAGGAAGATTTGGCAGGGGTCGACGAGGGTGCTCTCAAAGCGGCATGCCAGGCGGCCATTGACCAGAACCCCAATGCCGTTGCCGATTATTTGGGCGGCAAGGAAAAGGCGTTCCAAGTATTGATTGGCGGTGTCATGAAACAGACCAGAGGTCGTGCTGATGCGGCTACCGCACGCACCATCTTGTTGTCACTGTTGAATCAATAACAC
>CAYJIM010000035.1:0-24426 GCA_964370215.1 uncultured Oscillospiraceae bacterium
TTATTCCCACTCAATAGTTGCGGGGGGTTTTGTAGTAATGTCATAGACAATACGGTTGATGTGGTTTACTTCGTTGATGATGCGGGCAGAGATGTCTGCCAAAAGTTCATACGGGATTTTGGCAAAGTCCGCGGTCATAAAGTCTGTTGTGGTCACGCCACGCAATGCGAGGGTGTAGTCATAGGTTCTAAAATCGCCCATAACGCCGACCGAGCGCATATTGGTGAGTACCGCAAAGTACTGATGGATATCTTTATCCATGCCAGCTTTTGCAATTTCTTCTCTGAAGATCCAGTCTGCATCCTGCAAAATCGCAACCTTTTCCGGTGTGATTGCCCCGATGATACGGATGGCCAGACCAGGTCCCGGGAATGGCTGACGCCAGACCAGATATTCCGGCAGACCCAATTCCAATCCCAACTGGCGTACTTCGTCTTTAAACAACAGGCGAAGTGGCTCGACAATCTCTTTAAAGTCAACATAATCAGGAAGCCCTCCGACATTATGATGACTCTTAATGACAGCGGCATCCCCTTCTCCAGACTCAATGACATCCGGATAGATGGTTCCCTGTACAAAGTAATCAACGGTGCCGATTTTCTTCGCTTCCTCTTCAAAGACACGAATAAACTCTTCCCCAATGATTTTGCGTTTGGTTTCCGGATCATCCACGCCGTCAAGTTTACCGAGGAATCGTTCCCCTGCATTGACACGGATAAAGTGAATATCTTCATTGGCAAAAATTTCTTCGACTTGGTCACCCTCGTCTTTTCTCATCAAACCATGGTCAACAAACACACAGGTCAATTGTTTACCGATGGCTTTTGCAAGTAACGCTGCCGCAACGGAGGAATCGACCCCACCGGACAATGCAAGCAAAGCTTTTCCGTCACCGATTTTTTCACGCAGATCACGCACAGCAGTTTGGGCGTAGTTGCCCATGGTCCATTCGCCGGTACAGCCACAGACACGGTACAAGAAGTTGTGAAGCATTTTCGAACCGTTCTCGGTGTGGTTGACTTCAGGATGGTATTGAATGCCGTAAAAATTACGTGTGGTATCTTCCATTGCGGCAACCGGACAGTCGGCTGTGGTTGCAACAATGCGGAACCCTTGTGGTACCGCAGAAATGTAATCAACATGGCTCATCCAAACGATGCCGTTTTGCGGCAGGTCACAAAACATTTGTGCAGTGGTATCAAAATTTGTTTCGGTTTTACCGAACTCTCTGGCATCTGCTTTTGCAACGGTGCCACCCAATGTTTGTGCCATCAACTGGCTCCCATAACAAAGACCCAACACCGGAATGCCCAAATCAAAGATTGCCGGATCTACTTTCGGCGCACCCTCTTCGTAAACACTGTTCGGCCCCCCTGTAAAGATGATCCCTTTCGGATTCAAGCGTTTGATTTCCTCTAAGCTTGTTTTATAGGACTTGACTTCGCAATAGACATTGCACTCACGCACACGACGTGCGATCAGCTGATTGTACTGTCCACCAAAGTCTAAAATTAAAATGTATTCACCGGTCATTTGTTTTCCATCCTTCCTTGAAATAAAACTTTCCTTCCCCTCATTATACCCTTTTTTTGCGTTTTTTCAAGTGTTTTTGACGAGAACTTTGCCGTTTCGTAACATATTTCAAACTCTTCCAAATATTATACCTAGTTACTGGTTAAAATACTATCGGAGGAATTTGTCATGAAATTACGCGCATCTATTTTATTCGGCATCATCTGCACCGTTTTCACCGCCCTTTATCTCTGGCTCGCCTACCTTGCCACCACCCCAACCCTTGCTGTCACCGCCACCAACCAGTCGGTACGGAGTATTGATATTCCCGCGCCACGTGGTGTCATTTACGATCACAATCTCATACCATTGACCGGTGTAGCGGAAGGAATTTATACCGCCTATGTCATCCCAACTGCCGAAAGTATTGCATTGCTCGCACCGCACACCACACTGACGGAAGAGGAGCTTTCAGATTATCTGTCTGAAGGAAAACTCTTCACCTGTGAGGTGGACATCCCTGCCATCAACAGCGACAAAATTTGCATCTTTCCTTCCGCCACACGCACCCAGTCACTTGCTTCCCACATCATAGGATATACCGACCAATCCGGGCAAGGGGTTGCAGGCATCGAGTTGGCTTATGACGAACAGCTACACACCCCCTCCTATCAACTGCGTTACAGCGTGGACGCGATGGGAAAGGCACTTTCCTTTGTGGAGATACCGACCGTTGCCACACCAACCGAGGGGGTCGTACTGACGCTTGATCGCGACCTACAGCAGTTGGTGGAACAAGTGGGACAAGAGCTGGACAGCGGTGCCATTGTTGTGATGGAGGTAGCAACGGGAAAGTTGCGCGCGTTGGCAAGTTTTCCGTCCTACGAGACAGCGGCGGTTGCGACCGCATTGCACGCAGAAAACAGCCCGTTACTCAACCGCACCCTCACCCCTTACGCCGTCGGTTCTGTCTTTAAAGTGATGACTACCGCGGCTAGTTTGACACAAGAGACGGCCTTTCCTACCGATTTTTCCTGCGATGGTCAGGTGGATGTCCACGGGCTCACCTTTCATTGCCATGACCGTGAGGGGCACGGTGCACTGACCTTGACGGAAGCGATGGCATACAGCTGCAATCCCTATTTCATCACACTGGGGCAATCGCTTGCAATAGAACCACTTTTGCAAGTGACCTCCGACTGTGGGTTTGGTAAGCATGTCACCTTGGCACCGGGGATTGTTTCCAGTGCAGGGGTGCTCCCTACTGTATCGGAACTGTCCTCCCCTGCCGGCCTTGCCAATTTCAGCTTTGGACAAGGGACATTTTCCGCAACCCCTATCACACTAGCTCAAATGATGGCCACCGTTGCCGGCAACGGGGACTGCCCGACACCTTTGCTCATAGAGGGGATGACCGATGGTGAGGTGGTGCCAACGGCGTCCAGTGTCACAGCACCGGCGCTCTCCCCTACCGTTGCCGAGACCTTACAGAATCTTCTTTGGGAAGCGTTAGTGGTTGCCGACTCAACAGCGTTGCCTGCCTATACCTCTGCCGGAGGGAAAACCTCTACCGCACAAACGGGACGTTATGTGGCAGGGGAAGAGTTGTTGAATGGATGGTTTGTGGGATATTTCCCTGCCGATGATCCCACTTATGTAGTGTCGGTTGTGGTGGAGAGTGCCACCAGTGGCAGTGCTGATGCCGCCCCACTCTTTCGTGCCATTGCCGATGGCTTTATGTTACACGAAAGCCGATAGCACCGGCAGGCGTTTTCGACTGAGCGCCCAATTCATTGCATGCTTTGTTATACAAAAAAACAGCATGGAAGAGACATTCCTCTCCCATGCTGTTTTTTATTTTCATTACGCATTTGTGGCATCGACAGCTACTTCCTCTTTGTTACGGTGCAATTCACGCAACTTCATGACAGTGTCAGCACCGATCCAACAAAGCAAAACGATGGACATCAAATATACCATCCATTCCGGCAGACTGGTATAAAAATCCGCAATTGCCGGATGAAGAAATCGAAGCAGTACCACAATCAAAACGCCAAAGGCAATAAAGCCAAACAGACAAACCCGTCCATTGATGTTCAAAGGCCAGGAGCTGTAATCCCACCAACGTTTCCCAAATCGACGTTCTAACACAAAGGAGACCACATACTCCAGAATACACGCAACGGTACCACCGATGAAAAACAATGCAATTTCCGGCAGATCCTGCTCAAAGGGCGAGAGTAGGAAAATAGCAATGATGGCACCTTCTCCGTAAATCGGAATAAAAGGTCCTCTCAAAAAACCACGGTTAATCAGTTTTTTATTCATGACCGACTCTACTGTCGATTCATAAACCCACCCAATGAAACAATATGTACAAAAAAACACAAATATCACACTGAGCAGATAAAGCTCTAATGAAAAACCCATACGATTTTTCCTCCTAGGTCAAAGATGATAAGATCAGTTCTACGATCAACACCGAGGTGGTGGCGCCCAATGCCACAACCAGTAATCCCCTATTAAAAAATGCCAACAACACCGCCACCAACAATCCGACAATGGAAGAAATGAGGTTGGGACTGATCGACAAAATGGCTGGAAAGGTCATGGCTGCCAATACCGCAAAGGGTACATACGCCAAAAAAGATTGTAAAAACCGATTGCGCAATGGTTTTCGAAACAACACAATGGGCAACATGCGTGTTAGATAGGTCACGGCCATCATGACCCCCACACCCAATAAGGTGTACATCATGCCAAGTCCCCCTCTACCGCAATTGGATAACGCCATGCCGAAAAACCTGCGGCAATAACGGCACAGATGATGATGACCCATCCCGAAGACAGATCTTGCAGAATCGGTAAATAGGAAAACAACGTGGACAATCCAATGGCAATCAACACCGTTACAAGCACCGGACGCATCGATTTTGCCTGCGGTACAATGATGGCGATAAACATGCCATAAATGGCAATGCCAAATGCTGTTTGTAGCATTGGTGGCATCAAATCCATTGCCACAGCCCCTAGCAGCGTTCCCAATGCCCAACCCACATAAGGACCTACAATCAACCCAGCCAGATAGGAGGTGTTGATGCGTGGATGGGTGGAGGCAACACCAAAAATTTCATCGGTGATGCCAAAGGACAATAATAAGCGTTTGCCTGTCGTAAAGGTCTCGTCCACTTTTTGCGAAAGGGACAGCGACATCAAAAGATACCGAATGTTGATGACAAAGGTAGTCACGGCGATTTCAATGAGAGAGCCACCGGCAAGCAACAACCCTGTTCCTGCAAATTGTCCTGCAGAGGTCAAGTTTGTCATAGAAATCAAAACAGCAACACCGACAGAAAGACCGCCACCAACGGCCATCATACCGAATGTGAACGCAACTGACAGATATCCCAAGCAAATGGGAATCCCATCATAAAATCCTTGTCGAAATGTCAATTTTTGCATGAATATCCTCCCATGATCCTGCTATGGGATTCTCCCCATCTTGAAAATTGGGGTGTCCGTTGTATCGAACACACCCTTGTGCTCATAGTTTTGCTTTTCTCATTATAGTAAATTCTTTTTAAAAAATCAAGATAAACGTCGAACTTCTCACACTCTTCTTTCACAATTTGTTCAAAACCGCCAACTTCCATCCAACAAATTTTAACAAATGTAGCTTTTTACCGAGCACTGTTCTTTTCTCAATCAATATCGCATACACTATCATCAGTATGGACGGGACAACCGTGTACAACTCCGATTGACAAACATGCACAGACAAAAAAAGCATCGGTGAGCATATCACTCACCGATCACATGTTTTGTCTATGCGCTTATAGGTTTTGCAACCGTCGTGCAGGATTCATCCTCTTTATTGCGCATCATTTTTCCCAGATTCTTCCTCTTCAAATCGACATCCTTGACAGGAGCCCTTTTGTTCGCAGTGGTTGTCTGCTACGATGTAGGTGCCCCCCTTAATTTGGATGGTTTTGCCATGCACCAACGCATCTGCAATGGTTTTTCTAGCTGCATGCAAAATGCGCTGAAAGGTTGCACGAGACACCTCCATGCGTAATGCCGCCTGATCCTGATCCATTTCCTCCAAATCCGCCAAACGAATCGCTTCCAACTCATCCAATGTGAGGATGTTGGTGAGCGTTGCTTCCTCCTGTGGTTGAAATACGGTGTTTTTCGGAATGACACATATTTTTCGATTTTTTGTCGCTCTCGGCATATAGACTACCCCTTTCTTGCAAACAGTTTTGTTTGCAAATCGGTTTTCCTTCTTCGCTATCATCAATTATCAGGTGAAATTATACGACTTTTTCCCTTCGACGGAAAAGTTTCACCTACATTTTACTTTTCCCATACAATGACGTTGTCTATCCATTTAGTACATTTATATTATAATGCGCTCCTCTTCAATTGTCAAATAGGCAAAATCCCACTTTTTCTTTCATAATACATCAGCGTTCCATGGTATTTTTAGGCAAAGACTATTCAGATTACGCAAAATACCATACAATCATTAGATGTATTGCATAAATCGTTCAGACGGTGCATTCTTTTCATAGTAATTTTACCTAAGATATGCTATAATAGATGAAAGACTTTACGTTATTTTACTGCTGACAATTTCATAAGGAGGTAAGAAAGCAGCTCTTTTGCTTTCAAAATGTAACTATGGCAAACACCACTAGCACAACCAATGCGGTTTCTTCCCAAGCGACAGACCTTCCCATTTACCTATTTCATCGTGGAGAGAATTTTTACAGCTACGATCTTTTAGGTAGTCATGCCCAGCAAAAAGACGGCGTTGATGGTTTCATCTTCCGCGTCTGGGCACCTCATGCACGCAGTATTCGCATCGTTGGCGATTTCAACGAGTGGGACTACACCATTGCCCCACAAATGGAAAAGTGTTCCGATTCCATTTGGGAATGCTTTATCCCGGGTGTCGAGACTTATGATGCCTACAAGTACTACATAGAAAAACCGGACGGCAATCTCTGCCATAAAGGAGACCCGTACGCTTACCATGCCGAGACACGTCCCGGCACCGCTTCCAAGATCTACGACATTGAAGGATTTCATTGGACCGATGAGGCTTACCTCAACAAAAAGGCAGAGGAAAATTCCTGCGCCCAACCAATGAATATTTATGAACTGCATCTCGGTTCTTGGAAACTCACCGAACAGGGGGATTATCTTTGCTACCATCGATTGGCAGAGCAACTCATCCCTTACGTCAAAGAGATGGGCTATACCCACATTGAGCTCATGCCGATTTCCGAATATCCTTACGACCGTTCGTGGGGGTATCAACCAACTTCTTACTATGCACCGACTTCCCGTTATGGCACACCACATGCCCTCATGCACCTGATCAACCGTTGCCATGAGGAAGGAATTGGGGTCATTCTCGACTGGGTTCCGGCACATTTCCCAAAAGATGCCCACGGCCTTTATGAGTTTGACGGCGGTTGTTGTTACGAATACAAAGACGCTTTAAAACAAGAGCACCGCGACTGGGGCACGAGAATTTTTGATTATGGGCGCAACGAAGTGCTCTGTTTCTTGATTTCCAACGCCATGTTTTGGTTGGATAAATACCACATCGATGGTCTTCGTGTTGATGCGGTAGCATCGATGCTCTATCTCGATTATGGTAAAGAGGATTGTTACCAGCCAAACCAATATGGTGGCAACCGCAACCTCGAGGCCATTGAATTTTTAAAACGCCTCAACCACACCGTGCTAAGTGCCTTTCCGGGACGCGTGATGATGGCCGAAGAGTCTACCTCTTTCCCACTGGTCACCATGCCACCGGATCATGACGGGTTGGGTTTCAACTACAAATGGAATATGGGTTGGATGAATGACATGTTAAAGTATATGTCCAAAGATCCGATCTATCGCAAGGGGATGCAAAACAACATCACCTTCTCTCTCACCTATGCCTTTTCTGAAAACTTTATTTTGCCTATGTCCCATGATGAAGTGGTCTACGGCAAATGCTCTATGATCAGTAAAATGCCCGGTGATTATGATCAAAAATTTGACAATTTACGAGCCTTTTACGGCTATATGATGGCGCATCCCGGTAAAAAACTATTGTTTATGGGAAGCGAATTTGCACAGATGGATGAGTGGGACTTTAGTAAGCAGCTGCACTGGCACCTGCTCAAATATCCCAAACATCAAGCAATGCAGGACTATGTCAAGGCGCTCAATCATTTTTACCTTGCACACCCTGCACTGTGGGAGCGCGATACCACGTGGGAAGGATTCCAGTGGATCTGTCATGACGACCATGACAATTCCATGATTTCATTCCGACGAATCGATAACAATGGCGGCGAAATTGTTTGTATCTGCAATTTCTGCCCCGTCACCCGTGAAGGTTACCGCATCGGTGTCCCTTATGAAGGCACTTATGAGGTCATTTTCAACAGTGATGATGTACATTTTGGCGGTACCGGTATTCAAAACGCCCCTCTTGCTGTCGAATCGATTGCGTCCCATGGGTATGACAAGTCCATCGCACTCACCGTTCCTCGCATGTCCTGTTGCTACTTGCAATTACGCCCGAAAGCGTAAGCAAAAGCATCACTCCCCTTGCTGTCTGTAGCACAGCATCGTACCAAGTTTGTACCATAGCAAAGTTTGTTTTATGATCAATTTGAAGGAGGCAAAATCATGTTAGAGAGAAGTAAGGAATGTATCGCGATGCTTCTTGCAGGTGGCCAAGGTAGCCGCTTGAAAGTATTGACATCCGATATTGCAAAACCGGCAGTTCCCTTTGGCGGAAAATATCGTATCATCGATTTTCCGTTGTCCAACTGTATCAATTCCGGCATTGACACCGTCGGAATTTTGACCCAATACCAACCGTTGGTGCTCAACAGTTATATCGGTAACGGACAACCCTGGGGGCTTAATCGCAACTATGGCGGGGTACATGTTCTCCCCCCGTATGCGCAAAGTGAAAAATCAGAATGGTACAAGGGTACTGCAAATGCCATCTACCAAAACATCCATTACATTGATATGTACAATCCAGAATATGTGTTGATTCTGTCCGGTGACCACATTTATAAAATGGATTATTCGGAAATGCTCGACTACCACAAAGAAAAAAATGCGGACTGCACCGTCGCTGTCATCGATGTGCCAATGGAAGAAACCTACCGCTTTGGGATTGTCAACACCAATCCTGATAATTCCATTTATCAGTTTGAGGAAAAACCGAAAAAAGCAAAATCCACCAACGCTTCGATGGGGATCTATATCTTTAATTGGAAAGTGTTGAAAAAGTACTTAATCGACGATGAAGAAAATCCAAATTCCAAAAACGACTTCGGACAAAACATTCTGCCAAACCTATTGCGCGACCGCCAACGCCTCTATGCGTATCAATTTTCCGGCTATTGGAAGGATGTTGGTACGTTGGAAAGTTTGTGGGAAGCGAACATGGATTTGATCAACCCGAAAGTCACCTTTGACCTTCGTGATCCGGATTTCCGCATCTACGCTAGAAACTATGCAAAACCACCGTCTTTTGTCGCACCAAGCGGCCAGTTGGAAGGTTCTATGATGGCGGATGGTTGTATTGTCAAAGGGAAGGTCGAAAACTCCATCATCTTTACCGGTTGCACCATTGAAGAAGGAGCCCTTGTCAAGGATTCGGTCATCATGCCAAATGCAAAAGTGGAAAGCGGTGCAATAGTACTGTACTCCATCGTTGGGGAAAATTGTGTCATCAGTAAGGATGCACAGGTCGGCAAAGATCCAAAAGACTGCCCTTCCACTTGGGGGCTTAGCGTTGTCGGTACCAATAAAGTGATCAAACCAAATCAAGTTGTCAATCCAAAAGAGGTCATTTAGCAGAAGCTACCTGTAAAAGACCAACACCATTGCTGATAGATAGGAGCCTTAAAGATATGAATATGATCGGGGTTATTTTTTCGAATATCTACGATTACTCCTTAGGGGATCTAACAAAGCACCGTACCCTCGCCTCGCTCCCCTTTGGCGGTCGTTATCGGATGATCGACTTTGTATTGTCCAATATGTCCAATTCTAGCTTAGAGACCATCGGCGTTATCACAAAATACAACTACCAATCCTTGATGGACCATTTGGGATCCTGCGAAGAGTGGGACCTCAACCGTAAAAACGGACGGGTCTTCATCCTTCCGCCCTTTGGTACCGGACAAACCAATGTGTACCAAGGAAAACTCGAAGCACTGCAAGGTGCTCTTGTGTATTTGACTCGTGCACGTGGCGACTATGTACTGCTGTGTGACTCGAATGTCATTTGCAACATCGACTATGATATTGTGTTGGATCAGCACATCAAATCGGGCGCACACATCACCGTGATCGGCAACCGCATGACACCGCAAGAAGATAGTGATGATACCATGAATGTGGTTTTGAACACTGACGGCGACGCTGTGACCGACATCATGCTGGATCACAGTTATACCAAAGACAACCTCCTTGGTATGGGCATGTACATTGTTTCTAAATCGGTGCTCATCAAAGCGGTATCGGAAGCGGCTTCCCACGGCTATGTGCATTTTGAAAGAGACTTTTTGCAAAAGGGATTCCAGCAAGAGCTGTTGAGTGTCAACACCTATGAATTCAAAGGTACCGTGCTTAGAAACCGTGACATTCCTTCCTATTTTGAAAACCACATGCGCATTCTGGGCGAAACTGAGCGCCATGATATTTTCAACCCGAGCACACCGATCTACACCAAAGTCCGCGATGAAGTGCCGACCTATTATGACGAAGCAAGTGTTGTCAACAACGCCTTGATTGCCGATGGTTGTCGTATTTACGGTACTGTTGAAAATGCTATCATCTCTCGTGATGTTCTCATTGAGGAAGGCGCTGTTGTCAAAAACTGTGTCATCATGCAGGGGACTGTCGTCAAAAAAGGCAGCCAAATCGAGCACGTCATCAGCGATAAGGATGTGACCATCACCGAAAATCGCACCTTGGTGGGGGCGCCAACCGCACCGCTCATCATCCAAAAAGGACAGCGGATCTAGCACTTTTACACCAAGTGTAAAACAGAAAGGACAGTCATTACATGAAATTACTTTTTGCCTCCAGCGAAGGGGCGCCTTACATCAAATCGGGTGGACTAGGCGACGTGATCTATGCATTGCCCAATGAACTGGCCAACGATCCGAACAACGAGATCTGCATCTTTTTGCCCTACTACAAACAAATCAAGTCTCGTGCAGAGGAATTTGGTATCACCGAAGTGACCCATTTTACCCTCCCGCTCGGTTGGCGTAATCAATATGTCGGTCTCTTCACCGTCACAGCACCCAAACAAAATATCCGTTACTACTTCATCGACAATGAATTTTATTTTAACCGTGACACCATTTACGGACACTTTGATGACGGAGAGCGCTTCGCGTTCTTTAGCAAAGCGATTCTCGCGTGTCTGCCGTCCATTGGCTTTGCGCCGGATGTCATTCATTGTCATGACTGGCAAACAGCCCTTCTCCCCCTGTGGAGACAGGCGTATTATGCCGATGAACCACTCTTAGAAAAGAGCCGTTTGGTCTTTACCATCCACAACATTGAATACCAAGGACAGGTGCCTAATTCCTTCTTTGATGAAGTGTTGGGTCTCGGATACGAATGGTTTTACGCGCTCCATTACGGCAACTGCTTAAACTTCATGAAGTGTGCCATTGAAATGTCGGATCAAGTGACCACCGTGTCCCGCACCTATGCTGATGAAATTCGTTATCCGTTTTTTGCTCATGGTCTGCAGCATATTTTGCAACGCTATGAATACAAATTGTCGGGCATTGTCAACGGCATTGACCAAGACCTATTCAATCCCGAAACCGACCCTTGCTTGGTCGCCCCTTTCACTGCTGATGATCTCAGTGGAAAAGCGGCAAATAAAGCGGCATTGCAGGAAAAACTAGGGCTCCCTGTTGATCCTGATGTCCCGATGATCGCTATGATCACCCGCCTGGTTTCCCATAAAGGGGTGGATCTGGTGGAATATGTAGCTCAAGATTTGATGAATCTGCCGATTCAATTTGTTGTCATCGGTACCGGGGAGGATCGCTTTTGCAATCTCTTCTATCGTTTGGCCTTTGAAAATCCAAAGAAAATGTCTGCCAATATTCTATTTGATCCGGTGCTGGCACAACAGCTCTACGCATCGGCAGACTTCTTCCTCATGCCGTCCAAAAGTGAACCTTGTGGTTTGGCACAGCTGATTTCCATGCGCTATGGCACCATTCCGATTGTCCGTGAAGTCGGTGGGCTGTACGACACCGTTCCCCCACTAGATCCAGAAACCATGACCGGACGAGGGTTTACCTTTAAAAGTTACAATGCACACGATATGCTCTTTGCAGTGGAACGTGCGTTAGACTTCTGGCAATCCGAACCGGAAAAGCGACAAGCATTCCTGCACAATCTCATGATGGATGACTTGAGCTGGAAACAACCGGTATCGGAATATATGGCACTTTACCAATCGGTCTGCTCACTGTAATTGATACGAATAATACTCGTTTTCATTGGTATGCACACTTCCTTTTCTCGAAGCGTACAGCAATGAAAACGAGTACTTTTTTGTCTACTCTCTCTTGTTTTCGCATACAATGCAATAAAGTTTTAAATAACTTTATCTATTTTTTACATTTCTCGTATATTTGACGTCTATTCTTCCCTTTCCTTTTTGGAATTTGTATAACATTTCTCTTGTCGATGACAACCATTTAGGTTATAATTTATATAGGAAAATATTATCTTTTATTCTGTTCTCAGTAGATGTACTTGTGCTATTATTATAAGCACCGTAAGAAAGGATCCTTTATCATGAATATGACAACTGCTCAATTAACTGAACTGCTCGACGGAAAGTGTCAACGAAACTTTGGTTGCTCCCTGCAACACGCAACCAAAAAACAATTATATAAAACTGTTTGTACCGTGGTGCGCGATATTTTAGCGACCAACCACGCTTCCTTTACCGAATCTTGTCAGAAAAAATCCGCAAAAAAAGTATACTACATGTCGATGGAGTTTTTGACCGGTACCTCACTACACAACAACGTTTATAACCTCGGGCTTGAAACGGCACTCAAAGGAGCGCTGTCCGGCCTTTCTGTTTCGTTGGATCAACTCTACGATCTCGAACCTGATGCAGGACTTGGCAACGGCGGTCTTGGTCGTTTGGCATCCTGTTATATGGATTCCATGACCACCTTAGGCATTCCGGCTTGCGGCTTTTCCATCTGTTACGAATTCGGCATTTTCAAACAAAAACTGGTCAACGGTTGGCAAGTGGAGTTCCCAGACAACTGGCTTGAAATGGGCGATGTTTGGTTGATCCCCCGCACCGACCGCATCTACACCGTCAAATTTGGTGGCCGTGTAGAACACAGTACTGAAAATGACCGCTACACCGCTCGTCTAGTCGATTATGATACCGTCATTGCAACCCCATCGGACATGATGATTTCCGGTTATGACACCAAGGCGGTCAACCAATTGACCCTCTGGAGCGCCTCTTCCCCACGTACTTTTGATATGAACGCCTTTTCCAGTGGCAATTATATGCGTGCATTGGAAGAAAACACGATGGCAGAGGTCATTACCAAAGTCCTCTACCCTGCTGACGATCACATTGAAGGCAAGCGTTTGCGTTTAAAACAACAGTACTTGCTCGTTTCGGCATCGCTGCAACACATTTTAAAAAAGCATATTGCCGATTATGCAAGTTTAAGCTCCCTGCCTGAAAAGGTCAGCATTCACATCAATGATACCCATCCGGCACTTTGTGTACCGGAACTGTTGCGTTTGCTCATCGACGAATACCACTACGATTGGGATGCGGCTTGGGACATCTGTCAACGTACCTTGGCCTACACCAACCACACCGTCATGAGTGAAGCGCTGGAACGCTGGCCGGAACATCTCTTTGTGGAACTGTTTCCCCGTATCCATGAGCTGGTTTGTGAAATCAACCGTCGCTTGATGGAACGCTTACAAACCTTCTTCCCAGACGACTATGACCGCCTCAACTACATGGCCGTTGTCTGCAACAGTGAAGTGCGCATGGCAAATTTATGCTTGTCCTGCGTCTACAAAATCAACGGGGTATCACAACTGCACAGTGACATCCTCACCACCAGCATTTTCAAAGATTACTATAAAGTACAACCGGAGAAATTCACCAATGTCACCAATGGGATTGCGTACCGCCGTTGGTTGTGTCAATCAAACCCCGGTCTTACCGCACTCTTACAACAACTCATCGGCGATGAATTTTTGCAGGATTCCACTGCCCTTGAAAAACTTTTGGACTACCGTGATGACGCACAGGTGCTCACCCGTTTGCAGGAGATCAAACACGAAAACAAACTCCGTCTTTGCAATTATATTGAACATCAAAACGGGGTGCGTGTTGATCCAGCTTCAATCTTTGATATTCAAATCAAACGTCTGCATGAGTACAAGCGCCAACTATTGAACGTATTGCAGATCCTGCATCTCTATCATCAAATCAAGCTCAATCCGGATATTGACATGCCACCACGCACCTTTATCTTTGCGGCAAAAGCGTCCGCAGGGTATATGATGGCAAAGCAAACCATCCGTTTGATTGATACCGTTTCCAAACTGGTCAACCACGACCCGATGGTGCGTGACAAGTTGAAAGTGGTCTTCATCGAGGATTACAAGGTCTCGCTTGCAGAAATCATCATTCCGGCAGCGGACATTTCAGAACAGATCTCCATTGCAGGGAAGGAAGCCTCCGGTACCGGCAATATGAAGTTGATGATCAATGGGGCGGTGACCATCGGGACAATGGACGGCGCAAACGTTGAAATTTTCCAGCAAGTTGGCGCAGAAAACATGTTCCTGTTTGGCATGAATGCCGAAGAAGTGGAAGACCTCTGGAGAAAAGGGTACCATCCACACGACTTTTATAACCGCAACCATGACCTGCGTGCCGTGGTGGATATGTTGGTCAGTGGCGCCTTGGGTGAAACCTTCCATGAAATTTACGATTCGCTACTCACCTACAACTACGGTACCGCTGATGCCTATATGACCCTTGCTGATTTTGACTCTTATGTCAAGGCACAGGAACGTGTCGCTACCACCTATACCGACCGTACTGCTTTCACCAAAATGTCGCTGACAAACATTGCAAAAGCAGGGCTCTTCTCGTCCGACCGTGCAATTTTAGAGTATGCCAACAACATTTGGCATGTCAAACCAATTCGTTAGTCATGCGATGGTGCTTGCGATAGTCCATCGATAAAAGTTCATTGGCAGTCGGGTATGTCGTGGTTTAAGGTTCCCCTTTCTCCTGCATACCCGCTTGTTTGTGTCCACCACTTTTGTGTCAATCCCTTTGGGCTTGCACAACAATTATATGAAGGAGCGACCACCATGAGAATTCTTTACGACTGCAACAACCCCTACCATAAAACACCATTCGGTTGTCTGCGGCAGAAAGAATGGTGCACGTTGCGCATCAACATTCCAAAGCACTGCAAGACCCATCGATTGTCTTTGGTCATTGAACATGATCGCAACCACAAGATACTGACCTTCCCTTTCTCAAAGACAGAGGAAAACACCCTATATGAATGCTACGAGTTGACCTTTCAACTACATATTCGTGGGATTTATTTCTACCACTTTGATATTCTGACCACCGACAATACCACCTTTAGTCTATTTCGCCACGGTTTGCGTGATACCAATATTGGACAGGGTGCCAAATGGCAGTTGACTTGTTTTCATCGCAATTATCAAAACTCTGCTGATTTTCGCGGCAAGGTCATGTATCAAATTTTCCCCGATCGGTTCTACCAATCGGGTCAGCCGGATTTGTCGGAAAAGTTACAACCCTTTGTCCTGCATCAAAACAAAGAAGATTGTCCGGAATTTCGCCCGGATGAACACGGCATCATTCAAAACAATGACTTTTTTGGGGGCAACCTGCAAGGCATTATCCGAAAAATCCCCTATCTTGCAGCACTTGGTGTTGGTATTTTGTACCTCAATCCCATTTTTCTAGCCTACTCCAACCATCGCTATGACACGGCAGATTACCACCGCATTGACCCCATGCTCGGTACCGAACGTGATTTACAGGAATTGTGTCGCACAGCACACCAAAATGGTATGAAGATTTTATTGGATGCGGCCTTTTCCCACACCGGTTCCAATAGTATTTATTTTGACAAGCAAAATATTTTTGGTGGGGGAGCATATCATTCCAAACATTCGGTCTACCGCAGTTGGTATCAATTTTCTCCGAACAACCAATACACCTCTTGGTGGGGCATCGATACCCTTCCTTGTGTGGAGGAGTTGAATGAACATTTCCTTGATTTCATCATCCGTGACAAAGACAGTGTTGTCGCACACTGGATGAATCTTGGGGTGGACGGATTTCGTTTGGATGTCGCCGACGAACTTCCCGGAGAGTTTATTCGCCTACTACATCGCAGAGTCCATGCCGAAAAGGAAAACGCCCTTGTGCTAGGAGAAGTCTGGGAGGATGCGTCAAACAAAGAGGCCTATGGCGTACGACGTCAATACTTTGTCAACCGTGAGCTAGATGCCACGATGAACTATCCCTACAAGGATGCCATCATCGGCTTTTTGACCCACCATATCTCGGCGGAGTCGCTGGCGTACACCGTCATGTCGATTGCCGACCATTATCCAAAACCGGTGTTGGATTGTCTGATGAACAGTTTGACCACCCACGATACCATGCGTATTTTAACGGTACTTGGTGGCGCTGATACTGACATGTCAAGAGAAGAAAAATCGACCTATATCCTCAATGAGCAACAACTAAGCCTAGGGATCTGTCGCTTAAAAGCTGCGATGTTTTTGCAGTTTTTCCTCCCCGGTTGTCCCTGCATTTATTACGGGGATGAAGTGGGTGCCCAAGGGTTTGAAGATCCCTTCAACCGTGGGTTCTTCCCATGGAACAACCAAAACGAAGAGCTACTCGACTACACAAAACTGCTTTCCAACATCAAACGCACCCACCGTGCCGTGGCCACAGGCACCATTCAAGTGTTACAAGAACATGACGGTGTATTCACCTTTATGCGCAAGAAAAAAGGCGAAAATATGATTGGTGTTGTCAGTATTAAGGAACAACATCAACTGCTCACAAACTATAAACCGTTGGTACTTTCCAATGGGGAAGTACGAGACAGCCATATTCTACTGCATCAGTACGGCTGTGTCCTACTATCTGTCCACGAACCGTCCACTGAAAAAGAAGGTCATTAAAGAATCCGCTATCATTTCCATGGAAATGATAGCGGATTCTTTTTTTGTATAAAATTCGATGAAAAGGGAACGCTACAACCAATAACTGTTCCATCGAATTTCAAGTGAAATGGAGTGTCCGTATGCAGCAACGAAAGGGTTATCAGCGCATTGTTCTTGTTTTTCTTCTGCTCGTTACCTTGATCATGGGGGGATTTTTGATCTATTTTCAAAACCGTGCTGTCACAGCAGAACGTCTGCTTTCCTATCAACAACTGAAACATGTCGATGACTTGACAAACTATTTGGAAAATATCGAAAGCGCCCTCCTTAAAACTGTCTATGCAGGAGATCAAGAGGTGGTCTCCGAGCTCACTGCCAAATTATGGCGTGAAGCGGGGTTTGCAAAGGAATCACTTGCTGCCATTCCCACCGCCGGTTTGTATCTGGAAGGCACCTATCAGTTTCTCTCTCAAGTAGGAGAATATGCCAAAAGTTTGTCGCAGCAGGAAACCATCACCGAAGAAGAGCGACAAACACTATTGCAGCTGCGTGATTATGCCAACACATTCTTGACCCAGCTACTGATCAGCCAAGATGGACTGCGCACCGGCAACATCTCCGCTACCAATCTCGCTGCAGCTTTGCCAGCAGAAGGAGAAGAGCCTGACACCTTTGTCGACGGGTTTCTTTCCTTTGAAGAGGGCTTTACCGCCTACCCTACCCTTATTTACGATGGACCTTTTTCCGACCACCTATTGCAGCAGACCCCAAAAACCACACAGGGGTTCGTCAAATTATCAGTCGAGGAAGCAAAAAAACAGGCAGCAGAAATGCTGTCCGTTTCGGTCGACCAACTCGTGCAACTGGATGACGAGAACGGCAATATGCCGGCCTATTGTTTCCAAGCGGACACCCGTGTCATCGCCCTCACCATGCACGGCGGCTTTCTCTGCTATCTGATCGACTACCAACCGGTCACTGAAGAACGGATGACTGTCGAGGTCTGTGAGCAGGTAGCATACGACTTTTTGAAAAAGCAGGGCTTAGACTCGATGCAGACCACCTATTACGAAAAAGCAGGCGGGCTTATCACCTTCAACTTCGCCTACACCACCAGCGACATCACCCATTACACCGATCTTGTCAAAGTGTCAGTGTCCCTCGACAAAGGTACAGTGGTACGGTACGATGCCCGTGGGTACTTGATCAACCATCATGAGCGCGTGTTTGAAACACCCACCATCTCTATAGAAGAAGCACAACAACAATTGAGTCCGTTGTTGCAGGTCAATGAGGTGGGCTTGGCCTTAATTCCAAGTGATGGCATGACCGAACTTCTCTGTTATGAATTTTCCTGCACCACCGATACCGGTGAGCAAATCTTAGTCTATGTCAACACTGTGACCGGCAGAGAGGAACAACTCCTAATCCTCTATATCGATGAAAATGGCACATTGACCATTTGACGATCTTTCATGCAGGCCACTGCATTTTATATAGATGCGAAAAATTGCAGTTACCAAAATCGGTGACTGCAATTTTCTGTTTCATCCTAACAAATTTTCTGAGCATTTATCATTCTTCACTTTCAAGTTCAACACATGCCACAACGGCAAGATATACCGCTTTGGCACCTGCTTCACGCAATACTTTGGCACAGCAAGAGGCGGTATACCCTGTGGTATAGATATCATCCACCAGCAATATCGTTTTACCCTCTAGCGCCGCTGCGTGGTACACCGCAAACGCACCCTGTAGATTGGTACGACGGTCAGCACCGCTCAAGTTGTGTTGATCTGGCGTATGACGAATCTTTTGTAACAGATCTGTTTGCATGGGCAACCGATTATAGGTGGCAACCTCTGTCGCCAGCCATTCAGATTGGTTGTATCCCCGTCTCCATCGCTTTTTGGCGGATAATGGTACCGGAATCACCAGATCAATCTGCTGTTCGCGATAGCGGTATTTGACCATCCGTGCCAATCCCTGTCCCAGTCGTTTGGCGGCATCTCGATCATGATGAAACTTCAACAGTGAAATGGCATAACGCACACCTTCTGCATACCGATAAAGTGCCTGTACACCTGAAAGTTCCTGCGGGTACCCTTTAATCAGTGCTTTATAGGACCAGTTTCTCAACTTCCCTAGACAATTATCACAACATTCTTCGCGATGGGTAAGTACCCGACCACAAAAAGGACAGTGATTCGGAAAAAAGATATGCCAAAACAACGGTTTGCCCATTCGATTCATCTCTATCACCCTTGCTGCCACTTACAGTGTTAAGTCACTCTACTATATAAGTGCTTTTAGTCGTTGTCTTCTTCGGTAAAGTCTGCCGTCGCAAATGCATAGAAATGAATGTCAAAGGACGGTGCAGTCGCATCACTGACCATTGAAACCTCTTCCAGTGTATTGGTTTTGTTCTCCATCGCAATGTAGCAATGATTGCCCAAATACACCTCAAATACCTCATAGTCAAGGATGATGCGAAGATCAATCCCGAGCGGTTCATCAAAAGAGATGCTTTCGTGTTCAAACAAGACGACCTTGTTGTCAAAATCGATAATCATTTCCTGTCCCGAGAGGAAAAACGTCGCTTTCCCTGTCGCATTGGCAGTGAAGGAAACTTCCATTTCTGCGGCATCGCCATTCAAATTCACCTGTGGGGTACGCTCTACATTGCCCATGTGAAAACTATGGGTGCGCAGTGTCTCAATTTCATCGACCGGTTTTGTCGTCAATTGCAGTTTGCTTCCATTTTGTGTCAGTCCCAATTCCATTGGAATGGACATGCTACCGGTGTGGCAGCTGCCGCGGTTTGGGGTACGCATCCAAGCAACCAGAATCTTGCGGTCGGTGCCGGCATAACTCTGCGCCGCATACGGCAGGGTCGTTTGATACGCCTGTTGGCGTTCTTCGGTTGCGGTGAATTGATGTCCATCAAACTTGCCAACATGGTAATACCCGTCCGCCGACAGGAATATCCATGCAGTGTTTTGTTGGTCGCCATCAATCGGTAGTTCAATCAGATCGGGACATTCCCATAACTTATCTAAGGATAGGCGTTGGCTTTCTTCCCATCTTTTCAAATCAGTACTACGTAGGATCGAAAACTCATTTTGATCCAAGTAAAGCACCATGATGTAAGCGTTGGAGGCTGCATGCCAAAATACTTTCGGGTCACGATTTTCACCGACAACATGATCCAGGATGGTTTCAGGTTGTTTTTCCAACATCTCTCCCCCATCGGTGGAAATCGCCAATCGCTGGGTGAATGTTTGATCCTTTGACCATTCATTGTAATTGCCGGCCGCCGTGTAATAGAAGAGCAATGCGTCTTTGCCTTGCCCGAACACATTTTTCTCATCCACAAAACCACACCCTGAGAACATCGTACCGGTTTCATCGGGATAAAGGGCTGTCTCTTTACGGTGCCAATGGAACAAGTCGGTAGAAGTCGCATGACCCCATGTCATGTTCCCCCATTCGACACCAAATGGATTGTGTTGGTAAAACAAATGGTAAACCCCATCGTGATAAACAAGCCCATTGGGGTCGTTTATCCAACCAATATCGGTGGTAAAGTGAATGCGTGGTCGCTTGTCATTTTCACAAGGCGGTTTGGTTGGGTGTTGCTTGATGCGCTTGATGTACTGCTCTGACATCCCTGCAAACGTCAAGTCCTTGCCAATCCACGCCGATACATCCAGATAAACATAATAGTCGGTCACATGTTCATCCAGTTGCAGGTCAAATTCTCGTATCTTTTTCCCCCCTTCGAAAACAGAAATTTTCTGTGCTTTTGCTGCCGTTTTAATCGGCATCCATAAATATTTTTCTGTAATATTCATTGGATTTCGCCTCCCTCAAGTATCTGTGCCACAGATGGATTCCCCATCCAGTTCTGCCAATCTGATCAATCTCTATATCTTTGTCATTCTTGCAAAGTTTGCCATGACCTTTTTGACCCCCACAGGTGCGGCGAATTCCACTTCCACCAAAATATCAGCACCCATTGGCAACATGGAGCGCACCAAACCTTCGCCAAACATGTTATGTCGAATCCGATCTCCCGCTTGATAATTGACGCCACCCTGTGCTTTAGGTGTGGTCCCAACAGAGGAAAGTTCGGGTTGTAATGTGCGCGCCACCGGTTGCGGTTTTGGTGGATGCTGCATCTGTTGATACAGCGTGCGATCGGTCAAAACAATATTTTCTTCCGGCAATTCACGCACGAAACGGGAAATCGCATTGCGACTAATGCTCCCATACATCATCCGTTGTGCCGCTGAAATCAAATGTAGTTCTTCTTTGGCTCTTGTCATGCCCACATACGCAAGTCTTCGTTCCTCTTCCACTTCAACCGGATCATGCAGTGCATTGAACCCGGGGAAAATGCCGTCTTCCATCCCGATGATAAATACCACCGGAAATTCCAATCCCTTTGCGGCATGAACGGTCATCAATACCACATGATCGTCGCTTTCGTTAAGCTGATCCAAATCGGTAAACAAGGCAATTTCTTCTAAGAAGTCGGAAATGGAACCGTCAGGATGTTCCTCTTCAAAGCGCACAAGGTTTGTCTTTAACTCTTCAATGTTTTCTTCTCGCACTCTGCCCTCTACCCCTTGTGCCATCAGCGCCAAACGGTAGCCTGTCTGCTCCATCAATTCGTCGAGCAAATCTTCCATCGTCAAATTGACAGCGCAATCCGAAAGATTGTCCATCATTTCGGTAAAGGCGGTCAGCACTTTTGCTTTTTTCGCAATGGCAGAAAACTGATCCGCTTGCTTCAATACATCAAACATCGAAAGTCCTGTTTGTAATGCAATATCCTCCACCGCGCGAATGGTGGAAATACCGATGCCACGCTTCGGCTCATTGATGATCCGTTTCAACCGCACCGTATCGGTAGGGTTGGCAATGACATGTAGGTATGCCAGCACATCCTTGATCTCCTTTCGATCAAAGAATTTGGTGCCACCGAAAATACGGTAGGCAATCCCACTTTTAATGAGCCCACGCTCAATGGCGTTGGACTGTGCATTCATGCGGTATAAAATGGCGTGGTCGGAGGCTGTTCGCCCCTCCGCGATATGTTCTGCAATGGTTTGGGTGATGTAGGTGGTTTCCTCAAAATCATCCCGCACCCGCAACACCGCAATGGGACTGCCGTCGCCATTGTCTGTCCACAGGTTTTTGCCCTTGCGTCCCTTGTTGTTTGCAATGACCTGATTGGCACCGTCCAAAATGTGTTGGGTGGAGCGGTAGTTTTGTTCCAACCGAATGGTCACTGCATTGGAATATTGCTGTTCAAAGCTCAAAATATTCTCAATGGTCGCACCACGGAAGCGATAGATACTCTGGTCGTCATCGCCAACAACGCACAAATTTTGATCTCGACTTGCCAATAGGCTGACCAAATGATATTGTAACTGGTTGGTATCCTGATACTCATCCACCAAAATATAACGGTAACGATTTTGATAAAACGCCAGCACGTCCGGAAAAGAGCGCAACAACTGCACGGTCAATAAAATAATATCGTCAAAGTCAACGGCATTGGCACTCTTCAAACGTTTTTGATATTCAGCATACACATTGACAATCGTTTTCAATCGAAAATCCGATCCAACATCCACCTCATGCGGTTGGTTCATCGCATCTTTTTGGCGGCTAATTTCCCCCAAAACAGCTTTTGGCGGAAACATCTTATCGTTGACATTGAGTGCTGTCAAACAATCTTTGATGACACGGACACTATCGTCGGTATCGTAAATGGTGAAGGAGGAGGCATATCCCAGTCGGGTAATCTCCCGACGTAAAATACGCACGCAAATGGAGTGGAAGGTGCCACTATGCACGTCACCACCATACTCGCCCAGTCTTTTCCACAAACGCGACTTCAATTCATTGGCCGCTTTGTTGGTAAAGGTGATGGCAAGAATATTCCACGGTTGTGGCGTATCGCCTTTTAACAGGCGTACCATTTCCTCCCGTCGGTGCCCTTCTTTCCCTTGCGCATAGGCTTTTAAGAAATCCAATTCTGCTACCGTATACTGTCTGTCATTGCAGTTACAGTCGCCAAATTCCAATAGGTGGGCAATGCGGTTGATGAGCACCGTTGTTTTGCCACTTCCTGCCCCTGCTAGGATCAGCAACGGACCTGTGACGGTAAAAACGGCTTGCTTTTGTTTGTCGTTTAGATTTTGGTATTCTCTATCAAGAATACGTTGTTTGATCTCGCTCGATGTTTTCACAAAAATTCCTCTAATTCCAGTGGGATTACACTTATTCAGTCTTATTATACATCTATTTTTCGATAAAATCAATTAAAATCCCAAGATTTCTTACAATATTTACGAATGAAAAACACTTGCAATTTTTGATAAAATGTATTATAATAAAACTGTAGAAATATAACAAAAACATTCATAATATTACTCTGGAGGTGTTCAATATGACAAGAAACATTATAATTGCCATTGCACGCCAAAATGGAAGCGGTGGACGAGAAGTCGGCAAAAAATTATCAGACGCACTGGGCATCAGCTTTTATGACAAAGAACTCATCGATCTTGCTGCAGAAAAAAGTGGCATCAAGGGAGAAATTTGTGCCAAAGCTGAAGAAACTGCCACCAACAGCCTGCTGTATACCATCGCCATCGGCGGTAATGTTTGGGGTGGTGCTACCGTCACCGAACGAGATTTGCCGATCACCGATCGCATTTTCATTGCGCAAAGCACCATCATCAAACAAATATCAGAGGAAGAAAGTGCCGTTATAGTCGGACGCTGTGCCGATGATGTCCTGCGTTCTTCCCCTCGTTGTATCCGTGTATTTCTCTATGCTGACATGGATTTTCGCATTCAGCGTATGGAAGAATTACACCGACTGGATCGTGAAAAAGCCATCCGACAGATTCGCCGCATGGACAAAAAACGTGCCAGCTACTACAACTACTTCACCGACCGCAAATGGGGACAGATGGATCAATATACCATCAGCATCAACGTCGCACAAGTAGGTGTCGATGGTGCTGTTGCCATCCTGAAAAACCTCTATGAAAGCTGGAACAGTTGATTGGTATGTCATATTTAACACCCTGTCAGAGCGTCCAAAAATCTGCAAGTCAAGGACAAAGCTTGTAAATAAGCGAATAATACAGAGGTATATGAACGACATTTACAAGTTGCAGTGACACAGAAAGCAAAAATGGTGAGCGACATGGCTCACCATTTTTGCGATTGCGGGTTTTTCGACGGTCTGGGACGAACCGAAAATGGTTCGTCCTTTTTATTGGGCGGTGAATGCCGGACATGGCAAGCCATGTCTCTACAGCGCCATCATCGTAAGTTTGATCTTGACGCAATCGCAGTCCTTGAGAGCGCTGTTCGCAAAAAAGGGATTTGGTGAATACCAAACCCCTTAAAAAACGAATGCGTTATGGTTGCCTGACGGCAATCAAAACCGTGGGACATCGTCCCACACCCTGTCCCTTTTGAAAAAGTGGACAAAATTTTCATTTTGGCAAACAGAACGACTCCTGCTTACTGTGTGACCCGTGCGGTAAACCTTTCGTGATCTCCCAAACGTCC
>CAYJIM010000036.1:0-22549 GCA_964370215.1 uncultured Oscillospiraceae bacterium
TTTCCGAGCCGGTAGCACCGGCAGGCGTTGCGGACGATTCGTGAATCGCCCCTACCACTCAACTGAAATATATATCTGTAGGGACAGGGCTCTGCTCTGACCTTTGTTCATTGCGGTCGGGTCAAGACCCGACCCTACCACGTCGATGGCAATATGGTGCTGTAGGGATGGGTCAAGACCCATCCGTCATTCATCACCCAATGAAAATTTGAGTGGAAAATATGCAGGCGCATGCTATGCGCTGTAGGGACAGACTTCCATGCCTGTCCGCTCATTCATTACATCAAAAAAGGGGTTTGATCTATGATCAAACCCCTTAAACACTGCCGTTTAGAAGTTGCCTATCGGCAATCGAGACCATGGGACGCTGTCCCATACCCTGTCACTTTTAAAAAAGTGAACAAAACTTTTGTTGCAGACGAACAAACCCTCCCCTACAACGAGGACGAGATTTTTGAGGGTTACTGCGACAGAGCATAGATGGCGATGTTGAGGTAGGTGGCGAATAGAAGCCACAACAGATAGGGGATCTGCAACAGCCCTGCCAACGGCTTGCATTGATAAAACTGGTAGATCATCACAGCGACCAAGGCGATGAGAAAAAAGATCCATAAGATGGCGCCGAACAACATGTTTGCGTTGAAAAACAACAGCGGCCAGACAAAATTGACGGCGAGTTGTACCCCGTAAATGGTGAGGGCTTTCTTTTTATTGGGACAGTCGCTCTGCCAAATGAGATAGGCTGAAATCCCCATCAGAATAAATAGGATATTCCAGACCACAGCAAACAGCCAATCAGGCGGGGAGAGTGGTGGCGAGGGAAGTGCGTCGTACACGTCGGTGGCGTTTCTGGTCAAAAAAGAAGAAAGCGACCCGACCCCTAGGGGGATCAGCAAAGAAATGATGAGCGGTTTCACAGCGATTTTGCCCTGCATAATATCAACTCCTTTGTGGTAGTATATGCGAAGCAGGATAGTATTAGCAATATTTGATCGTAAAAAACAAAAAAGAATATAGCAGACCGTCGAAAAAACCGCAACCGCAAAAATGCGAAGCCATATTGCTTGCTATTTTTGCTTTCTGTGTCACTGCAACTTGTAAATTTCGCTCATATACCCCCTGTATTACTCTCTCATTTACAAGTTTAGTTCCTTGACTTGCAGATTTTTGGACGCTCTGTTAGGATGTCAGAATAGAAAAGGTCTTTTTTGATACTCTGAAGGGATGGTTTGGTTATTTTAAATAAAAAACAATCCTATAAGTTCGTGAAGTTTTACGAATAAGTTTTTGTAAATCCCTTGCAATTGTACTTGTAATGAGTTATAATATTTCTTGCGTGACTGCAACAGATATGCGATGAAGCGAAAGGTTGCCGTAAGTATTACGGGTTTTTTCGTGGAGTATGTCCGATTTTAAACCGGGCGACCAATGATGAACACAGCTGATGGAAGGTTAGCAATATCCCTATGTCCTTGCGTGATGTAGGTGTGATTGCCACGATACCGGAAATGAGTATGCCTGTCCGGAAAACAATTGTATTGTTTTTCGGTTTTTTTATAAAGGGTGGATGAAACACCCGGCAGCGTGTTCGTAATTTTGTGTCCCCCCCTATCAAAATTTTAAGGAGGCGACGAAAGTGGCAGTCAAAGAAAAAATCAGAATCAAACTGAAAAGCTACGATCACAGCTTGATCGACGCTGCGGCAACTAAAATTGTCGAAACCGCAAAAAGAACAGGTGCTCGAGTATCGGGTCCTATTCCGCTCCCAACCCAAAAAGAGGTTGTAACCATCTTGCGTGCGGTACACAAGTACAAAGATAGCCGTGAGCAGTTTGAGATGAGAACCCACAAAAGACTCATTGACATCCTAAGACCGACAAACAAAACGGTTGATGCTCTACAGAGTCTGGAACTCCCTGCCGGTGTTGAACTGGAAATTAAACTTTAATTTTCAAAGATACATTGCAGGTCATGTTGGTCAAAACACTTTGATCAACCAATAACCTAAAAGGAGGAAGCATTTATGAGAAATGCAATCATCGGTAAGAAAATCGGGATGACCCAGATTTTCGATGAGAAGGGCAAAGTCATTCCTGTAACAGTCATTGAAGCAGGTCCCTGTGTCGTTGTACAAAAGAAAACAGTCGACAATGATGGCTACAATGCGTTACAGTTCGGTTTTGGTGATGTGAAACCGCAACGCGTGAACAAACCACTGAAAGGGCACTTCGCAAAAGGCGACGTTGCACCGAAAAGAACCCTGAAAGAATTCCGTTTTGACGATTGCGACGCGTTGAGCGTAGGCGACGTTGTCAAAGCTGATACCTTCGCTGTTGGCGACATTGTTGATGTCACCGGGACAAGCAAAGGTAAAGGGTACGCTGGTACTGTAAAACGTTACAACAACGCAAAACTCCGCGAAACTCATGGTACAGGTCCTGTACACAGACATGCAGGTTCGATGGGTGCGTGTTCTACACCATCCAGAATCTTCAAAGGCAAAAAAATGCCGGGTCACATGGGTGCGGTTACTGTTACTGTCCAAAACTTGGAAGTAGTAAAAGTAGATGTCGAAAACAATCTCATTGCTGTAAGAGGTGCGATTCCGGGCCCGAAAAAAGGAACTGTCACTTTGATCAACGGCGTGAAGAAAGCATAGTGGAAGGAGGAAGCAATATGCCTAAAGTACAATTAGTAAATATGAGCGGCGCAAAAATTGGCGAAATCGAACTGTCTGATGCAGTATTCGGGATTGAACCTAACATGGCTGTCATGCACGCGGCTGTTGTGAACTACCTTGCCAACCAACGTCAGGGTACACAATCTACACTTACCCGTACCGAAGTACGCGGTGGTGGTCGTAAACCTTGGAGACAAAAAGGGACCGGTCATGCAAGACAAGGTTCTATCCGTTCTCCCCAATGGCGTCACGGTGGTGTGGCTCTCGGCCCGAAACCACGTGATTACAGCTACTCTTTGAACAAAAAAGTGAAAAGATTGGCACTGAAATCTGCATTGTCCAGCAAAGCGGCTGATCAAGCGATCATCGTGTTGGATACCCTTGCAGCACAAGAGTACAAAACCAAAGCAATGATCAGCATGTTGGCAGCTGTTGAAGCTTCCAAAAAATCGTTGATCGTTTTGCCGGAAGTCACCAAAACCGTACAGAAATCCTGTGCAAACATTCCGGGTGTCAAAACAACTTTGGTCAACACCTTAAACGTATATGACATTGTCAATGCGGATAGCTTGGTGCTTTCGCAAGACGCTGTTAAAAAGATTGAGGAGGTGTACGCATAATGATGACAGCACACGATATTATCATTAAGCCGATCATTACCGAAAACTCAATGAGCGCATTGAGCTTGAAAAAATACACCTTCAAAGTAGCGAAAGCTGCCAACAAAATTGAAATTGCCAAAGCATGTGAAACACTTTTCGGCGTAAAAGTTGCAAAAGTAAACACCATGATCGTCAAAGGCCATTACAAAAGACAAGGCAGACATGAAGGCTACACCTCGGACTGGAAGAAAGCGATCGTTACTTTGACCGAAGATTCCAAAGGCATCGAGTTTTTTGAAGGCATGATCTAACATTGATTAGATCCTCTAGCTGTACACCAATTGGGGTGTACCGGCGACGTATGAAGAGTGACCCTCTTCGCTAAACCGAAATCAAGGAGAGTGAACTTAATGGCAATTAAGTCCTATAAACCGACGACCCCGTCGAGACGTCAAATGACTGTCACCGACTACTCGGGATTGTCCAAAGTTGCTCCGGAGAAGAGCTTGTTAGAGCCTTTGAAAAAACACTCCGGACGTAACAGCTATGGTAGAATCACTGTCCGTCACCGTGGTGGCGGTAACAGAAGAAAATACCGTGTTATCGACTTTAAAAGAAACAAATTTGGCGTCAATGCAACTGTATTGACCTTGGAGTACGACCCGAACCGTTCGGCTTTCATCGCATTGATTCAATACGATGACGGTCAAAAAAGCTACATCATCGCACCGAACGAACTGAAAGTCGGCGATGTGATCAGCAACGGCCCTGATGCAGACATCAGACCGGGTAATGCTTTGCCGATGACCAACATCCCTGTTGGTACCTTTATCCACAACGTAGAATTGTATCCTGGTAAAGGGGCACAATTGGTTCGTTCCGCTGGGAACACCGCACAGTTGATGGCAAAAGAAGGCGCTTACGCGATGGTTCGTTTGCCATCGGGTGAATTGCGTAGAGTACCGGTAGGTTGTATGGCAACCATCGGTCAGGTTTCCAACATTGACCATGAAAATGTAAACGTTGGTAAAGCTGGTAAAACTCGTCACATGGGTATCCGCCCAACTGTTCGTGGTTCTGTTATGAACCCGAACGACCATCCGCACGGTGGTGGTGAAGGTAAATCGCCAATCGGCCGTCCGGGACCTGTTACTCCTTGGGGTAAACCTACCTTGGGCTACAAAACCCGTAAGAAGCATCATCGCTCCGATAAATTTATTGTAAGACGCAGAAATGCCAAATAGTGAAAGGAGGCAGATGAACAATGGGTAGAAGTATTAAAAAAGGACCTTATGTCCAACCTGTGCTGTTGAAAAGAGTTTTGGAATTGAACGAAACTGAGGAAAAGAAAGTTTTGAAAACTTGGAGCCGCGCTTCCACAATTTTCCCGGATTTCGTAGGCCACACATTTGCAGTACACGACGGTCGTAAACATGTGCCGGTATATGTTACCGAAGACATGGTCGGTCATAAATTAGGAGAGTTTGCACCAACCAGAACTTTTAAAGGTCATGCAGGCTCCAAAACATCCAATAATGGTAAAAGATAGGCCGTAAGGAGGATATTAAATGCAAGCACAAGCACATTTGAGATATGCTCGCATCGCTCCGCGTAAGGTTCAAATCGTTCTCGACTTGATCCGTGGCAAGGATGTCGACATGGCGCTGGCTATCTTGAGACAAACACCAAAAGCTGCCAGTGAAATTCTGGACAAACTTTTGAAATCGGCAATTGCAAACGCTGAAAACAACCACAACATGGATCGCAACAATCTCTATGTTAGTGAATGTTTTGTTTGCCCGGGTCCGATTTTGAAAAGAATCAGACCGCGTGCACAAGGTCGTGCATTCCGCGTTTTGAAAAGAACATCCCATATCACCATCACTGTGATGGAAAAGGAATAAGCTGAAAGAGGAGGTAAACTGCATGGGACAGAAAGTAAACCCACACGGACTGAGAGTGGGCGTTATTAAAGACTGGGATTCCCGCTGGTTTGTGAAAGACAGCGCTTTCGGCGATACCTTGGTGGAAGACTACAATATTCGTAAGTTCTTGAAAAAGACTTTGTACGCTGCAGGTGTACCGCGTATTGAAATCGAACGTGACGCAGTTCGTGTTCGCATCCACATTCATTGCGCTAAACCGGGACTTGTCATCGGTAAAGGCGGCGCTGAAATCGAAAAATTGAAAAAACAATTGGAAGGTATGGTTACCGGCGGTAAACAAGTTGTTGTCAACATTGTTGAAGTAAGATCGCCTGACATGTCTGCACAATTGGTAGCAGAAAACATTGCATCGCAATTGGAACGTCGCGTTTCCTTTAGACGTGCAATGAAACAGTGCATCGGACGCACCATGCGTTTGGGCGCTAAAGGGATCAAAACTCGCGTAAGCGGCCGTTTGGGCGGTGCTGACATCGCACGTGCGGAAGACTACCATGAAGGTACCATTCCGCTGCAAACATTGCGTGCAGACATCGACTATGGTTTTGCAGAAGCAGATACCACTTACGGTAAATTGGGCGTTAAAGTCTGGATCTACAAAGGCGAAGTCTTGAAAGGTGAAAAAGCGGCTAGACCGATTGAACCGCCGAGACAAGAGCGCAACGATCGCAGAAGAAGACCTCGTCGGGAAGGAGCTAGCAGATAATGTTATTACCAAAACGTGTAAAATTCCGTCGTCAACAACGCGGGAGATTAAAAGGTAAGGCTACACGCGGTAACTTCGTCAGCCATGGCGAATTTGGTATTCAAGCGTTAGAGCCGGCATGGATCACATCCAACCAAATCGAAGCTGCTCGTATCGCGATGACTCGTTATATCAAACGTGGTGGTCAAGTTTGGATCAAAATTTTCCCGGACAAACCGGTAACAGAACAACCGGCTGAAACCCGCATGGGTAAAGGGAAAGGCTCCCCGGAATACTGGGTGGCAGTTGTAAAACCGGGCCGCGTGATGTTTGAAGTAGCGGGCGTTCCGGAAGAAGTAGCACGCGAAGCAATGCGCTTGGCAATGCACAAACTACCAATCAAGTGTAAGTTTGTTAAAAAGGAAGAGACAGGTGGTGAGCAATAATGAAAGCGAATGAAATCAGAGAACTTTCTCAGGCAGAGCTTAGCAAAAAGCTCGGCGAACTGAAAGCAGAACTTTTCAACCTCCGATTCCAACTTGCTATCAATCAGCTGGATAACCCGATGCGCATTAAAGCGGTGAAGAAAGATATTGCTCGCATCAACACGGTTATTCGCGAAAATGAACTCAAAGCGGAATAATCAGGAAGGGAGAAAAAGCAATGAGCGATAGAAACCTCAGAAAAACCAGAGTCGGAACCGTTGTTAGTGACAAGATGGATAAAACTGTTGTTGTAACCATTGCTGACAATGTAAAACATCCCCTTTACAAAAAAATCATCAAACGTACCATCAAGCTGAAAGCGCATGATGAAGCAAATGCCTGTGGCGTTGGCGACCGCGTAATGATTATGGAAACCCGTCCGCTGTCGAAAGACAAAAGATGGAGAGTTGTTGAAATTGTCGAAAAAGCAAAATAGGTTACACAAAAACCGATTCACTAGTTAGAGAATTTTAAGATGAATGCCGAAAGGAGGAACGCGCTGTGATTCAAATGCAAACTTACCTGAAGGTTGCAGACAACACCGGGGCTAAAGAACTGATGTGTATCCGCGTTTTGGGTGGTACCCGTAGACGTTACGCAAATATCGGTGACGTGGTTGTCGCTTCCGTCAAAAAAGCAGCACCGGGTGGTGTTGTGAAAAAAGGTGACGTTGTGAAAGCAGTTATCGTTCGTTCAGCAAAAGGATTGCGTCGTGAGGATGGTTCTTACATCCGTTTCGATGACAATGCTGCTGTTATTATTAGAGAAGACAAAAACCCGAGAGGCACTCGTATTTTCGGGCCAGTCGCCAGAGAACTTCGTGACAAAGAGTACATGAAGATTTTGTCCTTGGCGCCTGAAGTGCTGTAATTGGGAGGTGCGATAAGATGAGTAAATTGCACGTGAAAACCGGGGACACGGTTAAAATCATGTCCGGCAAAAGCAAAGGCCATGTAGGTAAAGTCATGGCTGTTAGCCCTTCTGAGGGCAAAGTCATCGTCGAAGGCGGCAACATTGTAACCAAGCACGTAAAACCACGTAGAATGGGCGAGCAAGGTGGCAAAGTTGAAGCGGAAGCTGCAATGTACGCTTGCAAAGTAATGCCGGTGTGCCCAAAATGCGGCAAACCGACCCGCGTCGGTCATACGATGAAGGGTGACAAAAAAGTACGTGTTTGCAAACATGCAGGCTGCGGCGAAACATTTTAAGTGAGGAGAAATAATCAGTATGGCAAGATTGAAAGAGTTATACAAAAGTGATGTTGCTCCGGCTTTGATGAAAAAGTTCGGGTACAAAAGTGTCATGCAAATTCCGAAGCTTGATAAAATCGTCGTCAACGTCGCTTGTGGCGAAGCAGTAACAAACTCCAAAATTTTGGACGCTGTTGTTGCTGACTTGGCAAAAGTAACCGGTCAAAAACCGATTATCTGCCGCGCTAAAAAGTCCGTTGCAAACTTCAAACTTCGTGAAGGCATGCCGATTGGCGCAAAAGTAACATTGCGTGATGAAATGATGTATGAATTTTTGGATCGCTTCTTCAATGTAGCACTTCCAAGAGTTCGTGACTTCCGTGGGATCAATGCAAATTCCTTCGACGGCCGTGGTAACTACTCGGTAGGTCTGAAAGAACAATTGATTTTCCCGGAAATCGAATACGATAAAATTGATAAAATCCGTGGGATGGACATCGCACTGATTACCACTGCTAAAACAGACGAAGAAGGCCGCGAGCTCTTGAGCTTGATGGGCGCTCCGTTTGCCAAATAAGGGAGGATTGAAACATGGCTAAAACATCGATGAAGATGAAACAACAAAAAGAGCCGAAGTTCTCCACCCGCGCATACAACAGATGCAAAATCTGTGGTCGCCCACATGCGTACCTCAGAAAATATGGCATCTGCCGTATCTGTTTTAGAGAACTGGCTTACAAGGGTCAAATCCCTGGCGTAAGAAAAGCAAGCTGGTAAAACTGGGAATTTCCCAAAGTTATCCAGCGTGAGCAAAAGGAGGTCAACTGACTATGCAAAGCACTGATACCATTGCTGATATGCTGACAAGAATTAGAAATGCCAATTCAGCGAAACATGAAACCGTTGACATTCCGGCGTCTAACATGAAAAAGGCTATTGCCCAAATTCTGACTGACGAAGGATATGTAAAATCGTTTCAAGTAATCGAAGATGGCAAACAAGGTATTGTTCGCATCACACTGAAATATGGCGAAAACAAAGCACAAGTTATCACTAACTTGCGCCGTGTATCCAAACCGGGACTTCGTATGTACTCCAACTGTGCAGACATGCCGAAAGTTTTGAAAGGTTTGGGCATTGCGATTGTTTCTACTTCCAAAGGTGTTATGACCGATCGTGAAGCTAGAAAACAAAACGTAGGCGGCGAAGTTTTGGCGTTCGTTTGGTAAAAAAAGGAGGAGCAAAATGTCTCGTATTGGTAGAAAACCTATTGACGTTCCTTCCGGCGTTGAAGTAAAACTCGACGGCAGCCATTTGACTGTAAAAGGTCCTAAAGGAACGCTCGAAAGAGATGTACACAAAGACATGATCGTTGAAATCGAAGGTTCTGTTTTGACTGTCAAACGTCCAAGTGACAAAAAAGAACACAAAGCATTGCACGGGCTTACCCGTACATTGGTTGCAAACATGGTAACCGGTGTAGCGCAAGGCTTCACAAAAGAATTGGAAATCCAAGGTGTCGGTTACCGTGCTGCTAAACAAGGCAAAGATCTTGTCATGAACTTAGGTTATTCGCACCAGGTCATCGTTCCTGAAATCAATGGGATTACGATTGATGTACCGGCTCCAACCCGCATTGTTGTCAACGGGATTGACAAACAAGTAGTTGGCCAATTTGCTGCTGAAATTCGTGAAAAACGTCCACCGGAACCTTACAAAGGTAAAGGGGTTCGTTACCTTGGCGAATATGTAAAACGCAAAGAGGGTAAAGCTGGTAAAGGTAAGTAAGGGTAAAGGAGTGACTTAAGATATGGTGAACAAGCCTGATAAAAACAAGGCTAGAATGAAAAGACACTTGAGAATCCGTAACAAAATTTCGGGTACTGCTGAGTGTCCACGCCTGAACGTATTCCGCTCCAGCAAGCACATCTACGCACAATTGATTGACGATGTCAGAGGTGTAACTTTGGTCTCCGCTTCCACCATGGAAAAAGAGTTCGAAGGCACAGGCAGCACCAAAGAAGCTGCTAAAAAAGTTGGTCAGTTGGTTGGTAAGCGTGCAGTGGAAAAAGGTGTTGAAGTGGTCGTATTTGATCGCGGCGGCTACCTGTACCATGGCAGAGTACAAGAATTAGCTGATGGAGCCCGTGAGAGCGGCCTCAAATTCTAAGAGGAGGTATTTCGTTTGGCTAGAATAGATGCAACCGGTATTGAACTGGAAGAAAAAGTAGTAGCCATTAACCGCGTTTCTAAAACGGTTAAAGGTGGTCGTATCTTTAAATTTGCGGCTTTGGTTGTCGTCGGCGACGGTAACGGCATTGTAGGCTTCGGCCTTGGCAAATCCGGAGAAGTTCCGGACGCAATCCGCAAAGGGATTGAAGATGCAAAGAAAAATTTGATTAAAGTTTCGCTCAGAGGAACCACGATTCCACATGAAATCGTTGGGGAATTTGGCGCAGGACGTGTCCTGTTGAAACCGGCTCCAAAAGGGACCGGGGTTATCGCTGGGGGTCCTGTACGTGCTGTTGTCGAAGTAACCGGTATCAAAGATATCCGTACAAAAGCACTTCGTTCCAACAACCCGTGTAACGTGGTTCGCGCAACCATCAATGGTTTGGCAGCACTGCGCACTGCTGATGAAGTAGCAGCTCGCCGTGGCAAAACCGCACAAGAAATTTTAGGTTAGGAGGCAGACTGATTATGGCATTGGAAATCAAGTTGGTAAAAGGTCTTGCCGGCACAAGAAAAACACAGATTGCGATTTTGGATTCCTTGGGTTTGAGAAAAACCAACGACACCACAACGCAACCTGATAATGCAGCAACCCGAGGTAAAATCTTCAAGGTGAAACACCTCGTTGAGGTTACAGAAAGATAACAAGGAGGTGTATGTAATGAAACTGCACGAGTTATCCCCGGCTCCGGGCTCAACCAGAGAAGTGAAACGCATTGGTCGTGGTCATGGTTCCGGTCATGGGAAAACTGCCGGTAAAGGGCATAAAGGGCAAAACGCACGTTCGGGCGGTGGCGTAAGACCAGGTTTTGAAGGTGGTCAAATGCCGTTGCAAAGACGTGTACCGAAAAGAGGCTTCAACAACAAATTTGCAAAAGAGATCGTTGCGATCAACGTTGGTGATTTGGAAGCGCGCTTTGAGAACAACGCAGTAATCGATACCAACGCTTTGGTAGAATCCGGTTTGGTGAGAAATCCGAAAGACGGCATCAAAGTATTGGGTAACGGCGATCTTTCCAAAAGCTTTACTGTTAAAGTAGCAGCTTTTTCTAAATCTGCGATTGAGAAAATTGAAAAAGCAGGTGGAAAGACCGAGGTGATGTAGGTGTTTGATGTAATTCGAAACGTATTCAAAACACCAGGACTACAGAAAAAGGTCATTTTTACCTTGATCATCCTGGTTGTCTATCGTATCGGGGCACATATTACAGCACCATTTGTTGATGCAGGTAGTCTGTTGGCAGCATTGGGGGATTCCTCCAATACGCTGTTCGGACTTGCCAATATGATGAGTGGTGGGGCATTTGATAGGGCAACGGTGTTTGCGCTGTCCATTACTCCCTACATCAACGCATCAATCATCATTCAACTTTTAACAATTGCGATCCCCTATCTGGAGCGTTTGGCAAAAGATGGCGGCGATGGGCGCAAGAAACTCGGCAAAATTACACGGTACACCACCGTGGTAATTGCGCTGATCCAGTCGTTTGGTTATTACTTGATGCTTCGCAACTTAGGTGGCGACGTCATCGATCCGGCTTACACCGATGGAGCAATGGGCATTTTCTCAGCAGCGGTCATTATCTTGACCTTCACTGCAGGTGCTTCTCTCATCATGTGGCTTGGTGAATTGATCAACGAACATGGGGTTGGTAATGGCATTTCGATTATCTTATTTGCAAACATCTTGTCGAGTGCACCACAAGCCGTTATGGTGCTGTGGGAAAACTTGACAGTTGGCGGTCTCAACTATCTGTTGGTGCCGTTGGCGATCGTGATTTTCGGTGCAATGATTGTGTTCATCATTATTATGACCAACGCAGAGCGACGCATTCCGGTGCAATACGCAAAGCGTGTGGTAGGACGCAAAATGTACGGCGGACAGTCTAGTTTTATTCCGATTAAGGTCAGCATGAGCGGCGTTATGCCAATCATTTTTGCAAGTGCATTCCTGTCCTTGCCGGCAACCATCGGGCTGTTCTATACACCGGAAGCGGGTTCGTGGCAGGCGACTGTAATGAACGCATTTTCCGGAACCGGATGGGTGTATGCGGTACTCTACTTTGTTTTGATCATTGCCTTCAATTACTTCTATATTGCGGTGCAATACAATCCGGTAGAAATTGCAAACAACATCAAAGGCAACAACGGTGCAATTCCTGGGATTCGTCCCGGTAAACCAACCGTGACCTTTATTTCGCGTGTCATTTCGAAAATTACATTGGTCGGGGCGCTCTTCTTGGCAGTCATTGCCGTATTCCCGATCTTGTTTACCAACATTACGGCACTGGATGTGTCGCTTGGTGGTACCTCCATCATCATCGTCGTCGGGGTTGCCCTTGACACCATGAGACAGATGGAATCGCAAATGACCATGCGTCATCACAGAGGATTCTTAGAATAAGAGGGGAGACAGCTTCATGAATTTGATTTTATTAGGAGCGCCGGGTGCCGGTAAAGGGACCCAAGCGGAAGTAATTTGTAATCACCTCAAAGTACCTGCCATTTCGACAGGCAACATTTTGAGAGAGGCAGTCAAAGATCAAACGGCATTGGGACTGGAAGCAAAATCCTTTATGGATAGCGGAGCTTTGGTGCCGGACGAAGTTGTCATCAACATCCTCAAAGCACGTATCGCCGAGGACGATTGCCAAAACGGCTTTATTTTAGATGGATTCCCACGCACCGTTCCTCAAGCGGAAGCTTTGGACAGCATGGGCGTACAGATTGATAAAGTCATTGACATTGAAGTCAGCGATGCAGATATTATGACACGGATGTCCGGTAGACGGGTGTGTCAAGACTGTGGTTCTTCCTACCACTTGGTGTTCAAACCTTCTAAAGTAGAAGGCGTTTGCGACAACTGTGGCGGCCAAACGATTCAACGTGCGGACGACAAAGAAGAGACCGTCAAAGACCGCTTGAAAGTGTACCACGATCAAACAGAACCGCTGAAGGACTATTATGGTGCCAAAGGCAAACTGTCGATCGTAGAAGGACAGGAAAAAGTGTCTGACACTTCGGCATTGACATTGAAAGCGCTGGGTGAGTAAGAGTGATTTCACTTTATACTGCCGGCGAACTACAAAAAATGAGCAACGCCTGTGAGATCGCTGCCAAAGCCCTTTGGGTGGCAGAGGATTATATGAAGCCCGGTGTTCATACTTTGGAAATTGACGAAGCAATTCGCAAGGCCATTGTAGCGGCAGGTGCCAAACCGAGTTTTCTCGGCTATGGTGGGTTTCCAAACAGCGCTTGCATTTCGGTAAACGACGTGGTCATCCATGGCATTCCGTCTAAAAAGACGGTTCTGCATGAAGGGGACATTGTGAGTGTGGACGTAGGCGCTCTTTACGAGGGCTTTCACGGAGACAACGCATACACCTTTCAGGTAGGGGAGGTTTCGAAGGAAGCCAAACAACTGCTGGAAGTGACCGAGTCGTGTTTATACCGAGCGATTGAACAAGCAATTGTAGGCAATCGGATTGGTGATATTTCTTATGCTGTGCAACAACATGCAGAAAGCTACGGTTATGGCGTGGTGAGAAAGTTTGTAGGGCACGGTGTTGGAAGAAAATTGCACCAAGATCCGGAGGTGCCAAACTTTGGTACCAAGGGACGTGGTGTACGGCTGATGCCGGGGATGACATTGGCGATTGAGCCGATGATCAACCTTGTGGGTGCGGATGTGAAGGTCCTTGCGGACGGTTGGACGGTATTGCCCACTTCGGGTAGTCTGTCTGCACATTTTGAGCATACCATTGCCATTACCGAAAGCGGGCCGAAGATTTTGACAAAGCGATAAATCGGAGGTGCGTGGTGTTACAAGGAACAATCGTAAAATCCATTTGTGGGCATGACCAAGGAAGCTTTTATATTGTGGTCAAAACGGAAGGGGACTTTTGTTACATTGCCGACGGCAGACGCAGGAAACTGGAAAAGCCGAAACGCAAACGACAAAAACACTTGACCGTGACGACACAACAAGCCGAACCCCACGAATACAATACCAATCTACAAGTAAGGCGACGCTTGTGGGATCTGAATTTCGGGTCCGACAACAGTGTCACTGAGCAAGGAGGAATTGAGCTTGGCAAAAGATAATGTCATTGAAATTGAAGGTGTTGTTACCGAAACGCTGCCAAACGCACAGTTTCGTGTCAAACTTCAAAATGATCATGAGATTTTAGCGCACATTTCCGGCAAGCTGCGAATGAACTTCATCCGCATTCTGCCCGGTGACAAAGTTACAGTTGAGATGTCGCCCTATGATTTAACAAAGGGTCGTATTACCTGGCGTTCCAAATAAGGAGTGTCTTGGAAAAAAGATCCAATTTTTTGAGTAAGAATTGCTTGGATTGACCATACTCAATCCAAATGTAAAAGGTCACAGGCGGTCGATCATCAGGGAAAAGCGACCAGCCGATAAGGAGGTAATTTCAAATGAAAGTAAGACCTTCCGTAAAGCCAATCTGTGAAAAATGCAAAGTTATCCGTCGTAAGGGCCGCATCATGGTTATTTGCCAAAATGCGAAACACAAACAACGTCAAGGATAACCATTGATTTGGTACAGAAGATCAAACAGAACAAGGTACTTTTGAGTATCATTACTGTAAATGGAGGTGCAACTTTATGGCTCGTATAGCCGGCGTTGACTTGCCTAGAGAAAAGAGAGTCGAAATTGGTTTGACTTATATCTACGGCATTGGTCAGACATCCGCTAAAACCATTCTCGCTGCAACCGGTGTAAATCCGGATACCCGTATTAAGGATCTCAGCGAAGATGATTTGGCAAAACTGCGTGAATTTATCGATAAAAACTATGAAGTTGAAGGCGACCTGCGCAGAAGCGTCGCACTCGACATCAAACGCTTGATTGAAATTGGATGCTACCGTGGCGTTCGTCACAGAAAAGGCTTGCCTGTTCGTGGTCAAACCACAAAGAACAATGCAAGAACCCGTAAAGGTCCAAGAAAAACAATCGCGAATAAGAAAAAGTAGGAGGGATTGGTTAAAATGGCAAAAGCAGGAACTAAAAAAGTTGTTCGCAGACGTCGCGAGCGCAAAAACATTGAACGTGGCGCTGTGCATATCCAGTCTACCTTTAACAACACCATCATCACCATCACTGATACACAAGGGAATGCAATCTCTTGGGCATCTGCTGGTGAAATGGGCTTCCGTGGTTCGAAAAAATCCACTCCATTTGCTGCACAAACTGCAGCTGAAAAAGCAGCGAAAGCCGCTATGGAGCATGGTTTGAAAGCTGTAGAAGTATTTGTCAAAGGACCGGGCTCCGGTCGTGAGGCAGCAATCCGTGCATTGCAGGCTGTAGGTCTTGAAGTTTCGATGATCAAAGACGTTACACCGGTACCGCACAACGGTTGTCGCCCGCCGAAAAGAAGAAGAGTATAGTGGATTTGGAGGTGTGCAAAGATGGCAGTAAATAAACAACCTGTGTTGAAGAGATGTAGAACACTCGGCATCAGTCCGATGGTCATGGGGATCGCGAAAGAAACCAAAAGAGATCCCGATGCCGGTAAAAGAAAAAAAGTATCGGAATATGGGCTCCAATTGAAAGAAAAGCAAAAAGTAAAATTTATCTACGGGGTGCTTGAAAAGCAATTCCGTCATCAATTTGAAATTGCGCAAAAGAAAAAAGGGCTTGTAGGTGAAAACCTGTTGATCCAAATGGAACAACGTCTTGATAACGTTGTGTTCAGAATGGGTCTGGCACTCACCCGTCGTGAAGCAAGACAATTGGTCGTTCACGGTCACTTTACCGTTGACGGCAAAAAATTGGACATTCCTTCTTACAATGTAAAAGATGGCCAAGTGATTGCTTTGTCTGACAAAAGCAAAAAAAGTCCGAAATTTAAAGAAGTTGCAGAACTTACTAAAGGCAGAGTGGTACCGCTGTGGATTGACATGGATCGTGAACAACTTTCCGGTAAAATCACACGCTTGCCAACTCGTGAAGACATTGATTTCGAAGTGCAGGAAAGCCTCATCGTCGAGTACTACTCCAAATAGTGATCAGAAATATTTGGGGTTGTGGACGACAATCTCAATTGCCATGGAACAAACTATGTGTGGCACAAGTCACACAAACAGGAGGGTTTTTACATGATTGAAATTGAAAAGCCGAGAATTGAGACCGCTGAAATGAAGCCGGATGGAACTTATGGTAAGTTCATCTTGGGGCCGTTAGAGCGTGGCTACGGTACGACCTTGGGCAACAGCTTAAGACGCGTACTGCTCTCCTCTTTGCCGGGCGTTGCAGTTTCTTCGATCAAGATTGATGGAGTGCAACACGAATTTTCCACCATTCCCGGGGTCAAAGAAGACGTGACAGAGATTGTGCTCAACATTAAAGGGTTGACTGCGAAGATTCATGGTGACTCTCCCAAAACCGTCTACATTGAGGCGGAAGGGGAAGGTCAAGTAACTGCGGGCGATATCAAAGCCGATTCCGAAGTAGAAATTTTGGATCCGGGGATGCACATTGCAACCCTCGACACCCATGCAAAACTCTACATGGAAGTGGTACTGGATAAAGGCCGTGGTTATGTCACAGCAGAACGCAACAAAGCGAACATGCAAAACGTAGTAGGTGCAATTCCTGTAGACAGTGTATTCACACCGGTGTTGAAAGTCAACTATGTGGTGGAAAATGCGCGTGTCGGGCAAATCACCGACTACGATAAACTAAGCCTAGAGGTATGGACTGACGGAACTATTTCTGCAAAAGAGGCAGTCTCTTTTGCGGCCAAGATTCTGAATGAGCATCTCAATCTGTTTGTTGACCTGTCTGAAGAGGCAGTCGCAGCAGAGATTATGGTGGAAAAGGACGACAAAGGCAACGAAAAGGTCCTCGAGATGACTATTGAGGAGCTTGACCTGTCGGTACGTTCATTCAACTGTTTGAAGCGTGCCGGAATCAATACCGTGGGGGATCTGATCAACAAGTCGGAAGACGACATGATGAAAGTCAGAAACCTTGGGAAAAAATCGTTGGAAGAGGTTATCTACAAACTCGAATCGCTCGGGTTTAACCTCAATCCAGAAGACGAATAACCAGTAAGGAGTGACCAGAAGATGGCAGGAAGCAGAAAACTCGGAAGAGCAAGCGATCATAGAAAAGCAATGCTGAGAGCAATGGTAACATTTTTGTTGGAAAACGGCAAAATCGAAACCACTGTAGCAAGAGCTAAAGAAGTTCGCGCAATGACCGAGAAAATGATTACCATCGGCAAAAACGATGATCTCCACTCCAAGCGTCAAGCATTTGCATATATCACAAAAGAAGGCGTGGTCAAAAAATTGTTCGATGAAATTTCTCCGAAATACAAAGAACAAAAAGGCGGTTACACCCGTATCGTCAAAATTGGCCCGCGTCGTGGTGACGCAGCAGAGATGGCAATTATTGAATTGGTATAACCAAAACTTTGCCGTATAAGAAAAGCGATGTCGTTTAACGACATCGCTTTTTTGACGTGTAGACCCTTGCGGTAAGGACGACCTGTGGTCGTCCGCCACAAAAGTTTTGTTCCCTTTTTCAAAAGGGACAGGGTGTGGGACGGCGTCCCACGGTTTGCATTGCCGCAAGGCAACTGTCAAGCGTTAGCGTTTAAGGGATTTGATCGTTGATCAAATCCCTTTTTGGTAGTGATGAATATCGGACATGGCAAGCCATGTCCCTACAGACGATATTTCAATTGGGTGGTAGGGGCGACCTGTGGTCGTCCGGTTTCAATGCGATGGATGACGGACAGGCATAGAAACCTCTCTACTGATCTATGTTTTCGTTGGCATTGTAGGGGACGGGTCGCCCGTCCCATATCGTTCATTGTGTTGTAGGGTCGGGTCTTGACCCGACCGCAATGCCTGCCGGTGCTACTGACTCGAATAGCTTGCGGACGCTGTTCGCTAAAAAAGCAGTTTGGCGTATGCCAAACTGCTTAAATCGCTGACGCTTTAGAATTGCCTGACGGCAAATAAGACCTTGAGGCCTTGCCTCAAACACCACCACTTTTGAAAAAGTGGACAAAACTTTTGTTTACCGCCTAATTTTCACGAGATAATAAACAAGGGACAGAGCAGAGCCCTGTCCCTACAGAATAAACATTCCATTGTGCCGTAGGGGCGATTCACGAATCGCCCGCAATGCCAGCGGACGCTGTCCGCTAGCTGCTTTGTTTCATTTCTTCCAAACATTTTTTGCAAATATGCTTGGATTTGACTGCAACAACATCCTCTTTGCTTTGACAAAAAATACAATTTGGTTGATATTTTTCCAAGATAATGCGACCGTCTTCCACATAGATCTCCAAATAATCTTCGTGATCAATTTCAAAGACACGACGCAATTCCATCGGCAAAACGATGCGCCCCAGTTTATCTAATTGTCTTACAATCCCCGTTTGTTTCATAATGCTTCCTTCTTTCTTACAATATATTCAGTAGTTATTAGTGTGTTTTCCTTTGTCTTCCTTTATATCTTACTATAAAAGAGAAAAAATGTCAACATATGGAAGTGTTTGTCGATGATAATTTAACATTTTCTTTACATTTAAATCTGCTTAAATGCAAAGAAAATGGCCTAGTGTGAAATACAGCAATCCATAACTGACCTAGACATAAAAACAACTCTGCATCCCAAAGAGGCTAGATGCAAAGTTGTTTCGGTTTGTATATAGTTTCGCTTGCTGAAAATTATTCCAACATGTCGTTTGGAAACCAATGAAGATCCGGATAATAGCGGAAAAACACCTTTCCAAGAATTTGATCCTCCGATACATAGGTGTCCTGCCATTTGCGAGAATCGCTTGAATTATCACGATTGTCACCCAGCATAAAGTATTCACCCTCCGGCACAACATAAGGGCCGTAATCACCCGTTGCAGAGCGTGTGACGTATGGTTGTGGCAACGGCTCTTCCGAACCATTTAAATAAACCAGTCCGTCCACAATCTCCACCACATCACCGGGCGTACCAATGACACGCTTGACGTACAGCTCACTTTCATCATCGGGAAAGCGGAAGATCACAATATCGCCGTATTGTGGTTCCGAGAAGAGGTAGCTTAGACGAAAGGCAACGACACGGTCACCCTCTTGAATGGTGTCCAACATGGAGCCAGTAGGGACTGCTGCGTTGACGATGACAAAGTTTTGAATGACAATGGCGGCAAGTATCGCCGTTGCAATGGTGATAACCCAGCTAAAAATCTCCCGACGTATTTGACTAGCCCCCGAAGCCTCCTCCTCTGATTCAACCTCGTCCGAGAGAAACTCCTGCTCCAATGCCTCGCGCTCTTGATCCTGTGTAGACTGTTCCGGGTGGGACATGCAAACACTCCTTTGATAAATGCAACCACATGCCGTGGGAAGCAATAAAATTTAGTAAGAAAAAAGTCTTTCTTTATATTATAGGTCGACTGGCAAAAAAAGTCAATGGATGATCTGTAAAAAAACACGGGGTACTGCTGTACACCCGTGCTTCAAAAGTTTGTTTATCGTTCGATGACAGTGCCATCGTAAGGATCCAGTTGTACTCCTTCGATGAAACGAACGGCATCGTCGTCATCCTCTGACGGTGGCTTGCCCTCATCGCCACGGAATGCCAGTTTTAACATGATGGGCGCTAGGATGGTAGTTAGTACCACCATGATGATGATTGGGGTGAACAGCGTGGCGTTTACAAGGCCTAGTGCCTGTCCCTTATTGGCGACGATCAAGGCGACTTCCCCACGGGAGACCATACCGGTACCGATCTGTGCACTTTCCTTGGTGGTAAAGCCACAAAGCTTTGCACTGAGACCACAACCAACGACTTTGGTCAGAATGGCAATGATGACCAACAGCACGGTAAAGATGATGATCGTGGTACTCATATTGTCAATGGAGGCATTCAACCCGACACTTGCAAAGAAGATGGGGGAGAGGAAAAGGTAGGACAATGTCTCAAATCGTGCAGTGATGTAGTGACTGCGCTTGGTACCCGACAGAATGAGCCCTGCAATGAATGCCCCTGTAATGTCGGCAACACCGAAGAATTCTTCCGCACCATAGCTAAACAGCAGACAGAAGACCAACGCGACGATGACGTAACGACGTAGATCTTTGTTGGAGTTTGCAAACCACATCGAAAACAGTTTGAAAAACACAAAGCCGACGATGGCAGCAACGACAAAGAAGAGCACAATTTGCAAGAGCACCAACCCGATGTTGGAGGACGGTGCATGGTGACCCTCTGCAGCAACAGCAGCGGTATCGGAATTGGAAAGACTGGAAATGACGGTTAGGACAATGATCCCCAAAATGTCATCGATGAGCGCTGCCCCCAAAATGGTGTTGCTGACTTTGGTGTTGAGCTTGCCCATCTCTTTGAGCGTCTCTACCGTGATGCTGACAGAGGTTGCGGTGAGGACGACCCCAATGAAGATGTTTTGCATCAAATCGCTGGTGCCCACATCGCTGAACTGTGCAAGCAAAGTACCACCGAGTAGCGGTAAACCTACTCCGGCCAGAGCAATGATGATGGAAGCGAATCCGCATTTTCTCATCTCACGCAAATTGGTCTCAAGACCTGCATTAAACATCAGAATAATGACACCGACTTCCGCGAGATTGGTGATAAATTCGGTTTCTGTGACAACGCCGAGCATGGCAGGCCCTAACACAAGCCCTGCAACCAGTGCACCGACAACCTGTGGCATGTTTACCCGACGGGTCAACATTCCGAGCGCTTTTGTGGCAAGCAAGATGAGCGCTAGGTGGAGTAAAAATTCATACGAAATCATAACTAAAAACCTCCTGCAAATTTGATAGACACAATCTTTTTCCTATAGTACAGGACCAAATTGCGAAACCTTTTTTATCATACACCTTTTTGTCGAAATAAGCAAGAGTAAAACCATCACAGAAACTCTGATTTTTTTAGAGAAAAATAAGAAAATATTCATAAATTTGTGCGGTGGCAGTTAATGAAATGTTAAGTTTTGACAACAATTAACGCTTTATTCATACTATGGCGAGATTGTAGCTACAAATATACGCTAAAATAATGTTAAAGCAAAATACATTCATCTTGGGTGAATACAGAAAGTTGGAGAGAAGTATGCAGCAAAACGGGGTAAGTAAACTGGACTTAAAACGCATCAACCGATCGGAGATTCTGCGGATCATTTGTTGTAATGGGCCTATTTCACGGATTGAATTGGCAAAGCAGCTGCATTTGACCAGAGCGGCAATGACCATCATCTGTTCGGAAATGATTGAGCAGGGGATTTTATATGAATGTGGGGAATCGCCCACAACGGGAGAACGTGTCGCAAGAGGGCGCAAAAAGGTGTTGCTAGACATCTGTGAAAATCATCGATTCTCGATTGGGATTGTGCTCAACCACCGTTCCATACATATCGGGCTTGCAACACTCAAAGGAAAAACGTTAGAACATCTCAAAGTACCAATTGACCATTTGACGATCGAAGAGATTGTGGAAGTGGCGTATGAGCAGGTACAACAGATCTTACAGCGTAATTGCCTTCAAACAGGATCGCTACTGGGCATTGGCGCTTGCCTGTCCGGCATGGCAACCAGATTTTTCCCGAAAGCGAAAACCATGCCACAATGCCTTGCAACACTCAAACGCATGATGGAAATTCGTTTTGCCATACCGGTGAGTGTGGGGCCGATCACCCAGAGTTTGGCATTGGCAGAGCAATACTTCTTCCCGGACAGACAAAAACCGGCGGATATGCTGTTTGTCCGTTATGACTATGACCTGGATGCTGCTATCATGTTGCGTGGCGAACTGCATCAGGGGGAAGTGCGCAGTGGCGACTGGTTTGGACATGTGGTAGTGGATACCGACGGGGATCGCTGTACTTGCGGTAAAATCGGTTGTTGTTGTACCAAGATGTCCATTCAAGGGATCATTGAAAAAATCAAGGTGCTGTATCAAAATGGTGGTACGCCGGCACTCTATCAAGCAACCGGTGGGGATCTTTCTAAGGTGGACTTTGAACTGGAAAACCTCGAACAGGTGCTGTCGGAACCGGCAGTCAAACAGTTGTATCAAGAGGCGCTTCTTTGTCTTGTCACGGCACTTGGCAATGTGGCAACGGTACTCAACCCCACACGGATTGTGCTGTTTGGATTTGTGTTTGAAGCGATGGTAGAAAAACAACAATTGGAAGATCTGTTGAAACAGGATCGCCCACACGACTTTGGTGGGGAGATCATTGCCTCGCATATGACCGAAAATCGCATTTATCTTGCAGGGAACGGACGTTGTGTCAAGCATTTCTTTGTTGACCGTGGTGCACTCTAAGGCGGCGGACAGCGTTCGCTGGCGTTGCCGAGCCGGTAGCACCGGCGGGCATTGCGGGCGATTCGTGAATCGCCCCTACCGTACAATGGGAATAGAATCAAAACTCAATGTTTTAATCAACTTTTTTCAAAAAGTTGCAGGGTGTGGGACGGTGTCCCACGGTCTACATTGCCGACAGGCAATTCTCAAGCGTCAGCGTTTTAAGGGATTTGGTATATTACCAAATCCCTTTTTGCGGGCAGCATCCGCTGGCGTTTCGGTCAGGTCAAGACCCGACCCTACAGCACAATGAATCTGTTTCAATTACCAACTGGACGACCAAAGGTCGCCCCTACCACCCAATGAGAACATGGATCTGTAGGGATGGGTCTTGACCCATCCGTCATCAACAAAA
>CAYJIM010000037.1:0-3907 GCA_964370215.1 uncultured Oscillospiraceae bacterium
ATTCTTCATTGCTCGCTAGTAAAAGCCTAATTTTGTCTTCAGGTATATGTGGCAACAGTTTATATAGTTCTTCAAAAGAAGTTGGCATTCCTGTAGAGAACAGGGCTTCTTTAATCTCAGTTACCAAATCTACGCTTATATTAGGCTGTTTAGAGATAAACTTATTGTTAATAAAATAATTGCCTTTACTCAAGCGTGTTAAATAAGTTTTAAGCATTTCTTCATTGTACATATTCGTATTTAAAAGATCATCTTCAAACGCTGAAAACAAAGACGTATAATAGATCAAACTTTTGCCTGAATTAAAGGATTTTTCAATGTAACAAAGTAAATTTGCTTTAATAGTATCATCAATAAGGCATTCAGTTTCATAAACTTTTTCATCATATAAAATTCCACATGCAAGAATATGTTTTTTTATTTCTTCATCTGATAGCATGTTTTCAGTATTGTTGTTCTCTTGCCAATAACGCTTGAATTTTTTCATTTCAATTCTTGATTCAAGACGGTAACCCTTAGGGAAGTATTCAATCAGTATTTTTTTATAGGGCAGAAGATCACTTTCATCGCTTTCTTCTGATGCGTTAGAGTTTAGAAACTGTACGAACTTTTTAAGTGCAGCACTAAACCGATTATGCTGGCATTTATTATACTCAATGAATGTTCTAGATTTATTGAGTTCATTTATAGTAGCTAGTGATTGTGCTTTAGGGACATTATATAAATGAATATTGGAAAACCCATGCTCTTTTGCATAGCTTTCCGCAGAACTAATGTTAGAAGCATATGTTTGGGCTGTAACTTCCGCTACAACTTGGCTATCACATAGCCATTTTTGAAAAACATCTTTCCTATTTAGACAGGGCTGGATACTTTTTGTTGACTGCAAATCAGAAACTTCTACAAATGTAGACTTTTCGTGTGAAGGTGCTGTGTGACTTTTAGGGATGTCCTTTGCCCACCAGGCAGGAATACCATTTGTAGCTTTTGAACCTTTTTCTGCAAAATTGAATTGTACTTTAAATACTGCTTTGCAAAAATTTAATATGGAAGAAAGTTCTTTGCCGCCTAGCACCCACAAAACATCATTTTTATCTCTATTATCTATATAAACAATGTTCTTTTTTTGCAAGAATTCTAAAAATTTATTTTGGGGATTATGTTGCTCACAATACTTAATTGATATATTTGCATAGTCTACAAGGCATATATCTAGCAAAGTCTTTAATTTAACCATTATTTTTTGGGGATCTAATGTAGGCGATTCAAGACACGACGCATTAGCGACATTTGTGTCCACAGGAATACTATTAGGGTAATCCTCGTATAACTTTTTAGCTAGTCCTACATATACATCTTTCCAAGATTTAATACCACAAATTTCTTCCTCAAAATAAGACACATAAATAGGTTTTGTAAACGATAAGTCACTTATGCTCTTAAAATCTACAAACAGCGCTATATTATTTTCAGACAATTCGTTTTTTAAAAGTTTAGCGGCACTTAAATAATTTTCTTTCATGGGAACACCTTCAATTTTTAACAGATTTGTTTCGCTTATAAATTTGACATAATACTCCATCATAGTTTTTCCCTTAATATACGGTTCTCGCATATATGACTTGTTGATTCATTCTGAGTAAAACACTGGTGGTAGTTTATTTAGAAATTGTTGTAACTCTGTTAAATCATCAATATCAAACAACTCAAAATCAGAAATCAGAAAATGAACTGTCAATTATATATTCATTCAACATAGCGTAAATATCATAGGACGCTAACTAAGAAGCGTGTGATAATTTTGATGAAAGTCAATTGTAAAATTGATTTTGGCAACTTTTTTAATTTGGAATCATGCTTTTGGGCCTCCTGTGCATTTTTATACTTACTATTATTAAAGTGAAAGAGCTTCGTATTGTACTTCAAATTAATATGCTATTGAATTTCATTTAAAACAGCAGGTCCTACTCTGAACTGCTGTTAACCTCAAGCTTGACAAGGGAACCAACGCTGTGTCTTTTTCTTTGACAATTCTGAAAATCAGTAATAAAATCCCTTAGGATATGAAAGGGATAGTCACTTGTAGATCTAATTTTATTATAATATTTTACTCAATTTTTGTCAAAAGTTAAACATTATATATGTTCCAAACAGCGCTTTATAATAAAGCTATATCAGAAGTTTATTTAAGGATTTCGGTATACCCCCCTTTACTGATATTATATTACGATTTATGGTACAATGCAAGTGTGGGTTTGCGATTTATAAATATAAACAGTCAAAAGAGGTGCTGCTATTATTGGTGTTACCTTAAATTCATTTATTTTGAAGGTCAGATGAATTTACTAATCGCCCTCAAGGTTGTAAACTCAGTTTACACCTTGAGGGTGATTAGTTTGACACAGGGATAAGCATAGTCCCCCTCGTAATAGTAGCTGTGGTCGATGCCTTTCGCAAACAGTTCTCGGTCGTGGATGCGGTTGGTTAGTGCACTCTCTAACAGCATCTTGATTTCCACATCCTTGATGGGACTGCATTCCATCGCCAATAGGTAGTCGTCTTTATATACTGCATTCCAATCCACTACCATGGACAGGTTTTTTCTTGAACATGCGATCAAGCTGGATTTTTGTGTTTCTGTCATTGCCATATGCTTTTCAGTGAGAGGGCGATGGTCGTTGTGGTCGTTTATTGATGTGAGTGGGGGGCGTTTCCAAGCGTGGCACAGCGGTACATCGAAAAGTAACTCCAAGTGCTCTGAAAAGACTACAGTGTAAACTGGGTTTACACCTTCCTCGCAAATAACCCTTGCTTTAATTGCTTTCTGGGTCTGTCATGAGGGGCAACCGTGGTTGCTAGGATATGAAATAGACTATTATTATTTTAATAATAATAGCTTTCTAGTACCTTGCGTGTCGTGAGAACAGGTCACCCTATAGGGTACAATATTCCTGTTGTGGAGTGCCAGAAAATAGGGGAGTGCTGAGGAATGCTTGACGCTCGATGGTGTAGTTGAAGAGCACCGACTTTAGATAGGCTTTGAGGTTACGCACACCCTCCAATGAATTGCGTGTAAAGCTGTCCAGAAGCTCGACAATGACCGTGCTGTCCAAATCCTGTAATGTTTCAACGACGACCGAACGAGCGACTGTTTGACCGGCTATGGTGGTGTGAGGGGCAGTGTACATTTCAGACAGAGCAAGCACCATGGTGTCGACCATACCGACACCGATCCCGTTGTCCTTGAAAAAGGCATAGTCAATCTGGTTCTTGACGTTCTGTACCGTCGTATCTGTCACAGCGACCTCAAGTGCTTTTTTGTTGTGCCCGATCTGCTCCTTGGTGGATTGCAGGGTGGCAACCATCGAAGAGAGCACTTGTCGTTTCACCTTAATGGTGGTGTTCAGCTTTTTCAAAAAGTCCTTTTTGCGTTGCAGGGCAGTGGCACGTTTTTGCTTTTTCTCTTCGGTTTTCTCTGTGTTCTCCACAGCAGTCTCCGGCATTTTTACAAAGATCATATTCGCCTTTTTGTAGCCTTGACGTACTTCCTCGATCAAGTCTGCCTTGCGTAGTTCAGCAAAGAGGGCAATTGCCTTTTTCAAACCACACCCGATTTTTTCAGCCATTTCCTCTCTGGTGAAAAACAGGTAGACTTTGCCGTCCTTGATGTAGTTGGACTTCACGCTCAACGCCACACGGTTGAGCAGTAGAGCATAAGCAATTTTTGCATCGTTGGAAAGGGACTTGTAGCGTGGTTCGGTGAAAAAGACGGTCGGGAGCATTGCATAGGAAGTGTGGTAAACAGTGTCTCTTTTGATGTAGTTGGTATTCATGGTCATTCTCCTTTTAAATTGAAATTGAGTGTAGACAAAGAAAAGCCTAGTACAGATAGATTTCTGTACTAGGC
>CAYJIM010000037.1:4007-17092 GCA_964370215.1 uncultured Oscillospiraceae bacterium
TGAAATTGAGTGTAGACAAAGAAAAGCCTAGTACAGATAGATTTCTGTACTAGGCCTTTCCCTCTGTCGTAAGAGGGAAAGGGCGAGGATCATTCCCCACCCATTTCATAATGTAATTGTTCAAACTCTCTTTGGTTGATGTTCTTTTGCTTGTATTCGGCACGTAACGCACGCTTTATGGTGTGCACCAGTCGGTCGGTGCTGTAGTGCATGTTGGGCACTTTTGTGCGGTGTAAGCGATTGCCTTTGTCCTGTCGCTTGGTCTCTTCTCGTAGTTCTTTCAAGATGGCATTGCCCATACGACTGTACAGGTCGTCCATCTTGTTTTTGGCATACTGTTCCGCTTGGCTGTCCTGTCCGTAAGATTCCTTGAGGACGGCTTCCTGCTTTAACAGGGTCTTGCGAAACTCTGCAAAATCGCTTGCATGGTGGTTGTCGATATAATGCTGACTGATCGCATCAAGCTGCTTGCGGTAGGGGAGCATGGCAGTGGTGTTGTAAAACCACAACCGTTTATCGGTGGGCAGATCGTTCATAAGCTCTCGACACATGCGGTGCAGGGTGGGATCTTCTTTCATGGTCGTGGTGCGTTTTCCTGCAACCATACGCTTACGGATCAGTTCGTCCAGTAACGCATGATCGGGGGAAAGGATCTGGTTCACCACCGCTGACCGCATGGCTTCCAACGTTTGTGGCTTCCATTTGCCACGCTCTCTGGTGGGGATCGGCTCTATCGTTGCGATGTGCACATGAATGTTGTCGGTGTTGTAATGCACCGAAGCTGTCCAGACAGCGGTATCCGACATCGATTCCTTTTTCAGTCCCTTGTCCATCATCTTGCGTGTGAGATCCTGTAGCTTTGTGACGTTGAGAGTATTGGTCGCAGGGTCGTAGATCCCATGCTTTGCAAGATAACGGTTGTCAAAGCTCAATACCGTCTGCCACAGAATGCCGTCATGGTCGTAGCAGGATTGAAACCCACGCTTGAGGACTTCCATGTCCTCTGCCTGTAAGCGGTCTTTGTCGGCAGTGAATAGTCCTGTGGTTTTTTCGGGGTTTGCCATGTAATCGGTGTACTGGTAAAAGAGGTCGTATTGTTCCAACGCACGACCACGGACAGCTTCGTCCCTGTCCATGTAGTCGATGTAGCTTTGAAAGGACTGTACCTCTTTTCCCTTGCCCTTTTGTAGGGAGAGTTTCTTGTCCACAAAGCGTGTCTTGACCACGACCCCTGCTTGGATTGCTGTATCACTCATAAGCGATCACGTCTTCCAACGCTTTTTCCAGATCATCAAATTCAGAAGTGTAAGGGTCTTTTCCCTTTAATCGAATTTGAATTGCCTGCATGTATTCACGCAGGTTTTCGCGAGCGGACTTGAATGCACCCGACTGCATCCGTTCATTGGTATGATCCGGTGCATAGGTCACATTGCCCTCAATGGCAAGGGCATTGAGCATGGAAAGAATCAAAAAGTCGTTTCGACGACACTCGTTGAGATACTTTTTCACAAGATCCAATTTCTTATCAACCGCCTTTTGCTGTTGCTTGGTCTGTTCGAGGTGGTCGGTGTTGGAAACGTACTCTTTCACAATATGGTCGATCAATGCAGATCTTGTTTTGATATTCAATGATTGCTGTAGGTCATTCAAGACTGCAACGGTATCGGCACTAAGGTTGATGTGTTGTTGTACACGCATACTCATTCTCCTTTCTGTAGGATCTCCGACAGCACGGCAGTGTTGTCAGCGATGATGGCGGTGGTCGTTTTGATGATTGCTTCATACCGCTGTTCCAATACTTGGAATTCAGCAAGGACAGCCATTTGGTGAAGCTGTGTTTTGAGGTACTCGTTACGAGACATCTTCTTTTCTTTGGCAAGTTCATCGATTTTAGCAACGGCAACAGGGTCAACCCCACGGATTTTCAATTCCAATGTAAACATCCTTTCTATTCGGTTTGAGAAAGCGTAGCTTTCAAAACTCCGACCCAAATTGCGTTCGCAAGGTGGTCGGAAGAGCATAAGGGAAACGTGTCCCCACTTACCGTGTGGAGTTCGGCAGTGCCGAACGTTTTGGTGGGTACACGTTTTTTAAGATTTATACACAACGTGTAGTGGGTATTTTGCCACTTTATACACGTTGTGTATATGCCTTTTACCCCTCAATTTCGTTCATTTGAGCGGTCAGCAGGGTGTTTTGTTCCTGTATGTCAGCGATGTTTTGCAAGAGGATTGTCTTGTCGCCCTCCAGACCGTGCACCTCTTGGCTGTAAAGGGTGATGCGGTTTTCCGCTTCTGTCTTTTCTGTGCCGGTGAGGAGTGACAACCCTTGCTCGATCGCCTCGATCCGATCTTCGTAAGCGACAAGGTCGGCATCGATCTCCTCGATGGTGGCTTGCAGTTCCTTGATCTGCAATTCATGGATGGCGATGTCACTTTGGATCGATCCCTTGACATAGGCAAGATCGCTTTTCGGTTCTTTGGAAAGTTCGGCTGTCTGTGCAAGGGTTGGGTCACAGAAAAAAGTGGACGTGTAGGTGACAACGTCACTTTGTCCCACAAGCAAGTCCACCGTCAAGGAAACCTGTGTGGCATGGTTGACGTCATCCAGTTGGAGCACCATGAGGTTGTCGCTGTTGTACATGACACGGACATCCACCTGTCGGTTCTGCTCGTCCTTTGCGGTGACAAAATAAGAGTACTCTTCGGTGACATAATCATTGGACTTTTTGAACTCCACTTCCATTACGTTTTGTGCCTTGTCATAGTCCCACCGTTTGAGGGTCATGGTCGATTCTGTTGTGAAGATATGTTCCTGTCCCAGTGGGGAATGGACAGGTGGATCGGTCGGCATCCACATGGGTGAGGTCAAAAAGACGACAAAGCCTAAGATGAAAAAGAGTACACCGCCAATATACACCATTCTGGATTCACGGTGGTGGCTTTTTATCGTGGTCTTTGGTGTTGTCGTCACCTGTTCACGGATCTGTTCAATGGTCGTTTCAAGATTCATAAAAACTCCTTTCTACTGGAATGCAGGGGCAAGATTGGTGTAAGTGAGTTGTTCATTGATCGGCATATCGTCAATGAGAAACCTCTCATTCGATGGGACAAGCTCGAACAACAGCAGATAGTTTGTGGTGTTCGGGGTGTCTTGGAACAGGGTGTTGACCGACAGCAAAGCGGTGACCTGTAGCGACCCATCGGGGCGAGGGGCAGAAGCAAATAAGGCAAGATCTTGTATTTCTGATTGGTAGGTGACCGTTTCCACCTTTGCATCTTCTGGATGCACCACTGCAAATCGGTTTTTTGCCTTGTCGGTGAAGTGGACGGAATATTCCTCGAAGCGTGCCACGGCATCGAAGTCACCACCGCCAAAGGTGTAGTAGCTTTGGACAAAGTCTTCTACCACCGTCAATGCGGTTGTGGTGTCGTCTGTGGGTTCGGTGGGAAGTACCACCACCGATGGCTCGGAAAAAGTACTCTCCGGCACAACGACAGGATCGGGGGTTTTGGTACACCCAACACATAAAAAAAGGACAAGTGCTACAGCACCTGTCCGACATAATGATCTATTCAATTGTAAGTCATCCTTTCGTTACCGATTGTTGTTGACCAATGGGGTCATATGGTATATACTAATATTATTAAGTATATTGAATCATCCATCGCACCGCCTTTTTCGAGGGGGACGAGCAAAAAACCTGTCACTTTACTGTGGCAGGTTTTTTGTTTTACTGTCCATACACAATATTGATCAATGGGGCAGGGTCAATCGGTGTCCCATCCGGCTCCATGATTTCAAAGTGTAAGTGAGAACCATAGGAGTGTCCTGTGTTGCCCATCAGTGCCACAATATCCCCTTGATTTACCATGTCACCTGCCTGTACCAATACTTTGGTGCAGTGGGCATACAGGGTGTAATACCCATCCGCATGACGGATTTTGAGGTAGTTTCCATAACCGCCCTCATCCCACCGTACATACACCACTTCTCCAGACTGGGAAGCCAGTAGCGGTGTGCCTTCTGCATTGGCAAGGTCGATTCCCTCATGTGGTCGGGTGACACCACCCAAGGTACGCATACCAAACCGAGAGGTGAAAGAAGAACCGGGACAAGGATGGATAAAGCCGGAACTGTTCGGGAGCAGAAGCGTGATGTTAAACAGTTTCATATGCTCTATGATCTTTCCTGCATACCCTGTGTCACCGTAAATGCTCCACCCCAGTTTTTGCTTTTGCATTTCGGAAAATTCAACGGCATTTTCGGGAGAATAGCCACCGTATTTGTCCACCGCCCAACCGATGTACCCAGACCCAAAGTTGTACCCCTGTAGGGCGAGCTTCAACGTCTCGGTGTCATCGGGGGAGGTGACCCCTGCAATTTTTAAACAAGCTGCTAAATACTGCACCCCACATTCGATCGAGTAGATGGGATCGGTGATCCCATTCGGAGAGTTGGGGTAAAGGGTGTTGTATCCGCATTCACTTGACTGCATCGGATCAAGTCCACGTCCGCCCGATTCCTGTACCATCACCGCCTTGATGACGTTGACGTATTCAGAAATCCCATACAGCTCTGCATATTCCGTGATGACTGCATGATAGGTGTTGACCTGTTGGGCATTGGGGTTGTCGCTGACCTGTTGTTGTGTCATGAGTACTTGGAAAATGACCGATGCCACAAGGATATTGATGATAAAGATGTTGCCAATCATCCAGATGGCATAGGCTATCCCCCCGATGATGTAAGGGGCATAGGGGGCGAGCTGTTCGGCAAGTTTTGCAGACAGCTGTGAGGTCGCCATGGAAAGTACGGCACTACCGGCATTTCTGGCATCCTCTACCGCTGTTTGCACCGCTTGGTCACGCAGTTGCATCGTCTTTGAATCGTTTTCACGAATCGAGGTATTCATTAAGCACCTCCACTGTAGAGTTGTAACTCTTGTTTGGAGACTTCCACCTTAAAGCGGATGGTGGACATCCCACTAATGACAAGCAAGCATTCCCCCTGTTCAAAGAGTGGGATCTCGTCCAGATCCGTTTCGGTGAGTTCCCCACGGAATGCCGTTTCCAATACCTCACGGCTTTCTGTCCCTTGTCGGAAGATGAACTTGTATTGTGAGAGGGAAAGGAGCGAACGGATGGCAGATACCCCTGCGGAATCTGCACTTTCGGGGAATAGGTCGGTGACACGTTGGGTGGCAAACAAAATCCCCCCAAAGTACTTTCTACCCTCACGCACATAGTCGTTGAGAAAGTCCACCGCATGGGTTTTCTTTGCATTGATGAATTGGTGTGCTTCGTCCATGTAGATCATGTACTTGGTCGCCTGTTCAATCGAGATCTCGCCCTTATCAAAGCGATCCTTGGATGCACCACCTATGGTAATCAGTCCATCCCACAACAGCGAAAGGGAGCTGAACAGTTGTGCATCGAAGATGGTGTCGCCAAACTGCTTTAAGTTTGCCACATCGAAGAACACCAATTGCTCATGGCTAAAGTCGCTGATGGAGGAATGCCCATTGAACACCTGTCCGTAGTTTTGGATCAAGTTCTTGATGATCAGTTCAATACGCTCCACCCTGCTGAAATGTTCGGGGGAAATGTCCTCACGTCGTAAGCGTTTGTCGATGTCGCTGTAAATGTCTTGTTGAATGATGGTCAGCAGATCAGACCAGATGGGATAGTCGGTGGCAGGTCGCCCTGTAATCGGTTCGGAAGAGTCCTCGTCAAATCCCATGTGCACCCGATACAGTTCACGCAAGAGGATCTCCAGTTCTGCAAGGTCGTACTCGTCACAGTTGGGAGACAAGAACCGATAAAAGGTGGAAACTTTTGCAATGTGCTTTAAGAAACTGGAACTGTCTGTTTCATGGGTTTTGTACACCTGTAAGGCATTCAAAAAGCCGTCTGTGCCGTCCAGTTTTATCATCTTACCGCCATAGTTGTTGATGAGGTTGTCAAACTCACTGTTGGTGGCATAGCCACGCACAAAGTTGCCACTGATGGCATCGAGCTTGATACAGCGTTTCATCGTGGTGGATTTACCCGACCCCATCGTCCCCATGATGACCCCACAATAAGACAAGCGTTGTTTGTCCTTGTGAAAGCGATCCAGTTTCACCGCCCCATGGGTTTTGGTGTACCCCATGTAAAATCCCAACGGATCATCCAAACTGGAGAAGTGATAAGGGTGACCGGTTGCCAACGCTTCAGAGGAGATGGACTTTCCTTTTCGGGCATGTATGAGCTTGCTTTGTTCGGTGGCAGACAAAAATAAGGATCGCCATTGCCACTGACTTTCGTCTAAGTACACCCCTGCTTTGAATCCCAATGACTGCAAGTGGGATAGGGTGGAGGAGATGTCCTCTTCAATGCCGTGCAACGTCTTGTGAAAGAGGAAAATGCGGATGGTGACCGACTTCATGACTTCCCCCATCGAGGTCATCGATTCATAGACATTCGACAATTGGTTGTAAACCTTTTGGGCATCCATCCGTTCGGTGGTGTATCTTGCATCGGCATACCGCCCTGCTTGTTCCTCCAAACTCTTGTTGATGTTGCGGATCGTCTGGTAACGGTCGGTGTTTGCAATGTCAATGGTCACAATGGAATTGTCAAACAAGGTCAGATCCGACAGCCAGTTGAATGCCACATGGTCGGGGTAGTCGGACACATGGATACAGGCTTCGTAGCCGTCCCCCTTTTTGATGACACGCTGATCCCCAAAGGACAAATTGAACTGCGGTTGGATGTACTGGAGCAAGGCATGGTTGTATTTCTTGCCTTTGGGGATACCGTGCGGAATGTAGGTCGGACGCAGGGTGGCAAGGTCGCTGTTCATGTTGCACATCTTATGGAGAATCTGGGTTTTCTTTTCAAAGGTCAGCTCCGATGTCAAGCGGTAGCGTGTCAAATAGGTGCTGATCGTTTCGACAAAGCGTTTGTACTGCTTGTCGTCCTTGGCAAACAAAAAAAGGTAAAACTCCCGTTCAAAGAGTTGGGTGCGTGCCTTTTGGAGCACCTCCTTTTCAATGGCAAGATCCGCTTGATAGATCGGGTTGTCGGTGCTTGATAACAGTCCTGTCACATAGTCCACTTGGGTGAAGGTGTCGACAGGAAAGTTGAACGACACGATCTTTAAGTCACCGCCAAACGACTTGAAGAGATTGGCAAAACCGATGATGTCAAACTCGATGTCGTAATCTTTGGCAGAATTCAAGTCCTTACTGGTGATCTTGAAAATATCCAACAGTCCTGTTTTGGTCACGATCGCCCCATCGGGACGATAGTCCAGAATGGGGAGGAGGTCGGTTGTGGCAGAAAGGTTTTTTTGTGCCGGTGTTTTTTTCTTTTTCGCAAACAAATTAAGTCAACTCCTCTCGGTCGATGGAATGGTATACTTGATGGGGTTTTAGGATGAGGTACAACAATACATGGTAGGTCTTTTTCCCTGCATTGTTGTTGCCGGCAGGGAGGAGCAAAAAGAGAATGAGCAGTCCGATAAAGACAAGATAGGGGAGCGACAACATCGGGTGCACCATCGATTGAAACTGAATCAATACACTGAACAGCAAAAACCCGACAATGAGGTCGGTCGCTGACAAAAACTTATTGAAACGGACTTCACTGTCAATTTCTCTTGGAATGATGTGCTTGAAGTTGCGTTGAATCATTTTTGAAACCGTCCTTTCTTGGGTTGTAAGGGTGGGTCATTTTTGGGTGGCGGTGTGGTGTTTGGTTGTCGTTCTACTCGTCCGCTATCCAATCCACCTTTCCGCTCTGTGCTGTAGGTCTGATGGATCATTGAGGGTCTGGCAGTCGATGGTGTCGGTGGCGGTGTCGATCTCCCCTCATTGGACTGTGCATGGAGGGTCGGGGTCGCTTTATCTGGGTGGTGATGATTGACAGGGGTGGCAGGGGTTGTCTGATGAATCGATGCTGTTTGTGCCGGTACTGTTGAATCTTTGGACGGTGTCGGGTTGCTGTGCACCCCTTGTTCTCCATAGGATTGTGCGTGGACACCCTCTACAGCGGAACTACTGCCACCCGATGGGCGGTCGTTACTCCCTTGCTCTGCATACCACTGGGCAAAGTCCTGTTGTCCTGTTGTGGTCTGCTCTGCACCCACTGCTTGACGGTCTTTGCCTTGCTGTTCCTGTCCTGCTTGGCTGTCCACAGAAGCGTTGGAGGGTTGCTCTGCACCGTTCTTTTGTTCCTGTCCGTTTACCGTCTGGTTCATCGTGGAGTTGTCCACGTTGGTATTGGAGGACTGGTCAAAGAGGTTGTCACGAGAAAAGCCGTATTCATTGGTGGCATTGTCTGGGGTTGTTTGGTTGCCCCCATTTAAAATACCGTGATCCGCACCGGCAGTACTGCCGACTTTTTTCTTACCGGCATTTGCTTTGACTTTTTTGCCGGTGTCGATCGCTTTGCTACCCAATGCACCGATGGCTTTTGCAGAATCGGTGATCATGCGACCGCCGGAATATAATTGAGACAAGAATGTCCCACCCGAAGCGATCCCACCATCGATCCCTAAAATCTTTTGGATGATGTTCGGTCCATCGATCATTGCCCACGCAAAGCCTAATAGGGCAACGACCAGAGGGAATCCCTCGAGGGTGGAAGCGATCCACGACACCCCATACACAAAGACACGGAATATCAAGCTGACACAGATGAGCACCAAAAAGAGGTTGAGAATTTCAGAAAAAGCCTTTTTCATCCGCTGTCCTGTAGAGAGATCGAGGGGGGCGACAAACAGAATGAAAATACTGCTATACCCCAATTCAAAGATGATCTTTGCCACTTTCAATCCACTGAATCCCAACGCTATAACAATGGCAAGTAGCGACCCGATGATGACAAACCAATCGATCTTAAAGCGGTAGTAGTACTGGGAGAACAGCTCCCAACCAAACAAGCCGTTTTCCAACTTCTTTGTCGTGTACTCCCCATCCGATCCCACCACCAACTCGTACTGAAACAGTTCTTTGTTGATGGTGTCATTCGGATCCATGAGCTCTAATGGGTTGAGGTGTTGGGTCTTGTCGACACTGATCTGGTTTTTGTTGTCCAGTGCCGCTTGGGAAAAATTTTGTTCGTCATAGTAAGCCAGATCCTCCACCCCACCCGAGATGATGGATGTGGCAATGCTGATACCACTTTCCTCATCGGTAAAGCTAAAGGTGTTGACGGCTGTTTGTGTCATGTTACCCATCGTGGACATGAAGGTCGGCAGGGCGGTGACAATCATAATAAAGGCAATGAGATTCAATGGGATCTGGGACTTTTTTTCGGAGCGATTGAACAGCAGTTGAATGCCCAGTAGCACAATTCCCACGAAGAGCAATGCCCAGATCAAGGGGTTGAGCGATGAGGTCAAGGCTTGCATCGGTGCGGAATCAAAGAAAAAGAGATTGTTTAGCAAGGTATTGACAGTACTTTCCGCACTGGTGACCAGTTGTTCCAAAAACCACACCAACCCCCACAGTAGCAACCTTGTCGTGTAAGCGACAGGGTCGTTGTGGTCGGTGAGGATCGCTTGGTACTGTTCTAATTGTAAGATGGTATCGGTCAAGTGGGATCACCTCCTATGATGTGTTTGATCTGCGTGTATTGCTGTTTTGACAGTTCTGCATCATGAAAAAGTTCTTTACAGAACTGCAAAAATTCGCCCGGGTTATAATCGGACAAATCGACCTCAATGCCGACTTCACGGAAGATGTCAAAGAGGATGTTTTGTTTGGTTTCATTGAGCACGGTTTGCACCGAAGGGGCAGAGTGGATCGGCTTCGATGGTGTAGACGACACCACCTCTTTTTCTTCTGTTGGTAGATAGATGGGAGGGAGTATTTTTGTGTTCTTTTTCTTTAACCCGATGGCTTTGTAATCCAACTTGGTGTCGGTATTAAATTCCGGCAAATACCGATACCGATAGGTCAATTTCAAATCACCGGTTGCCACGATGGGCAATGAGGTGATGGGGTTTCCCTGTAAGTCCTGTCGCTTCAAAGCCTGTATCGTGACGATCTCCCCCTCTTGCAGTTCAAACAATTCCTTTGGAGAAATGAGCGGTCGTTCTTCGTAGCTTTCGGTTATGGACTTTGACAGCGAAAAGCGAGATCCTGCCCTTGAGACATTTTTTGTGGTATGTACACCTACTTTGGAAGCGATCTCCTTTCGGGTTTCTTCGTTGTCGGACATGATGTAAATTTTGGTCGAACAGTTGTCGAGAATGATCTGTCCCTTTTCCTTGCCGTACACTGAAAACACCTGTGCATACGACTGGGCATAAAAGTCGTAGCTGATGTTTGCAGACAGGCAGGTCGACAGCACAGAATCGAGGTTTTCAAGGGGTGCACCATTGAAGATCTCGTCCCCAATGAATTTGACAGGGCGAGGGCACTTGCCGTTGCATTGGTCGTTCGCCTTGTTGGTCAAGGCATAGTGAATTTGACTGAACAGAATCGATGCAATGGGGTAGTAAGCCGAGTTGTTTTGTGGTAAGCGAATAAACAGTGCCATTGGCTTATCGGTGTCAAATCCACCGAGCTTTTCAATCTCGATTTCATGACAGGAGGTGATGGTGGCAGTGGTTGGAGTTAAGAACAATTCCAACTTTGAAAATGCCACCGACAGCACCGCACTGCGTGTTTTTCCTTCCGCAAAACTCATCGTGGTGTACAACAGTCTTGCAGGATCGTGCAGATCTCTTGCCTTGAAAAAGAGATCCAGTGCACTGCCCTCTTTTCCTTGCGTTGCCGACATGGCAGAGATGAACAATGCCACGCTGTAAAGGGTGATTCTCTCTTCCTTTTTCTGTTTTACACAGTCAATGATGTGCGCCATGGCAACGGCACAAAAGAGTGTGATAGAAGCATTGCTCCAAAAGGGATCTTTGGTGTTTGGATCGTTGAAAAGCGAAAAGGCGGTTTTTTTCAATGCTTGGGTTGCACGTCCAACATCCCCCTCTTTGTAGTACTTGGTGGCGATGTGTAGCAGATTGTATCCATGGGAAAATTCTGCCGTTTCAAAGTTGATAATGCGAACGTCATACCCTCTTTTCAACAGGTGGGGAATGCACGCTCTGGAGAGTTCTCCGTTTTTGATGTCATTGACAATTAACGAGGACTGCTCCTTTGCTCTGGAATAAATGTCGATCGAGGGAATGACCTCCAGTTCCCCTTTCCCCCCACGGGACAGGGCAACCACGAAGTTGTTGTTGACCCGATTGTCGATATAGAGTTTCTTGCCGGATCGGGCGACCACCAAACCACCGACACCCTCAAATTCTTTGTCTTTTTCGTCAATCTCAAGGTAGGTATCTTGTATCTGCTGTAATGTCATGAGTTTGGCATCGCCCTTTTGTCCGACATTGAGATCCTTGAAATTTGTGCGGATCTTGTAAACCATCAACGCAGAAACGGCAAGGGAAATGCCACCGGCAATGAGGTAGACTCGCCAGTGCTGTGGATGGAACGTGAGGTAGTGCAGTTGACTTTCTCCCTGTAGCAACCGTCCGAGATTTTCAAACAGGTTCATGACCGTCAAGGATGCCAACAAACAAAGGAGGACAATGCAACCGCACAGTCCTCCCACAACCCACTTATTCGTCAACAGCTCATTGAACCACAATAAGCGTTTGTTCTTTTTCATAGGTTCTCCTTATCCAAAGTAGGATTGCAATGCCCCGACAATGGAGGGGGCGGACATGGTGAGAATAAAACCAATCGCTCCCCATAACAGTAAGCTCTTCGCCCATCGTCTTGCCGATTCCCCAAACATAAAGGCAATCCCACCGATGACGACCACCACCCCGAAGATCGGTGCACCAAAGCCTGTGATGAGGTTGCCGATGTTTTGAATATCGCCTGTAATTTCTGTTGTTGCCACACCGCCCGTTGCCAATGCCATTGTCAAAAAGTTTGTAAAAGTGTTCATGTTTTTTTCTCCTTATCGTTTCCAAAATGGTTTTTTCTTTTGTTTTTTTGGTGTTGTATAAATGTACTTTGTCAACGCTTCGTGGGTGGCTTTGTCTGCACCCGACAGGCTGAACATATCGGGATGCCATTCGGTGAAGAATACATCCTCTTTTTTGCCTGTCATATCGGTGCGCAACTGCTCTCTGATCCCACGGTCGGTGAATGAGAACAGGTACTTGATGTCCTCTTCCTTGAGCATGGATAGGTACGTGCCGATGGTGTTCAGTTCCCACGGCTTCGAGCCTGTCACCAAGAGCTTTAAATCACTGCCCAAAAAGGCAAAGCGGTTGTGTTCTTCAAGGACACCGAAGTCGTAAATGTACACTTCGTAGTCCTTGCCTTGAATCTTTGAAATTTGAAACATATCGCTATACAGATCCAAGCCGTTGAAGGTCACCATTTTCAGTGCCTTGTCCTCCGCTTCAAGTGGATACAGCGATTCTATTTCACCGATGTGTCCGCTGTGATTGGCTTCGATGTAGCAGACCTTGTACCCGATAAACTGCAAGTACTTTGCGTATGAGATCGCCTGTGTGGTAGTGCCGATCCGTTCCTGTGTGCCGGCAAAGGCAATCTTCATGCGACCCTTTCGAGGACGTTCCTCTGGGGTGGCTTTTGTAAACTGCAAAGCCTGTTTTTTGGAAAGGGTGTCGACGTTGTCCACTCCCTCCAAACAGTCCGACAATTCTCGTTTGATGTCGCCCATCATGGACGACAGGACGAATTTCTTAAAGCCGTAATGCCGTAACCCTGCAATGACAGTGGCATCGAGGTTGTACCCTCTTGCCACAAAAATAAAGGATGCCCCCGAAGCCTTTTCCAGTCGTTTGAGACTGTCGACCAGTTGGTCGAACTCCACCAAGACACTCTCCAGATCGATGATGACGACCGAAAAGTCCTCCGACAGTACGGCATCCGAAAAGGCTTTGAGATTGTTGACCTTTGCGGACAGATCCGTCAAGGACAGTTCCTTTGCCTTTGCCACCTGTTCTGTCATGTACTTGACTTCGGTTGACCCTGCAAATGCAATCATGTTGTCACTCCTTTCTAAAAGTATTGAGAAATGGCACGGATCAATAGATCGGTTGCCATGGTG
>CAYJIM010000037.1:17192-20486 GCA_964370215.1 uncultured Oscillospiraceae bacterium
TCCTTTCTAAAAGTATTGAGAAATGGCACGGATCAATAGATCGGTTGCCATGGTGCGGATGTCGGGTTCAATGAGACAATAAACCCCAAAGACCGCAAGGACAAAGACGACCGCCTGCAACAGCAGACGGACGAACTTTAACCCCAATGTAATGAGAAACTTCATGGTGGAACGCTTTTCCACCACCACGACATCCTCTTCCTCTATGCCGTAGTTTTTGCGGTAGTACTCACGCTTCTGCTCCTCTTGTGCGAGCTTTTGTAGCAACGTTGGTTTGAGCTTCACGTTCTTTCTCCTCCCTTTTCTTTTTGAGGATGAACAACAGACCCACGAAAAGGACTGCAAGCAGTAAGCCGACGATTCCTGCCGTCACCACCATTGCCACAGGGAATGCAGACACGACAGGGTGATACAACGCAGTGGCTTCCACTGTCTGTAGCACCTCTCCTGTCGGCACTTGCACAGTCCCCTCATAGGTGACTGTAGCGGTGTATTGTGGCAGATCCAACAGGCTGATGGTGTCGGCATACACTGCACGATACCCTGCTACATACCGTTCCCCGTGGGCAACGGCATTTCGTAAAGTGGTATCTCCAGACTGGTAGGGTGCACCGTCCCATGAAAAGGAGGTAATGCGGTACTGATCGGTATTCAAACCAACCATAGAAAGGATGGTCGCTTCCTGCCCTGCCAGTGCAGGGGTGTCGGGGTTGTACGGTACTAAGGTGTCACCAATGGCATAGTACTCTGCATTGTACACGCTGAAGGTGATGGGGATGGACACATCGTCCCTCCAGTGCCAGTCTGTCACCGTCTCCAGATGGGAGAACGGCAAGGTGACCGTTGTGGTGTTGCCGTTCTCGGGATCGGTATGTTCGATGATTTTAGACGGCTGTGGGGTCGGGGCGATCACCTGCAAGTTGAAATCGGTAAACGCTTCCAAGGCAGTAGTTCTGCCGGTCACGGTGGTGTCGGTGTAGCTGATGTCAGCGACAGTCATGTCGACCGCTTGCCCCTCTTGATTGACCGTGATGGTTTCGGTGGGTTCGGCACTTTGTGTCGACAATCCCTCGATCGTTTCGGTATGGGTCACAGTCTTTGGTTCGGTGGCTTCTTCGGTGGATACCACCTCATAAGTAACCTCACCAAGGGTGTACCGCTGTTCCCCCTCTTCGATCTGCTCTTCAAAGGGGATGGAAACGTCATCGGTATCGGCAAAGACTTCGGTTTTTGTGGATGTGAAGATCTGTTCTTCATTGCTGTCCTGCACCTCTGTCGCCGGAGCACAGGCGACAGTCGATAGCAGGGCAATGGTGGTAAGTGTGATGATACATGCTTTAATCATCGGATTCCTCCTCTAACGGTTGCTTTTTTGCATAGTAATGGATGACCGCACCGCCAAACAAGCTACCAAGCAACATGATGCCAAGGACAAGTAAGGTAGCAGGGAGATCGTCTCCCATTTTCGGTGCACCAAATTGGGTGTAGGTCGCCCCCTCACGTTGCCCCTCTGGGGTGTAGGTTGCCGTCAAGCTACCAATGATGGGATCATTGACCACCTCAATGTGAATGACCTCTGGGGTCGTGGCACTGTCCACCTCAAAGAAATACTGTGTCGTTTCATCCAAGTGGTAGCGGTCGGGTGGGACAATTTCTTGTAGGTAGTACTGCCCATATGGGAGCATCGAGGTGGTGGACACCTTGTCAGCTGTTGTGACAATCGTTTCCACCAATCTGCCCTCTATTGGGGTGGTAGGTGGTTCTACTGCAACCACTGCACTGTCTGCCGATGGCAGGGTGCTCACGGTCACAGGCAGTACCGGCAAGGATCTGGTGGTCGGTTCGATTTTTGTTTCTTCTGGGAGTGCGTACACCCCATACACCGCACCGCCAAGCATTTGCCCTGTCATAGTGGAGTGTTTGGCAAAAGAAATCTGCCCTTTCACCGTTTCGTTGACAATTGGTTCACCGTCATTGGCTTCCAGTCGGATGGATGGAATGTCCTGTGCCATAGGGGCAAAGGTGATGGGGTACTGGGTGTCGTCCAACACATACCCCTCAGCGGTGGCAAGTTCCACCAGATAGTAGTCGCCAAACGGCAGATCTACAGACGAAAACCCATTGCCCTGCATATTGATGGTGAGTACATCCACCAGTTCGTTTTCCGCAAGGCAAACTTCACCAAGATAGTTGTTGATGACTTCTTTGCTGTAAAGACCAAAGATGACCGATTGATACGCTGTAGGGTTCGGGTAGTAGGTGTTTTCCTCCAACACCTTTGCAAGGCTGATGGTCGCCTTTTGTCGCTCATTGGAAAAGCTCACTTTTTCAATGATGACCTCTTCGGTGCGCCCCTCTGCTGTCAAGGTGACCTCCGTTTCATTCAAGCCTATGAAGTACCCATCGGGGGCGGTCACTTCGACCACACGGTAGGCAGTCAAGTAGAGATCCTCCACTTTTGCCTGTCCGTTGTTGTCAGTGGTAGCGGTGGCAATGAAGTCGCCACGTTCGTGAATGGTTCTGCCGTTGATGACAAGATCGGTCATGGCATACACTTCAAAGACAGTACCCTGCAAGCCACGTTCGGTGTACACAGGGACATGTTGTGTGCCGTGTTCTGTTTCGATGGTGTCAAAGCGTTCCAGTACTTCCCCTGTTTTTTCAAGTTCCAAAGTACCTCGTTTCAAGATATTGCTAAAGGATACATTAACCGTTTGATTATGCAGTACCGTTACTTGTTGCGATGCCGGAGTGGTGTATCGATCCGGCACGTTGACCTCTGTGACCGTATAAATACCCGGTAACAATTCCGGCACGGTAATACGACCTGTGGCATCGGTGGTGACAGTGGTGTCCACACCATTGCCGGTGACACGGAATTGCAGTCCTGCAACATTGCCATCCTCCGAGGTTTTGAGGATCTGTAAATCCCCCCTAGCTGCGACATTCCCGACCGTCATTTGTGCCGATCCACCTGCGGTGACACCGAAATTGATCGTCCCTGTTTCAGCGGTTGCGGTGTTGGATACCACGGTAATGGTATTGTCGTTTGCGACGTTGAATGTCACAACACCTGTATTGAGTTCGAACCCTACCGGTGCGGAAATTTCTCGTACCGAATGTGTGCCGTACTCCAACCCCTCGATGTCGGCACGACCGTTCCCATCGGTGGTGTAATTTGTGACTGTACCGCTTGGTGCGGTGTGTGCAAAGACGGCATTTGCCACCGGTGTGGCTGTGCCATCCACCACCTTGATGAGTTCCAACCCAAGGATGGTTTCTGGGATGGTTGGT
>CAYJIM010000037.1:20586-22211 GCA_964370215.1 uncultured Oscillospiraceae bacterium
GATGCCTTTCTAAGGTTCAAGACAGAATTGTTTGGAAGAGAAAGAAAACCCAACGACTGGTAGCCTGTCGGACCCGATACGAGGGTGATGTTGTAGCCTGTTGGTACAGGCATGGCATCCAGATGACCACCGTTGACAAAGTTTCTAACGACTGTTTTCCAATAGGTGTTGGCTTCTGGCGGTAGTCCTGCTTCGCCAGCCATGATGTACCCAAAGGTAAGGTGAGCAAAGGCATAGAAGACCGATTCGGTCGTCATGCCGGAGGAAGGAATGGCACTGTAATAGCTTAACTGTTGGTAGATCCATTCCAGTGTGGCATTGGATCTCCCTGCATACCCTGCACCACCTGTGAAGTAGTACAGCAGACTAAGTGCTCTGTTGTATTGGCTTGTGCTGAAGACTTCGCTGTAGTTGCGTGCGGTGTATGTACCGGCTCTTGGACTGTACTTTGTTGGTTCAAAGCAATATGCCAACGCTCTGTTTGTACCGTCTGTGGTGTAGTAGTAGGTTGTCTGGTGCAAGGGATAGTAGATGGCTGACCCTGTGTACATTGTCAAGGTCTGCCCTGCGGTAACAGGATATGCCCCGATCCCTGCTTCCAGTGATGGGACAGAACGCAAACGGAAGAAAAAGTCCAACTCTTCCTGTGTCAACCCCACCAATGGTTCTTCCTCTGGGGTAGAGGTGGTGTCGGAAGAAGTGAGCATTTCCGAGGTTGTACCACTACTGGTAGCGGTGGAAGTACTTTCTTCCGAGGTACTACCACTGCTTGTGGTGTCGCTTGACGTAACGGTGCTTGGGGTTTCTGTGCTTGTTGTGTCGGTAGAAGTCACCGTACTGGTTGTATCGCTACCAGATGTAGTAATTTCACTGGATACAGCCGTTTCTTCACTAGATGTGGTAGTTTCACTCGAAGTGGCGGTACTGACCGTTTCAGTGGATGTCGTATCGGTGGAAGTCACCGTACTTGCGGTGGGTGCGGATGGAGGTTCTGTCGGTGGCACGGTTGTCACCGTCTCCGTAGTCGGGTCGGTCGGCAAGGTCGATGCACTGACACCGATCGGTGCGATCATGGACAGGGTCATGACTGCTGACAATAGCAATGCCGTGGTTTTTTGGATGATCTGTACTGGTTTTTTCAATCTTTTTTCCTCCTTGAAAATGGTTATCTATATAAAAAAAGCAAGACCCAGAAAAAATTCTAAGTCTTGCTTTTGGATCTTATTCAGTTTTATGGCGACAGGTTATTTTGTCTCACCACATTTGGAGCACTGTTGCCCTGTGACGACCGTTTCTGTCCATGCAGGGGTGTCCACCACATAACGAGATTCATATACAGCAGGATGGTCAACATAGTCGGTATCGTATTGAACGGCACGATAATCTGTACGCCAGCCTGCGGCGACACCATTAAGAGCATGTTCTTTCATGTGCTGATCCACATTGCCTGTAATATCGGTATTGCAAACATTACAAGCATGATACGCTTCGTTTTTGTATAGTGGAATGGACTCTGTCCACGCTTCCGAGACGAGCACATCTTCATAATGACCGACTTCTGCATGATGTACTTCTTGGGTGACGTTGTGCCACTCATGGCTACACGCTTGCGGTGCAGGAGTTGG
>CAYJIM010000038.1:0-4396 GCA_964370215.1 uncultured Oscillospiraceae bacterium
GGTAGGGGCGACCCTGTGTGGTCGCCCGCCGTCCTGTCGTTTTGGTGGCATAGGAAAACAGGCAATACCGTATGGCATTGCCTGTTTTGGATCATTAGATATGCGCCGAATAGTTCGGTGCTTCTTTGGTGATGTAAATATCATGCGGATGGCTTTCTTTCAAGCCAGCCCCTGTGATGCGGACAAATTGTGCTTTTTCCATCAAATCGTCGATGGTTTCGCAACCACAATACCCCATCCCCGATTTCAAACCGCCCATCAATTGGAATACGGTATCGGCGAGTGGCCCTTTGAATGGGACACGACCTTCGACCCCTTCCGGCACCAATTTCTTGTTGTCCTGTTGGAAGTAACGGTCTTTACTGCCGTTTGCCATTGCACCCAAACTACCCATGCCACGGTACACTTTAAAGCTACGGCCTTGGTAAATTTCGGTGTCGCCCGGTGCTTCTTCACAACCGGCAAGCAAGCTGCCGAGCATGACGACCGAACCGCCTGCTGCAATTGCTTTGACAATGTCGCCGGAGTATTTGACCCCACCGTCGGCGATGATCGGAATGTTGTATTTTGCTGCCACGCAAGCCGCGTCATAGATGGCGCTGATTTGCGGTACCCCGATGCCGGAAACGACACGGGTGGTACAGATCGACCCGGGACCGATCCCTACTTTGACGGCATCTGCCCCTGCTTTGATCAGATCTTCGGTCGCCTGTGCAGTTGCCACATTCCCTGCAATGACGCAAGCGTCCGGAAATGCTTCTTTGATGCGTTTGATACAGTTGATGATGCCCTTGCTGTGCCCATGTGCAGAGTCTAGCACCAGTACGTCTGCTTGTGCGTCCAACAGTGCTTTGGAACGCTCCAGCACGTCATTGGTCACCCCGATTGCCGCGGCACACAGCAGTCTCCCACGGCTGTCTCTTGCAGTGTTCGGGTATTCGGTTGCCTTTTCAATATCTTTGATAGTGATGAGCCCTTTGAGGTAGCCTTCATCATCCACGATCGGCAACTTTTCGACTTTATGCTTTCTCAAAATATGTTGCGCCTTTTCAAGGTCGGTGCCCACAGGGGCTGTGATGAGGTTGTCTTTGGTCATGACATCTTTGATTTTCACATTGAAGTCGGTCATGAATTTCAAGTCACGGTTGGTGATGATGCCGACCAATTTGCCGTTTTCTTTGCCGTCTTCGACAATCGGCACCCCACTGATTTTGTATTTTGCCATCAAATCATTGGCATCGTATACAAAGTGGTCAGGCCCCAAGAAGAACGGGTTTGTGATAACGCCGTTTTCCGAACGCTTGACTTTGTCGACTTCCTCTACCTGTTTTTCAATCGGCATATTTTTGTGGATAACCCCAATCCCACCTTCTCTTGCAATGGCGATTGCCATGCGCGATTCGGTGACGGTATCCATCGCCGCGGAAATGAGTGGTGTGTTGAGGTAGATGTCTTTGGCAAGTCTGGTGCGGGTTTTGACATCGGCCGGTAGCACATCCGATTTCGCCGGAATCAACAGCACATCATCAAATGTCAACCCCTCTTTGAGAAATTTTTGATCAAATTGTGTTTGTAACATCTTGTCTCTCCTTTCGGCAAAATCCTCTGTTTGCATATCCGTGTTTTTGGTGCGATACTGCACCACTGGTATTTAATATATGATACTTTTTTCGACCCTCAAAGTCAATAGGCAAAGGACAAGTTTTTTACCTAGTTTTCACGTCCTTTTTTAGCTACTTTTTCAACAGTTGGCGCAAATCATTATTATGCCCCATCAAAATGATATTATCCTCCCGATTGAAGACGTAGGAAGCCTGTGGCAGAGGCTGTACATTGCCGTTATTTTTGATGGCAATGATGTTGACGTGGTACTTGTTGCGAATGTCCAACCCCATAATGGTTTTGCCAATCCAAGCAGATGGGGTGGCAATTTCATAAATGGCATAGTCGGTCGACATCTCAATATAATCAAACACCTCATCAGAGCCAAATTTGACCGCCGTTCTGGTGGCCGACTCCCGCTCGGGGTACACTACTTCGTCCGCCCCGTTGCGCAGCAAAAATCTGGCATGGGTGTCGCTGTAGGCACGCGAGATGATGTAATTTGCCCCTTTTTCACGCAACAGATTGGTGATGACAAGAGAGGTTTCAAAGTGGTCACCGATGGCGACGACACACAAATCAAACTGATCCAACCCCAAGGATTCCATATAAAGAGCGTTGGTGGCATCGCCAATTTGTGCCTCGGTCAGATGTTTGATGGCGTTGTTGACACGCTCCTCGGTAAAGTCAATGCCAAATACTTCGTCCCCCTGTTGCGACAAGCGCTTTGCCATGTGTCTGCCAAAGCGGCCAAGACCGATGATGAGTACCGATTTCATACTGCTTCCTCCTTCAACTCTCTATGGTTATCCCACTGCAACCTTTTCCAGTGGGAGTTGTGAATTTCTAAAATTGATGCGTCTGCCAAAAAACAGCAAAAAGCTAAAGCCCCCCACCCTGCCGACAAACATCAAAAAGGTGATGATCAGTTGAGAGGGCAGTGAGAGGTTTGGGGTCAGCCCCAAACTCAACCCCACCGTGCCGACGGCCGAGGTCGTTTCAAACAACGCAGGTAGCATGGTGCCGCCCTCAATCGCGACAATGGCAATCGCCGCGACAATGGCAGTGGTGAAGTATGCAAAGACGATACAGCAGGCCTGTCGCACCAAATTTTCATCCAACCGTCTGCCAAAGCATTCCACCGACTTTCTGGCACGCAATTCCGCCAATACACCCAGCACCAAAATGACCACGGTGGTGGTTTTTAACCCCCCTGCCGTCGATCCGGGCGATCCCCCAATGAGCATAAAAATGCAGGTCACCAGTTGCGATGGTTCCGACAAGGTGGTCAAATCCACCGTGTTGAACCCTGCGGTACGCACCGAAACGGAATGGAACACAGCCGACAGCGTTTTTTCAAAGATGTTGTCCCCCATATGGGGATTTTGCCCCTCAAACAAAAAGAAGAACAGCGCCCCACCGACCAATAAAATGCCGGAGGCACAGAGTACCAACTTGCTATGCAGAGAAAATTTTTGAATCCTGCCACGATTGGCGAGCACATCCACCCAGACAAAAAAGCCAAGCCCACCGAGCACAATGAGGGTCATGACAACGAGGTTGAGGTACCAGTTGTCGGCAAAAGAGGTGAGCGACGAGTAAGGGGACACTGTCCCCATCAGGTCAAACCCTGCATTGCAAAATGCCGAGATGGCATGAAATAGGCTGTAATAAATGCCCTTGCCGATCCCGAATTGTGGGATGAATACCGGCAAAAGGAGCAGTGCGCCCAACACTTCCACCAACAGCACCGCTACCATAATAAAGCGCCCCATGCCGACCATACCGCCGACCTGTTGTCCGCCAATGGCGTCGCGCATCGTCACCCGTTGATGCAAGCCAATTTTTTTACCGGTGAGCGAGATGACCGAAATGAGGATGGTCATAAACCCGAGTCCCCCAATTTGAATGAGCAGAAGAATGACGATCTGCCCAAACAGTGTCCAATAGGTAGCGGTGTCATGGACAATCAGTCCGGTGACACAGGTCGCGGACGTGGCGGTCAACAACGCTTCCGAAAAGGGGGTCACCACCCCTGACTGTGCTGAGATCGGCAACATCAACAGCCCCGTGCCAATCAAGATGATGCCCAAAAATCCCATCACAATGATTTGGATGGGGCTCATTTTTTTCGTTAGTTTGCCGATGATACTGTCGCTGCCCGGTTTACCGGTAGCGAAGGGCGTACGCCCCACTCGTTTTTCTTCCATCATTTCCCTCAACTTTTCCACAGGTTATCCACATTATTTTTCGGGTTGTTTTCACGGCGTCCCCCCTCTTCCTCCCTTTTCCCACAGGTTTTGCACTACTTTTCTTCCGGTTTTCCACCGAAAAATCAAGTTTTCCACAAGGGAATCGCCAAAGGGTGCACGGTCCTGTACTGCGGCCTTACCACAAATGCCGTGCTGCAAAAACAACCAATTTTTCGGTGTTTTTTCCCTTTTTCATCATACCCATTTTTTTGACGGCAGGATCCAACAAGTGTAGGTTTTGCCGTTTTCCGCTTGGTTTTTCACAAAAACAAGCGCTTTTTTCGTAAAACGAACAGAGTTTTCCACAATTTCAAGCCAAAATGTCAACAACTATGTGGATAACTCTACTTTCCGCTGAAAATTCGCCGATTTGTAGCCTGTTCTTATTATAATTTCCCCCCTTGAAAAAGTCAAGCATACACCGTCGACACAACCCTGCAATCGCTGCACCACGTCACGACTTGAAAAAAGATGCAAAATACACTTTTGTAATTGTGTCAAATGTGGTAAAATGGTAGGGAAACCGTGGGCGGACAGCGTCC
>CAYJIM010000038.1:4496-18790 GCA_964370215.1 uncultured Oscillospiraceae bacterium
AAGGATATTGCAATGAACAATTTTTACACCTATTTTGACGGACTACGCCCTCTGTGGGAACGCCTGCAATCTACCCAAAAACCCATTGTGCTGTACGGCATGGGGGATGGTGCGCTGAAAATTATGCGCATCCTAAAGGAAAAAAACATCCCCCTCGCCGGCATTTTTGCAAGCGACGACTTTGCCCGCAACCATACCTTTCAAGGGTTTCCGGTACGCACCCTTGCCCAAACGCTGGAGCAGTTTGGCGAGGTGGTCATCTTGTTGGCCTTCGGCACCCAGCGTCCTGAGTTGATGGACTACCTCAAAACCCTGTTTGAAACCCATGAGCTGTACGCCCCCGACGTGCCGGTCTGCGCCGACGACACAACGCTCTTTGACCGCACCTACCTTGAAACCCACGCCGAGGACTTTAATCGGGTGTACACCCGTTTGGCAGACCGCCGTTCCAAAGAGGTGTTTTTGGACGTGCTGCGCTACAAGTTGACCGGCAAGCTTTGCTATCTCGACCGCGCCACCGACCCTGTGGAGGAGCCCTACACCCGATTGATTCCACCACATGATGCCGAACACTTTTTGGATCTCGGGGCTTACAACGGCGACACCGTGCAGGCCTTTTTGGCACGTGTGACCGATTACAGCAGTATCACCGCATGGGAGCCGGATCGCAGAAACTTTAAAAAACTGCTAAAAACAATCGAAGATCTGCCACGAACAACCGCCTTTCAATGGGGTGTGCACGATGCTCCCACCACACTGCACTTTGCTGCCCGTGGGGGGCGCAATGCGTCGCTTGTCGCTGTTGGCGACACCCAAGTGCCGACAAATCAAAAACATACCGTCGCCGTCGACATGGAGTCGATCGACCATGCCATGCAGGGTCGCCCGATCACCATGATCAAATTTGATGTCGAAGGAGCGGAGGAACAGGCCTTGCGCGGTGGCCATCAAACGCTTGTCACGCAATACCCGAAATTGGAACTTGCCGCCTACCACCGCAACAGCGATTTGTGGAAACTGCCTGCCCTTTTGTGGGAACTTGCCCCCGACTATGATATTTTCCTGCGCCATCACCCCTATTACCCTGCATGGGAAACCAATTTTTACTGCCGCCTGCGGACAGCGTCCGCAGGCATTGCCGACTGAGCACCCATATCACAAAAACCTCGTCCACGATGTGGCATGGTGGGATGTGACCTTGTAGGGATGGGTCTTGACCCATCCGCCGTTCATCACCCAATGAAAATTTGAAAAAAACCAATCGGGACGGGTGACCCGTCCCCTACACCTCCAATGAAAATATGTGCGGTAGGGGCGACCTTTGGTCGTCCGCCATTCATTGCAAAACAAAAACGGGGTGGAAAACACGGGCGACCATACAGGGTCGCCCCTACCTCTTCATTCTTCACTAACCCCACCCTCCTTTGCATACCAAAGGGGGGTGTTTGCATATAGTAGAGGGAACAATGGGGACAAGGGGAGGTTTTACGATGATGAAATGGGTGTTTTGCGGGTTAATCATCCTATCGGTCATCTTCGGAACACTGACAGGACGCATGGGGTCGGTATCCGAAGCAGCCATTGCTGAGGCAGGCAATGCAGTGACGCTGTTGTTGCGCATTTTGGGCGCCATCTGCTTTTGGAGTGGGTTGATGAAAGTAGCGGAGGCCGCCGGGGTGACAGCAGGGCTTGCAAAATTGTTGTCCCCTGTCATTCGTCTGCTCTTTCGCACCAGTCGCCACAACAAACGCGCCATGGAACTCATCTCGATGAATATGACGGCAAACCTGTTGGGGCTTGGCAATGCTGCCACCCCTTTGGGGATGGCGGCCATGCAGGAACTGGCAAAGGAGCAACCGGCACACCTGCAAACCACCGCCTCTGCCGATATGGCGACACTGGTCGTCATCAACACCGCCTCCATTCAGCTCATTCCCACCACCATTGCACTGCTCCGCCTGCAATATGGGGCGCAAAACCCCATGGACATTCTCCCTGCCATTCTGCTCTGTTCACTCTGCTCGGTGACCGCAGGGGTGCTTGTCTGCAAGTTGCTCACACGCAAAGGGGGAGGTGTAGTATGACCGACTTTTTACTGCCCTGCCTCATTGCAGGGATTTTGCTGGTCGGCCTTTTCAAGGGGGTGCCGGTGTTTGACCTCTTTTTAAAGGGTGCCGGTGAGGGCCTTTCTCTGGTCAAATTGATCCTTCCGGCACTCGTTGCACTCATCACCTGTGTCGGCATGTTCAATGCGTCAGGGGGCTTGGATCTCATTGCCAACGGCCTTGCCCCCCTCGTAGAAGCGTTTGGACTGCCACGGGACGTGGTGCCGCTGGCGTTGCTGCGTCCCATTTCCGGTAGTGGCTCTTTGGTGATTTTTGAAAAAATTCTTGCCGAACATGGCCCCGACAGCTTTGTTGGACGGGTGGCTTCGGTGCTGTTTGGCTCCACCGAAACCACCTTTTACACCATTGCCCTTTATTTTTCCGCCGCCTCGATCAAAAAAACAGGACCCACCTTGCCGTCCGCCCTTACCGCCGACCTTGTGGGATTTTTGTTGAGCGGGATTTTTGTCACCATGTTCTTTGTCGCAGGTTGACCTTGAAATTCCCTCATGATTCTTACATTTTAATAAAACCATACAAAAAACTTTACAATCAGCCACTTTTATTGTACTATAGTAGATAATTGTATCTATGACATGACGATGGGAGGGGCTTCATGAAGCGGTTGTTGCACTGGATCAATGGGCGTATCATCACAAAATTTTTCTGTCTCATTTTACTTGCGGTCATCCTGCCGATGGCCGTTGTTTCTGTGCTGATGACAAGCAGTACCGAGGACTATATCTATCAAGAGCGTGTCCTTGAATTGGAAGAGCAGTTACAAGCTGACCTTGCACGATTGGACAGTGCCATGACCGTCTGCATGAACATCGGCATGACCTTTGTCCGAAACGACTCCTTTTTGGCGGTACTGCGTCAGTCAGAAAGTTCTGCCTATATCATCACCAACAGCTTTACCGAAGTGCTGGTCGGGGTGGAGAATTTGAACTTTGAGGCCTCCCAGTTTGTCGACATCACCTTCATTGACCAAAACTTGGTCGCACATACCAACTGGAATGACAATACTGCCTTAACCAAACGAACAGAGGTGGTGCAATTGGTGGAAAAGGCCAAGGCACAGCAGGGGTTCTTTTTCTGGGAGACAGTTGCCACCTCTTCTGCGGCCACTGCCACCATTGCCACCCCACCCTCCCTTGTGTTTGCACTCTACGATCCACAAAACACCACACAGTATCTTGGTACTTTTATCATCGGCATCAAGGAAGACTACTTACAGGAAATTTTTCAACGGTCGCAAGCGACGGAAAGTTTTGTTTGCTTGATGTCCGAGGAGGGGGAATCGGTGCGTTTGGACACCGGTACAGCGTTCCCCCTTCCCTTTGATGAGGTGACGACGGTGACCCGTGCCACTGTTTCCGGCAGGAATTATCTGGTGCAAACAGGCGTATTCCCCCCCGTTTGGCAACAAGGTGGACAACCGGTGACGGTATATCGCTTTGTGCCAACCGACGCCATCACCGCAACGCTGACCGATTATATTCTACAGATCAACCTCATGTGGATTGTTGGTATCGTCTCGGTACTGATCATTGCGTTTTTCATCATCCGCAAGTTGGTCACCCCGTTGACCCTCCTTTCCGGTTCGATGATCCGCTACAGTGAAGATCAAACCGTCGCCCCATTGGACTGCAAGCGTGCCGACGAAATCGGCGACCTCAACCGTGCCTTTCTATCCATGGCAGAAAATATTGAACGCCTGATCCACAACATCCAAGTCGAAAGCCGCTTCAAAGAGCAGTATCATTATGAGGCGCTGATGGCACAGCTCACCCCCCACTTTCTGTTCAACACCCTCAACACCATCCGCTTTATGGCGCTGATACAAAAAGCGGACAACATTGTGCAGTGCATCGACTCCCTCGCAAACCTTTTGCGCTACAGCATGAACAAGGAGGGGGAAATCGTCTCCCTTTCCGAAGAGCTTTTGCAGATACAAAGCTATGTCGACATTCAAAATTTTCGCTACGGCAATCGTGTGCAACTCATGGTGCATGTGCCGACTGCGCTACAGTCGCTACAGGTGGTCAAGTTTGCACTGCAACCCATTGTGGAAAACTGCATCAAGCACGGCATTGACCCCAAACAGCAACATGGAAAAATTGACATCTCGGCAAGCTGTTCCGACGAGGGATTATACTTGACGGTGACCGACAACGGTGCCGGCATCGATGCGGCATTGATCGAACAAATCATGCAAAAAAATGCACAGGAAACGCCCCCCAATGCGGTGACGGGCATTGGTATCCACCATGTTCACCAGCGGATCAAGAGCCTGTATGGTGAGGATTATGGGTTGGAGCTGCTCAGTCAATCCGGACAGTATACCATGGTGGTGGTGCACCTGCCGATCATAAACCCCGACAACACACCAAGAGGAGAAGCGGATGAAAAAGGTATTGCTGGTAGATGATGAATTTTTGGTACGGGTGGGGCTGCGTGCCATTGTCGATTGGCAGGCGCACGGCTATGACATTGTCGGGGAAGCAGGGGACGGCAAGGAAGCCCTTGATTTGATCGAGAAAACAAGACCCGATATTGTCATCACCGATATTATGATGCAGCCGATGGACGGAATCTCTCTCATCAAGGCCTGTAAAGAGCGGTTTGGTGCGGTGCAGTTTGTGGTACTCAGCAGTTACAACGATTACGACAATGTCAGACAGGCGATGAAGTGTGGGGCGGTCGATTACATCTTCAAATTGACGTTGACCGAAGAGGGCATTTTGGAGGTACTGGATGAACTGGTGGTGACGCTACCCGAGCCACTCGACCAACCGCCCAAAGAAGCCCTTTCGCCCACACGCTTTTTCAAACGACTATTGGGTGGTGAGGCACACCTGCTGTCGAGTGAAGATGTAGCCACCATGAAAGCAATGCTTCCGCCCACCGACAACGGACAGTGGCTTTTTTTGTTGCAGGTGATCGACGGGTTTTCCTTGCTTGTCTGGCAAAAACGGCAACGGGTGCTTTCCTTTGCGGTGCAAAATATTTTAGAGGAAGTACTCGACACGGTCGGTGGCAGGGTGGCGACGTTGGAAAACGGGGAGCTTTTGGCGATCCTACCTGTCGATCAAGCGGTGCTCAGACGTTGTTTTTCTCAATACACCGAATACCTTTCCCGTTATCTACAAGTCACCGTCACGGCAACCACGACGGTGTGCGACCTGCAAACATTGCAACAGCGGTATGGGGAGATGCAGGCGTGCTTGTCACAATCCTTTTTTGCAACCGAAGAGACCTCTGTGCTACTGCCGTTGCAAGCGGCGACCGCAGTATCGTCACCCCCCCTTGACTTTACCGCTTTTCAAAACAGCTTGCTGTGCCGGCACCGACAGGAGAGTGTGCGCATCTTAGAACACACCTTTGACACTCTTTTTGCATCCTCCCTACAGGCGAGCGAAACAAAGGCCGAACTGATGCGCCTTTACGGGGTGTTTTGCAATCATGCCGACCGTGCCAATTGGGCACAACAGTATCTGGACGAACAGGGTCTGTCGCTCTACCAAGCGGTGATGACCTATGATCGCTTGACGCAAATCAAAGCGACCTTTTTGTCTTGCCTCACAGGGTATTTTGATCAATGTGTCGCTGAGGGCGTTTCGGGACGGCAGGAGATCCATCAATTGAAACAATGGATGAGGGCAAATTTGCAGTCGGCCATTTCGGTCAAACAGCTGGCGGAGATTGTCAACATGAATGAAAATTACCTGTCCCATCTCTTCAAAAAAGAAGCCGGACAATCCATCACCGAATACCTGACCGCCTTGCGTGTCCAGCGTGCCAAAGAGTTGCTGGCAGGGACCGATCTGCAAGTACAGGAGGTGGCAGCTGCCATCGGAATGGAAAACACCAATTATTTTAGCAGTCTGTTCAAAAAGGAAACGGGGCAAAACCCCAAAGAATTTCGGAGAACCGTCAAAGAAAATTAAAGATGAACAGGGTCGTGTGGCAGTTTTTTCTGCGACACGACCCTTGTTGTTACAAAGAGCGATGAAAAACAAACAGATTGCCAAGTTGTGTGTATGGCGTACAGGTTGCTGTTGCGGTATAATAAGAGCAACACAAAAATTCGTGTGAATAAGCGAAAATGAAACAAGGTATGAGGAGGAATTTACTATGGCAACAAAGAAAAAATTAACGGCAATCGCATTGGCGGCAACCCTGTTATTGAGTGTGACCGCTTGTGGACAACCGGCCCCAACCGATTCGGCACAGACAGACGGGGGGCAAGCCACCGATACTGCGGATACCGGCGACGGCGAAAAAGAACCGGTGGTCTTACGTGTTTGGGGTGGGGTACCGGAAGAATCGGGACCTACCGATGTCAGTGAAGCATTCAACGAAGCCTATGCCGATCAGGGCATCTCGGTGGAATACACCCGCTTTGTCAACGACGATGAGGGCAACTTGAAACTGGAAACCACCTTGATGTCGGGACAAGGGGTGGATCTGTTCATCACCTACAGCTTGGCAACGCTCGAAAAACGGGTACAGGGCAACATGACCGCAGACCTCACCCCTTACATCGAAGCAGAGGGGCTTGATATTGGTGCAAGCTTTGGTCCGATGGCAGAGGCCTATGAAATGGACGGCAAGTACTACGGCATTCCAACCAAAGTAGACTACTATGGCATGATGCTCAATGTCGACATGTTTGAAGCGGCAGGCATTCCCATCCCAACCGAGTGGACCTATTCGGAGTTTCGTGAAATCGCCAAACAGCTGACAACCGGCGAGGGTGATGACAAGGTGTACGGTGCCTTCTTAAACACCCAACAGGATATTTTGATGGGTACCGGCTGGTGCGCTTACTCTCTGGGCGGGGACTGGATGTACAAAGACGGCAATGACGACAGCCAAACAAACTTTGAAGATCCGCTCGTCAAAGAATCACTCCAATTGGTATACGACATGATGAACGTCGACCAAAGTGTGCCAACCCACACCGATTCGGTCACCCAAAAACTGTCGCAAGAGGGGATGTTCCTCACCGGCAAAGCGGCGATGTCCATCGGCCCTTGGATTGTCCGCAGTGTCAAGGATTTGGAAAACTATCCACATGACTTCCAAACGGCATTTGCCCCATACCCTGTTTCTGATTTGGCAGATGCCCCTTACCAACAGGGTGGTGCAGGTGACCTGCTCAGCATCAGTGCCAACAGCGAACATCAAGAGGAAGCGTGGGAGTACCTCTATTGGTATGCCACTGAAGGGATGATCGACATGGTACCGGGTGGACGGGTGCCGCTCTACAACGGCTACGATTTGGAAGCGGTCACCACCGACTTTATCGGTGACTTTGAAGAATATTTGGATCCTGTGACCACCGAGTCGATCCTCATTGCGCCGCGCGACAATTGTGCCATTGCCACCATCACCACCAAGGCACCGGAAATTGACCGCATCATCCGTGAGGAAGTGGAAGGGGTCTTGACCGGCAACATCACCGTCGACGAAGGTCTTGCCAACATGCAACAACGTGGTGATGAAATGCTACAAGGATCTTAAGATGGACAACTTGGTTGTAGAATTTTGACCATCTGGGGCAGAGGGCGACAAGCTGTCTGCCCTTTTTCATAGAAAGAAGGTGTTCCACTTTGATCAACAAAAAACAATTGAAAATCGACCTTTCGGGGTACCTGTTCATTCTGCCAAACGTCATCGGCATGATTGTCTTTACCCTCATTCCCATGGTGTTTTCCCTTATCATCTCCTTTACCGACTGGGACTACACCCAAGGGCTTGGCAACTGGAACTGGATCGGTCTGGAAAACTACATTGAAATGTGGACCGACCAATGGTTTACCGATGCACTGATCAACACGGTGTTGTTTGCCGCTGTCACGGTACCCATCATCCTGTGTACGGCCATGGTACTCGCCGTATTGATTGACAACTTTTGCTTTGCAAAACTGCCCTTGCGTCTTGCCATGTTCATGCCCTACATCTCCAACATCGTTGCGGTGTCCATCGTTTGGGTCATGATGTACTCCCCGTGGGGGCCCATCACCCAAGCAGTTGAGCTGTTTGGCATCGATGCCCCACAGTGGCTTGGGGACTACAACTGGGCGCTGCCGGCGGTCATGCTGATGGCGGTCTGGGGTGGTATTGGGTACTGTATTATGATCTACACCTCCGCCATCCAAGGCCTTCCTGCCGATGTGTATGAAGCCGCTTCCATTGATGGTGCCAGTGAGGTGAAAAAGTTTTTCACCCTCACCGTCCCTTTCCTCTCCCCGACTACCTTTTTCCTGCTCATCACCCAATTGATCGGGGCATTTCAGGTCTTCGCACAAATCCAGATCATGACCCGTGGGGGACCGGGGTCTTCCACCAACACCTTGGTGTACTACATCTATACCGCAGCATTCAACTTCTACCGCATGGGGTATGGTGCGGCGATGTCATTCATTCTATTCATCATCCTATTTGCGGTGACGCTCATACAATGGCGTGGTCAGCAAAAATGGGTCAGTTATTGAGGAGGGAGATCGCGTGTTACAACAAAACCAAAAAACCAAAACGCTACTACTGCGCATCGCCCTCACCCTACTCATTGGGGCGTTTGCCTTTACGATGATCGTCCCCTTTTTGTGGATGCTGTCCGCCTCGATGAAAATCGGTGCCGACGTGTTGGAACTGCCCATCGTCTGGATTCCCGATTACTTTTATCCCGACAACTACTTGCAGGTCTGGAATGTCGGTGGAACCGCAGACCGAGACTATCACTTTGACATCGCCTATTTCAACTCGTTGAAAATTGCCGTCATCAATGTCATTGGCGCGGTGCTCACCAGTGCTTCGGCAGGGTATGCCTTTGCCAAAATCAAATTTCGTGGGCGCAACGCCATTTTCTTAATTTACTTAGCGACGATGATGATCCCCTCGCAGGTTACCCTCATTCCAAAGTTCACCATCTTTGCAGAACTCGGTTTGATGGGCACCCACTGGACACTCATTCTCCCCGGGCTCATCACCATCACAGGGACCTTTTTGATGCGTCAATATTTCATGCAAATTTCCGACGAAATCAAAGAGGCCGCCTTCATTGACGGGGCAGGGGAATTTCGCATCTGGTGGCAGATCATGCTACCAATGGCAAAACCCTCGATGGCCTCGCTTGCCATGGTCGTCTTTTTATGGAACTGGAACAACTACCTCGAAGCGTTGATCTTTTTGAACGACTGGCGGATGTACACCATTCCGGTGTCGCTCACAAACTTCATCGAGGAAAGCACCACCGAATACAATTTGGTCATGGCAGCCTCCGCTTCGGCACTCATTCCGGTGTTTGCGGTCTTCTTACTGGGACAACGGTTTTTTGTCAAAGGGCTGATGTCAGGGGCAGTCAAAGGGTAATGTGAACAGTAGGGGCGATTCACGAATCGCCCGCCGGTTTCCCACATCGTTTTCATTGTGCTGTAGGGGCGACCTTTGGTCATCCGCATGAAAAGTAAAGGAGTTTTTTTATGAAACAATATGCCATGCCGGCAACCTCGTTGCCGATTGCAAAAGAAGTGGACGTCTTGGTCATCGGGGCAGGCCCTGCCGGCTTTTCCGCCGCTGTCTGTGCCGCACGAGAGGGGATGAACACCCTCCTGATCGAACAGAGCGGTGACGTCGGCGGTGTCGCCACCATTGGTCTGATGAGCCACTGGACAGGACACACCCAAGGGGGATTTTATGAGGAATTGTTGGATCGTTCCTGTGAGGGAAGTGGTGGCACCGATCATGCCTTCAATGGCAACACCCGTCACCTCATCAATCCAGAACGACTCAAAACCGTCATGCTCGACATGCTACAAGAGGCCGGTGCCTCTTTACGCCTCTACACCTTTGCCTGTGAGGCATTGGTGGAAGAGGGACGCATCGTCGGGGTGGTGGTGCAGAGTAAATCAGGGCGTGAAGTCATCCTTGCCAAAGTGGTGATCGACGCATCGGGAGATGGCGACATTGCCGCCAGTGCCGGAGCCCCCTTTTACAAAGGGCGTGAAGAGGACGGCAAAATGCAGCCGATGACCATCATGTTTAAAATTGCCGGTGTCAACACCGATCAGGCTCCTTTCCCCGGTGGCTTTGAGGATACCGCCGACGTACCCAAAGGGGAAATTCAACAATTGGCAAGGGCAACTCTTGAAAGCCCACTCGGCCATGTGCTCATCTACCGCACCACGTTGCCTGGGGTGGTCACCATCAACATGACCAACTGCACCGATGTGGATGGTACCAACGTCGACGACTTGACAAAAGCCACCCATTGTTGCCGCCAGCAAATGGACAAGGTGCTCGCCTTTTTGAAAGACTGTGCACCGGGCTTTGAGAAGGCCTACATCATCTCCTCCGCTTCCTTTATCGGGGTGCGGGAAACCCGCCACTTCATCGGCGATGCGACCATCACCAAAGAGGATATTGAAGAAGCACGTATCTTTGACGATTGGGCGGTCACCAAAGCCCACTTCAACTTTGATGTGCACAACTTAACCGGTGCCGGTCTGGATGAAACAGGGGCACAGCGTGGCTTTACCCAAACCAAAGGATACACCATTCCCTACGGCTGTTTTGTACCAAAACAAATAGAAGGACTGCTCCTTGCCGGACGCAACATCTGTGGCACCCACATGGCGCATTCCAACTATCGTGTCATGCCCATCTGTGCCAACATGGGGCAGTCGGTGGCGGTTGCTGCCGCTTTGTCAATCAAACAAGGGGTTCTGCCACGTCAGCTTGCCGTGACAGATCTACAAACAAGATTACAAGAACTGGGCGTTTGCCCATAAAGGAGAATGACAATGGCTGTATTTCAAACAATCACCCACCACGTGGACTTTTGTGTCGTTGGTGGAGGCATTGCAGGGATGCTTGCCGCCATTTCCGCCGCACGGCATGGGGTGCAAGTGGTGCTGATGGGGGATCGCCCCGTGCTCGGGGGCAATGCCTCTTCGGAAATTCGCATGTGGATTTGTGGTGCGGCACAACACGGCGACAACAACCGTGAAACCGGTATTTTAGAAGAAATCATGATGGAGAGTTTACACCGCAACCCCACCAAAAACTACTCCATCTGGGACAGCATTCTCTTTGAAAAGGTCAAACAGGAAAAAAACATCACCCTGCTGTTGAATTGTAGCTGTATGGATGCAACCATGGCAGGCACGCACATCCAATCGGTCACCGGTTGGCAGTTGACCACCCAACAGTACCACACCGTCACAGCCAGCATTTTTGCCGACTGCTCCGGCGACAGCATTTTAGCCCCCCTCACAGGGGCAGCCTACCGCATTGGCCGTGAGGGCAAAGAGGAATTCGGGGAAACCATCGCACCCGACACAGCAGATCGACGCACCATGGGGTTGACCTGTATGATTCAAGGCAGAGAAACGCCTTACCCCGTGCCGTTCACCCCACCGACATGGGCGGAAAAGTTTACCACAGAATCCCTCGCCCCTTACCGCTTACCACGTGAAATGATCGGGCAAATGCGAGAAAACTTCTGGTATTTGGAGCTTGGCGGTATGCACGATAGCATTGCCGACACCGAAACTTTACGAGATGAGCTACTCGGCATTGCCTTTGGCATGTGGGACTATGTCAAAAAACACTGCGACGATATGGAATGCTGGGAACTGGACTGGGTCGGCTTCCTGCCCGGTAAACGGGAGTCGAGACGTTATGTCGGCGCTTACACCCTCACCGAACAGGATATTTTGTCGCAAGGGAAATTTGAGGATTTGGTGGCTTACGGTGGTTGGACGATGGACGACCATCACCCTGCCGGTTTCCGTGCCGAAGAGCCCCCCAACATTTTTCATCCGGCACCCTGCCCTTACGGCATTCCCTATCGTGTGCTCTACGCCAAAGACATCGACAATTTGATGTTTGCCGGACGCAACATCAGCGCCACCCATGCGGCACTCAGCTCAACAAGGGTCATGGCCACCTGTGGTGTCATGGGGCAAGCGGTGGGCACTGCGGTATCCATTGCCGTGCGTGAAGGGGTGTTGCCAAAAGACATCACGACCCATCATATGAAGGAACTACAACAGACCTTGATGCGAGACGACTGTTACCTGCCATTTCACCAATACGACCTGCCTGCCCTGACAAAAAAGGCCACCCTCACCGCCGACAGCGCAGGGGCAGAGGTGGTACGCAATGGCTACAACCGTAAAATCGGCGAAGCGGACAATGGGTATACCTGTGAAAAAGGTGGCTTTTTGCGTTATACCTTTGATGAGCCGACCGCCATTTCCACGGTACGCATCGTCTTCGACTCCGATCTCAACCGTGAAACGCTCCTCGATTTAGACGGAAAACCGAGCAGAGAAACACTTTCCAACTATCCGCTCAAACGTGCCATGGCAACCACCCCCAAAACCATGACAAAATCCTTTGCGGTACAGGTCATGCAGGGCGATGACTGGCAGACCATTTATGAGACCGACTGCAACTATCAGCGCCTCCTCACCCTTCCTTGTAATGTCAAAACGACAGCGGTACAATTAAAGCTACTCGACACCCACGGCAACGACCGCTGCCATGTGTTTTGCTTTGATGTAGAATAGCATAAAAAAGAAACCCTACGAGTGGTCAACCGACCACCTGTAGGGATTCTTTTGAGTAAAAAATGAAAAGGTAGGGGCGACCTTTGGTCGTCCGTGTTTGCACCCAGTTTTTATTTTTGGATGAATGGCGGACAGGCATTTAATCCTGTCCCTACAGCGCATAGCATGCGCCTGCATATTTTTCCGAAAATTTTTATTGGGTGATGTGTTTTTGTAGGGGCGATTCACGAATCGCCCCTAGGGTGCCCTGCCGGTTTCATTGGTGATGAATGGCGACCGGTGCTACCGACTGAGTTCTTCTGCCAATGCAACGACCATCTCTTTGGAATCTTCCTGCAAAGCGGATTTGACGGTGACTGACTGTGTGGTAAAGGTCAACTGTTTGCATTTTTCCAGCAATCCACGCATCGTTTTGTTGGCGGTGATCGCCCAAGAACCATTTTCCATCAGCCCGACCGTTTTGTTTTGGAAATTGCGTTCCAACAACCCGTGGATAAAGGTGTGCATAAACGGCAATACCCCTGCGTTGTAGGTACTGCTTGCCAGCACCAATTTGTCATAACGAAACGCATCGGCGATCGCTTTTGACTGGTCGCATCGTGCAAGGTCGTAGCAAACCACGTCGACGTCACGGCGTTTCAGCTCTTCACAGAGCAGGCTGACGGCCTCTTTGGTATGCCCATAAATGCTGCTATAGGCAACGACAACCCCTTCTTTTTCGGCACGGTAAGCGCTCCATGTATCATACAGTGCGACATACTCCCCGATGTTTTGGGTCAAGGTCGGCCCATGCAGCGCACAGATGGTTTGAATGTCAAGTGCCGCCGCTTTTTTCAACAGGGTCTGTACCTGCATCCCATATTTTCCGACAATGCCGATAAAATAACGAGAGGCCTCTTCCGCCCACACATCGACAGGCAACGCTTCCTCTCCTTCAAAGGCACCAAAAGAGCCAAACGCATCTGCCGAGAAGAGGACTTTACTCGCCTCATCGTAGGTGACCATCACTTCCGGCCAATGCACCATCGGGGCAAAGACAAAGAGGAAGGTGTGCGCACCGGTGCAGAGGGTGTCGCCATCGGCTACCACCAATTTTTTCAGCGTTTCGTCCAAATTAAAAAATTGCTTGATCATGGCAAAGGTTTTGGTGTTGCCGACAATCGTGGTGGATGGATATGCTTTGATAAACTTTGCCAAACTACCGGAATGGTCCGGTTCCATGTGTTGTACCACCAAATAAGCAGGAGCACTTTGCCCCAGTGCCGCTTTGATGTTTTGCAACCAACGATCGGCAAAGCGATTGTCCACTGTATCAAAAATGGTCACCTCATCGTCCAAGACAAGGTAAGAGTTGTAGCGCATGCCGTCCGGCACTCGATATTGTCCTTCAAATAAGTCCACGTCGTGATCCACGACACCAATGTTTTGTAAGGTACCATTGCGATTGTTCATACGAATTCCTTTCCTGTCTGCATTGTGAATGTATTCTTTTCTAATCATATAGTATTTTGGTGTTATTTGCAACTGTTCTGCACAAGTTTCTCTATTTTTGATTATTTTTTGTCAAAGAATTCCGCACCCCTTTGTGCAGGGTCACCGCACGACG
>CAYJIM010000038.1:18890-22163 GCA_964370215.1 uncultured Oscillospiraceae bacterium
GATTATTTTTTGTCAAAGAATTCCGCACCCCTTTGTGCAGGGTCACCGCACGACGAGCATCTAAAAAGCTGCAAGTCAAGGAACAAGACTTGCAAATGAGAGAATAATACACAGGGTATATGAACGATATTTGCAAGTTGCAGTGACACAGAAAGCAAAACGGGCGAGCGACATGGCTCGCCGATTTTGCGATTGCAGGTTTTTTGACGGTCTGATGTTCTAGTATGGGGTGAAACAGGCGACACTATACCTTGCCATTGCCGTTGACTCCTGTTATAATAGGGGTATCAAAGAAAAGGGATGGTGCTACCATGAACGAGATTTTACAAAATATGTTGACCCGCAGAAGTGTTCGAGATTTTTCCGACAAGCCGATTGCCAAAGCGGACATCGAAACGCTCTTAGAAGCGGCGATCTACGCACCGAGTGGCATGAACAAGCAGAGTTGGCAGTTTGTTGCCGTACTCAACCAAGACCGCATCCAAGCGCTTGCAGCGGCGGTTGGCAAGGCATGGGATCGAGAAGGGTATGACTTTTATAAGCCGGTGGCCTTGATCATCACCAGCAACGAGGCGGACAGCAAGTGGGGCAGATCCGACAATGCCTGTGCCATGCAAAACATCGCCCTTGCCGCACACAGCATGGGCATCGGCTCGGTTTGGATCAACCAGTTGTTCGGGTTTTGCGATGTCCCTGAAATTCGTGCCATTTTGACCGAGTTGGGTGTGCCGGAAAACCACATTGTGCATGGGGTTGCCGCCCTCGGTTACAGCAAAAGTGCCCCAAAAGGACAGGTGTCCAAAGAACAACAGTACCGCATTGTAGAATAAAACAAAAAAGGCAGGCAAGGGAATCTCCTTTGCCTGCCTTTTTTTATTGTACTGCGGACATGGCTTGCCATGTCCCTACAGATTACCCATTGTGGCGTTTTTTGCCTTTTTTCTTGTCGTACTTTTCAAACTCATGGCGACGATCGGAACGTCCACCACGATCGCGGTCACGATCGCGATCAGAACGGTGATGACGGTCGCCTCCGTGGCGTTTGTCGCCGTGGCGCTTGTCTCCGTAGTGGGAACGGCGCTCACCGTGTTTTTTGCCGTGCTTTTTATCGCCACGATGTGCCCCTGCTTCCACCGCAGTAAAGGACACCGGACGTTTTTTGATCTTGGTATCCTGCATCAAATCAACGACAATGGCGGCATTTTCTGCCGACAGCTCAATCTCAGAATATTCCTGATAGATGTTGATTTTGCCGATTTCTCCTGCCGGCAGGCCGGTTTCCTCGGTGATGGCACCAACGATGAAGTTCGGTGCAATTTTCGCCCCACTGCCGATGTTGACACGCACCCATTGTTTGCCGCTTGCTGCTTGTGCACGTTGCGGTTTTCCTTTGACAATGGCGTTGACGTTGCGGACATTGGCAAGGCGCTTGTTCTTTTTGAGCACTTTGGCACAGAGTGCCGCCGACAGTTCACGCAGATCCACCCCTTCTTCGATGAGGTTGTCAATCAGCCACAGCCATTCACTGCCGTCTTGACTGGCCACCTTTTCGAGCAGTTCCGTCTGCATACTGTCGGTGTTTTGTGCCGCAATATCTTCGACGGTTGGTACCGCTTTGGGCTCGATGTCGACTTTAATATAACGTTCAATCTCCTGCAAACGCTTGAGATCCGATTTGTTTGCCACCAGCGAGTAGCTCGCCCCTTGGCGTCCTGCACGGCCGGTACGACCGATGCGGTGGATGTAATATTCCGTTTCGGTGGGCAGGTCGTAGTTGAAAACCGCCTCCACATCGTCCACGTCGATCCCACGTGCCGCAACATCGGTTGCGATGAGGATGTTGGCACGCCCCGTTTTGAATTCCTTCATCACTTGGGTTCGTTGCGACTGCTTTAAGTCACCGTGAATCGCCACCGAACGGTAGCCTTCCGCCTGCATTTCTTCGCACAGCTCGTCTACCATTTTCTTGGTGTTACAGAAAATGAGGGCACGTTTTGGCTTGTGGTATTCCCACAGCAGTTTCAAGGTGTCGTTTTTGGTGCCTCTTGGAATGTTGAAATACTGTTGATCGATGTGATCGACGGTGCGTTTACCGCCATCCACCGCCACCAATACCGGATCGGTTTGAAAATCTTCGGTGATTTTCATGATGGCTTTGGACATCGTTGCACTAAACAGTACCGTTTGGCGCTCTTCCGGCGCACTTTCCAAAATGGTGCGAATGTCCTCGATGAAGCCCATGTTGAGCATTTCGTCCGCCTCATCCAAAATGATCATTTTGAGGTTTTGCAGTTTCAAGGTTTTGCGGCGCAGATGGTCCATGACACGCCCCGGTGTGCCGACCACAATGTGGCTTTTGCGCAGTTGCTCAAACTGACGGCGCATTTCCTGTCCACCGAACAGTGTTGCAATGCCAATTTTTGGCAGGTGTCTGCAGATTTTTTTGATCTGATCCGAAATCTGAATCGACAATTCGCGGGTCGGCGACAGAATCAAGATGGTGTTTTTCACCCCTTCGGTCACCGCAATTTGGGTTGCCGGTACCGCAAATGCCGCAGTTTTCCCTGTCCCTGTGGAGGAACGTCCGATGACGTCCTTGCCTTCGAGGATGACGGGGATGGCTTTTTCTTGGATTTGGGTCGGTTCGGAAAAGCCCATTTCCTCCAGCGCTTTTAGGATGGGTTGTTCCAATGGTAATTGTTGAAAATTCATAAGTTCCTTTCTCTTTCTTGTTACGATTGTCCAATCGCTTGCAGATAAAAAACGAGAGGCCTTTTGGTTGATTGGCGTCTCGTCTGTTTCGATGTTTCTTTGAGAAGCTGTACAGCGGTCAAACTATATCCGTTTCTGAGGCATCGGTGGTTTGATGATCGGTGTATCAGCGTCTAAAGTTTTATTATTTCTAGTATAGCATACCTGTGGCAATAGTACAACGGAATTGCCATGGTTTTGGTAAAGTTTATATTTTCAACCAATTTTACCCGTCGAAACCTGCTGTAGGGTGTGCATTGTATGCACAGCACCATTCACCGCCCCAATGGAAATTGGTTGCACACAAAAGTTTTGTTCCCTTTTTCAAAAGGGACAGGGTTGTGGGACGGCGTCCCACGGTCTTGAATGCCGTAAGGAGTATTTAGAGGGTGAATTTCAAAACAATCCGGTGAATTGTTTTGAAAGAGGGAGATTTTACGATAAAAAATCTCCCAGCGGACAGCGTTCGCAGGCGTTTCCGACCAAGCACCCATATCTCGAAAAGCCCATCCACGAGTCGAT
>CAYJIM010000039.1:0-22078 GCA_964370215.1 uncultured Oscillospiraceae bacterium
CACGCTTGCCATGCTTGACCAGTCCTGCCGACAGGTTCGCTGTCATGGTGGTTTTCCCTACACCGCCTTTTTGGTTGGCGATAGAAATTGTTTTACATTTCATGGATTTGGCTTCCTTTCAGGTTAATTTTTAGTATAATAAGGATACAAATTTTATGGGAGGTCTCTTTATGAAGAAAACATTTAATGCCGTAGCAAATGAATGGGTGCAGTACTACGAAGGGAAGGTGAAACACAATACATTTAGGATGTATCGCCAGCTTTTATCCCAGTTGAAAAAAGAATTTGGCGAACAGAAGATCACGGAGATTACACATCTGCAATTGCAAGCATACCTCAATCAATTACATCGAGCAAAGTACGCAAAATCAACAATTCAAAAACATAAAATTACCTTGAATTTAGTTTTTAAATATTACCGAAAAACGGATTTGAAGTTTATCAATCCATGTGTAGAGCTGTATCTTCCCAAAGGTGCGGTGGTGACAAAAAGAAAACCACTTGAACTAGAAGAAATTCAAGTGGTTTTCAAGCATGCCGATGATGAGTTGTACTTTTACCCTTTGTTTTTGCTATGCTTTGGTGTGCGCAGAAGTGAAGCATTGGCACTCCACTGGGAGGATGTCGATTTAGACAATAAGGTGCTGACTGTCAATAAAACAGTCGAGTTTGTCAATAATGTAGCGGTGGTATCACAGAGTTTGAAAAACGGTGACGAGGAACGACAGATTCCAATTCTACCCCTTTTTTATGATCGATTAAAGCAACTAAAGCAGGAACATAAAACAGGAATTATTTTCACCAAAGATGGGGAAAACTATTTATTGGAAAATCAAATCAATGCAATGTGGAAGCACTTTAGGGATAAATCCGGACTATCCGTCACACAGCATCAATTTCGTCACACTTATGCGACCCTATTATATCGTGCCAATATTGACTTGAAAACTGCAATGGAACTTTTGGGGCATAAAAACATTAAGATGTTACTGGAAATCTATGCACATGCAGACGACAAAACACTGAAAAAAGCAATTATGAAAGCGAATAAATACATAGTCAAAGAAGTCTACTAACGGCAACATTCCAAAGTGAAAATGGGTGTGGGGAGGGTGAGGTGACTGTAAATCTGCTGCATTCAGCTTCGGTGGTTCGAATCCACCATCCACCACCATAGCAAAAAAGACACTCTTTTGAATGTCTTTTTTTTCATTTGAAGAAGATTCGTGAATCGTAATTTTACAAGGGAAAATAGTTGCATTGATCTCTTTTTTCGACTATAATGGGCATAAGATAGCAAAGGGTTTTTCAATGCTTAAAACCTCATGTGTGAGGGAATAAATGAGAAGAAAAATGTGGTGGTTCGATGAAAATTATAAACTTTGGATCGTTGAATTATGATAAGGTCTATGGGGTCAAAAACTTTGTTACCAAAGGGGAGACGGTACTTGCTGAAAGCTACAGCGAATTTTTAGGGGGGAAAGGGCTCAATCAGTCGGTCGCACTTGCAAGGGCAGGGGGTAAAGTGTACCATTTTGGTGCTGTGGGCAATGATGGGCAGGCGTTGGCCGATTACTTAACCGCTAGTGGTGTTGATGTATCATTGTTGATGCAAAAAGATACCGTGAGCGGACATGCCATCATACAGATAGCGCATGGTCAAAATTGCATTATTGTTTATGGTGGCGCCAATCAAATGATTGAAAAAAGTGATATTGATCATGCACTTGAGCAATTTGAAACAGGGGATCTGCTGTTGCTACAAAATGAAGTATCGCATGGGGACTATGCAATCAAAGTGGCAAAAAGGAAAGGGTTGTTGGTGGCGCTGAATGCCTCGCCCATCAATGAAGCGCTGATGAAAGCGCCACTTGATCTGGTGGATCTATTTCTTGTCAATGAGATTGAGGCAAAAGCGCTTGCAGGTTGTCAAAGTGATAATTTTCAAGAGATTCTCGAGGCACTACAAGCCAAATACCCGAAGGCTGCTATGGTATTGACGCTGGGTAAAAGCGGTGTGCTGTATCGTAATGGCGACCTACAATACAGCCACGGCATTTACGAGGTAGAAGTGCTTGACACAACAGGTGCAGGGGATACCTTTTGTGGTTTTTTTGTGGCAGGATTGTCGCAGGGCATACCAACAAAAGAGTGTTTACGCTATGCCAGTATCGCCAGTAGTTTGGCAGTTGGTAAAATGGGGGCGGCAGGTAGCATCCCGACCAAAGATGAGGTGATGGCCTTTGATCAAACGACTGCCTATCAGGGCGAATCGGAACAATCATAATCTAGAGATACACGATAAAACTGCACCCAGTCATGGACTAGACTGGGTGCAGTTTTATGTGAAGTATCAGATCATGCCGGCTTCATCCATCTAATGTAGGGAACTTTTTGCGGACAGTGAAGAAACAGGCGAACAGGAAAAGTGAGGTGAGGATCCAGCTGACCCCATAGACCAAGAAGAGTGTTTCAAGGGTGGGATTTTGGGCGAACACCGTAAAGACCCAAACGACGCGCAACAGACACGAGCCGATCAGTGAAGCGATGGTCGGGATGATGGAGTACCCCATGCCACGCAGAACACCTAGCATGACATCCATCACACCGCAGATGAAAAAGGGCAATACAATGTATTGAATGCGGATCATGCCATATCGAATGACTTCGGGGTCGTTGTTGTAAATGCCCAGAAGCGGTTCGCCAAACAGCAACAGCACCGCACTCAAGGCAATACCCACCACACAAACAGCAGCAATACACGTGAAGACAATGCGATTGATGCGACTATATTTTTTTGCCCCAACATTTTGCCCGACAAAACTGACCGCAGACTGGTGCAGTGCGTTCATCGCAATATAGATAAATCCCTCAAGATTGCCTGAGGCAGTACTGCCTGCCATCACAGTCGAACCAAAGCCATTGATGGAGGATTGCACCAGTGTATTTGCCGTGGCAAATAACGTCCCTTGAATGCCGGCCGGAATGCCAATTTTGACAATGCTCCACAACTCCTCCCGATGTGCTTTTAGCTTTGTGAGAAAGAGTTTATAACCGGCATCGGTGCGCATGAGGCAGATAAGTACCAAAATGGCAGATAAATATTGCGACAGCGTTGTTGCAATGGCAACACCGGCAACCCCCAACGAAAAGCCAATGACCAGCACCAAGTTGATGACGACATTCAGAACTCCGGCGACAGACAAAAAGTAAAGGGGGCGTTTGGTATCGCCCACGGCACGCAACACAGCGGCACCAAAGTTGTAGAGCATACTGGCAGGCATTCCGATAAAGTAAATGCGCATATATAAGGTTGCTTGATCGACGACATCGTGAGGAGAGCCCATGAGCAGGAGCAACGGCTCTGCCAGCAGGATGCCGATGAACACCAACACCGTGCCCACCAAAAGGCTGATGAAAATGGCGGTATGGACGGTGCGACTGACTTTGTCGTGATCCCGTGCCCCGTATGCTTTTGCCATGGTGACGTTGGCGCCGACCGAAAGTCCGATAAACAGGTTGACGATGAGTGCGGTGACGGAATTGGTAGAGCCCACTGCGGCAAGTGCTGTTGCCCCGGCATACTGCCCAACGACGATGATATCTGCTGCATGGAACAGCAGTTGCAAGACACTCGACAGGATGAGGGGCACCGAAAAGCGAATGATTTTTGGCAGAACTCTGCCGGTACACATGTCAATTTCATAGGTTCGCTTGTGGGCAGGCTTCCATTTTACCGCTAGCTGTTGCAATCGGTTCATAAGAGGATATCCTTTTGGTTTGATTGTAGTTTGGGTGGCTGATGGGTAACATTGTGACACAAATACAATCAAATGATAGCATAGATGAGCAAAAATGGCAAGGGGGGTGGCATACAGCACACCAAACAACGGGTTCGATTAGTTGGTTTGCAATGGCACAGAGCAGGTGTGGGTGTTACCTGTCACCAGGTGCACTTTTGCGGTAACGGTGGTGGCGGATTTGGCAGGGATATAGGGGGCCTGCTCCCATGTGGTCATGGAATAAAGAAGGAAGGGGGCGTCGTAGGAAATGCCGAGTAGCTTGTCGTCTTCAAAAAATTCCACATAGTCGATCTGCTTTGGATAACGGGCGGCGAGTTTGACATAATGTCTACCCTCGATGGCACTGTCTGCTTCCAATCCCTCCAAATAGTATGCATTTTCCCCGATGGGGTTGCCGTAAATGACATCCAACAGACGATCTGCAAAAAAGCGATCCTCCCCTTGTCGAATCCCCCAAAAGGCAGGGGGCTCTTGCTTTGTAAAGTCGTTGTAATACCCCCAAGAGGTGTGGGTGTGCAGGCTGACCGTCAACTGGTCGTAAAGGGGAGAGTCCTCATTGCAGACCACGGGTTTGTCGGGAAAGTCCTCTTTGGCACGACGGATCATCCTAGCATACTCCTCGGGACGCAGGTTGTTGCCATGCAGGAGAATGACATCGCTGTATTGCGCGACAATTTTATGGTAGGTGCCACCGCCACCACTCGCCCCCACGGCAAAGCGATTGCCACTCCATTCACGGGCAAGGCAGATGAGGTTTGCCATACACTCAGGCGAAGAGATGACGGGGTGGTTTGAAAAATCCCCGACATCGTATTCGTTTGCCACTTCAATGATGACATTATTATAAGGAAGAGAGGTTAAAAATTCACAGGTGGTTTTGACCGCTTCCACCAAGGCGACCCCATCTTCCAACAGGTGTGCCTGTGCCTGATAGAGCACGCTGACGATGACCAAGATCCCCAGTTCATCACAGGCTTTGAGGACTGATCCCAGTCTCCTTTGATAGTCGGGATTCATGGTTTTTCCATCGGGGGAAAAGGTGGCGGTGTCGATGACCGACCAGTCCTCGTAGGTGAAGATGGGGCCACCGCCCTGCATCCCCACTGTGATGGCACGAATGCCGTGCTTGTACCACTCAGGGAGCCTCTCGATCATCTCAGCGGTATGCCGATCGGGGTCGAATACCTTGCCAAAACGATCGTACTTTCCTTTGTTGTCTGGGTTTTTATCCTCAAAAATCCCTTGGATAAATCTGGCATTGAAGAGCAGTCCCTGTACCCGTTCGTCACTACCTGTAAGTTCGGTATAGGTTTTTTCGCCATTGATCAAAAAGTTGTCCCCCTGTAGGGTGTAGGTGGTGCGTCCCATAAAATCACTCCATTTCTTTCGTGAATAAAATTCAGCGTGTGAAAAAATCCTTTGCAGTTTGCACCCTCTGCCAGAGCATCCAAAAATCCGCAAGTCAAGAAACAAAACTTGTAAATGAGAGAATCATACTCTGGTATATGAACGAAATTTACAAGTTGCAGTGACACAGAAAGCGAAAACGGTGAGCGACATGGCTCACCGTTTTTACGGTTGCGGTTTTTTCGATGGTCTGAAATAGGTTACTGTTTCATCCCACTTGCCGCAATACTTTGCACAATGTAGCGCTGCATGAAGCAGAAGACGAGTGCCAACGGCAGGATACTCATGATGGAAAGTGCGGTGTTGATCCCAGCGTGTACCGTACCGGAGGAACCTGTGTTGTAGCGCACAAGTCCCAACTGTACTGTTTGCATGCTGCTGTCGGTCAAAACGATCATCGGCCAGAGCAGGTCATTCCAAACGGCGATGACATCCAAGACAATCAGTGTTGCAATGACAGGACCCATCAGTGGGAGAAAGATTTGTGCGTAAATGCGAAACTTTCCGGCTCCGTCGATGACTCCTGCCTCATACAAATCACTTGGCAGGCTGTCACAGAAGTTTTTGATGAAGAAAATGAACATCGCATTGGTCATGACACCGGGGAGTACCACACCGACAAAACTGTTGCTCAGTCCCATTTCATTGATGATACTGTAGATGGGCAGAAGTTTTGTTTCAAAGGGCACCATCATACTGGACAGGATGAACAAAAGGATGAAGGACTTGCCGGGGAAACGCCCTTTCGACAAGGCAAACCCGCCGAGCGACGAGACAAAAATGTTCAAAGCCACGCTGATTAAAACAATGATGACGGTGTTCATCAGATACCCGACAATCGGAATATTCTGGAGCGCCAACTCATAGTTGAAAAAGGTGGGGTTTTCTGGTAGGAGTCTCGGCGGATAGGGCAGGGAATAGGTATCCATCTTGTCAAAACTGGTGGAGACCAACCAGAAAAACGGCATGATAATGGACAGTGCAAAAAGAGACAGCGCGATGTAGTAGACCAGATGTGCTACATTGAATTTTTTGGTCATGTCCTTACCCCCTTCTTCCTTTTTTGATGGATGTTTCTTTGTTGTCCTTGGAGGTCAGTCCAAAGTTGATGAGTGTGATGACCAAAATGATGACAAACAACACCACCGAGGCTGCCGACGCTCTGCCTAAATCCTTATAGTTTAAGGTGGAGAAGGAGTAGCGATAGACGTACAGCATGAGGGTCACCAGTGAATCGGCAGGGTTGCCGGTCTCCCCACTGATGGCATATACGTCGGTGAAACGTTTGAGGGCGGCGATGGTCGAGGTGATGAGCACAAAGGTAAAGGTACCTTTGACACTCGGAATGGTGATGTAAATCCACTGTTTCAATTCACTTGCCCCATCAATTTTTGCCGCTTCATACAGTTCTCTTGGTACTGCTTGAAGACCGGCAAAGAACATGATGACGTTGTAGCCCATCCCTTTCCAGACCGCCATGGCAACCAGTGATTCTCTCGACGTTGCCGGATCACTGAAAAAGCTGTAAGGACCGAGACCCACCATTTCCATGAAATAGTTGATAATCCCTTCGCTGTTCGGTGCCATGAGATATTCAAACAGCGTTGCCGCGGTGATCATCGACATGACCATCGGGAGTAGGAACACCACTTTGTAGACGTTTTTTGCCGCCGGAATGTTGTTCAACATATTGGCGATAATGAAGGCGATGGGGATGTTGAAACCAACCCCCAGTACCGCCATGTAAAGGGTGTTGCCGATCGATTTCATAAAGACATCATCGGCAAAAAGGATTTCGTAGTTGACGGTGCCGATAAACGTCCCCTTCATGTTTTGTAAACTGTCGATGAAGGTTTGGATGAGAGGATAGATGTTGAACACCAAAGTCCCTGCAATGGGAATCAACAACAGCAGATACCAAGTGAGATATTCTTTGTATTTTTTCATGCCCATAAGCTCCATTCCGCCGACCGGGTCGGCTAAGTTAAAAGGGGTGTCGGGGGTTCTTCCCCCGACACCCCAGACCGTCGAAAAACCCGCAACCGCAAAAATAATGAGACAGGCCGTTCACTATTTTTGCTTTCTGTGTCACTGCTACTTGCAAATTTCGTTCATATACTCTATGTATTACTCTCTCATTTGCAAGTTTTGTTCCTTGACTTGCAGATTTTTGGACGCTCTGGCAGGACATCCAAACAGGGAAGAACCTTTTTGACACCCCTTTGTTACCGTATTATTGACCCAACTGTGCTTTGGTGTCATTGACCCAAGTGACAACGCCGTCATAGAAGTGTGTTCTTGCTTCTTCAGCGGTCAGTTCTTTGGAAATGATCAAGTTGTTGGTGGATTGCACCGGTGTTCTCCAGTACCAGTAATCGTCGGTGATGAAGATGGTTTCTTCTTGGTGAGCCAAGCGCATTTGGTTGTAGTCGGTTTGCATGATTTCGATACTGCTCGGATCAGCCAAGGCAGACACTTTATCAGAGGCATAGTTTTCAAGGTAGAAGTCGATGATTTCAGGATCGGTGGTCAAGGTTTTGACGACATCCCAAGCGGCATCTTTGTTGGCAGCCCCTTTGGTGACCGAAAATCTGAAGAATTCAGGGAACCCTTGCTCACCGTTTGCCCCTGCCGGGATAACGATCGGAATGAATCTGTCGGTGACATCGGTTTGTTCTGCGATGAGGTATTTTTGCATCGCCGAGGAAACGCCGTTGACGTTGAAGTTGATGGCAATGTCATTGTCGGCGGTGAAGAATTTTTCAGAGCCTGCACCGGTTGCAACCCCTTCCGGAGAGTTGGCGACAATGGTTTCCATTTGGGTGAAGTAGTCGAGCACTTCCGGCGAATCTGCGATGTAATCGACGTATTCTGCCATATCCAATTCATTGAGCATCATGGTGTCGCTGGAAACCGGTTTGACCGCATCGTAGCTGATCAAGAACCATTCCATCCAGTAAGGAGAAGCGTAACCGCCGTAGTTTTGCGCACCTGTTTCAGGGTTGGTACCGGTCATTTGGGTGGACATTTCCACCAATTCTTCCATGGTGACCCCAGCTTCCGGTTCCGGCATACCCCATTGTTCAAACAATACTTTGTCGTATACAATGACGTTACAAGCCATGGTCATCGGCAAACCGAAGATTTGGTTGGTCGCTTCCGGATAGTTGAAGGTTTTGTAGTAGGAGTAATGCACCGCCGGTTCCACAAAGATATCATTCATGGTTTCGAGGTTGACGGTGTCGTCCCCTTCGAGGTATGGGGTCAGATCTTCGTACCAGTCGGGTACTGCGACTTGGTTTGTGAAAAACCCGACATCCATTTCATCCGCCAATACCATGGCTTCCAATTTTTGAATCCAACCATCCCAAGGAATACTGATCAGTTCGATGTCATAGTCAGGGATTTGTTCTTCCAAGAAGGATTCGAATTCAGGCAAGCCTTTGGACACAATGCCGGAAATAGGGTCGGTGGTCGACTCTTCACTGATGCCGGGGACAACGACACGGACAACTTCTTTGCCCTCTGCCGATTCGCCGCCGGTACTGCTGTCACCGCCGGTGCTACCGCTATCGGTCGTACCTGTCGATGCACAAGAGGTGAGGGTCACTGCGGTCATAGCGGATGCCAACAACAATACAAATAACTTTTTCATAGTAATTGCTCCTTTTCCCTTTTCATTGATAATCAAAACCTTGATTACTTGACCATTTGTTTGATGATTTCGGTGCCGTCGGTCAACACCACTTTTGCGTACCACTCTTCGTTTTCCTTGATGTCGGTGACCGGTCCTTGCAACCAGTTCCAGATGTAGTTGATGCTAAATGGATCGTCGTAAGCACGAATGTAGAGTTTGCCGTTGCGGTAAAATTCCACATAGTCGATTTTCTCAGGGTAGAGACTTGCAAGTCGGATCCAACGTTTGTTGTCATAAGTCATATGTGCTTCAAAGCCCTGTAGATAGAATTGATCTTCCAGTTTTGGTACCTCAACGTCAATCCCCAGTTCCATTGCCATACGCAGTGCGTAAAACTCATCTTCCCCTTTGGTGATGCCCCAGTAAACGGGAGGTTCTTGCTTTGTCATGTTGTTATAGTAACCCCACGAGACCCCCTCACGCATCGAGGTGACCAGATTGCTGATCGCCTGTGAATCTTCGTTGCAGAGGATCGGGCGTTTCGGGTTGTTGACCGCTTTGTGTTTTTCCACATACTCTAAGTAACGCTGACGGGTCTTGCCGTTGCCGTGGATAAAGATGATATCCGATGCGGCTGCAATTTTCGGGTCAAAGTTTGTCCCCATGCCACTGCTACCGACCGGTAGACCACCACTTTCGCGTTTGGCAATTTCAATGAGCCCTGCAACACCGTCGTCGGTGTAGACAATGGGGTGGCATTGGAATTGTGGCACGTCATGTTCGTTGGCAATTTCGATGATGACATTGGTGAAGCCTTCATCACGCAACCAGTTGGAAGCGGTTTTGACGGCGTTGATGATCGACAGATCATCTTTGATGAAACGACTTTGCGCACCGTACAGATAGCTGACAATGACGATCATGCCAATCTCATCCGCTGCAAGGATAAGGCGTTTCATCCGTGCAAGGTAAGCGGGGTCGATGCTTTTTCCATCCGACGAAAATGGGTTGTTTTGGATGGTGTAGTTGTCAATTGAAAAACAAGGGCCGCCCCCTTGAAAGCCGACGGTGATGGCACGCAAACCCTTTGCATACCAGTCAGGCAATGCTTCGATGAGTTCATCGGTGTTGGTGTCGGGGTCGAACTTTTTGCCATAACGGTCAAATCGTGCGACGTCCTCTTTGTCGTCGAACACCCCTTGGATCATACGGGAGTTCATCAGAAGTCCTTGGTATTTTTCAGGGCAATTTTTGATTTCTGCATAGACAAGTGCGCCATTGATGAGAAACTTGTCTTCACGGATGGACAATACAGTTTTCATAGCTACCTCCTTGTTGGTAAAGCATATGCAGCATCCGACCATTTGAGATCTCCTGCTTTAAAAATCATAGCTTTAAAGGCAATACGTATTACGTTTTCTTGTACACAGTATACATAATCAAGATCAACTTGTCAACACTTTTATTTGTTATTTTTAAAAAAGTGAAAAAATTATAGCAAAAGTGCAAAAAAATCATGGACACCTAAAAGGGTGTCCATGTAAAAAGCAGTCAATCCTGTTGCAACGGCGTGCTTTGGATATTCTGTCGCCAAGTTTTGAGACTTTCGGCAACAACTTCACTCACACGGTCGTCGTCCTTGGTTTTGATGACAGCTACCATGTTTTGGTGATGGGTGTCTGCCTGTGCAAATAATTTTTCGGTGCGGATATTTTTTTCAATCGATGTTTCAAACAGAGAATATACCCCTTTGACGATGCGAGACAGCAAGGGGTTTTGACAGCAATCGACCAAATAGTAGTGAAACTGTACGTCCAAGTTGGCAGCCTCGGAAATATCGCCGGCGGCAAAATGCTTGCGCATACCGGCAATGAGCGACTCCAATTTTTCAATCTGCTCGAGCTGACATTTTTTGATGGCGGTGTGCAACACCATTTCGTCCAACAGTTGGCGCAGTTCGATGACATCGCTGTGGGTGGAGTCCTCCAACAGCAGGCTGTAGATCAGCGAATCGAACATCTCGGGGTTGACGGTCTCGTTGACATAGGTGCCGTTGCCACGCTTGATGGTGACAATGCCCATCGCCGCCATGATCTTCATCGCCTCACGCAACGGGGTGCGACTGATTTTCAATTCCTCCATCAGCTCAAATTCACTTGGTAGTTTTTGTCCACGCTTGAATCTGCCTTGCTGAATGGACTTTGTGATACTTTGGATTACCTTTTCGACGATGCTTGCATCGGTGATCGGTTTCATCGTGTGTTCGCTACTCAAAACAAACCCCTCCTGTCATAATTGATGTGGCCTTGTTGTTTTCATCTTAGCACACTCTGTACGATAACGCAAATATTTTTTGACAAAGGCGAAAATTTAGTATAACCAGTACAAAAAACACGCTTGACTTTTGAAATTGTATGAGATATACTAAAAGCAGCATCAAACATACGATGTATTACTTTTGAATTTTTCAACACGAATGGAGGCATGACCATCATGCAAACAAAGCACCTGTACACCATCAACACCGTCATCAACTTTCCGGAAATCATTTACAAACCCTTTGCGGCAAAATTTGCCGAGCAACACCCCGACATCGTGGTCAACAACATTTTGGACGACAGCCTACTCACCGACACCATCAAGTACGGCGGCATGACCCCGACCATTGCAAGCCGTATGTTAAACTATGCAAAAGCCGCAGAACAGAGCGGTGCGGACGGCATCATCGTCACCTGTACCTCTGTCAATCAAGCCACCAAAATCATCCGCCCTTGCCTCAACATTCCGATTCTCAACATCGAAGAACCGGTGGCACAAATGGCAGTGGAAAACGGCAAAAAAATCGGTATTTTGGCGACACTTCCAACAAGCCCTACCGCCATCGGTAGAGTCATTGAGGAAAAAGCGGCGGAACTGAAAAAGGACGTGGAGCTCAAAGTGAAAATTGCCGATGGGGCATTTGATGTGCTCTGTCAAGGCGACCGCAAAAAGCACGACGAAATGGTCTGTGATGCGTTGTATTCCTTGGCAAAAGAGGTCGATGTCATCGCCTTTGCACAGATTTCGATGAGTCTGTTGCAACACGAAGAAGTACCGGTTCCACTCTACAAAATTGGATTCTCCGGCTTTGAACAAATCAAAGCGATGATGGACGCCGCTGAAAAATAACGAAAGGGAGAGGCTTATGGCTGATATTACCATGCTGAAACAGACAGCGACCGAGGTGCGATTGACCCTTTTGGAGATGATCTACAAGGCACAATCGGGGCATCCGGGTGGCTCGCTGTCGGCAACCGATCTGATGACCGCACTGTATTTTGACGAACTACGACTCGATCCGAAAAATCCACGAGCGGAAAACAGAGACCGCTTTGTGCTTTCCAAAGGGCATGTTTGTCCTGTGCTTTATACCTGCCTTGCCATGCGAGGTTATTTTGACAGGGAGGTGCTCGCTACCCTGCGCAAGGAAGGATCGATCCTACAAGGACATCCAGACTACAAGCGTTGTCCCGGTGTCGATGCGTCGACAGGGTCGCTGGGTCAAGGCTTGAGCATTGCGGTAGGGATGGCACTTGCCGCCAAACGAGACCAAAAGGATTACCGTGTCTACGCTTTGGTGGGCGACGGGGAAACCAACGAAGGGCAAATTTGGGAAGCGGTGATGACCGCCAACAAGTACCAACTGGACAATTTGGTCATTTTGGTAGACAACAACGGGCTGCAAAATGACAGCACCTGTCAAGACGTCATGCCACTCGAAAACCTCAAAGACAAGTTTGCGGCCTTTGGTTGTCACACCCTCGACATTGATGGGCATGACATGGCACAGATTGTCGACGCGTTGGCGACTGCCAAAACCGTCAAGGGCAAACCCACCTGCATTGTGGCAAAAACCGTCAAAGGGAAAGGTGTTTCCTACATGGAAAACGTGGTTTCTTGGCACGGCACCCCACCCGACACGGCACAATTTGAACAGGCAGTCAAGGAACTCACGGAGGTAGGGGTATGAGCGAACAAAAAATGATTGCGACAAGAGACGGCTACGGTGATGAAATTCTTGCCCTTGGCAAAGAAAATCCCGATATTTATGTGGTCGACTGTGACATCGGAAAATCCTGCAAAACGGTGGAATTTTCCAAAGAACTACCAAGCCAACACATCAATGTCGGCATTGCCGAGCAGAATGGTTGTGGTGTGGCGGCAGGGCTTGCACTTTGTGGGAAAATTCCCTTTGTCACCACCTATGCGGTCTTTGGCAGTATGCGGATGTCAGAACAGATTCGCCAAAGTATCTGTTACCCCAACATCAATGTGAAAATTGCTTGCTCCCATGGTGGGTTTACCCCTGCAAATGACGGGGCAAGTCATCAGGGCATTGAAGATATGGGTATTTTGCGCACCATTCCCAACATGACAGTCGTGATGGGGTGTGACTATCAGTCCACCAGAAAATTGGTGCGTGCGGCAGCCGAAACCAAAGGGGCAGTTTATCTACGCTTTACCCGTGACCCCATCCCTTGCATTTACGATGAAACGGAAGAGTTTATCATCGGCAAAGGCAAGGTGTTACGAGAAGGAGGAGACATTGCCATCATTGCAAACGGCGACATCATGTCAAGGGCGTTGGCGGCGGTGGAAGCACTCAAAGTCGAAGGGATCTCAGCACGCCTCATTGACATGCACACCATCAAACCGTTGGATGTGGATCTGGTCAAACAGGCAGTCAAAGACTGCAAGCAGATCGTCACCGTCGAAGACCACACCATTTTAAACGGGCTCGGCAGTGCCGTCTGTGAAGTGGTGGCAGAACTGGGCGAGGGCAAGGTGCGTCGCATCGGCATTCAAGATCAGTTCGGCGAATCCGCCCCTTATGAAAGCCTACTTGCCAAAAATGGCATCACAACCGAACAAATTGTAAAAACCTGTAAGGAGATGTTGGTAAAATGAAAATAGTCGTATTGGATGGATACACTGAAAACCCCGGTGATTTGAGCTGGGAACCGTTACAAGCGTTGGGAGAGCTGACGGTGTATGACCGCACCAGCTTGACCGACACCAAAGAAATCATCGATCGCATCGGCGATGCCGAAGCCGTATACACCAACAAAACACCGTTGCCGGCAGCGGTCATTGAAGCGTGCCCGTCGATCAAATTCATCGGGGTACTGGCCACAGGCTATAACGTGGTGGACACCGAAGCAGCCAAACAAAGAGGGATTCCTGTCTGCAATGTACCGAGTTATGGGACTGTTGCGGTGGGGCAGTTTGCCATGGCACTGCTTTTGGAAATTTGTCACCACATCGGACACCATGACAAAGAAGTCAAAGCTGGCCGTTGGAACAGCTGTCCCGACTTCTGTTTTTGGGATTATCCGCTCATCGAGCTTGCCGGAAAAACGATGGGAATCATCGGGTTTGGCCGCATTGGGCAGAGTACTGGGGTACTTGCAAAGGCTTTGGGTATGAATGTCATCGCTTACGATGCCTACCCGAACGATGCCGGCAAAGAAATCGCTACTTATGTATCACTCGAAGAGCTGTTGACCACATCGGATGTCATCTCGCTACATTGTCCGCTGTTCCCAGAAACGGAAGAGATCATCCGAAAGGAAAACATCGACAAGATGAAGGATGGGGTCATCATCCTCAACAACAGCCGTGGCCCGCTCATCAACGAGGCGGATTTGGCAGCGGCGCTCAACAGTGGCAAGGTCTATGCGGCAGGACTGGACGTTGTATCCAAAGAGCCGATCGAAAACGACAATCCATTGCTCACCGCCAAAAACTGCATCATCACCCCACACATCAGCTGGGCACCGAAAGAAAGTCGCCAGCGTTTGATGGATGTCGCCGTGTCCAATCTTGCGGAGTATTTAAAAGGCAACATCACCAACCGTGTCAACTCGTAGCAGGCGGGCATTGCGGGCGATTCGTGAATCGCCCCTACGGCGGACAGCGTCCGCAGGCGTTTCCGACCGAGCACCCATCGCACGTGCACCTCGTCCACGACGTGGCATGGTGGGATGTGACCTTGTAGGGACATGGCTTGCCATGTCCTTCGTTCATCACCCAATGAACATTAGGGAGTCAATAAAAGGTTTGTCCACTTTTTCAAAAGTGGTGGTGTTTGAGGCAACGCCTCAAGGTCTTGATTGCCGACAGGCATTTTCAAGCGTCAGCGTTTAAGCAGTTTGGCATATGCCAAACTGCTTTTTTGCAGGCATACAATGCCTGCCCTATCAAACACTCTCGTGATACCGTAGGGTGTGCATTTTATGCACACCGCCATCCACTACCCAATGAAATAGAAATTTGTAGGGACAGGCTTCCATGCCTGTCCGCCGTTCAACCGACAACAAAAAGGCAGGAACATCTAGGTGTTCCTGCCTTTCTAATTTGTTACGCTAGGATAAAATTGTGAACGACATTGACAAGGACGAGGGAGTTGATATAGCCGTCCCCCCAAGACTCCTGATAGGTGGACCAGTCGGCACCGCCAAAGTAGGTGTCCACATCGGCCGGTTGCACCGAAAGCCCCTCTTTTTCGGCGATGTATTGGGTGATGAGCATGTTTTGCACCTCTAATTCAATGTCGGCACGCTCCTGTTCGAGATAGTCCTCCAACCCCTCATACCCCATTTGGATCAGTAGCGCGTCGGAGGTGACATTGTAACTCATGGCACTGTGGGCGATTTCATCGGTGATCAAGGCGTTGATAAAATCAATCATGCTTTCAGGTGTGGACGAAAAGGTGGCAAGGGATAGCAACGTCGTTTTCAGGTACTCTGCTTTTTGCGTGGCAAGCATCCCTTTTTCCACTTCAGCGGTTAGTTCAGCGACGGTAGACAGCTGCCCACCGGTGATGCTAACCACTTCTTCATCGGTCAACTGTGATGGATCATCCAATAGCACACCGGCACTGGAAAGTAGTGTCGACAGCTCTGTTTGGAGGGCGAGCGGATCAATCTGAGAAACGGTGTCGGGCAGGACAATGCCGCTATAATCTGCCATCGTCACGAAATCAGCGGCATTGACAGCCTTGAAAAAGCCTTGCTCGGTGAAGTAGTCACTCGGGTAGACGTGTTCATGGGTATCCTCTTCCACCAATTCCAGATCACTGACAGGGGGCAACCCTGTCTCGGTTTCGGTTGTTTGTGTGGTGGTCTGATCAGCGGTACAAGCAGTCAGGGCGAGGACGGCAGTCATGCCAACGAGGGTGGCTGTGATGAGGTGTTTGAATTTCATAGGTACTCCTTTGTTCGAGGGTTAAAAAGCCAGATAAAACATGTAAAAACCAATGAGCGCCATGGCAGTCCCCATAGCAATTTTTAAAACGGTGCTCCATTTGCCGTACTTGTCACTTTGCGTGAGTTTTTGGACAAATCCAACTGAGGTACCGCAGACAATGGCGAGTGCACCATGTCCGATGGAGTAGAGCAGTAACAGCACAATGCCCCACAACAGGTTACCACTACTTGCCACTACCGCCAAGAGGGCGATGAGCACCGGCGTGGAACAAGGAGAGGAAAAGATGCCCCCCAAAATGCCGGCAATCAGCGCACCGACAACCCCTTTTTTCTTATTTTTGGCGATGAGGTAACTGGACGGAATGATTTCATATAGGCCAAAGGTTTGCAAAGCCATGAGCAGCATCAATACCCCCAGCAACAGGTACCACCAAGTCGACCCACTGCCGATGAGCGATCCTGCCATGGTGGCCATCACGCCCAAAACGGTAAAGGTGATGGCCGATCCCAATGCAAAGACAAGGGAAAGGGCAAATGCTTTCTTGGTGTTTTTTTGCCCTGTTCCACTGACGTATCCGACGACCAAGGGGACACTGGAAAGCGCACAAGGGGTAAAGGAGGTTAAAATGCCGGCAAGCAGTGCTAGTACCGGTGCAAGCCAGGTGCTTTCGGTGATGAGAGCGGACAGTTCTGCAAGCCACAGATCAATCATGCCTCTACCCCCATATCGGCAAGAATCAGTCGCATTTGCTCTTCGGTCAAGCCCCCTTGGTGGGTGGTGAAGATATGCTCTCCCGTTTCTTTGTGCGCATACTTTTGGAAGACAATCAGGTCGGAAACCTCTTCACTTGGAGTATAGGGGGTGCCGTCGGCGTTGACAAGGATCTGTGTTGGGATGGTGGTGACAGGAAAGCCCGTCGACCCGTTTGGGTTTTTCCAGACATCCACAAATTTGATGATGGCTTGCCCCTGCATTTCGGCATTGAGATTGACCAAAACCGGTGCCATTTCCTTACAAGGGACGCAGTCATCCGCACCAAAGTCCAAAATCATGGGCATGCCATGCTCCTTTAAGGAGGGGAGGTCAATGGCGGTGACACTCAACGTAAAATCTTCTGGGACTTTTTCGGATTGTGCTATAGGATCGGGGGAGAACGCTTGGAACAGAAAAATACCTGCGACAATGAGTGCCATGACAATGGGGACAACGATTTTCAAAACTTTTTTGCTCTGCATACGGTTCACCTACAGCGATTGCTGTATCCTTTCTGTGTGAATTGAAAGAACTTCACATCAAATCAAAAATTTTTGAACTGATTCTATCATATACCGTCAGAAAAGAAATGTCAATAGTGGAATTGAAAATTTTTGATGTCAAAATCTAGATGTGGTTGAATAAAAACAGAGCTTGACAATTGAAATTAGTTGCGCTATAATAACTACATTGCAAAATAGTTGCACAATAATAACTAATTGAAAGGGGGATCCTCTTGGTAGATCGCATCACCAAAGCCGTGGAAAAATTTTATCATGATCTGTCCATTTCAGAGCTGAAACTACAAAACAGCCTGACCGACAAAAACGGGTTGACCTACAACGACATTTTATATCTAGACATCATTATGGCGCATTCGGGAGAGTATACCGCCACAAAAATCGCAGACTTGTTGTGCGTGTCTCGTCCCTCCGTTACCAAAAAGATCAATGAGTTGGTCAAAAAGGGGTTTGTACAAAAACAACAGAGCCAAACAGACAAGCGTGTACATTACCTTTGGATCAATGAAAGCGTTTACTATGACTATTGTGCGGACACGTTGGGACAAAAAATTGCCACCCGTTTGGGGGAAAAGTACACCGAAGAGCAGATGGCATTGCTCTGCCAAGTGCTCGGCGACATCGGTGCCTTGATGGCAGAACTGGATACCGGCCCCATCAAAACAAAGGGAGCGCAGTAAATGGAAACGCAAAACAATATTTTAAAGACGGCAAGCATGCCAAAATTGTTTGCCAAATACTGTATTCCGGCGGTCATTGCGATGATCATTGCAGGGGTGCAGGGCATGATCGATGGGATATTTGTCGGCAATTTCATTGGGAGCAATGCCCTAGCCTCGGTCAACATTGCCATGCCGTTCATGCAGGTCATCATCGGCATTAGCATGATTGTTAGTGCAGGCACACAGAGTTATGTTGCCATCAATCTAGGGCGTGGCAACGTCGAAAAGGCGCAAAATTGTTTTCACACCTTCAAAGTACTACTCCTGATCATTGCGCTGTTGATCACCATCACAGGGCTGACAATGAACCAACCAATCGCCGGTGGGTTGGGTGCGAACGACCTTTTGTTGCAGGACACCGCCACTTATATACAAACCTTGGCGCTGTTTGCTTTGCCCATGTGTCTGATGTTTTATCTCGGGTTTTTGAATCGTGTCATCGGTAAGCCGGAATTGTATTTTTATGGCTCGCTTCTCAGCATTGTGCTCAACGTCACACTAGACTATCTTTTTATTGCACAGTTGCAGTGGGGGATACGTGGGGCGGCGCTTGCGACAGGGATTGCGTATACCTCAGCACTGTGTATTGTCATTCTGCCTATGCTTCAAAAGAAGCATACCATCAACCTGTTTGTCGGCAAATTTCGCACCGAGAGCATCGGGATTGTACTATACAATGGCGCCTCGGAGGGGATCAATTCGGCCTCCGGTGCCATCACCACCTTTTTATTCAACACTTCGCTAATGGCGATTGCCGGTGCCGGTGGAGTGGCGGGGTTTACCGCCATCAGCTACATTGGCAATCTCGGCACCATGTTGCTGTTCGGCATTGCCGATGGGATCGGTCCTGTTGTCAGCTACAATTATGGCATGGGGGAATACAAGCGTGTCAAGCAGGCGATGCGGCTGTCGTATGTCGGCAATTTCATTTCCGGAACGGTCATTTTCTCCCTGCTATTTTTTGCAGGGGAGGCATTGGTCGCCCTCTTTATCAGCAACGATCCGACGGTGGTCAAACTGGCGACAGCGGGGGGACGATTGTATGCCTTTTCCTTCCTGCTTGCAGGATTCAATATTCTCAATTCCGGCTACTTTACCTTTTTGGGCGAGGGATTTTCTTCCATGCTCGTTGCGGCAAGTCGTGGGTTGGTGTTCGTCACCATTGGGATTTTCGTACTCCCTCTATTTTTGGGGGTAGACGGGATCTGGCTTAGCGTACCGTTTGCAGAGGTGTGCGGTGCCCTCATTGGGGTGCTGTTGCTTTTACGTGTCAATCGGAAGATGAAAGAATCATAACAAGGAAACACTGGACATACGGTTACCAATCAAGAAACCATCTGACACTTCAATGAGGCGTCAGATGGTTTCTTTTAAAGGGTATACGCAATCCTATAGCGTTAAATAGCACCACGAGGTTTTGTGCTATTCAAAATTTCATGGCTAAGCGATTTTATGGCATTTTCTAAATGAGCAATCATCTGATCTCTCTCACCCATCGTTCCACTCACTGGAACTAAATTGAAATTATGGCTGCCGAAGAAGTAACAGCGATCATCGACATCGAGTGCTTTTAAAAATTCGATTTCCTCTCGTAGCATTTCAAGTTCTGTTAGTTCCACATAGTCGCCACGATCACAGATTGCCTCAAGTTCACTTCCCGGTGTGACTGACGTGGGCATAATGGATACCATATATGGCTGAAATGTACTTAGTAGCGCAATGGTGGCTTCTGTGTTTACAATTGCTGCATTTCGTCCAGCTACACCAAGCATTAAAAGTGCATCATATTCAAACCCTGCTTCTTTTAATTTTCCTAATTGCACATAAGCATCAGCATTGGTGAACCCTTTGTTCATCATTTTAAGTGCAGGGTCATAAGCCGTTTCAAGTCCTATATGAAGTTGGTTGTACCCAAGTGCCCTTAACTTTTTTAAATCGTCAACTGATTTATTCGTCATATTTTTAATTGACGCATAACAGGTTATTGTTTTGATTTCTGGTAGGTATTCGTGAATTAAATTGCCGATAGTAACAAGCTTATCTGTCGACAACACAAACGGATCTGCATTCACTAAATATATTCTCTCAATTTTCCCACCAGAAGCTTTAAGCTCTGCCAAATCTTCTTTAATATGCTCTATTGGAGACATTTTAAAGGGGGTCTTTCTGTACATCGTACAAAACGAACATTTGTTATGGGAACATCCTATGGTAACTTCTAATAATGGTGTGTATCCTTCCATAGGATGGCGATACACTTCTCCGGTATAATGCATACATACTCCTTTAATATTTATACTTGAAATAACTGCCCATCCTTTAGGATAGGCAGTATAGTTTCATTTTTATTTAAAGCGAACGATTTCAGAAACTTCTTTTCTTGCGGTTGGAGCTACTTTTTCATCTGGATAGCCAAAAGTGATCAGTGCCGCTACAGTTTCTCCCTCTGGAAGCGCTGCGATTCTTTTGATTTCCTCTGCTGCGATAACACCCATGACGCAAGTGCCGATGCCCATTTCATGAGCGGCCAAACAGAACGTTTGGCAAGCAATGCCAGCATCAAAAACTTCCCATGCATTTGCAGATGTAGTCGCATAGTCGTCACCGTCTGGGTCAAGCTTTCCACTTTTCCCCTTCACAAAGCTTAAAACCAATGCATTTTTTGCTTCTTTGAGGGTATTCACATTGTATGCAAAACCATTTACGCCCTCATTCATTAGTTTGCTAAGTGTTTCCGGGTTTTGGATAAAGGTGTATCTTGCTACTTGGAAATTTGCCCAAGACTGCGTAAACTTCACAGTTTCCATAAGCTCAGTCAGCACTTCACGGCTTACGATTTCATCTTTGTATTTTCTAATACTTCTTCTGCTTCTGATCATTTCTGTTCCAGTCATAATAATTACCTCTTTCTTTTGGTTATGAGTTTGTGTATTCATCATATCAAATTATTTTTCAAAAAACAAGTATGGATATTTTTATCCGTACAGACAAATTTGTCCGTATGCCATTGTTGCCGTTATGTAGTGCATAAAGTCCACGTCGAAAAGGACTTTATGCGCAAATTAATCCACTTGAGTTAGTTCTATCAACTCCCAGCTTTCAACTGCATCTTTTGTAACCTCTGAGTAATGTTTCATATGAGTGTTGTTCATGTGTGCTTGCCACGCTTCATAGCTTGCCCAGTTTTCCTCTAATACAAAGCGAGAAGGGTCTTTATGATCTTCAAAAAGATTGTACTGGTTGCAACCTTTCTCTTCCCTTGTAATCGGAATTAACTTGAGAATTTCCTCTTTAACAAATGCTTTTTGTTCTGGTTTTGCTTTTACAATAGCGACCAATGATAATGTGTTCATAATTTAAAAACTCCTCTTTAATGTTTTATTTTTGCCACGCACAAATGCAAAAAATATCCATAATGAATGCTCAACTCAATTGGTATTTATTATTATCAGCCGATAAATAAATTATACATACCAGTAAGGTTAAAATCAATTATGGATATTTTTATCCGTACAGACAAATTTGTCCGTTATTCTTCTGTTTCACAAACTACTTTGGCGTAGTTATGAATGAGATTATATCTATTTCCCCACTGCGTTAGTGAGTTCAGTAAGGGTAGTAGTTCTTCACCAATAGGCAACAAAGAATACTCTACACGCAATATCTTTTCTCTAAATTCTTCTCTTGCAATAATCCCTTTATCTTCAAGTTCACGAAGTTCTCTTGAAAGCACCCTCTCACTAATACTTGGTATTAGGCGCTTTAATTCGCCATAACGAATTGTTTTCTGATTTCCTATATGATAAATCAATATTGGTTTCCATTTGCCACCTATAATATCAAGTGTAAGCTCCATATTACAATTAAATACTCTTAATGTTTCCATTTAAATCACATCCCATGATATATAAAGAATCGGTAAGATGATTGATGAGGCATTGACGGCGGTTGCCACAAAAAGGTGAGCTGTAAGCCACAAATATAAAT
>CAYJIM010000040.1:0-21855 GCA_964370215.1 uncultured Oscillospiraceae bacterium
CGTTCGTTTTTCCTCGACCGTTTGTCCCTCAAGAGACAGCTTAGTTATAATACCATACGACTACCCCTTTTGTCAACACCCCTTTTCCAAAACCTACAGAACACACAAACAACCCAAAAGATTATTATATGTTACTATTCAATATAAATAATAATTGTTGGAAATCCCCTCTATTTTTTTTTCCAAAAGTATGATATACTAATGTTATCGGTTGTCTTGCTTGTCTCGACAGCGTGTCGATTTGCCGGTGCAGCCGTTGTTTTTATCATGAATCAGGCATGGTCAATCCTGTCTGCCACCACACTGGCCGGTGTTTCCGGCAAGGAGCTTTGTACGATCAATATGGAACATTTAATCAAACAATTGAAACAAACACACAAACTTACTGCAGAAGAATATCATTCGTTATTATTCGCTGAGGGCATCGATGAGCTGTTGCGACAGGAAGCGGTTGCGGTGCGCCAACAGGTATTCGGCGACACTGTCTACACCAGAGGATTGATCGAACTGACCAACTACTGTAAGAACGACTGCTACTATTGTGGCATTCGACGTAGCAATCGTGCATTGGATCGTTATCGCTTGACAGAAGAACAGGTATACGAATGTTGCGCCCTTGGTTATGAGTTGGGATTTCGCACCTTTGTATTGCAAGGCGGCGAAGATCCACATTATACCCCGACACGGATCGCTGCCATGGTGCGACTGATCAAAACAACTTATCCAGATTGTGCTGTGACACTTTCACTCGGCGAATATGCAGACGAGGATTATCGCCTCTTTCGTGAAGCTGGGGCGGATCGATACCTGCTTCGCCACGAAACTGCCAATCACGCACATTATAATGTACTGCATCCAGACAGCATGACGTTGAAAAATCGAATGCGTTGTCTCTATACATTAAAGGAGCTCGGATTCCAAGTCGGCTGCGGCATGATGGTCGGTTCGCCCGGACAAAAAGCGGAACACCTTGTGGAGGATTTACTCTTCATCCAAGAGTTACAGCCGCAAATGGTTGGCATCGGCCCATTTCTCCCTCACCACGCCACCCCGTTTGCAGACCAACCCGCCGGCGATGTAGCACTGACATTACGTTTATTATCCATCGTCCGATTGATGCTCCCCAACGTGCTACTCCCTGCGACAACCGCACTCGGTACCGCAGACCAAAACGGCAGAGAACGTGGTATTCTTGCAGGTGCCAATGTTGTCATGCCAAATCTATCCCCACTGGATGTGCGCAAGAAGTATCTATTATATGATAACAAAATTGCAACCGGTGCAGAAGCTGCCGAAAGTGTTGCCTCACTTGCCAAAAACATGCAAGAAATTGGCTATCGGTTGGTGTCTGTTCGGGGTGATGCCCCCAGCGAGGTGGTCAAATGACAACATTCTTGTGGTTTCTGCTTACCCTCGCCGTCGCCACTGCCGCCGGTCTCCTCTTTCAAAAGTTGCGTATTCCGGCAGGTGGATTGCTCGGCGCATTGCTCGCTGTTGCCGCATTGAATATCACCACCCATCAAGCAGTGTTTTACGAAGAGTTCAAACTCCCCTTACAAATCATGGCAGGGGCTATGATTGGTGGAAAAATCAGCCGAGAGGATTTACGCACCATGCGGACCCTGATCAAACCGGTGCTTATTTTGGTGGGCAGTATGATTGTGTTAAACCTGGTCTTTGGGGGCGCCATTCTGCTCACGACTGATTTTGATATCCCCACTGCATTGTTCGCCAGCGCACCCGGCGGGGTTGCTGACATGGCACTGATCGCCTCTGATCTCAACGCAGACACCACCATTGTCGCGTTGTTGCAACTGTTGCGCGTCCTCATTGTTGTCCTCTTTTTTCCACCGATTTTCAAAAAGCTCATCGGTCGCATGCACGCCAAAGAGGGGCACACGCCACCGCCCAAACCAAACCAATTCTCCTTTCGTCTGTTTTTACTGTTGATCCTTGTCGCAACCGCTTTGGGTTTGCTGTTTGACGTGATCGGCGTTGCCGCCGGTGCACTGGTCGGCGGGATGATTGGTGGTGCTGTGGTCAGCCTTGTCAAAAAGCCAGTCTACTTTACCCCACCGCTTCGGATCGGGTTGCAGGTGTTTGCCGGTGCATTCATCGGCATTGGCATCAACCGCGATACGCTTACACAACTCCCTACCCTTTGGATTCCCGCGCTGATTATGCTAGTCGGTATTTTCGTCTTTTCCTTTGGGATCACCTATATCTTGCATCGTTTCACCGGTCTTCCTTATGATATTTGCTTGCTCTCTTCAACACCTGCAGGCTTACAGGAAATGGCACTCCTATCAGAAGAATTAGGGGTAGACACCGTGAAAGTTTCGGTACTTCAAACCATCCGTCTCTTCTCGGTCATCCTATTGTTCCCAACGATGATCTCTGTCATCAATTTGTTGTTCGGTTCTGCCGTGTGATTGGTTCACACCCCAAATATTTTTTCATTGGAGGAATTTTACTATGTCAGTACGTTTTGGTATCATTGGCCCCGGCACCATCGCCCATCGCTTTGCCGATGCGGTTGCACGTGTGCCCCAAGCGACACTCTATGCGGTCGCCTCCACCAACCTACAGCGCGCCGAAGACTTTGCAACCAAGTACGGTGCATCTGTTTCTTATGACAATTATGAAGCACTTTTCGTGGATGACAATGTGGATGTGGTGTACATCACCCTCCCACACCATCTTCATGTGCCGGTGGCATTGCAGGCAATCTCGCACGGCAAGGCGGTCATCTGTGAAAAACCGTTGACTACCAACCATGTCGACGCCAAAAAGGTGGTGGATGCTGCCAACGAAAAAGGCGTGCTATTCATGGAAGCGATGTGGACAAATCACCTGCCCACCACCAAAAAAGCACACCAGTGGATTGCCGAACACAAAATTGGCAATCCGAGCTTGATGACCTCTTCTTTCGGATTCTGCACCGAAGTCAATCCAACCAGTCGCCTGTTTGACCCTGCACTTGCAGGTGGTGCACTGTATGACATCGGCTGCTATTGTATTGCTTCAGCGTTGGCGCTTACCAAACAACCTCCCATCAGAGTAGAAGGCTCTGCCATTTTCGGTTCCACCAAGGTAGACGAGGTCGGGACAGCGATACTCACCTTTTCGGATGATTTTTTGGCACAGATCAACTTTTCCATCCGTGCCACTACCGAACAGGATGCGGTCATCTATGGCGACAAAGGCAAAATTGTGCTCAAACAATTTTGGGGTTGTAAGGAAGTGTACTGTTATGACAACGACGGCAAATTGGTTGATTCCTTTACTGATATGCAACCGGAAGGCTTTGTCTATCAGGTAGAAGAAATGTGTCGACTGTTCCAAAACGGAGAAACCCAAAGCAAGATTGTTTCGTGGGAACACACGTTGTGGTGTGCACAAGTGGTCGATCAATTGAAAGAGCAGTGGCCAAAACTGTAACAAAAATTAAAATTTGTTTTGCTTCAAAATTATATTTCAACAATATAGCATAGTAGTTTTTCACATTTAGCGTATTTTTTATAGTATTTGTACATTTTATTCGATACTTTTTTACATCCCCCTCCTTTATAATGAAGACAGGACACTTTTCGTGTACCGATCTTACTTTAAAGGAGGATTTTTATGAACAGCAATCGCAAACGAATTTTGGCAATCTCCCTGATGGCAACCGTCGTTGCCGCTACACTTTCTGCGTGTACGCCGACTACCGAGCAAGCATCCACCGAGCCCGCTTCCACCACTGACACTGAAGCAACCACCGAGACCGAGGAGCCTTCTGCCGAACCGAGCGGCGATGTTCAGGAAATCAGCTTTTGGAACATCGGTACACAAGATCCGGATAAAGATCTTTGGCAGTGGGCCATCGACCAATACAACGCCGACAACCCAGACAGCGGTTATGTTGTCAAAGAAACCACCACACAAAATGATCAATATAAGCAAAAGCTCATCGTTGCAATGAGTGCAGGGGAATGCCCTGACATGTACATCCACTGGTCTGGTGGGCCGATGAACGAATATGTCGACTCCGGATTTGCACAACCCATCACCGACTTGATGGCATCTTCCGGTGTGCAGGACAAGCTACTGGACGGGGCAATCGCACAGGCCTCCTACAACGGTGAGATTTATTCTGTACCGATCATCGACTGTTCTGTTGCCGGTATTTTCTATAATAAAGAAATCTATGATACCGTAGGCTTGAGCATCCCTACCACCATGGCAGAATTGGAAGCCAATAGTGATGCATTGGTTGCAGCAGGCTATATCCCCTTCTCCTTGGCGAATGCGTCGCAGTGGACAGGCTCGATGTACTACATGTACTTTGTCACACGTTATGCCGGACTGGATCCTTTTGCAAATGCAGTAGCAGGTACCGGCAGTTTTGAAGATGAAGCATTCATCTATGCCGGTGAAAAAATCCAAGAATGGGTAGATGCCGGTTACTTCCCACAAGGGGTCAATGGGTTGGATGAAGATGCAGGACAATCCAAGCAATTGATGTATACTGAGGAAGCTGCTATGCAGCTGCACGGCTCTTGGCAAGCAAGTAGATACCTCGCTGACAGTCCGGAATTCTATGAAAAAATCGGGTGGTTCCCTGTCCCCGGTATTGAAGGCGGTTATGAGGATGATTCCATCCTTGTCGGCACCATCGGTGGCAACTTTGTCAGCTTCAACTGTACCGGAGACATGCTTGAAGAGGCATTCAAATGTGTCACTTACTACAGCAGTGACGAATGGGAACAACTGGCATTGGAGGCCGGTAAAATTCCGCCATTGAAAGGTTCTGTTTCGGAAGATCCTGTCATGCAGTCGATTGGGGAAGCAATCGAAAATGCATCTTCCATCCAATTATGGTATGATCAGTATCTGCCCAATGAATTGGCAGAGGTACATAAAGCCGAATCCCAAAAACTATTTGACCATTCAGCGACTCCTGAAGAGGTCGCTGCCGCACAACAAGCAGCAATGGATGCGTATAACGAAGGAAATTAAATGCGTATAAAATTTGATACCCTGCCAGAGCATCCAAACATTTTTAAATTGTAGTGATACAGAAAGCAAAACTGGTGAGCGAAATTGCTCACCAGTTTTGCGATTACGGTTTTTTCGACGTTCTAATGCGGTGAGCAACCACGCTCACCGCATTTTATTTTACAACTGATTCAAATAAGTCTGCCAAAAATCTTCAATTGGCATGGGTTTAAGGAAATAGTATCCTTGGATATAATCGCATCCATATTCCCGTAACAAATCACATTGTTCTTTTGTCTCTACCCCTTCTGCAAGGGAGGTCATTGAGCCAATATTGCGAATCATTTGAATGGAATGATTGACAATGACACGACTTTTGTAGTCTACGCAAAGGTCATCCACCAAGCTTTTATCCAATTTGACCTCTGAAAAATCCATAGAAGTCAAAATCGACAGGTTGGAGTATTGAGTACCAAAGTCATCCAAGGAAATAGAAAAGCCAAGTTGTTTGAGTGTCACAATTTTGCGTTCCAAAATATCATTGTCCATCTTCTCGGTACTTTCGGTAATTTCAAGATCAATGAGGTGGTGTGGAATTTGATAAGCAGCGCAAATTTTTTCAATATGCTCCACCACATCATGCTCCAACATGGTAATACGCGAAAAATTGACCGCTATTTTGATGGACTGTCCTTGCTGTAACCAACTTTGAATCGTCTGGCATACCAGTTCTAACACAAAGAAGTCCACATGACGGATGATACGCTGATGTTCGTAAACGGGAATGAATTTCAATGGTGGGACCACATGCCCCTCTTCATCAAATTTACGAACCAGTGCCTCTGCACCGGAAATTTTACCGGTTTTCAGATTCATTTTGCCCTGTAAATACACTGTAAACTGTCCTGCCCGCAATTCCTTTAGCAGTTGTGCCACCGCACCGGAACGATGCGTACTACCACCCGACTCTCGATCGCGATAATAGAGTTGCTTATCCGCATACATCAGTTCATTGGCATAAGCCACTTCCCTTGCAATTTGTACTCCATCTCGTTTCCAAACACTACCCACCGAAAAACTACAGCGAGGATCTTGTTTGTCCAGTTCACGGAGCAACGCCACACGCCGCTCAAACTCCACTTCCTCAATGTCACAGAGTACTGCAATAAACTCATCTCCACTGATGCGATAAACATCTTCCCCCAATGCCTTTTTCATCAGCTCTGCCACACTGATCACGATGTAGTCCCCATATTCCTGACCATAAATATCGTTGGCTTCACGCAAACCGTTGATGTCCACATGCACAACCCCAAAGTGTTGTAGACGCGTTTTCTCCAACAACTGCAACTGCTCTTTATACTTATGGCGGTTATAGACGCCAGTCAATGAATCGATATAACTTAAAAACTCCAAATGTTGGAGCAAGCGATGTTTTTGCAAATCATCTAGAATAAAGACTGCAACCGACTTTAATAACGCGACATTACCGATGTGCTCCAAAGGGTCATCCACGCCGATAAAACCGACAAACTCGCCCCCTTGCGAAAAAGGGACGGCGATCAATCGTTCAATCCCCTGTTGCTGCAAATGCTGATATTCATTGCTGGAGTTCTCTACATCTTGATGCAAATTGCTAATGAACACTTCGCCTTTTTCTTCAAACAGTTCAAGCCACCGAGAGATGTCAGCTATATCGACCTCTTGTAGCTTTTCAATCTGCGAAGGAACACCTGTGGCACACCACTCATAAGTGTTGGTCGCTGTTTGTCGCAATTCGTCAAATTCAAAAATGTACGCACGCTTAGACTGAAAATACTCCCCTACAATGGCGAGAAGCTGCCCAACCGAGTCTCCAATCGCTGTATTACTGCCAGATAACGTTTGTACGCAACGCACAAGCGTTTCCTCCATCGTCAGCTTATTTTCAAGTTTGAATACTTGTTCAAAGTGATCAGAAATATCGGTAGCAATTTCCATGCGCACCGCTTTGCCATCCACCTCCACCAAGGAGTCGCACAAGGAATACCGTCGCCCAATCAAAGGATTGCTGTATTCCCAAAAATGATGCTTCCCGAGTTCTAGTTGCTGATTGGTGCAAAACTCACAGGGTTCTTCCCTGTTTTGTAACACACGGTAACACTTTTCACCTGCGTACTGCTCATCACTGATGAACCCAAAAGTGTTTTTGCCAATCTTATTCAGATACAGTAACTCATAAGTGTCAAGATCTGACATATAACACAGAGAGGGTAAATTCTCTGCAGCTGCCATGATAAAATGCTGTTTAGACATCCAATCGCCCTCCATCAAACATAGTCGCCGTTTTCTCTAGGGGTTTTCCTACCAGTTATATAATATCATCTACAATCTATTATATACTATTTTACTTATAATTTGCAAGCTGTATTTTCAAGAAAAAAGTATTATTTCTTGTGCTCTCTTGTAATCTAAATAACAACCAATCAACATACTCCTATCTCTAGTACACAAAAAGGAGCCGTTTTATCACAGCTCCTTTTTGTGTCATTTTATTCTGTATATGCCGGTGTTCCGTACCCGATAATACTAGAACTGGTCAGCGAATAGGTGCGTTCCGCAACGCTATTGGTGGTATTGCCTTCAATGGTTGTGATTTTACCATTGGCCACCATCGTGACAATTCCTAAATGGTCAGGGTCATTTCCGCCACTCCAATCAAAGTAGACAATGTCGCCCACTTTGGGTTGATAGCCACTTTCTTGCGACTGCCACAATCCTGCATTGATGAACCAATTCATCCCTGCAGTACTGCTTGCGTGCATGGGGATGATGTTGTTTAAAATACCCACTTGATCGGCACACCAACTAACAAACATCGCACACCACGCCACACGACTGTGGCTACTGCTGTACCATTGTCCATATTTTGTGGTACCATCCCAGCCCTCTTTGTAACCGAGTTCCCCTCTTGCTGCTTCAATAAATTTCGCAGCTTGTAGACTAGCACCGTTGTTTGGTGTCGCATTCGGATCCATGATACTGATGTAGATTGCCGAAACATAACCGATCGATCCACCTACCTGTACTTGGTACCATGCACCATCGGCAGTGGTATTCAAAATCGTAATTTGCGTCCCAAAATTTAACACGGTAATTTTGCTGGCATTGGCGTTCGGTTCCATACGGAAGTTCAACGCATCTGCCGTGACAATCCCGATCTGTTCGCCATCCTGCGGTACAGTTGGTGTTGTGATCCCGGAAGTTGTGCTATCCGGTGTAGGGGTCGTGCTATTTGCGGTGACAGGATCGAGGTAGTCTTTATGAACATAAGCATCCCCACCGTTGAAAATGATTTGATACCAGTCCCCGGTGGAGGCAGTGATTTCAACCTGTTGCCCCATCGACAGCGTGCCAATGCGACTAAAGCTGGTGCCTGCGCCACTGCGGACATTCAGCAATGCGGTATTGACTTGCCCTTTGTCCATTTCCACCGATTGTTGTTCATTGATTTGGATATAGTTATTGCTGACATAAGCAGTCTGCCCTTGGTAGGAAATTTGGTACCAACCGGATGTCGCTTTCCCCGTGATGGTGACCTGCTCACTGCCCGACAACCCACCGACAATGCTATAATTGGTGGAATCGCCACTGCGTACATTTAAATGAGAGGTATTGACCACTGTACCGGTCGCACTGTATGCTGTTACACCAATGCTATCTTGTTGCGGTGCTTCCTCTACCTTTACATAGTCTGCATGAATATAGGAAGTTTTGCCTTGATGGCTGAATTGGTACCAGTCCCCTATTTTCTTTTCTAATGCCAATTTGGTACCAACAGTTACAGTCGTCAATTTTTGTCCACTCAAACTTGCCGCATCACGTACATTGACCACACTACCGGTAACAATACCGGTTTTTCCGGTCATATCTGTCCCTGTTTGAGTGGGTGCTGGTGTTGCCGGTGCTGCCTGTTGCAAAGAAATATAATCGTTGGAAACATATTGTTCCTGCCCGTTGTAGCTGATGCGATACCAGCCGGTAGAGGCTTGTCCTGTAATGGCAACGGTACTGCCACCATCTACCCAACCAACCACACTATGTGCAGTGGAAGGACCCGTACGTACACGCAGTTGTGTGGTGCTCGTGACCGTCCCTGTGGTGTTCATCGCCGTTACCGCATCCGCAGCACTACCTGTTAAGTATTGCGACATGACATAGGCCGTTTGTCCGTTGACGGTGACTTGACTCCAGTCGCCTGTGACAGATGCAACCGACACCTGTTGTCCATTGTCAAGTTTTGCGACAATACTTCCTTGTAGCGAAGGTTCACTGCGTACATTCAGATAACCACTCTGCAGGGTTACCGTTTTTGTTTCTGCGGCATATACATCATACGATGCTGTTGGCAAAACAGTGAACATCAAGTTCGCTGTACAAATCACTGCTAATATTTTCAACATTGTTCGCTTCATGTTATCACCTTTCTAATATGTATGACCCTGATTGATCATCACGGCATATTGGTTTAATTTTCTCCAGTATAGCATAAAGATTACAAATTGTCAATTTTATTCTTCTAAAAACTACGATTTGTTATTTTTACCAAACAAAGCTACTGTTACTTTACCTCTTGTATACAGTGTTTTCTGCAACTGTAGCATCGTTTAACTGTTACTTTTTTGTAATATTTAAGAACGTTCTTTTCCGCTCACAATGATTCCCATTCTTATCTATTCGCTATTTGTAACAATTCCCCGATAACGATTTCACTATGCCCTTATTTTCACCATTCTGTATCTTGAAACTATTAGCGCTCTGTGTTATACTGAATATAATTATTAGTACCATACTTCGATTACTACATAAAGGAACTACTATGAAAAGCCATCCAAAAACCATACGATCGATCCTTTGGAGCACAGTGGCCATTGTTTTGGTCGCAAGCGGACTGCTCCTTTTTTTATTACTCTATTCTGATAAAGAGTTGCATCGCACCATCCTTTCGATGATGGAAGAAACAGCAACCCAGCAGCAGGAGGACCTCAATCGTGATTTTGAAACAGCCGAGCACTACCTTTTGAGTGTCGCCGATGCGGTAGAGGGGTTAGAGGAGACACAAGACATCAGCACCTTCCTCACACAACAGCAAGGCTTGTTTTCCTTTGAGGGACTGTATGTCTTGGATCTCGCAGGAAACATCACCGTTCAACACGGCAAAACGACCTCTTTCAACGACATACTTGATCGGACAGCCGTCACACCAGATGATGTATTGTTTTCAAAGCCTTATCTCAATACATCCACCGGCAATCAAGTGATCTTGCTGCAAACAGCACTACTTGAAGAAGGAAAACAGATCGGTTGGGTAGTTGGTGAGTACAACCTCAACATGATCCTTGCAAAATTGTCCGTTCAGGTAGAGGAAAGCGAGTACGCACTCATCGCCGATAAAGACGGTTCCTATCTTCTGGCTACCGATGAAGAGTTCATTCCCTTTGAAGCACTGGCTGAGTCCACACTTGACAATGTTACCACGCAGGAAATCCTCACAAACTTGGCACAAAAACAGTCCGGTTTCGTTTCCTTCACCCTTGATGGCATTGATCGCATTGCAATGTACAAGCCCTTGAGTGTCAATCATTGGTCGTTGGTATTGGTTGGCAACGAACATGTCATTGCCGCAGATATTCGCATGCTTTCAACCGTCATGATTGTTTGTTTGATGATTGCAGGCATTATCGTGATGTTGTTTGTTGTCTACTCCATCAACAATAAAAAGGCGTTGGAGTATATTGCGTATTACGATGAATTGACAGGGCTTCCTAATTTTGCCCACTATAAAAAGCATATGGAGGCCACACTCAAAGCAAATCCAACCAAGTCGTTTGTTGCCATCAAGATGGATGTTGCCAATTTCAAAGCCATCAATGAAATGTTTACCTTTGAAATCGGTAATCAAGTATTGCATGCCTTTGCAAAAACCGCAGCAACGGTACCAGAACCGAGTTTTCTCTTGGCTCGCATCGGCGATGACGAGTTTATGATGTTTTCCGGCAACGGATTTTTAGAGCAACTGGATCAAATGACGGATCAGTACGAAGATTACTTTAAGAAAACCATCCCTGCTTTGAAAAACCACCATTTTGCATTCAACTATGGCCGTTATTTCATCGAGCCCGGTGAATCGGATGTCAACGACATCATCACCAAAACAAGTCTTGCACACAGCATTGCAAAAAGCAAAAAGGATGGCCGCATTTGGAACTACGACCACGACTATAAAAATCAAATTTTACAGTTGGCTGAAATCACCAACAAAATGGAATTTGCATTAGAAACCGGCGAATTCGTACCATACCTTCAACCAAAGTTTTCACTAAAAAACAACTCCATTGTTGGGGCGGAGGCGTTGGTGCGCTGGATTGAAGCGGACGGTGCAATGATCTTTCCAGATGTATTCATCCCACTATTTGAATCCAATAACTTTATCATTGAGCTTGACAAACATATCTTAGGCTGTGTCTGTAGGGCGCTGCGTGACTCTTTAGACCAAGGACATTCTTGTGTCCCTATTTCTGTCAACTTTTCACGTATGCATCTCTATAACAAAAATTTTGTGATGGACATTTCTGCCATTGTCGATCGTTATCAAGTGCCCCATCGCCTCATTGAGGTGGAATTGACCGAAACCACTGTGTTGGATCATGACCATCATATTGAAACCTTTTTGGCCGATTTGCACACCGCAGGGTTTGCCGTCTCGATTGACGATTTCGGGGCAGGCTACTCCTCTCTCGGGTTGTTGAAAAACTTTAAAGCAGACACGCTAAAACTCGACCGCAGTTTTCTGGTCAACAATAGCAGTGACCAAAATCAAGGTGATCTTGTCATTGATGCGATCATCAAACTTGCCCATAGCATTGATATGAGTATCGTCGCTGAAGGTGTCGAAGAAGAGTCGCAGGTGCATTTCTTACGCGACATCGACTGTGATGTAGCACAGGGTTATTTCTTTGCAAGACCTATGCCGATTGATGAATTCAAAAAACGCTATATGAAATAATACCCACAAATAAACCCACCGCCTACTTCGTTAGACCAAACATCTAACCGAAGAGGGCGGTGGGTTTTCTCTTATTCTTGCCAGATCATCCAAGGGGCAGTCCCCTTTTCAATGTGCCATTCAAGGGCACTTTTGTCGCGTTGGGTGTCCATACACTGCCAAAAACCAAAGTGCTTGTATGCACCGAGTTTTCCAAGTGCTGTCACACGCTCCAACGGACTACGTTCAAAAATGGTACTGTCATCATCGATATAATCAAAGATGGTCGGTTCCACAATCATAAACCCTGCATTGATCCAGTTGCTGTCCTCCACTGCTTTTTCACGAAAGCCCAACACCATATTTTTCGTTTCATCCAGATCGACAATACCATACCGACCGGTTGGACGCACGGTGGTCAGCGTGACCATATTGCCTGTAGCCTGATGCTCTTGTTGCAATTCTTTTAGATCAATGTTCCCCACACCATCTCCGTAGGTGAGCATAAACGCTTCCTCGCCGATATACCTTGCAATTCGTTTGATTCGTCCCCCTGTTTGGGTATGCAGTCCGGTGTCCACCACCGTCACCTTCCACGGTTCGGAAACGTTGTTGTGGATGATGACATTGCCGTCGTCTGTGAAATCAAAGGTGATGTCTGAACCGTATAGGTAATAATTTGCAAAGTATTCTTTGATCATGTGACCCTTATAGCCACAACAGATGACAAATTCATGAAAACCATAATGAGAATAGTATTTCATAATGTGCCATAAAATCGGTTTACCACCAATTTCGATCATTGGTTTGGGACGCAAATGACTTTCCTCCGAAATGCGGGTACCTAGACCCCCTGCTAAAATAACAACCTTCAAACGCTTCCGCCGCCTTTCTCTGCTACAATTTACTGTCTGACCATGCCGGCTCTGTTTTACTTTGTTTTATCATAACACACAATGCGCGTCATTACAACATACTTTCATAATTTTCGTTCAGATTGGGTATCATAAAAGAAAAAACGATGAGCAAAATCACTCATCGTTTTTTGATTTTATTATACAATACCCATGCACCATTCCACAAAGATTGCCACAATGACAACCAATGCCGAGATAATGAAACCGTGGATCATCGGTCGTGGGCCTGATTTTTTCATGTCCTTTAAACTGGTGTTCAACCCGATTGCCGCCAAGGCTGCAACCATCAAAAATTTACTGAGCTCTTTGGATACATCGGTAATTTCAGTTGGAATAACAAACACGCTGTTGATAATCGCCAGACCCACAAATCCCACGATGAACCAAGGGAACAACGAGAAGAAATCCACTTTGTTTCGTGCCTTCTCTTTTGATGCTACAACCGCATCTGTTGCTTTTTCGCCTACCGACAATTCAGAAATTTTTTCCAATTGGTTGACTTCGTACTTCACACCCTTTTCTTTGACCGCAGAAACGACATGAGAAGCCCTGACCAATTCCTTTTGCTTGAGACGAATATTGATATAAGCAAATACCAACACCGTCGGGATAATAGAAAGGGTTCTGGTCAGTTTTACCATCGTTGCAAAGTCACCTGCACCCTCGCTGTAAGCATACCCTGCTGCCACCACGCTAGATGTATCATTGACCGCAGTTCCTGCCCAAAGACCGTATGCCATGTCGCTCAGCCCCAACAGTTCCCCCATAAATGGGAATGCAATAATCATCAGCATGTCAAAGATGAAGGTTGCCGACATGGCATAGGCAATGTCTCTATCCTCTGCATCAATGACAGGTGCGATAGCGGCAATAGCAGAACCACCACAAATGCCGGTGCCCGCAGAAATCAGGTTGGAAAGCTTCCAGTTGAGGCCCAACGCTTTACCGATAAAATACCCGCCACCAAAACAGGTGAGGAGGGTGAAGAACATCACCGCAAGTGACAAGCTACCAACTGTCAGAATCATTTGAATGTTCAATGATGCACCCAGTAGGATGATCGCAAATTTCAAAATCCGCTTAGAGGTGAATTTTAGTCCTGCATGGAGGACATCGGTTTTTAAAAAACCATTGACGAGAATGCCGATGAACAATGCAATGACCGAGGCACCGATCAGATGAATTGGCAACAGACCTTCTAAAAATTGGGCGACCACTGCAATGGCAAGTGCCACCGCCAAACCGGGGAGAATTTTCAAAACTTTTTCAAGCGACTTCATATTAAGCGACCTCATTTCTTTTGTGTTGAATCCACTGTCCTTTTTCCTACTTGATTATATCTCATTTTCATGATAAAATAAAATAATCATTTATTATTTTGTAATAAAAAATTATTATCAATGAGGTGCAGGATGATTGATCAAAGAATTTATACCTTTTTAGAACTGTGTAACGTCATGAATTACCATAAAACCGCTGAAAACCTCAACATGACACAGCCCGCCGTCACACAGCATATCAAACATTTAGAACAATTGTACCGCTGTCCTCTCTTCCGCTATGAAAAAAAGACGCTCTATAAGACCGAGCAATGTCTTTCTTTGGAAAAATACGCACGTACCATTATTGCACTCAACCAATCTGCGGTACAATCATTGTCGCAACAGGAAAAAGTTTCGTTCAACATCGGTGCCACGAAAACCATTGGGGAGTATATGCTCCATGAAGTTGTCTACGCACTTTTCAACGATGATCGCTACGAAATCAACATTCACATCGACAACACCGAACGGTTGTTGGATCAGCTGCACCATTTCAAGTTGGATGTGTTGATGTTGGAAGGTTATGTTGACAAGGAACAATATCACCATCAAAAAATTTCAGACGAGGAGATGGTGGGTATTTGTGCCATGGAGCACCCTTTTGCCGGACAGACGGTATCGCTACAAGAGGTGCTTCAACAAAACATCATCTTACGGGAGGATGGTTCGGGCACCCGTGCAGTATTTGAGCGATTTCTGAACGACCATGGTTATCATGTAGACAGTTTTCAAAAAAAATCTATTTTGAGTAGCAACAAACTTATCGAACTTGCCGTACAGCATGGCCACGGCATTTCTTTCGTCTACCATATCTTGCCCAAACAAAACCACAATCTTGCGACTTTTCGGATCAAAGAATCGAACATTTCCCATGAGTTCAATTATATCTTTCTCAACGAAGAAAAGGCACAAAAGGCGATGGCACTGTTGCGGGATAAAATGCTATAACACCTGCGCTACAAAAAGGCCCCTCTGATCCGTCATCCACGGAACAAGAAAGGTCTTTTTATCATGAGCAAGGAAGCCTACACTATTCGCTTCTAAATTGCTTTTTCATTTTTGTTATGGTGATGAAGGAAGGTAGGATGCCGGCAAGTAAACTCAACACCGCTGTGATGACAATCATACCCCAGAAAATTGTGGGATTTACAATAAAGTCAAATACCCCTGTATTCACAAAAGCGTACTGTCCTACACAGGCGGCGATGACGGCACTGCCAATTACCATGCCGGTAAACACGACAATCACCACTTCTGTGGTTGCCATTTTAAAGATCTGTTGTTTTTTCGCACCAATGAGCTTCAATCTATGAAACTCTTCAGTGCGCACCGACATGATGACAAAGAAGGTGTTGAACAACGCTACAACAGACAGCACCAGACCGATCATACCCAGCAGAAGCGAAGCGGCATATTGAATATCGTAAGAAGCAGCGTTTTCATAAATCTGTAAGGTATGTGCCGTGGAATCAGAAAATAACGGTTCTTGGGTGTAGACCGTAGGCAATCTTTCGTCATAAAAGCTATGCTGGACCACCTGATAGTCCACCACAAAAGCGTTGTTTTCATCCGAAAGCCCCTCTGTCTCAAAGATGCCACCGACGGTGAATATTTCTTGTTCGCCATTTTCCAGATATACCGATAACGTGTCCCCTACCTGGACATTCCGTACGACTTCCGATACCCAGACGGTATGATCTGAAACCTCCGCTGTTTTTTCAATCAGATGGAGTTTTGGTGTAGCCCCGAACACTGCAAGCACATTATAATCGTTCAATTCCTCTCCTTGTGCAAGAAGAAATTGTGTGTGTTTTACCGCAAAAATATCGTGATATTGCGTCATTTCATAGGTGAATTTCCCATCATTGACATACGCATACTCCTGCGCAAATGTGTATTGCTGTTGCTTCGAGGTCTCGATATACACCTCATTGCTGAGCACCATGACACTGCCCATGGACATCATAATGGCAACAGAAACAGCGGCAACCGCAAATTTTGAGGCTTTCATCTTGATATTACCATAAGCCACCTGCCCTAAATTTCTCGAGGCACCTTTCACGACAACGGACAACAGCACATTGAACAACCGCACCATGAGTGGCATCAAACAAATCGCACCGGCAAGAAAAACGGTGCTTGCGCAAAACACCATGCCAATGCCAATCCCTTGTGTCATGGGTGTAAACCGTAAAATCGCAACACCGCCCAAGACCAATAACATCCCGAACAGCACTACCACCGGTGAGGTCTTCCCGATGATCTCTCCTTCACTTTTCATCGCTGCTGCGGGTGGGATTGACAGCGGTTTACTTGCAGTCAAAGCTGTCACCATCAGCGATAACAGCGTGATTGCCACAGCAGCAACTACACCCCAAAACAGGGAGAAAATCGGTTCAAAATCGGCTGACACGATGCTCATATCCAGATACAATTTTGCAATGAAATGGGACAAATAGTACGCACACACCAACCCCACAGCCGATGCAACAATGGAAATCATCGCTGTTTGCCACGACAATATCGCACTGATTTGTGTTTTTTTAAGTCCAATTACTCGCAGTTGCGCCAGTAGGCGGTATCTGTTTTTGATGGAAAACTGCATCGTACCACTGATGACAAACAAGCTAATGACCAAGCAAACCGATCCCATCGTGATGAAGATCACCATTAGAGAAATGTCATTTGAAACCATCGCACTGAGTTCCGCTTCGCTTGTGTCCGCACCTGTCAATACTGTAAATTCCTCGTTGTCAAACGCCTCTGCATGGGCATCTTCATCGAGAATGGCCACACTTTGGCAACCCTTTGCCTGTGCCTTTGCCACATCATCGCTAAAAAAGATATAATTTTGCAGTGTAAAATCCTCTTTGCCCGTACTTGATACAATGCCACTGACTTCATAGTCTGCATAGGTTGTGTTGGTGTAGAGTACCACCGTATCCCCTATTTGCAGATCATTGACGGTGGCAAGTTGCTCATCAATGACGACCTGATGATCCTCCGGCTTGTCCCCCTGCAAGGAAAATCCTGTCAATCCCATAGAAGAAATGTTGTGTCCTGCTAGTTTTTTGCTACGCAAGTCGTTTGATGAAACAAAAAACGTATAGTCTTCAATCAGGGTATAGTTCGACTGCAACCTTTCAATCTGTGTCGGTGATAGCGGGATTCTACCGGTGACCGTTTCCTTTTCGACCTCTATATCCCCGTCATCATCCACCGTTTCTAGGGTGATTTGTTGATTTGCCATCAAAACCAACGCCACATTGCCAAACCGATCGCCGTTCGTGAAATGAGCGGTAGCGGAAAACACCAGATTCAAACAAGCGGTCACGATGGCTGTGGTGACCATGATAGCGACAAATGTGCCAAAAAACAATTTGAGATTTTTTTGCATATCCGCCAAGGCCAGTTTAAACATAGTCACCAAGCCTTTCCATCACACCGGAAATTTCTGCTACGGTAGCCTGTGTTAAAGTCTTTACAATTTTACCATCTGCAACAAAATGAACCACGTCACATTGTGCCGCCACCTTACTGTCATGTGTGATAATGATGGCAGGAGAATGAAACTCTTTACAAGCTGTGAGGAGCAATGCCAGCACTTCATTGCCTGTTTTGAAGTCCAATGCGCCGGTTGGCTCATCCGCAAAGATGATTTTATTTTTACCGAGTAACGCTCTGGCAATTGCTACCCGTTGTTGCTGTCCCCCTGAAAGTTTTGCAGGCATTGCTTTTTCTTTCCCGTTGAGTCCCAACTTCTGAAGCAACTCCTTCATTCTGTTTTTGTCAATGCGCTCACCCGAAGTTTTATACGGCAGTTTGATATTTTCCACCACATTGAGCACATCAATGAGATTGTATTGCTGAAAAATATAACTGGTATGTTTTCTGCGAAATGCGGTGAGTTTTGGTTCTTTGAGCCGACTGATCTCTTTTCCTAAAACGGTGACACTGCCCTCTGTGATCGACTCAAGCCCTGCCATACAATTGACCAGTGTTGTTTTGCCACTGCCCGATGGTCCCATAATGGCAGTGCTCACCCCATCGTATAAGTCGAGGGTGATATTTTGTAATACCGGATCAGATTTTTTATCATAGCGTTTGGTCAAATTTTTGATGGATATGATGATGTTTCTTCCATCAAAATTCACTTTTTCTGCCGAAACATCTGCTTCATCAAAAAAATAATCCATCTCCACACCAAAGTATTGTGCCAGTTCAGGTAGCAACAACACATCCGGCATGGCATGACCATTTTCCCATTTTGATACCGCCTGTTTGCTGATATGAAAATGATCCGCCACATCTGATTGCGTTCTACCCTTTAGTTTTCGAAGCTCTGCAAGTTTCTTTCCCACAAAAACATTTTTCATTCCATTGCCTACTTTCAAATTGTTCGACATAACGCCGTTGTTCATTTCTATATTCATTATGGCATTTTTAGTCACTATGGTCAATAGATTTTAGTCAACCAATGGTTGACCTCTCCCTTTTACAGTATTTTACGTAGCATTCGGCGGTTTAAACCTTTCACCGGGCTATTGTGAGTCAAATAAAAGCAAAAACACATCGTGAACAGTGATTGCACCATACTTGACAACTTGGCAGTCTTATGCTAGTATAACAATATCATCATCGGAAAACAAATCGTTTTCCGTTCGGAATGGAGCGTGTTTTTTTGTTATCTGTAGCCTAGTTTTGGTATTGAACTAGTTTCAATCACCAAGGGTACCATATGTTGCGTTGTAGCGTTTGCAAATTGGAATGATTTTCTATTTGTAGCTTTGCTATGCACATTTTTAGGCTGCATCTTTCAAAAAATACACCGATATATGACTGCGAATAGAATCTCTTATTGTTTGAATCGAGATCATGATCGCAATTTTTTGAGTGTATAGATGTGCCTATACACTTTTTTTGTTGCGTAAAATGAGAAAGGAATACGTGAAAAACAATGATAAAATCATACCACACATTGGAATTTGATAAAGTATTAAGTAAATTGAGCGAACATGCGATGTCGCCTGTCGTGAAAGAAAAATTGCTTGCACTAACGCCTTCGCTGAACGAACGTGAATGCAAGAAAAACATGAAAGACACCACCGATGCAAAGAAAGTCCTTGAAAACATCGGCTCCCCGCCACTCGCTTCCATGAGTGAGCTTGAGAAAATACTTGCACTTGCCAAAAAAGGCTCTATGCTCACACCCGAGCAATTGTCCGCAGTTGCGCAGTTTATATACACCTGCAAAAGAATGATCACATTTTTGAAAAAAGCAGAGTATTTGCAGGTAAATCTCGCCTATTACAGCATGGCCTTCATTGATTTGAATGACGTGTTTGAGGAAATTGATCGCTCGATCAGAAACGACAGAGTTGAAGATGCCGCATCAAAAACCTTACAGGACGTGAGAAGAAAAATCGAACACTTAAATGCTTCCGTAAAAGCAAAATTAGACACCGTATTGCGTAGCAAGCGGGAGTTTTTGAGCGACAACAATGTTGTCATTCGCAATTCCAGATATGCCCTGCCTGTCAAAAAAGCATATAAGAATCAAGTCGCCGGTTCGGTGGTGGACACCTCTGCTACCGGTAGCACTGTCTTTATCGAACCTGCAGTCATCGGAAAACTGCAAGAAGAACTCAGTCTTTTGCACATTCAAGAAGACAATGAACTTTGCAGGATTTTGTATACGTTAACCGCATTGGTGGACGACAACATGACCGCCTTTATGACCAATATCGACTATATGCAGACCTTGGATTTCATCTTTGCCAAGGCAAAATACTCTTACGAACTCAAAGCGGTCGAAGTGCCTATCACGACCGACAGGGAGATCCACATCGTCAATGGACGCCACCCGCTGTTAAACCGTGAAGAATGCGTTCCCTTAAATTTTGAAATTGGCAAGACTTACCGTGGTGTTGTCATCACAGGTCCAAACACCGGCGGAAAAACCGTTGCTTTAAAGACAGTGGGGCTGCTCTCCTTGATGGCGCAGTGTGGACTACATGTTCCAGCAGACGCTGAAAGTCGCTTTTCCATGCACACAAACTATCTTTGCGACATTGGCGATGGCCAGAGCATCTCTGAAAATCTCTCGACGTTCTCTGCACATATCAAAAATATCGTGCATATTTTACAGAGCGTTTCCCACGAGAGTTTGGTGCTCTTAGATGAATTGGGTTCGGGTACCGACCCTGCGGAAGGCATGGGCATTGCGGTGGCGATTTTGGATGAATTGCGTCAAAGAAACTGCTTGTTCCTCGCAACGACGCACTACCCCGAAATCAAAGATTTTGCCAAAAATACGCAGTCCTTGATCAATGCCCGCATGAATTTTGATAAAGAAAACCTAAAGCCACTGTATCAGTTAAAAATAGGGGAAGCCGGCGAAAGTTGTGCCCTCTCCATCGCCGAACGATTGGGACTACCGGAACATTTGCTCGAGCGCGCCAGAAAAGAAGCCTATCACAGTGACAGTGGTAAGCCCAAAAGCCAGCGATTCAAAGGCACTCATGATACAGCGGAAAAACCACGGCGCAAAGTCGCGAGCAAGATTGTAAAGGATGTACAAAGTAAAAATGATCGCATCAATGAAATAAAAGCAAAATTTCAGATGGGAGACAGCGTGACCATTTTTCCCGAAAAAGAAATTGGAATCGTCTATCAGCCTGCAAATGACAAAGGTGATTTGGTGATTCAGGTCAAGGGCGAGAAAAAGCAGGTCAATCACACGAGAGTAAAGCTCAAAGTCAAAGCGAGTGAGCTTTACCCACCTGATTATGATTTTTCTATTGTTTTTGACACGGTAGAAAACAGAAAAGCGAGACATAAAATGACAAAGAGGCATAACCCTGATCTCGTGATTGATCATGATAAACTATAAATCCTCCACAGAATAATTGATGGAGCTTTCCCATTTTTTCTGATACGGCGTTTGACTGAACATTGTTTTGGACAGTATTGAAATAAGTGTTAGTCCTTGTCTTTCCTCAGTGGTTTGAGGTCAAATAGGGACTAACACTTTTGTTTATTTCTATTCGGGACACCTGTGAAGACTTCCCCTACAATTTATTCTACTACACTTTCCGCTGATTCAAGCATATTTTCAATAGAGATTACCACAAGTGCCAAAACCCTAGTAAAATCAATGCTTTTCATATGCTCAGAAACGATTTACGCCAATTTTACGCCATTATTTTAATATTTGACATCACCTGTTCTTGTAGCTCCCTTGAGGCATGAGTGTAGATATTGAGAGTTGTTTCAATATTCGCATGCCCTAATAGCTTTTGGATAACTTTATCAGGCACGCCCTGCTCGTAGCATCTGGTCGTAAATGTGTGACGAAATGCATGGCAAGTGAAGTGTTTGAATTTTTTAGGCTCTCGATTTTCTTCTGTCGCAAGCTCACTTTCATAAACATTGATTTTTTGAACGATACCACGAATGGCTTCGTTTAGAGTACCAATTTTTAGTGGTTGACCCTTTGTTCCAACAAACACTAAATCTTCAAAACCTTCTCGAGGCTTCCATAGACCTTTGTTTCTAAATTTTGGAATGGCTATACTTAAATGGACAGAAAAGATAAGGTGGTGTACAATAG
>CAYJIM010000041.1:0-21710 GCA_964370215.1 uncultured Oscillospiraceae bacterium
GAGGATGGTGTAGAGGATGGTGTAGAGGATGGAGAAGGTGCAGACACTGCACCGGATGCGACGGAGGACACACCATAGTGATTGACAGACAATACAGAAAGTGGGAGTGAAGAGATGGCAGAAATATTATCCCAAAGCCAGATAGATGAACTGTTGAATGCGATGGCGGGTGGTGGAGACGCATTTGAAGCGGCCAAGACCGAAGTGGCACCCCAGGACAACTGGAAAAAATACGATTTCAGCAGCCCGAAAAAATTCACTAAAGATCGTCTGAAACAACTCAAAGGGGTTTATGACAACTATGCGAGACTGATTTCTCTACAACTCAACGGTTTTTTGCGCACCGTATGTGAAGCTGAGGTCTATAATATTGAAGAACAGCGATACATTGAATTTAGCAATATGTTGACAGAAAATGATGTCATGATGTTGTTGGATGTCAAGGTGCCGGGGGAACATGTGGCGATGCCGATGCTGTTTCATGTCAGCCAGAAATTGATGGTGGATATGATTGACCGCACCCTTGGGGGGGCGGGCACTGACGAGGTAATCGATGCCAGTTACACCTACACCGAGATTGAATTGGTGTTGTACGGCAAAATTATGGAGTATGTGTTGGCGGCGACCGACAGTGCATGGGCAAATTACGTGCAGCTGTCGCTCGAAGGACAACACATCGAGCAAAACCCAGGGCTATTTCAAGAGATCAGTTTGGATGAACCGGTCGTCATTGTCCTTGTGAATATGCGGGTGGGCGATGTGGAAGGAAACATCACCATTTGTGTGCCGGGGATGCTGTTGACCAGTGCATTTGCACAAACAGATAAGCGCAAACCGACCGATATGCCGGAATTTGCTGGCGACACCACCCGTGAGACCATCATGACATCGCTGTCCAATAGTCCGCTGGAAATGGTGGCAAAACTGGGCAGTGCAACGCTCAATCTTTCGGATGTTTACCAGATGAAGGTGGGCGATGTCATTGATTTGAATCAGTCAAGCGACACCGATGTTACGCTGTATGTACAAGAACAGCCGTGGTTTGAGGGGAAACTTGGCAATTACCAACGCAATGCAGCGGTACAGATTGAAAGACGCTTGACAGTGGAAGAAGCACTCGCTGAACCCACAGAAGAACAAATACAAACAACAGTTGAATAATTACAAAAACAAGAAAGAGGGAAACGAACATGGCAAAAATTATGGTTGTAGATGACGCAGCATTTATGAGAATGATGATTAAGGACACGCTGTCCAAAGGTGGTTATACCGACCTGTGTGAAGCGGCAGATGGCGCTTTGGCGGTTGAAGCTTTCCAAACAGAAAAACCTGACTTGGTACTATTGGACATCACCATGCCCAACAAAAACGGATTGGAAGCGCTCAAAGAAATCAAAGCACTCGATCCAAACGCGTCAGTGATCATGTGTTCGGCAATGGGTCAAGAAGCAATGGTTATTGATGCAATCAAATCCGGCGCCAAAGACTTCATTGTCAAACCGTTCAAACCGGATCGTATTTTGGAAGCAGTCGGCAAAGTGGTTGGCTAAACCGAAAGCAGATAGCAAAAGGGAGGGAACACGATGTCTTTTTTAAGTGCATTGAATATAAGTGGTTCCGGGATGTCGGCACAACGCATGCGTTTGGACATAGCGTCTGAAAATATTGCAAACATTGAGACGACAAGAACCGAAGACGGCGGCCCTTACCGTCGACAAATGGTAGTTTTAGAGGCCTCGGAACAGAGTTTTTCGCAGGTGTTTGAATCTGAACTATCCAGACAACAGGTAGCAGGGGTGCAAGTATCACAAATCATCGAAGACGACACAGAATTACCGGCAGTGTATAATCCAACGCATCCGGATGCAAATGCCGAAGGGTATGTTTTGATGCCAAATGTCGATCTGGTAAAGGAAACGACCGACGCAATGGCGGCGACCCGCGCTTATGAGGCGAATATTACAGCATTTAACGCAATGGAATTAATGGCACAGAAAGCATTAGAAATCGGACGATAATGCAGCTTTCATCTTGCCGGAAAGAGAGTTAGCACATGGATGAAAAAAGACTAAATGAGATCGAAATTGATGCGATAGGTGAGATTTTAAATATCAGTTTGGGGTCAGCGGCAACTGCCGTTTCCAATATGCTGAACGCCCGTGTCGACATCACCACCCCGATTGTACGGGTGCGCGAAAAAAAGAATTTTGAATTTGCCGATTTAGAGCCGGCGGTTGGGATTGAAATTGCAAACCAAGCGGGCTTGACCGGCAGCAACGTCATGATCTTAAAACGCAGTGACGTTTGTTCCATTGTCAGCATGTTGATGGGTATGGAAATGCCTGATGATGAGTTTGAACTCAACGAAATCAACAGCAGTGCCATCGGAGAAGTCATGAACCAAATGATGGGGGCATCAGCGACCGCATTGTCGGAGCTGTTGGAGCGCACTGTAGACATTTCCACACCGGTGGTCTTCCCTATCCCCAATGCCGACGCATTTCGCGACAAATACTTTGGTGACCAAGAGATTATGGTGGAAACAGCATTCCAGCTGTCCATCGGCGATCGTGTAGAGAGTGAGTTTATTTACCTCTTGCCGATGCAGTTGTCCAAAGAATTGGTCAGCGGCTTCTTCAAAGACGGTATGGCACACATGATGGAACAGGATGACACGCCGGCACTGGATCTGGGCACACCTCCGCCGGTTGCTTCTTCTCTTGCAGACACAACGGTAGCAGAACCTGCACCACAACCGGTGGCAGAACCTGCACCACAACCGGTGGTAGAACCTGCACCACAACCGGTGGCAGAACCTGCACCACAGCCGGTGGTAGAACCTGCACCACAACCGGTGGCAGAACCTGCACCACAACCGGTGGCACAACCTGTAGCAGCAATGCCGGTTGCCGGCATGGAACAATTTGCCGGGGCGATGACCCAAATGATGGAAATGATGCAAAAGCAAATGGAAATGACCCAAATGCAGATGAATCAAATGAGTTCCGAAGTCGCACAAGTGTCCCAAGCGGTTGCCAATGCACCACAAAAAATCAATACCGCTGCACCGATTCGCCCGAACCTTGCAAAACCGCAAGGGGGTGCCGGCTACGACAACAACATGGATATGGTCATGGGGGTACCGGTCGAAGTATCGGTCGAAATCGGCCGTACCAAGAAATTGGTCAAAGACATTTTGGATCTCAACAAAGGTTCTCTTGTCGTGTTGGATAAACTGGCAGGCGAACAGGTGGATCTGTTTGTCAACGGGCAATGTATCGCTTACGGCGATGTGGTTGTCGTCGATGACAACTTCGGCATCCGTATCACCCAAATCCTTGACAACGACATCACCATCAGCGAATAGAGGAGAACGAATACATCATGTTTGAAGTGATACTCAATGGCGCATTTGTCTTGTTGATGATGGTGTTGGTGCTGATTGGTGCTTATCTGTTTTCCAAACATATCGGAAAATTCAGTGGTGGCTATACCAGAAAAATGCGCTACATTCAGGTACTGGATCAAGTGCCGGTGGGGCAGGATAAGTTCATTGCTGTGATCAAAGCCGGTGATGATCATCTGCTGGTTGGCATTACAAACGGACAGATTTCGGTCTTGAAAGAGCTGGACGAAGAACAAATGCAGACCGCAGGAGCTCCAGTGGAGAACCCCATTCCGGATTTTCGCAGTATTCTTGAGAAAATGGTGAAAAGGGGGGATGAAAAATGACCGATTCGCTCGTTTCTATCAACGCCGAACAGGTGCCAACACTAGAAATTTTGGTCATGATGACCATCCTTATGCTCTTGCCGTCGATTGTGATTATGATGACCTCCTTTGTGCGAATCATCATCGTCATGTCCTTCGTCCGAACCGGGATTGGGACACCGCAATCACCGCCCAATATGGTGTTGACGGGCATTGCCCTTTTCCTGACACTGTTTATTATGAGCCCCGTCATCGGGGAGATGAACACGGTGGCATACGAGCCGTATCAGAATGGCGAAATCACTCAAGAGGAGGCGCTTGAGCTTGCCGAGGCACCGATCAAGGACTTTATGCTAAAGCAGACTGAGATCAGTTCCTTGAACCTCTTCATCGACCTTGCCAATATTGAAGAGGATATGCCGCCACAGGATCTGCCGTTGACGGTGGTGGTACCGGCCTTCATGACCAGTGAGCTGTCTCGTGGGTTTACAGCAGGGCTACTGCTCTTGATTCCATTTTTGCTTATTGACATTATCGTATCCAGTACCTTGATGTCGATGGGGATGATCATGTTGCCGCCGGCAACCATTTCGTTACCGTTTAAGTTGCTACTCTTTGTATCTGTGAGTGGATGGGAGCTGTTGTTCTCCTCCCTTGTGCAGAGTTTCAATTAGCGTTTGAGGAGAAGGGTTATGACGACAGGAGAAATTACCGACGTTTTTTACCAGCTGTTCACCCTTGCCATGCGCTTGGGCGGACCGATCTTGATTGTGGCAATGATTGTCGGCATTGTCATTTCTGTCCTACAAGCGGCGACACAGATTCACGAACAGACGCTGACCTTTGTACCGAAACTAGTGGTCATTGGCATCATGCTCGTTGTGATGGGGGGCTCAATGCTCGTGGGACTACAGGATTTTATGCACTATATTTTTGAGCTGATTGTGGCCAATTAACGAAAAAGCAGATGGGAGACGGACATGTTACTTGCAGGAACACCTGAATTTTTGTTGTTTTGCTTAGTGCTCATGCGCATGTCGGGTTTCATCTTTTTCAACCCTGTGTTTGGGAGAACCAGTATTCCGGGGCTGTATCGGGCAGGGCTTACCCTGTTGATGGCCATTGTGGTCTTCCCGATGGCAGGGGAAGTGGAAACGGTGGCGGTGACCACCCCACTGGTCTTTACGATGTTATTGATCAAAGAACTTGCCGTGGGGTTTGTGGTTGGAATGGTCATGCGGATTTTTGAAATGGTGCCGATGGTGGCAGGGACAGTCATTGACAGCCAAATCGGGCTTGCCATGGCGGCCACTTACGATCCGCAAAGTGGAACGCAGGTTGCCCTAACCGCAAACATTTTAAGAACCTTTTATCTATTGTTGTTTTTTGCCGTGGATGGGCATATGGCGCTGTTTTACATCATCATGACTTCGCAAGAAATAGTCCCTTATGGGGCAGTGGCATTTGGCCCCGAAGTATCACAGGCGATGCTCACCATCTTTGTCCAGTGCTTTGCACTGGCGGCAAAATTGGCAATGCCCATCATCGCTTACGAGTTTTTGGTGGACATTGGAGTGGGGCTCCTTATGCGGATCATTCCGCAGATCAACCTGTTTATTTTAAGCATTCAATTGCGGGTACTGATTGGGATTACTATGTTGGTATTTTTGGTGTATCCGGTATCCGATTTTCTCAATGGTGTCACCACCGATATGGTGTCGAGTGTCCAAGAGATGCTGACAGTCCTGTCGGGGGGATGAGCAGTTTTAAAAACCAGAGCGGTTAGCACAGGAGGTGGGACATCGTGCCGGGGGATTCTAAAACCGAAAAAGCGACGCCCAAAAAGCGACGGGACGAGCGCAAGGAAGGGAACATCTTCCAGAGTACCGATGTCGTCAATGTCGTATTCCTTTTGACTGCCTTTTTGGCACTACAATTTCTATTTCCGCCCATCATTGCACAGGTGGGGCTTTTCATGGAAAAATTTATCGGTTTGATCGGGTCAACCACCGAACTGACCGCATCCGATGCAACGGCGCACAGTTTGGATTTTGCAACCACCTATATCATGTTGCTGCTCCCATTCATTGCGATCTGTATGATTGTCGGAATTTTGGCACATGGGGTGCAGACAAAATTCTTATTTGTCGCCAAAAGTTTCTATCCAAAACTGCGCAACATCAATCCACTGGAGGGGATTAAAAAATTATTTTCCCTCAAAAATTTTGTGGAGCTGATCAAAAACCTATTGAAGGTGATCCTGCTCATTGTCATCGTTTATACGATGCTTTCGGCCATTATCCCTGAAGCGCTTCGCACACTTGATATGCAAGTCAGCGATGCGGTGACCCACATGTTTGGCTTAGGGATGAACATGGTGTTCGTGGTACTGGCAGTCTTTGCTGTAGTGGCATTTTTTGATTACCTGTTTCAGCGCTGGGAATATGAGCGCAAAATTAAAATGTCCAAGCAAGAGGTCAAGGAAGAGTTCAAACAGACCGAAGGGAACCCCGAAATTAAGGGGAAAATTCGAGAATTACAGCGTCAACGTGCCCGTCAGCGGATGATGCAAGCGGTACCAAGTGCCGATGTCATCATCAGAAACCCGACGCACTTTGCAGTGGCGCTGCGTTATGACAATAAAAAGGATCGAGCACCGGTGGTGCTCGCCAAAGGACAGGATGAGTTGGCGCTGCGCATCATCAAAGTGGCGGAAGAACACGACGTATCGGTCATTGAAAACAGACCACTCGCCCGTGCGCTTTTTGCCCAAGCGGAGTTGGATCGTGAAATTCCGTCGGAATATTACGGTGCGGTAGCGGAAATTCTGGTTTACGTCTATAAATTGAAGCATAAGTTGAGGTAGAGCATGAAACGAATATTTGCGTATGCGGTTACACTTGCAGTAATCGGCATCGTTTTGCTTTTGATTATTCCATTGAATCCATTTTTATTGGATGTCATGATCATTATAAATATTTCCGTGTCACTGATCATTTTGCTGATCAGCATGAACATCAAAGAGCCGTTGGAGTTTTCGATCTTTCCATCACTCTTGCTCATTACGACACTGTTTCGGTTGGGGATCAACATTTCCTCCACCCGAAACATCCTAACCAATCAGGGGGAAGCAGGGCAGGTCATCAAATCCTTTGGGGACTTTGTCTTACAGGGCAATATCATCGTCGGTGGGATCATCTTTCTCATCATCGTATTGGTACAATTTATCGTTATCACCAAAGGGGCAGAGCGTGTCGCTGAAGTTGCAGCGAGATTTACGCTCGATGCGATGCCCGGTAAACAGATGGCCATTGACGCGGACTTGAGTTCCGGTCTCATCACCGAAGACGACGCTCGTGCACGCCGATCCACCATTCAGCGTGAAGCAGACTTCTATGGGGCGATGGACGGGGCGACCAAGATCGTCAAAGGGGACGCCATCATGTCGCTCATCATCACCGCCATCAACTTGATCGGTGGTTCGGCAATCGGGATGCTCAGTTATGGGATGCCGATTGAAGAAGTTTTTTCCGTTTATGGCATTGCCACTGTGGGGGACGGGCTGGTTTCCCAGATTCCGGCACTTCTCATTTCCGTCGCAACAGGGATGATCGTTACCCGTGCGGTATCGGAAGGCAGCCTCAACCAAGATGTGTCCAAACAATTTTTAGCACAACCAACCGCCATCATCATTACCGGTGGGGTGTTGTTGATATTGGCAGTCATTCCGGGGATGCCGTTTATCCCATTGGCACTTTTGGGTATTGGCTTAATTGTTGGAGGGATCTACCTCAACCGTAAGATGAAACAACAGGCAGAAAAGCAGTTGCAACCGGAAGCACCGGCAGTACCTGCAAAACCTGCCACCGAAGAGGAATTTTATCGCGACATCAACAACGTCTACGGACTGGTTGGGGTGGAACCGATTGAGATGGAGTTTGGGTATAGCCTCATTCCCCTCATCGATGAACAGAGTGGCGGGAAAATGATTGACCGTATTGTCATTTTTCGCAGACAGTATGCCCAACAAATGGGGTTTGTCATTCCGTCGGTGCGACTGCGTGACAGTTCCAGTTTACATACCAATCAATATGTGGTGAAGATCAAGGGGGAAGAGGTTGCGCGTGGCGAACTGCTCGTCGACCATTACCTTGCATTGGAGCCAATGACACCGGCAGGCGATGTACCGGGCATTGAAACCATTGAACCGGCATACGGGATTCCGAGTAAGTGGATTCTGCCGGAAAACAAAGATATGGCAGAGATTTACGGCTACACCGTCATCGACCCGCTATCGGTCATGCTGACCCACCTTTCTGAAACCATTCGTCTCCATGCATATGAATTGTTGAGCCGTCAGGAAGTGGCACTGTTACTGGAGAACACCAAAAAGACCTCCGAGTCGCTCGTGGCAGAGGTGGTACCGGGTATCATCACCCAAGGGAACCTGCAAAAAATCTTGGTCAACCTGTTAAAAGAAGGGGTGCCCATCAAGGATATGGATACCATTTTGGAAACCATTGCCGACTCGGCAGGTGTGGGGCTTGATCTCACGGTGGCAACCGAGAATATCCGTGCAGCACTCAAACGTACCATCACCAGAAAATTTTGTGAAGATGGGCAGATGCGTGTCGTCACCATCGATGCAGAGCTGGAAAAAATGCTGGTTGCCAGCATGGCGAAAAGTGAACAAGGCATTTATCTTGCCATCAACCCTGAAATTATGCAGGGGATGTTGGAACAGATTGCCGATTATATGAAAAAATTCCAAGAACTTTCACAGGAAACCGTCGTCCTCACAAGTCAAGTGATTCGACCGCATCTACATCGGATGCTCGAACAATTTTATCCAACCGTGTATGTGTTGGCGTTCAATGAAATTGCCAACAATGTACAGATTCAAGCAATCGGAAACATCAAGAGAAATTAGAGGTAAGATCAATGGCAGGTGTTGACAACGGCAAGACCACACAGTTTGCGGAATATACCAATGACCAACTGTTTGCGCTGTACCGCAGTACCGGTCGTTTGGATGTCAAACAGGAACTTGCCATGCGGTACTTGTATGTGGTTCGCAGCATTGCGTTGCAGATGCGCAATGTGTACATCGGCTTTGAACAGGTGGAGGACATTGTCAACGAAGGGGTACTGACGTTGATGAAAGCGATCGATCGATTTGAAGCGGATAAAAATGTAAAATTTGAAACCTATATTTCTAAACGGATTCGTGGTATGATTGTCGACATTGCAAGAAAGCAAGACTGGGTACCCAGAGCAGTCCGTAAAACCTATAAAAAAATTTGTGACCTGCGTGACAGCTACTATGCCCTCAACGGTGTAGAGCCGACGGTGGAAGAAATTTGTCAAACGCTTGATTTGACCGAGGAAAAGTATAAGGAAATTATGAGCAAATCCGCTTTCTTTTTGGTGTTGTCTCTTGACATGGCACTGGAGGAAGCGGCGGAGCATAAAAAGCAAATTGCCCCACCGACAGAAAATCCGGCCGATCTGCCTGAAGCGACACTACTGACAAAAGAAGTCAAGGGCGATCTACTGGCAGGGTTACAAACGCTCAAAGAAAAAGAACAATTGGTGGTATCGCTTTACTATGTAGACGAGATCAGCATGAAGGACATTGCAAAAATTTTAGATGTCAGTGAACCGCGTGTGTCACAGATTCATGCAGCCGCCATCAAAAAATTACGACAGCATTTGATAGGACAAGACGAAGCAAAAACAGTCACCGCAAAGATGGGGTAACGACCCCAAAGAAGGCAATGCAAAAGGGAGGAACCACAATGTTTCAAGGGTATTATGGATTGACATCGGGGATGCTAACACAGACCAGAAACTTGGATGTCATCAGCAACAACATGGCCAATGTTTCGACCACCGGTTACAAAAGCGATCAATTTATTGTGGAGAGCTTTGGGGAGGCTATGGTGTACAACACCAGTCGAATCGACCAAGGGGCAGAAGCACTTTTGGGTAGTAAAACAAAATTGGTGGCCTCGGATCGGAATTATACCGATTTTTCCATCGGTGCACCGATTCAAACCACCAGAACACTTGATTTTTCCTTGGCTGATTCCGGCTTTTTTGTCATCCAAACGCCGGAAGGCAACGTCTACACCAGAAACGGATCCTTTTCGCTTGATGGTGAGGGGTACTTGACTTTGCAGGGCATTGGTAGGGTTTTGGGCACCGATGGTGCAGGGATTCAACTGGGCACCGATGAAATAGTTGCAGATTCGCTCGGAAACCTGTATAATGATGAGACAGGGACATTCCTCGGCAGAATTGCAACAGTAGACTTTGCGGACTATGATACCCAATTGCTGAAAGAAGACGGTGGGGTATTTGTGGCGCAGGGCCAGGTCGATGTGGCACAGACACCAATGACCCAAAAGACCTTGGAAGGCAGCAATGTCGATGTGGTTTATGAAATGACCCAAATGATGGCGAGCAACCGTGCATTGCAAAGTAGTGCGCAGGTATTTAGCATGTACGATCAACTGCTTGGCAAGATCGTTTCGCAATTGGGACCAACATAATCGATACTTGACGCTTGAAACTAAGAAGATGAACACGGATACCTTGGAGGGATGTTATGAACACATCATTTTACACCGCCGCACGTGGCGTGATGACCCAACAGGAAAAAATGAATTTGATTTCCAATAATGTTGCCAATGTCAACACTGTTGGTTACAAAAACAAGCAAGGGTCGTTTCAGGATTTGTTTTATTATAATATGGTTACACCGGAAGAGCCGCTCACCAATCTCACGGCCGGTGCCGGTGCAAAACTGGATCATACCAACACCGACTACAGTGATGGCGGTTTGCTGGAAGGGTCTGACAAACAACTCAACTTCGCGATCACAGGAGAAGGGTTCTTTGCCACCTTTAATCCGACCAACGGTGAAACCGCTTACACCCGAAATGGGATCTTTTCCTGGTCGCTGCGTACCGATGGCTTTTACCTTGTCAACGATGACGGCAACCTCGTGTTAGATGCAAACGGCAATTCCATCGTGCAGGTGGATGGCCAAATGAATCAAACTCCAGGGGTATTTACCTTTGAAAATACCGATGGGATGCTAGCGATCAGTGCCAATGAATTTGTCCCGATCGAGAAAAATGGGCCACCGACTGTGGTGCAGTCACCAAACCTACAACAAGGATATGTGGAAGCATCCAATGTGGACTTAGCTCAGGAAATGGCAAACATTGTAGAGACATCGAGGGCTTACTCTTACGTCATGCGTATGGTCACAACATCGGACGAAGTGCAACAAACGATCAACAATTTGAGAGGATAACCAAAGATGAGGATACAGGGATTTGAACAGGTCAATGAAATGCACCAAGACATGTTGCGTGAAATCGGCAACATCGGTACAGGAAATGCTGCAACAGTGCTGTCGCAAATGCTGGGCTTGGAAGTAAAAGTGACGATGCCAGAAACCAAAATTCTCCCCTTCGGCAAAGTAGTAGATGAATTGGGGCACCCAGAGCAACCCACCATTGCGGTTGTTTCACAATTGACCGGGGAAATGAATGCGGTGGTATTGTTCTTGATTCCATTTGACTTTGCCAGTGCCCTGACCACGGCAATGCTCGGGCAACCGACCAATTGCTATGCGGATGTGGACGAAATGGCGATTTCAGCACTGGTCGAAGTCGGCAATATTGTTATTTCTTCTTATGTAGGCTCTTTTTCCACCTTTACCGGCCTCAAGTCCGACCTATCGGTGCCGACAGGGACGGTCAATATGCTAGGTGGAGTATTGAATATTGCGATGTTGGAAGTCGCTTACGATGCCAACGCCATGATGGTGGTACCGGGGAAATTTATCCTTGGCGATCAATTGCATCAAGGAGCAATCCTGATGGTACCTTCCATGGAATCGCTCAACGTGTTAATACAGAAATTGGAGAGTTTTTGTGGATAGACAGATTAAAGTACAGATTGCAGATATGGGCCTGACCAGACAGCAAGGAACACTCATTACCTATGCGCTGGGCTCTTGTGTGGGCATCAGCCTGTACGATCCGGTGATTAAACTTGGGTGTCTGCTTCATATCATGTTGCCTCAAGCAATCAGTCCCAATGAATCAAATCCCTATAAGTTTGCAGATCTAGGCATTCGTGAGATGCTTCGTAAGATGAGCATCATGGGTGGGGTACAGCAGCGTTACATCTGTAAAATTGCAGGGGGGGCCAAAATGTTTGACACGGGGGCAAGTAACTCTGCCTTATCCAACATTGGGGCACGCAATGTGCAAACAGTACGGGCAATTTTGCGCCAGTCCGGTATCCGTATTAGCGGTGAGGATGTGGAGGGGAATCGTGCACGCACGATGATTGTAGATGTTGCCACAGGCGTTGTGCGCATTCGTACCATTGGATTCCCTGAAAAGCAACTGTAACAAGGTAAATCGGTTTTCCAGACAAGGGAAATCTTAAAGAATAAAGAAAGCGGTGAGGCAAATGTCAAAAACAGAAATCTTATTGGAGACAGGAACCAACGAGATAGAGATTATGAAGTTTACCATTTATGATGAATTGTATGCCATCAATGTGGCAAAAGTGCGTGAAATTATGATGTGCCAACCCACCAAACCCATGCCACATGCGCATGCAGCGGTGGAAGGGATTTTTAAACCACGTGACATGGTCTTTACCGCTGTGGATTTGCCATTTTATTTGACAGGCAAAGAAAGTGAACCGCAGGAAAAGGATCTGTTTATGGTCACAAACTTCAATCAGATGCACATCGCTTTTCGCGTGCATTCGGTCGTCGGCATCCAACGCCTTTCTTGGAAAGAGATTCGAAAACCCGATAAAACGTTGGTACGCGGGGAAGAAAGTGTAGCGACAGGCATTGCAGAGGCCAATGGGGAACTGGTCATCATCCTAGACTTTGAAAAAATTGTCGGGGACATTGCTCTTGCTACTAGCCTACGTGCAGAATTGGTCGACAATGTAGAGGAGCGAAAAAAACGCAGTGGTAGAGTGTTTATTGCAGAAGACTCTGTCATGCTTTCCAAACTGATTTTGGACGCACTGCACAAAGCCGGTTACCACGATACCAAACAATTCAACAATGGGCAGGAACTGTGGGATTACCTCTGTGCTGAAAAAGAAGAAGCGGATCTGCCGGAACTTGTCATCACTGACATTGAAATGCCACAAATGGATGGACATCGTTTGACTAAATTGATCAAGACCCATGCCGACTATAAACACCTACCGGTGCTCATTTTCTCGTCGCTCATCAACGAAGAAATGCGCCGTAAGGGCAAGGAAGTTGGGGCAAATGAACAGCTATCTAAACCTGAAATTGGCAGGTTGATTCACTTGATGGACGATCTGCTGTCGCCACGGTAGTCTCGTGATGCGACAAAGCCATACAATTTAAATTAGTGGGGGAAGAAAATAGTGGCAGTGACAATTGTATTGACCAATCAAAAGGGTGGCGTCGGAAAAACAACAACAACAGGGGCATTGGTTGCAGGCCTTGTCAAACAAGGGAATCGAGTGTTGTCTGTGGATCTCGATCCGCAAGGAAATTTAGGTTTTAGCCTTGGTATTGACATCGAACAGGGCAATACTGTTTATGAAGTGCTGACCGGCACGACCGATATCAAAAAAGCGATCCGTTCTACCGAATCCTATGGAGATATTTTGACTTCCAATATTTTACTCAGTCAAAGCGAAGTGATGTTTCAGCAAGAGGACCGTCAAGTGCTGTTGAAGAAAGAATTGGAAACGGTGAAAGAACTTTATGACTACATTGTCATTGACACGCCACCGGCATTGGGGATCTTGACTGTCAACGGTTATGCGGCAGCGGATTACCTCATCATCCCGATGGCGGCGGAGATCTTGAGCTTGGTCGGGTTGATTCAATTGAAGGACACCGTGGAAGGGGTTCGTGGAAATTTGAACCCCGACTTGGAAGTCCTTGGCATTTTGCTGACACGCTATAATCGCCGTACTCATCTTGCTAGAGATGTGGAAGAAATGGCAGGTGCGGTTGCCCAGCAAATTGAAACGACTGTCTTTGACAGCAAAATTCGATCAGGCGTTGCCATTGCAGAGGCACCGGCACATGGACGCAATATTCTGGACTATGCACCGCGCACCAATGTTGCAAAGGATTACCTCGCATTTGTAAAAGAAGTGACAGAAAAAATAAAAACAATGTAGAGAGGGTGTAACCAAATGCCTAGAAAAACCAATAAAACAAGTCATGTGCTCAATCTGTTGTCGAACGGTGCAGAGCCGGAAGTGGCAGAAAAGCAAGTGGCGACCAAAGAACAGAAAGCGGAGCCTGAAAGTACCGTTGCAGTGGTGCAAACCTCTGTGGACGGCGACCCGTTGGCAGCACAAATTCGCACTTCATTGGAAGGTGCTTTGGAAGCGGAAACACCGCAAACACAGCAAACAGAGACTCCGGCACGCAAAAAGAAAAATCAACCTGAGGTGACCGAGAAAGTTTCAGCGCCTATTCCGCTGGACGAACCACCGACACAGACACGGATCAAAAAAGGACAAATGCCCACCCAAACTGGGGGTGAATTTGAATTTGTCAGTGTCATGGAACATTTGTTGGATCGTGAATTGTTAAAATATATGCACCATCAAGGAATGTGTACCTGCTCGCGTTGTCAAACCGATGTCATTGCGTTGACATTGACAAACCTCCCTGCAAAATACGTGGTGGCGGTCAAAGGCGAAGTGTCGCCGCTTTTGGACTACTATGGAACCAAATACAACGGGCGTATTGCGGTGGAATTGACCAAAGCGTGTCTGCGTATAGCGGAGCATCCCCATCACTAAAGTTTGCTTGGTATGAAAATGAAGTAGAAGCGGAATCTTACAAACTTTTTGCTTGACAAATCCCCTGATAAAGGGGTACAATAGAATAAATGTAAACGATGTCCCCTGCAACGAGCATTTGTTGTGGGGGCTATGTTTGCCATCATGAAAAGAGAGGTGAGGAAAATGGAAGCAGGAAGTAGTTTGAGTACCCCTGATCCTTGGCAGCAGAAAAGTGAAGGTCGTTGTTTTCATTTTTCTGCCATGTTCATACGATAAATGGGTGCAATACTTCCTACCTAAAGCAAAAAACTATTAGGAGGAACGAAGATGCCAAACTTGAAGGTATCGATGGGGGACACCATTACCGTCTTGCTGGAAGGGAAAAAATACAGCACATTGCGTGACATCCTTGTCACGATGAACCCGATTGATGTGGCGGCGCTATTTTCCGAATTGCCGGATGAAAAATTGCCGCTACTTTTTAGGCTGTTACCCAAAGAGCAAGCGGCGGAAACCTTTATCGAAATGGAAGAAGATTCGCAAGCATTGCTGATTGCAGGTTTTAGCGATAGCGAATTAAAAGAAGTGGTCGATGAACTTTACATCGACGATGCTGTTGATTTGGTCGAGGAAATGCCTGCCAACGTGGTCATGCGTATTTTAAGACAGGCGGATCCCGAGACCCGCAAGATGATCAACGAAATTTTGAAATATCCGGAGGAAAGCGCCGGAAGCATTATGACAACCGAGTTTGTCAGCCTGCGTCCAATGATGACCTGCGAGGCGGCGATCAAACATTTGCGTCGCAATGGGGTGGACAAAGAGACGATCAATACCTGCTATGTTACCGATGACAACCGACGCTTGCTCGGCACCATTTCGTTGCGAGGGCTTTTACTATCCAAGGAGGATTCTCCTGTAGCGGAACAGATGCAGGAAAATGTAGTGTATGTTGGGACGCTCGACGACCAGGAGGAGGCAATTCGCCTCATCAAAAAGTACGACTTGATTGCCCTGCCTGTGGTCGATGCAGAAAGTCGTTTGGTGGGGATCATCACCATCGACGATGCGATTGATGTCATGCAGGAAGAAGCAACCGAGGATATTGAAATCATGGCGGCGATTGTGCCGACCGACAAACCCTACATGAAAATGTCGGTGTTTGAGACCTATAAAAAGCGTATTCCGTGGCTGTTGTTGCTGATGATTTCGGCGACTTTTACCGGCATGATCATCACGTCGTTTGAGGATGCACTAGCCGCACAAATGGTGCTGAGTGCCTTTATCCCGATGCTGATGGGCACCGGTGGGAACTGTGGCGGACAGGCGTCGGTCACCATCACCCGGGCGCTGTCGCTGGGGGATGTGGATTTTAAGGATATTTTTCAGGTCATGTGGAAGGAAGTACGCATTGCAATCCTTTGTGGGCTGACCCTTGCTGTGGCAAATTTTGTGAAGCTCATTTTCTTTGATCAAGTGGGGGTGCCGGTGGCGGCAGTGGTCTGTCTGACCCTCATCGTGACGGTGTTCTGCGCAAAATTGGTCGGGTGTACTCTACCGATGATCTCTAAAAAATTGGGCTTTGATCCGGCGGTGATGGCTAGTCCGTTTATTACCACCATCTTGGATGCGGTGTCGTTGATCATTTATTTCCAAATTGCAACGGCACTACTCGGTCTCTAGTGGCGGGTGAAACCCGCTGTTATTGCCGAGCCGGTAGCACCGGCAGGCGTTTCCGACTGAGCACCCATATCATGAAAACCCTGTCCACGAGCCGGTAGCACCGGCAGGCATTGCGGATGACCAAAGGTCGCCCCTACGGCACAATAAACAATCGGATGGTAAATAAAGGTTTTGTCCACTTTTTTAAAAGTGGTGGCGTTTGAGGAAACGGATCCGACGGCAGGTGGAAAATTACGACAACTTTACCGCGCGGGTCACACAGTGAGCAATTGCCTTCCTGTTCGTCAGAGCGTATTATGAGGGTGAATTGTTTGAAAAGAGGGAAATTTTACGATGAAAAATCTCCCAACGGGGGAATACGGGTGAAAACTGTCGGTCATTGCACCAAAAAAGGGGATTTGATCTGTGATCAAATCCCCTTAAAACGCTCACGCGTGATGGTTGCTTATCGGCCATGCAAACCGTGGGACGCTGTCCCACACCCTGTCACTTTTGAAAAAGTGAACAAAACGTTTGTTGCAGTTTGTTGCAGGTGCACGTCATGCTTGTCCGCCGTTGGTTGTGCGATAAAAGGGAATTGGTATGATACCAATTCCCTTTTGCTATTCCGCTAGATCGGATCGATTTCGGTCATTCATCGGCAGGATCATTTCAATGAGGGTGCCGCTTTGCTCGGTGCTGATGATGGACAACCCATTGCCATCGGCATAAAAATCACGCAGACGATGGTAGACATTCAAAAGCCCAATAGAGGAGACCTGTTCGCTCTCCCATAAAACACTGTCATCGACAAAGGTTGCCTGTAGAGCAATCAATCTGGCAGGGCTGATGCCCTCTCCATTGTCAGACACAAGGAGATGGAATTCGCCGTCTTCGGCATACCCTGTGATGACAATGCGACACTCTTCCTCACGGTCAGAAAACCCATGCAAAATGGAGTTTTCTACCAAAGGTTGCAGGATGAAAGAGGGAATCGCTTGATGTAAAAGCTCTTCAGAGAGTTGCCACTCATACTGAAACTTATGAGGAAAGCGGATGCTTTGGATGTCAAGATAGCGCTGCACCTGATCAAGTTCTTGTTGTAAGGTGACAATCGGTGGCGCTTTGAGATTGTAACGCAGCAAGTCCGATACGGCAATGGCGATGGTGCTGACCTCCGGTATGTGGTGCAGTTGCCCTAATGAACTGATTAGATTGAAGGTGTTGTATAAAAAATGGGGGTTTGTTTGGGCGCGCAGTACTTGAAAACGCAATTGCTTTTCACTTAGTTGACTGCGGTAGTTTTGCTCCAAACTCTTGTGCAATCGTTCATTGAGATGATTGTAACTGTCGGTGATTTTTGTCAGCTCCACATTATAATGAAGCGTTTCAATCAACTGCGGTTCGCCGAGCTCCAATTGTCCGGTCTTGCTGTTGTCGATGCGGCGACACAGTTCATTGATCTGCACCGTGAGCAGACGCGAGAGCAACAGCGCCAACAATAAGTCAAGTGCCAATACCAACAACAATAAGATGAAAAAGTTTTGGATATTGGCAAGATACGCGGTGTTGATGATGGAATTGTTCAAGTACCGCACCGTGCGCCACCCTGTGCTTTCATCGAGCACGGTGTTGGTGTCATAATAGATCCCATTCACCTGAATAGCCGATGAAATCGGCTCGTCCTCTTCGGTGGTGAGCAGGGAAACAGTGTGTAAAGAAGTCTTTAGCGGGTGGTCTGTAGTACCGGTCAAGGCCTCGTCCGTTGCATAAACAAGAGTCTCGGTCTCATCAAAAATGGCAACATGCGTGTTTTGTATACCGCCTGTTTGCAGTGTTTCTTGAATATCATCAATGACTTGACCGGAAACAACGGCGGCAAAAATAAGGGTAGGGATGGTCGTGACAAGGAGTGTTGCGAGGAAAATTTGCATCCGGTAAGTGCGTCTGGCGGTGCGATGTTTTTTCGTCAAAGGAACAACCTCCTTCAAAAATGATTACCTTAACTATAGCATATTTGCACCATTTGGTAAATGATTTCCTCAAAAAAGAGACAATAGCAAAGGGATTTCATATATATGTTCTAACTTTTGTTATACTTTTTTGACAAAGGATGCGTTATAATAGAAGTGAATCTAAATAATGAGAGGATGTGTTCGAAATGGGCGTTACAGCAGATGAGCTTGCATGGGATTGTGCAAATAAGGGTAGAGCCTTTCGTGCACAATACCAATTTTTAAGATAGTCCTTGTAAAAATGAACATTTAGATGTATAATAATGGTAGACATATTGTAGTTTTGAAATGATTGTTATATTCCACCAAGAGAGTCAGATGAAAGGGGAGCAGGGTGGCGGTCCTATTGTTTCAACAACTTTAAACAGAAAAGTTGCACTTATTTTGGTGCGATGTGCCGGTATTGGTGGTTTGGCTTTTCGCAAATACATCATCAAGAGTAAACTATCGGTGCTGTCAAAAGTTAGAACCCGTGTTTTGCGCCGGGTTTGGAGAAATGATGAAAGTATTAGTAGTAGAAGATGAAATCTATTCCCGCATCTCCTTGATGAAACAATTAAAGGAAATTCCCGCACTACAACAAGCTGAAATTTTGGAAGCCAAAAATGGTACGGAAGGGTATCGCCTGTTTTGTAGCCATCATCCAAGTCTGTTGTTTGTTGATATTAACATGCCGATGATGAATGGATTGGAATTGATTGGCATGGTACTCAGACAGCGTCCGCAGACAAAGATTGTTATTGTCAGTGGGTATGCTGATTTTCAGTTTGCTCAACAGGCAATGAACGAGGGGGCAAGTGGTTATCTGTTAAAGCCGGTCAAACCGGAAAAATTGACTGAAATTGTCGAAAAGTGTCTGGATTTGGACGGCAGACGGCAGGAGCAACAGGATAAGGTTTCCCTGCTGATGGGCAGTCACCACCTCACGCAATATTTTTATGCGAGAGCGGTGCTCGGTAGTTCAATGGGGGACTTTATCAGCGATAATATTTTTGCAAAAATGTTTCCACAATATTTGTTCCTTTATCTGCACTTTACCGATACCGTGCCTGATAAACAAGCACTTTATCAACAGGCGGAACAGGTGTGTACCAAGGAACGCAGTGGTGAGTTGCAGTTGATGACAGTCAAACAAAACCTGTGGGGAATTATTTTGCGAGATAATGGCAACACAGGTAAGGTGTTACATGCGCTGATTCGCTTTTGTGAGCATGAACAGGTGACCTATCATATTGGAATCAGTAGTACTCATCAAGATATTGAAGAGCTCCATCGAAGCCAAGAGGAGGCCTTGCTTTCGGTAAAAAGCAAGTTCTTGAGCGAGGAAACAGTGCTGTACTATCAAGATGTGGTCAGTAAATGGGATAACCGAAAAGTAAAAATAGAGTATGATTTGGCACTTTTTCAGCTACATTTGGAGCAAGCGGATGTTTATGCCGGCAGTGAGTGGGTGCACACCACCTTTGACCTGTTGACCAAAGAGTCAAATGCGTCAGTACTCTGTTACGAAACACTGTTGACAAAAATCGGATTGGTGTTTCAGGAAGTACAATCCAAACGGATGCGGCAGGAGTTTGATCGCAGTGCCGTGATGAGTTTTGCGGTGTTGGATTATGATTGTTTGGCGGATTTATTGTCTGTACTGCAACAGCAGATTCGCATGTTGTGTGGACAACCTACCAGAAGCGGTGGCGATGACGTAGTCAATCGTATCGTGCGATACTTAGAGGAAAATTACTATCGTGATTTGTCGCTAAAATATTTGGCAGAACACGTATTTTTCCTCAACCCTACCTATTTGAGTCATTTGATTGCAGAAAAAGTGGGGATGAGTTACTCCAATTATCTGAAAAATATCCGGATGGATCACGCAAAACAGATCCTACAGACCCAACAAGTGACGGTGACAGAAGTAGCAGCACTTTGTGGTTACAATGACACCTCGCAATTCATTCAGGTGTTCAAACGGCATACGGGATTTACACCCAAACGGTACCGCATGTTGGCACAAGCCAGTGAACAGGGTTCGGCAGAAGCCGACGCGCTGATCAAAATGCAGGCAAGAGTGGACAATCGAGAACGACCACGCGAACGATTGCGTGATCGCCGACAAAATCATAGACAGCAGGATTGACAACAGGTATTGACAGTATAGAAAAGGACATATAGGAAGGGAAGGGTGGTGCGATAAGCGACCACCCTTTAACCTTGGCGGGCGGACAGCGTCCGCTGGCGTTTCCGACCGAGCACCCATCGCACGGAATGTTCGTCCACGAGCCGGTAGCACCGGCGGGCACTGCGGTCGAGTCTTGACTCGACCCTACAGCACAATGAAGGTAGGGCGCTACAACAAAGTTTTGTCCACTTTTTCAAAAGTGGTGGTGCTTGAGGCGAAGCCTCAAGGTCTTTTATGACGCAAAGGAGTATTAAGAGGGTGAATTGTAAGACAATCCGGTGGATTGTTTTACAAGAGGGAGATTTTACGATAAAAAATCTCCCTGTGGGCGGTCGATGTCAGCATTTTGGCACGCATACAATGCGTGCCCTATCAAACCTACCCTTACACCGTAGGGGGTCAGTTGTTGCCACACCGCCCTTCATCGCTCCCAAAACGGACGACCAAAGGTCGCCCTTACCGCCCAATGGGATTTTTTGGAGAACATGCGGTCACGGCTTGCCGTGACCCTACGATGCCAATTGAGATATAGTTTGTAGGGACATGGCTTGCCATGTCCGACATTCTTCACCCAATGGAAATTTGAAAAAATATGCAGGCGCATGCTATGCGCTGTAGGGACAGGCTTCCATGCCTGTCCGAACCGGTAGCCCATTCACGATGTGGGATATTGTTACACCATGACCCATTGCGAGACAAAAAAGATCGCATCCTTAAAGGATGCGATCTTTCATCATAGTCTTAATAAGAAAACAGTGAATCTAAAGAAAATGCGCTAAATCCGATGATACCGAAAATGACAATTGCGCCGATGATGACTGCGAGAATACAGAAAACTACACAGGCGATGAGGAAAATAATTCCAGCTTTATTCCATTTGCGTTGTGCTTCTTCAAATTCAGCCACGGTTTTGTATTTACCACTTTTCCATGCCCATTCATTCCCTTTGAGACCACAGATGATGGCCCAAATAAAGCACCCAACTTCAATGATGAAACTGAACGCTGCCCCGACACCGGTGGCACCCAGTGGGATGGTGAGAAGGGTTGCCAAACAGATCAAAGCGAGCCATGCATTGTTGAACACGCCCCAGATCCAGTCGAGCGCAAACGCACCCCAGTTCCACTTGCCAATGATGGAGGGCTGATCCATGCTTGCAGGTGGGGTCGGGATGGTATTTGATGGCTGTCCGGTGGGTTGGTAACTGCCGTTTGAGGCGGATTGATTTGCTTCATTGTAATAAACCGGTTGTTGTACAGGCGGTGGGGTTGGCTGTCCACCCATTGGCGGTGGGGTTGGCTGTCCACCCATTG
>CAYJIM010000042.1:0-20438 GCA_964370215.1 uncultured Oscillospiraceae bacterium
GGTTTTGCAAAATTTTGTCGGGTGGTGTGGGTAGTGGACAGGTGACATTTTCATTGTGTGGTAGGGGCGACCTTTGGTCGTCCGCATGTCTTCACCCTATTTTCATTGGGCAACGAAAATAGGGCGGATATGAAATCCGCCCCTACAAAATAATATTTCGATTGAGATCGTAGGCTCCCCCTACGATGGTTTTTGTTTGGTAGTCCCGTTATATTTTTTGAAAAATTTTTGAGTAAACCTCTTCAAATATGTCATACTAAAAAAGCAATTATAAGTAATCCTACGGATTACTTATTGGCATGTGCCCGTCTTGTCGGGCACGCCATCTGAAATCGCATTTATATTAGCGAAGCTACTATAAATAGCATTTGCATGGATCTATCAACACGAAGGAGGAATTTTTTTGAAAATCCGATTGTCTGCTTTGCTCCTCGCCGGCTGTCTTGTGCTGTCTTCCCTGCTGGGTTGTACCGCAACAGAAGACCCAATGGAGGAGATGACCTCAACACCATCCGCCACCTCTGCCCCGATGGAAACACCGGACGAGACCGAGGATCTACCCACAACGATGGATGAGGCGACTTCCGCACCGTCCAGCGACATGGATGACATGGCAAGGGATGTCGAAGAGGGTATGGATCATATGATTGACGGTGTGCAGAGCACCATTGACGACATGATGTCCGACACTGCAACAGAAACAGGGGATGCGTCTATCGATGACGTGTCCCCTGTTTTAGGATCTCCTGCCATTGATTTTGAACAGTTTACAGGGTATGCCACCACCTTTCACGGCTGGGGGCAGGGCACGATTGTCAATGACGACAACATCCCTGTCAGTTGTGTGGACTTTCAAGAGCAGTTCGGGGCTTTGGATGCCGTCTTTGTCAAGGAGGAACAAAGCACCCTTTACCTCACCTTTGATCAGGGGTACGAAAATGGCTATACCGAAGCAATTCTCAATACGCTACAAGAAAAGTCCTGTCCTGCCACCTTTTTCATCACAATGGATTATGCAACAGCACAACCGGCATTGATCGGACGCATGTTGCAGGAAGGACATCAGATTGGCAATCACACAACCACCCATCCCTCTATGGCAAAAATTGACCCTGTCACACAAGCCCAGGAGATCACCACATTGCACCACTACGTCGACAACACCTTTGGCACGACGATGACACTCTTCCGCCCACCGATGGGAGAATTCACCGAACAATCACTTGCCGTGACACAGGCATTGGGCTACCGCACCATCTTTTGGAGCTTTGCCTATGTCGACTGGGAGGTGGACAATCAGCCAAATCCTGCCGATGCACTGGAAAAGCTGACCCACGCATCGCATGACGGTGCCATCTACCTGCTACACACCGCCAGTCAAACCAACGCCGACATCCTCGGTGCGTTCATTGATGCGATGAGAGCAGAAGGCTACACATTGGGGACGTTATAAAAAATATCGGATTGGTTTAAACTCCAATCCGATATTTTTATAATGTCATTATTTGTTTTTGAACAGGTTCATAATATCATCAAAGTCGACGTCTGCTTTTGCTGCAGTCGGTCTGCTTTTCGCTTGACCTGTTGCTTCCGGCATACGTTCGCCAAAGTTCAAATCGCTACCTTCATTGGAAAAACCGGTCGCAATGACGGTAATTTGCATTTCATCTTGCAGGTCGTCGTTGAAGGAAAGACCCCAGAAAATGTTTGCATCCGGATCAGCTGCATCAGAAATGATGGAGGAAGCAGTTTCTGCTTCATCAAATGCCAAGTCGGAGGATGCGGTAATGTTGATCAAGATACCTTTTGCGCCGTCAATGGTGGTTTCCAACAATGGGCTGGAAATCGCCATGTTTGCTGCATCGTGTGCTTTGTCTTTCCCTTTACCGGTACCAACGCCCATGTGTGCATAGCCGGCATCTTTCATGACAGCAGATACATCAGCAAAGTCCAAGTTGATGAAGCCCGGTACTTTGATCAGATCGGAAATGCTTTGTACGCCGTGACGCAAGACATCATCTGCTGCTGCAAATGCGTCTTTCAACGAACGGCATTTGTCGGTGATCAATTTCAAACGCTCATTTGGAATGATCACCAAAGAGTCGACGTTGCTTGCAAGTTCCTGCAAACCACGTTCAGCATTTGCCATACGACGTTTGCCTTCGAAGTTAAACGGTTTTGTAACAATCCCGATGGTAAGGATGCCCATTTCTCTTGCAATTTTTGCAACAACGGGAGCTGCCCCTGTACCGGTACCACCGCCCATCCCAGCAGTGACGAAGATCATTTGGGTGCCTTTGAGAATGTCTTGCAATTCTTCGCGGTTTTCTTCGGCAGATTTTTGTCCTTTTTCAGGATCCCCACCGGCGCCACGACCTTTGGTCATTTTGTCGCCAATGCGAATTTTATAATCAGCTTTGGACAAATCCAAAACCGGTTGGTCGGTATTGACTGCGATAAATTCTACGTTTCTAACAGCACAATCTACCATGCGATTGACAGCATTACCACCACCGCCACCAACACCAATTACCTTGATATTAACATCATCATTTACCACATTATCAAACACAAATCCCACTTTCGTCGTCCTCCTAAATATCTTTTTATTTTCAGCTACTTTTGTAACCTAATCGTCATGTTTCTTATTATACTATGTTTTGCGCCACTTGTCCAGACCTTTTCGCCTACTTCTTGTAACCAGTCTGTAACAAATATCCATAATTTTTCTGCGGTACATTCCGTCTATTTCCACAAAAAAATCCCAGAAAAGAGATTTCCACCCTTTTTCTCATGATTTTCACGCAAATTCTTGCTTTTTACCACCCTACCGCATCGCCTACAGGATCACCACAAGTAGTATAGCGTTCCCCAAATTTTGGCTTTTTACACAGTGAAAGCCCAGCTTTTATGCAGCCTCATCTTGCGTTTCGTCGGTTTGGGGGTCGCTGCCCTCTTGGCTGGTCGCACCATCCTCTTCGGGCACGATGGGTTCGCCGGTTTCAGGATCTACGGTAGCTGCTTCCGGTGCCGGACCGAATTCTGCAATGACATCTACGGCAATGCCCTCTTGTTGTTGGGTGGCCATATCCATCGGTCTAAAATAAGCGACTGAAGGTGTTCTGGCATCGATGATTCCCTGTTCCTCCATCGAAACATGCTCATCCAACACTTTTTTAACAATTTGCAATTTATAGTCTAAATCCAACTGGGTGCCCAACTGTACCGTGACACGGTTTTGATAACTGAGCGTGATTTCATTGGTTTCATTGATACTCATCTGTGTCACATCGGTCAACCCGACGTCTTGTAATTGTTGTAGCACAAACAGTGGTAGTTGCATCGTTTCCGATTCAGTAATGAATCCGCCAACGGGATCGGTAATTGGGATCCCACCCAGTAATGTCCCGGTATCCCCTTCTTCCAATGTCTGTTTCTTTTGGGTGATACGTCCGTTTTCACTGACAAAATAAAAGTTATTTTCCGCATAGAAAATGGCCATGGTCGTTGCCGGTTCAAAAACAATTTCCAAGGTACTTGGCAATTTGCGATTGACCGTGACGCCATCCACCGTTGTGATTTCCTGCATCAATGCTTCTTCAATGGCTTCAAGATTGATACGGAACAGGTTGTCCCCCACCGTGACCCCTGCAATTTGCAAGATCTCTTCTTGTGATCTTGTGCTACCGGTGATCTCTACCTGTTGCACGTTGAAAAACACCGTCAACGACAGAGTCAATCCGGTAGCTACTGTCAAAATAAATCCCAACACATAGTGTAGGATGTAATTTTTACGACGCTTTTTTTGGTGCATGCGACTGTTTCTTTGTCGCGCCTGCTGCCTCCTTCTCGTTTCTGCCATGGTCTGTTGTCTATCCTTTTGGTTCATTGTCTTCCTCCAACGGGTTGTGATTTGCTGCATTTCGGGCAATTTTTCTTTTTCCCTACATGACACTATACACCTGTTTTGCCATTATGTCAACCGTTGAATGGTTGCACCCAATGTTTTTAAGGTGTCTTCTATCCCCTCATATCCACGATCGATATGGTAGATTTCTTCTACTGTTGTCGTGCCCGAAGCAATCAATCCGGCAAGCACCAACGCTGCCCCACCTCGTAAATCCTCTGCGTAGACCGTTGCCCCCGAGAGTGTTTCCACCCCGTTGACCACTGCCACATGCCCTTCTGTTTTGATGTTCGCTCCCATGCGATTGAGTTCCACCGCATGCTTGAAACGATTTTCAAAAATATTTTCCACAAACATACTGCTTCCCCTTGCCACTGCCGCCGCTGCCATGAGTGGTGCTTGGGCATCGGTCGGAAAACCGGGATACGGCATGGTGCGAATCTGTTTCACTGCCGACAGTCGCTTCGGCGCTGTCAAAAAAACTTCATCCCGCTTGCACTGTAACTGACATCCCAGTTCCTCTAAAAGAGGCAGAATACTTTCCAAATCCTGCGGATTGACTTGTCGTATGAGCACCTCACCACCGGTGATGGCAGCTGCCGTCAGATAGGTTGCTGCCACAATGCGATCCGGCATCACCCGATAGGTCACCCCACCCAATTGTGCTACCCCATGAATGACAATGGTGCTCTTCCCCGCACCAAAAATTTTCGCCCCTCGGGCATTTAAGTACGCTGCGAGATCGATGATTTCCGGTTCTTGTGCTGCATTATGTATGATCGTGGTACCCTTTGCCATCGTAGCGGCAATCAGAATATTTTCCGTCGCCCCCACACTGGGAAAGGAGAGAGCTACCTTTGCCCCATGTAATCCGTGGGGTACGTGGCAGTAAAGCGTACCATGCTTTTCCTCAATCTGTACCCCCAACCGCTTCAATCCATCCAAATGCAGATCAATGGGACGAGGCCCCAATTCACACCCACCGGGGGCGGTCAAAACCGCACCTCTCATCCGTGAAACAATGGCGCCCAAAAAGACAATGGAAGAGCGCATTTCACGCATCAGCGGTGCAGGAATGCAATCGCAGTTGACACCGCTGTTGTCGACGATCACCACACCATCTTCTCGTTTGACGGTAGCGCCAAGCGCCTCTAAGATGCGTATCGCCGCATCCACATCTGACAGGTTTGGGCAGTTTTGCAACACCGTTTCACCGGTGCCCAACAAACTCGCCGCTAAAATGGGCAAACTGCTATTTTTTGCCCCCTGTAATTTCAATTCACCCGACAAGCGGTGACCACCTTGGATCTGCAACCGGCTCATACCTACACGCTCCTTTTAAGATTGCCCATCTGTGTTCAGATACGCCATCCAAATATACAACTTATTCTATGCAGGTAGGTGGTTGGTGGTGCGAAAAAGGGGTTACAACAACCCCACAGGGTGTCAAAAAAGTCTTTTCCTGTTCCGACACCCTGCCAGAGCGTCCAAAAATCTGCAGGTCAAGGAACAAAACTTGCAAATGAGAGAGTAATACGATGGTATATGAACGATATTTGCAAGTTGCAGTGACACAGAAAGCAAAATCGGTGAGCGACATGATGTGACCCGATTTTGCGGTTGCGGGTTTTTCGACGGTCTGAGGGGTTACGATAACCCCAATAGGGTACACATTTCTCGGTAAATTTGTGTGGTCGCATCGCCAAGATAACAGTCGTGTGCACGTTTGCTCATTTCATTTACCGCATTTGGGTCATTGCACAAGCGTTCGACCAGTGTCAAGAACTTTTCCTTGTCATAGTCTTTTTCCTCTATCATCTCAGCAGCGCCCTTTTGCACCAACACCATTCCGTTGTGGTACTGGTGATTCTCGGTCACATAAGGGCTCGGCACCAAAATGGCTGCCTTTCCCGTCGCCTGTAATTCGGTCAAAGTGACCGCTCCACAACGACTGATGACAAGATCTGCCGCCATCAAACAGGTGTCCATATTGTCAAGGTATTCACTTGACAGAATGCGAGGTGCTCGTTTGAGGTCCACCCCGCGTTCCTTTAGCATGTCACGAAACTCCGCCGCTCCTTGTTTACCGGTTCCATGGATATGGTTGCAGCGTTTGCCGTCGGTGTTCCACTGCATGAGATCTGCCGCCATGCGATTGATGGCACGTGCGCCAAGACTTCCGCCCACCGAAAAGATACAAAAATCATCATCCATACCAAGTTCACGTCGTGCACTTTCTCTTGTCTTTTGGGTGATACTTTGTCGTACAGGATTGCCGACCACCACCCCTTTGCCTTTGATGTTCATGCGTGCTTTTGCCTCTTCAAAGGCCAGTAGTACGACATCCACCTTTTTGGCAAGAATTTTATTGGTGATCCCGGGATAGGCATTTTGCTCGTGAATCATTGTTTTGAAGCCCATTTTTGCCGCCATCTGTACAACAGGCCCTGCGACATAACCACCGGTGCCAATGACCACGTCCGGTTGAAAAGCTGTCAAGATTTCCTTTGCCCTTTTTTGTGCGCCGGAAATGAGACGAAGCGAGCGCCAATTATGGGCGATCGCCTCTTTGTCAAATCGTCTGTAAAATCCCGACACTTCCACCCCTTCAAAACGATAACCCGCCTTTGGCACCAATGTCGCTTCCATCCCATTCGGCGTACCTACATAAAGAATCTCCGTATCGGGAAGGTGTTTTTGAATGCACTGCCCGATGGCAATTGCCGGATTGATATGACCACCGGTGCCACCGCCGGTCAACAATACTTTGATCATAATTTCTCCTCCGTTCCATAACGGGAAATGTTGAGCACAATGCCCATTTCCGCCAACTGAATCAACAATGCCGTACCGCCATAACTGAAAAACGGCAAGCTGATCCCAGTATTGGGCATGGCGTTGCTGACAACAGCAATGTTGAGGGTTGTCTGAATGGCAATTTGCAGCATGATCCCAACAGTCAGCATCGATGCAAATTTGTTGGGTGCACGATTTGCAATGTAAAACCCACGGCAAATCAAAAATAAGAATAATAGGATGATGAGCAGTGCACCGATAAAACCGAGCTCTTCACAAACAATGGCAAAGATGAAGTCATTTTGCGGTTCAGGCAGATACAGATGCTTTTGGGTGGAGTTGCCAAGCCCTACCCCCATCAAGCCACCGGAACCAATGGCGATGAGCGACTGTGCTGTCTGCCACGAAGCACCCATGATGTCTTCCAATGGATTGAGCCACGCGTGAATACGCTCGCCCATATAGTCGATCCCCTGAATGGCAATCATCGCTACAATGCCAATGACCCCCGCAATCCCCAATGGAATGAAATAACGGATCCGTGTGCCACCAATGAACATCATAAAAATCCCGATCCCTGAAATGATCATCGTTGCCGACAGGTGACGTTGCAATGCCACCAGAATGATCATGATGGGGACAATGGCATACAAAAACGGCAACACCCCTTCTTTCAAGGTGTGCATTTTTTGATGGTTTTGCTGAATAAGCATCGCAAAGTAGATGATCAATCCAATTTTCATCAGCTCAGACGGTTGCAACGTTTGCCCCCCAAATAACGTGATGAAGCGCCCTGCACCAAAGCCGTTGAGTGGAAATACAATGGCAATCAGCCCGAGGCAAACATAAAAGATCGGTTTTGCCAATCGAAAATAAACATAATAAGGAATCCTTGAAATGATGAGCATGGCCGCCACACCGACCACGGCAAAAATCGCCTGTCTGGCGATATAATGAAAGCTATCGCCATAATAGGTCTGGGCATAGGCATAGCTTGCCGAAAAGACCATGACAAGTCCAAAAGTTGTCAGCACCAAAACCAGCAGTAAAAATACCGGATCCATCGGACCCACCACCGAGCGCATTTTGGATTTTAAATTGATTTTTTCGGTCGCCTTTGGGGAGCGCGGACGAAACTGTTTTGTTTGATCGGTCACTTTTTTATACATCCGAGATCCCACCTTTCTTTCTTTGATTCATTGTTTATCAAACCTCTCTACAATCCATGCAAAATCGCTGTTCGCATACTGCGACAGCTACGAAAAAATTTGTCCTGCTGCGACGATACAAAGCACTGCCATCAACAAGGTAATCCCTGCCGAGGCGGCCACTGACTTGATCTCTCCTTTGATAAAAGGAACAACAAAACCCAAACGTTTTCCTTGCAATTCCCTTGCCAAATATTGCAATAACGTGCTACCACCAACGATCCAATAAACCAACAAGAGCGGGATCAAAAAGAGTGGAATATCTGCAACAAACGCCATTGCAATTACCATACCGGTCAGCAACAGCATTCCACTTTTGCCCGGCAGGAGACGAATGGGTGGCAAGCAAACGGTCAACAGTGCCACTGCTCCCCCCGCCACTGCCGCCGGTAAAATCCCCTGTAAGGGGGCAAGGTAGCGTGCAGTGATGAAACAAAGACCCAATCCGGCAAAAAAATTCACCGTCAAAGGAACGGTTGGCTGTGAAAAAAGCCTCACACTGTGCAAGGTGGCTAGCATGAGTACGGCAAGCAACCCTACCCCAATCAAACCAAAATCCACTGTCCCCCAAAACGGAACGGCGAGCATGGTCGAAAACACGCCTGTTGTCTGCAAGGTGAAAAGGTAGGCAAAAACCACCAACACCTCCATCAAAAACCATTGCAATCGGCCGATGCCCTGCCGTTTCTTGATGACACGCAAATAATCATCCACAAAGCCCAATAGCCCCAGTCCCAATGCAAATCCGCTTCCTGCGGCAATTTTGGAAAACAAATAAGGGTCGACGCCCCCTGCAAGCAACATGGCAAGCGTTACCCCAAGCCCTATGGCAATCACCGTCCCAAATGCTAAGGCAATGCCCCCAATGGCGGCTATTTTTTTACGCGAATCCCCCAAGGGTTCTACCCATTGTTTTGTCTGTAACAGCGGAATCAACCATCTACATCCGACCATTGTCAGTAGTAGGGCAATCCCACCGGTCAATAACTGCTCCATCCCTGTCTCCTCTTATCTGTAATCGCACCCTACAACGGCAAAGCCTTGCCAAATACGGCTTTGGCAATCTCTTCCAATCGCATCCCACGACTGGCTTTGAAGATGATCCCATCCGCTGGTTTAAGAACGGCGGAAAGTGCTTGTGCAAGGACATCGGGCTGTAGTGTGTGCATCGCTGTTCCACCTACTTCTTCGACCCCTTTTGCAAGTTCTACCGACAACGGCCCATAGCAAAACACTGTATCCAGATTACTTTGTCCTGCCTTGCGCCCAACTTCACGATGCATTTGTTTTTCAGTATCACCCAACTCCAACATATCGCCAAACACCGCATAGCGTTTGCCGGTGCAAGGTAGTTCTTTGATGACCTGCAACGCCGACTCCATCGAATCGGGACTGGCGTTGTAACAGTCCAACACCACTTGTATGTCACCTGCTTGCACCAGTTTTTGACGCATCCCTGCATTTTGATAAAATTGGTACTGCGGTAGGATTTCTGCCGGCGTCATGCCGACGGCAATGCCCACCAAAAACGCTGCCAATGCGTTGTAGACATTGTGTTTGCCAATGGTTGGAAGCATCGCTTGATGACATGCACCCCCATAGCAAATGGTGAAGGAAAGACTCGCCCCCTCTTGTTGTAGGTTGGTGGCAGTTGCCATCGCCGGTGTGTCGATCCCAAAGGTCCAAAGAGGACGCGTCGCCGTTTTGGCATATTGACAAAGTAGGTCATTGTCCAAATTGATGATGAGCGGACTATCGTCTTTCATTCCTGCCAATAGTTCGAGTTTTGCCTGTAAAATTCCCTCACGACTACCCAAGTTTTCCATATGAGACACACCAATGTTGGTGATGACACCGACCGTTGGCCGACAAATTTTAGAGAGTGCTTCGATCTCCCCAAACCCCGACATCCCCAGTTCGATAACGGCAAGGTCGTGTTCCTTATCTAATTGTAGCAAAGTTGCGGGTAGACCAATGTCGTTGTTGAGGTTTCCTTGTGTCTTGTGCACTCCCCCTTTGGCGGACAGCACCGTGGCAATCATTTCCTTGGTGGATGTTTTCCCCACACTGCCAGTCACTCCAATGACAGGTAGGTCAAAGCGATTACGGTAAAAGGCCGCCAATGCACCATAAGCCTGTCGTGTATCGTCCACATACACCACAGGCTTGTTTGTTTGCAAAGGGCGGTTGCTGAGTATCGCTGTTGCCCCATTTTCCAATGCTTTTTCAATAAAGTCATGACCGTCAAAACGCTCCCCGACAATCGGGACAAACAAACTACCTACCGCAATGTCTCTCGTGTCAGTGCTCACCTGTGAAATGATGATCTCACCATCCCCTTCGAGGCGGCCATGCACCGCACATGCCACCTCAGAAAGTGTCATCTGTTCCATTGTATTCTCCATTCTGTCTAGGATAAACCCAGTGCTATCGCCAGTTCGCCCACCACTTTTTTCTCATCAAAATCGATGGTGCGATCCTTTAAAATCTGATAATCTTCATGCCCCTTGCCGAGTAGTAAAATGGTATCTCCAGCCACCGCGGACTGCATGGCATATGCCATTGCTTCTCGTCGATCCACCACCACGGTGTAATGCACACCGTCCGGAATACCGACAACAATTTCTGCAATGATCGCTTCCGGCTCTTCGGAACGCGGATTGTCAGAAGTGACAATCAAACAGTCGGCATGGCTGGCTGCCGCTTTTGCCATTTTGGGGCGCTTGCTACGATCACGGTCACCACCGCAACCAAAGACCGCCACGACACGACCGGTCGCATAGGATTTGACACTGCTTAAAATATTTTCAATCCCATCCGGTGTATGGGCATAGTCACGCATGACCGTGAATCGATCGGTTTTGAGGAGCACCTCACAGCGACCGGTGATCCCTTTCAATGTCTTGATTTCCTCTACCAATTGTCCGATGGGGTACCCTAATTTTGCACAAATGGCAAGGGCAGTCAAGGCATTTTCCACCGAATATTGTCCCGGAATGGCAAAGTGCACGGGGTAAGTCCCTTGTGCAGTCACGAGCGAAAAGGTCACGGCATCGCTGTGGAACACCATGTCACGTGCCGACCAATCTGCCGTTTCGCTTTCGGTGGTATAGGTCATCGCCTGTGGGTAACGAGCAAACAACTTTTTGCCGTATGCGTCCCGTAGATTGACAATCCACTGAGGGGCCATTTCAAACAACTGCGCCTTCGCCTCAAAGTATTCTCCCATATCTTTGTGGTAGTCCAGATGATCTTGACTCAAGTTGGTGAACGCTGCCACATCAAAGTGACAGCCATACAATCGCTGTTGCGACAGCGCATGGGACGACACCTCCATGATGACATGGGTGCACCCTGCCGCTTTCATTTTGGCAAAGCTTTGGTGCAAGACATAAGGGTCGGGGGTGGTATTGGCAGTTTTTTCCACCACGGTACCATATTCCATTTGAATGGTGCCGATCAGCCCCACCGACAGCCCCACTTGGGTCAACAGATGTTTGACAACCGTTGCCACCGACGTTTTGCCGTTGGTGCCCGTCACCCCCAATAGGTGTAAGTCCCTTGCAGGGTTGCCAAAAAAGTTTGCACATAAACGAGCGTAGGCTCTGTGGGTATCTGCCACGATCACCTGTTCTGCAAGCCCCATATCACGCTCGACGATCACCGAAACCGCACCTGCCGCCAATGCCTGTGGTACATAATCGTGTCCGTCCGACACGATACCGACAATCGCCACATAGACGCTACCCGGCTTGACTTTTCTGGAGTCGTTTGTGATATCGGTCACCGCAATCTGCGCAACCTGCTCGTCAGTAATCCCCTGTAAAAGCATCGACAAATTCATCTTGCTACACCCTTTCGTTGTCATTGATTGTTGTTTTTATCCGTCTGCAATGGTAACTGAGAAGGAAATGGTGACGACTGTCCCTTTTTCAATCTCTGTACCTGGTAAGACGCTTTGGGTATCGACCACCGCTGCAGTGGAGGTCAACACACTACTACCTCGGCTGGCATTCAAGCCCGCCGCTTCCAATCGTGCTTCTGCTTGGCTGACAGACAACCCCATAACGTCGGGCACTGTCATCATTTCACGGTCAGTCGTTTCTTCTGTGTACAACAACACGGTACCGCCATCGACCATCGCCGTACCTGCCTGTGGAATTTGTGCCACAACGGTATCCCCATTCCCGATGGTGCTATAGGTAAAGCCTGTTTCTACAACCGCTTGTCTTGCATCGTCTAGCGTTTTGCCGGTTACAACCGGTGTCAGTGCTTCCAATTGATCCAATTCCGCTTGGGTGTACTCCGGTAGAATACCCATATACGGCAGGGTATCTGCCAAAATTTCATGAACGACCGGTGCCGCTACCTTACTCCCATAGTATTCACCATTTTGTGGCTCATTTACCACGACAATCACGCCAATTTTCGGGTCTTCGATCGGTGCAACAGCAACCATCGAGGAAACATAACGCCCCGAACCACTTTCATTGTTGATCTGTGATGTACCTGATTTTGCACCAACACGGTACCCATTGACTGCCGCTGCCGAAGACTGTGCCATCGCTTCCATTCCTTGCAGGATGGCATTTGCCGTCCCCTCTGAAATGATTTGACGCTTGACATTCGGTTGTGTCGTAGAGACGACATTACCGGAAGCATCCAATACATGGCCGACAATATACGGCTCCATCAGTTGACCTTCATTGGCGATGGCACAGGTAGCAGTCAGCATCTGAATAGGGGTGACTGCCAAACTCTGTCCAAAAGATTCACTCGCCAAGTCGACGATGGACATTTCTTCGGCAGAATAGTAACTACTGCTTGCCTCTGCCGGTAGGTCAATCCCTGTTTTTTCAGTGATCCCAAAGTTGTCAAGATAGATGTTAAAGGTGTCAATGCCGAGCATCTGTCCCATCCAAATAAAAGCAGGGTTACAGGATTTTTGAATCATGCCAATAAAATCGAGAGTTCCATGTCCATAAATGTTATGGCAGTTGTAGATTGCATCGGCAACTTCAATCGAACCGGTACAGGTATGGGTGGTGCCCAAATTGACAATCCCCTCTTCAAATGCCGCCGCCCCTGTTACCAATTTAAAAACCGAACCGGGGTTGTACTGGGTCATTGTCGCCGTATTTTGCCATTGCATAAAGACCAATTCGTCCTCATAGTCGTCGGGGTCGATTTCAAGTGGCACATATTCACCATATCTTGTATCGTAGTCGTATTCCCATTTTTCCGGATTGTCCAATTTCCAGTTGTACAAATCACTGTACAAAACACCCGGATTGTTGAGGTCAAACCCAATGGAGTTTGCCATACCGAGAATCGCACCCGTTTCAATGTCCATGACAATGGCAGTTGCCCCATTTCTGGGGTTGTGTGCCGCAACAGCATTTTCCAATGCCTGTTCCGCAAAACGTTGGATGTTGGAATCGATGGTCAATTGAATACTGCTACCATTCACCGGATCATAACGCTCTTCATAGCTTGTCGGAATCGGTGTCCCGGTCCCATCCACTGCGGTGATGATGCGTCCGTTGACCCCTTCCAAAATATCATTGTACTCTTCCTCTACCCCATAAGTACCGTTGTTGTCCGCATTGGTAAAACCAATGACCTGTGCCGCCATCGTCTCCTGCGGATAGTATCGTTTGGAATCCTCCTCCAAATAGATGAAATAGTAATCCTGTTCCAAAATCAATTTACGAATTTCATCGGCCTGTGGCTTTTCCACCTTTTTGGCAATGATTTCGTATTGGTTATCCTTTTGCGTTTGCGCAAACACCTTTTCATACTCAAGCCCCAAAATACTGGAAAGCAGGCGTGCCGCTCTCTCTTTGTCTTCCATTTTCTGAATTTGATTGGGGTCAATGACCACTGTCCAGACTGTCGCACTGGAGGCCAACACTTCCATATTAGCATCATAAATAGAGCCTCGGTTTGCCGGAATGGCAATGGAGGACGCCTGCTGTTGTGCTGCCTGTTCCTGGTACTGTGTGGCACTGATGACCGAAACATTAAACAATGTGCCGACAACATAGATCGAAAACAAACCAAGGCCTCCGCCAACGCTCATGTACACACGTTTTTTCATCTGTTTTGACATCGCCGTTGTCGATGTCCTTCTTGGGGCTCTCCCCTTTTGATTTTTTTCTTTCATCGATGCGCTCCTTAACAATGCAAAACAAGGGTTCAAACAAAAATGTTGTCTTTTGAACCCTTGTGTCTATTCGTTTTCTATATAATTTAACCAAAGATGTAGGTCCACAAGTCATCCCACCATGCAAGAAAACTTCCCTGTGTGCCACTCACATGCACTTGATTGTCTCCATGCACTGTAATATTTTGCACTTGGGTACTTTGTAATTCTGCCAACCCCAAGGCTCTTGCCTGCTCTTCCACCGTTTTTAGGGAGGCCATGTTCATGATGGTTGTTTCCATCTGCACATACTCACTTTGCATTTCCTCATAGGTGATGGTCGCTTCCAATAATGCGGCATTTTCTTCCGTTAAGCGTACCCGACCGTAAATCAAACACATTGAAGCGAGTGCAATGTAAATGCCCAAGCCCATTGCGGTGCGCATTGCCCGACGTTTCGTGCCGGCTTTTGAACGTGGCGATTTGCGAATGACCGGGGGCTTTTGTTGCTTTTGTTGTTGCTGCCTACGGGGTGCATAGGCCAAATTTGAACTTCTCATATTTTAACGGAATCCATCGATTCCTTTCAACTCCTCACCCTATTGTCGTTGTGGTGATGCGATCAGCAGCCTTGTGCCTGTGTTCTCTATTGTACCACGTGCCCTTGTCTAATCTTGTCTGATTTTTTGCAGAATACGAAGTTTTGCAGATCGACTGCGTTGGTTTTCTGAAAGCTCTTGCGCCGTTGCCACAATCGGCTTGCGATTGACAAGGCTGGCTTTTGGTGTATTCCCACAAACACAAATGGGAAAATCAGACGGGCAGGTACATCCTTTGCACCATGTGGCAAACTGTTGTTTGACAATGCGATCCTCCAACGAATGGAACGTCAAAACCACCAGTCTTCCCTCCGGTGCCAATAAATCAAATGCTGTTTGCAGTCCTTCTTTTAAGACATCCAGTTCTCCGTTGACGGCAATTCGGATGGCTTGAAAGCTGCGTTTGCAGGGATTTTTTTCTCTGCGCATCGCCGCCGGAATACCGGCTTTGATCAATTCTGCCAATTGGTCAGTCGTTTCAATGGGTGCTACTTCACGAGCTTTGACAATGCCTTGGGCGATACGATAAGCAAAACGCTCTTCCCCGTACACACGCAGTACATCGGTCAACTCCTGCACGCTGTAGGTGTTGACAAGGTCTGCCGCTGAAAAACCTGTTTGACTCATGCGCATATCCAAAGGTGCGGTGCCGTGATAGCTAAACCCACGTTCCACTGTATCCAATTGATGGGAGGAAACCCCCAAATCTAGTAAAACACCGTCGACCTTGTCGACCCCGTGTTGTTGTAATGCGGTATCCATCATCCGAAAGTTGGTTTGAATGAGCGTTGCTTGCGGATAGTCCGCCAGTCGTTCGCCGGCAGCTTTGATGGCGTCGGGATCTTGATCCAACGAAAAGAGCTTTCCACCTGTCAATCGCTTTGCAATCTCTAAAGAATGCCCACCGCCACCGGCAGTGCCATCCACATAAATACCATTCGGCTGAATGTGTAAACCATCGATACAGGCATCTAACATTACGGAATAGTGTGAAAAATTCAAAGTAAATCCACCTGTCCTCTCTAGTTACATGCTCACTATAGCATATTTTTTTGTCCCTTTTATAGAACGAATTGTAAACATTTTAATATCATGATCGGTTACAACCCCAAAGCAATCGCCGCTTGGAGCAGTTCTTCTTGACTCATTTCCTCTTGTTGCGCAAGGTATTTCTCACTGTCCCAGATCTCACAGCTGTCGGATACCCCAACAATGGTGACCTCTTTGACCAGTCCCCCATGGACCATCAGATTTTGCGGCACAATGATGCGCCCCTGTTTGTCTGGCACCACTTCTGTAGAATTTCCAAAAATAAAACGCTTGATCTTTCTAGTTTGTGTGGATGGCAGATTGCCTAGGCGTTCTTCCAAACGTTGCCACTCTTCTTTGCTATAGACAACCAGACAGGGATCTGCTAGACTGGTAGTAATGATAAAGGTTTCACTTAGATTTTCGCGCAATTTGGCAGGAAAATTCAATCGGCCTTTTGCGTCAATGTTGTATTGATAGGTACCACTTAACACTTCCCCACCTCTTTCCACAAAAATTCACCCCAATTCACCATACTTCACCACCGAGGCTGTTTTTATTATAAAGGACAAGGACTAATATTGCAAGTTTTATGCGGGCAAAAAGTGTGAAATTTGCAAGGTTTTTGCGCTTTTTTTGAAATTGTAATCTTTTTGTCACCTTTTTCGAACAAGCGTTCCTTATTTTTTACCGAAATCCTAAGCTCAAACGTCTTTTCCATCTTGCGCCTACAAGTTTTCAATAATCCGCAAAATACTATTTTACTTTTCATAGGTTTTTTGTTATAATAAGGATATTATGACCATAACAAAAAGATCTCGTTTACAAGAGATCATCGAAAGGTGAATGATCATGTTTTGTCCCAAGTGTGGAACTGCATATACCGGTGACTATTGTATACGATGTGGCACCAAACAACCGGATTTTGAAACGCCAACTACCCCACCGCCCAACGTGAGGTCCGACACTGCTCTTTGGCAAATGTCGCCACAAGAGTCACAGCAAGCTGAGCAAGGGCCTGTCTACGGACAGGAAAATCCCTTCACCACCAATTATCTGTGGCTGTTGCGCAATCGTCCTGATTTGACAACACATAAACTGGCAACTTGGGTCAAAGTAACCATCGGTGCCGTCGCATTACTCTACCTTGTCTCTATTGTGCTCTCGACTATCTTACAGGTCGTTGTCCTCTTCAGTGAGATGGAAAATGATTACAGCACCTATGAGTTTGAGTATTCCACCGACTCCTTTGACAGTGCTTTTGACGACCTCTTCTCGGACGACTCCCCCACGCCGGAGCCACCCGCAACATCAGAGAACGCCAGCAGTGAGGCCGAGAATTTCCCGACCGCACCACAAAGTGCGACCGATACGGGCACTTCGCTCTATCCAAATGGTATTTCCATTGCCGAATACCGTGCACTTTCCCTCGGCATGTCCTATGCAGAAGTCAGCGCCATTGTCGGTGGTGATGGGATTATCACTGCTGTGGATGTAGACGGCGCCAATACCTTCACCGCACTGTGGATCGGCGAATACAATGCCAACGCATCAGTGGCGATGACTTTTATCGATCAAAAACTTGATACTGTAATACCTGACGCACTCTTCTAAATCAAAAGGAGGAACTTTATGAAACACCGTTGTTTTGCTGCTAACCTTTTGCTCCCCCCTGCCACAGAGGCACCGCTATTTAGCGTGGTGGCCTGCGACCAGTACACCGCGCAACCGGTATACTGGCAAGCTGTTTCGGATTTGGTCGGCAGTGCCACTTCCTCCTATCACATGACCTACCCGGAGGTTTATCTCGGCACAGAAGATCCTGCTGTGCGCATCACCGCCATCAACAACGCTATGCGAAATGCACTTGACAGTGATTTTTTTGAGGAAATCCCAAACGGTATGGTACTGGTCAAGCGTCGTTTGCGAAACGGTACCACCCGTACTGGACTGGTCTGCTGTATCGACCTTGAGGATTATGACTTTCATGCAGGTTCAACTGCGCTCATCCGTGCAACAGAGGGCACGGTACTCTCTCGCATCCCACCAAGGGTACAGGTACGCACCGATGCCCCCATAGAATTTCCGCATGTCATGCTACTGATTGATGATCCAAAGCAAACGGTGCTAGAACCCCTTGACTCCGCTACACTACCCTGCTGCTATGATTTTGATCTGATGCAGGACAGCGGCCATCTACAGGGATTTTTATTGGATGAGGGCGCACAGCAGCAGGTGCATCAAGCACTGGAGAGTCTTGTTTCTGCCGACCCTTCCCCCCACCCATTGCTGTTTGCCGTTGGGGACGGCAATCACTCCCTAGCAACGGCAAAGACCTGTTATGAGGCCATCAAGCAAACGATGGGTGAACAGGCTTATGATCATCCGGCACGTTATGCGTTGGTGGAAATTGTCAATCTACACGACCCTTCGCTCACCTTTGAGGCCATTCATCGCATTGTCCTTGATACCAATGTCGATCACCTCCTTGGTAGTTTCACTGCATGGCTGAATGCTGTGCCCGAGGCAATAGAGGGTGGACAACAGGTGACGGTGGTGCAGGATGGTAAGCAAACCATTTACACCATCCAGTCTCCCAAAAGCCACCTTGCTGTCGGCAGTGTACAAGCCTTTTTGGATTACTACTTGCAGACGCAAAGCGGTGAAGTGGATTATATCCACGGTGAAGAGGTTGTCGTTTCATTATCCAAACAGCAACATACGGTAGGATTTCTATTCCCTGCCATGCAAAAAAACGAGCTGTTTGAAACGGTACACACCGACGGTGTCCTTCCGCGTAAAACCTTTTCTATGGGAGAGGCGGAGGACAAACGTTTTTACCTTGAGGGTCGTCGTTTGACCCGATAAGTCCTACCAAAACACATCAAAACCACCAAACGGTGTTTGGTTTATAAAGGAGAAAATCACTATGGTTGTCGTTCCAAAAATTCGCGGATTCATCTGCACCACTGCACACCCAATCGGTTGTGCCGAACACGTCAAACAACAAATTGCCGTTGTCAAACAAAACGGTACCTTCCAAGGGCCTAAAAAAGTATTGGTTCTTGGTGGCTCGACGGGTTATGGCCTGTCCTCACGCATTGCCGCCGCCTTCGGTGCTGGGGCCGCTACCCTTGCGGTATCCTTTGAGCGCCCCTCCAATGGCAAACGACCTGCCTCCGCAGGGTTTTACAACAACGTTGCCTTTGACACCTTGGCAGCAGAAGAAGGCCTCTATGCAAAAACCATTTTGGGCGACGCCTTTTCCAAAGAGATCAAACAACAAGTAGTTGATACCATCAAAGAAGACCTCGGCAAGGTAGATCTTGTCATCTACTCTTTGGCGACTCCACGCCGTACCCTAGCGGACGGTTCTTCCGTTTCATCGGTACTCAAAACGGTGGGTGCCCCTTACCAAAACAAAACCATCAACCTTGCAGATCGCACCGTTTCGGATGTGACCATTGAACCTGCAAATGACCAAGAAATTGCCGATACCATCAAAGTCATGGGTGGTGAAGACTGGACAGAGTGGATGCAACTGCTTGCCGACAACGATGTACTGGCAAATGGCGCTACCACGCTTGCTTATTCCTATATTGGCCCTACCATGACCCACGCCATCTATCGTGACGGTACCATCGGGCAGGCAAAAAAACATCTGCACCAAACCGCCAACGAACTGACCCAACGCTTCAGTGACCTTGACCTACACGCCTACATTTCGGTCAACAAAGCATTGGTCACCCAAGCAAGCGCTGCCATCCCAATTGTTCCTCTCTATATCACCATACTCTATCGCACCATGAAAGAAAAAGGCCTACACGAGGGTTGTATCGAGCAGATGGATCGGATGATGCGCGAAAAGCTGTATGTTGCTGCCCCTGTGGTCGATGAGGAAGGCCTCATCCGTATGGATGACTGGGAAATGAGCCCGGAAGTGCAACAGGAAGTAGCCGGCGCATTCACCGGTATCAACGACGATAATCTTTTGCAATTTGCAGATATTGACGGCTATTGGCAAGACTTTAGACAGATGTTTGGCTTTGATTTTGCCGCCGTCGATTACGATGCAGATGTCACCCTGTAAACCACTGAAAAAAGAGAGGTTATCGGTATGAAAATACAAGAGTCCGCAGAAAATTATTTGGAAACGATTTTGGTGCTCGGTCGCCGTAACGGCAATGTCCGTTCTGTGGACATCGCAAATGAACTCGGATTTTCAAAACCGAGTGTCAGTGTTGCGATGAAGCAGTTTCGTGAAAACAAATTGATTGTGGTGGATGGTCACGGGCATATCACCCTCACCGAAGAAGGTCGCGCCATCGCAGAACGCACCTATGAGCGCCACCGCATGCTCATCACATTTTTAACAAAAATCGGTGTACAGGAAGAAACCGCAAGCGAAGACGCATGCCGTATGGAACACGTCATCTCTGAAGAAACCTTCCAGTGTATGCAGGCATTTTTAGAGCGTGGCACCCTGTAAGATCAAATGATAGAGGAGAACAGTCAGGGCAATAGGCTGTAGTTCCAAAAAATAGTGTAGTAACGAGAGTTGCTACACTATTTTTTGCAGTTTTTGGAATTTTAATACTATGAGAATATCCTTCCATCTGATTTCTCCTCAGAGGGTGGAATAGCTATATCTGCCTTTGATTTCCCGTTGTTATACAATTGAACCATCTGCTGTTTGAATTCTTCGGTAAATTCTCTTCGTTGTCGTTTTTTGGTCATGTAATCATCTCCTTTTT
>CAYJIM010000043.1:0-7141 GCA_964370215.1 uncultured Oscillospiraceae bacterium
AAGAATTCTCATTGGATCTTGTCTTGGTACACGGGACGGAATCCCACCGTATCATCCCTTCCCTGCTCTCACAAGATGTGCCCATCATCACAGGGCCGATTCTGTGTGACCGTTCCAAACCGGAACTACAACATCTACAGGTGAATACGCCGGCAGGGCTGTACAAAGCAGGACTACGCACCGCCCTTTGCACCGACCACCCCGTCACCCCAATTCAATACCTTCCACTGTCCGCCGCCGTTGCGATGCGTGGTGGAATGACCGCTGATGAAGCACTGTACCTCATCACCGCCATGCCTGCTAAAATTTGTGGGATTGACGATCGGGTGGGTAGTTTGGCAGTCGGCAAGGACGCCGACCTGTCGATTTTCCGTGCTGATCCACTCAGTCCCACGGCTTGTCCTGTTGCGGTGATGATTGACGGAAACTTTATTTTGGAGGAACAAGAATGAGAACTGTTGCAAGCACCCAAATCACTCATATCGTTAAACAACTCTGCATCGATGCCAATATGATACTACCGGCCGACCTTGCCGATACCCTCAAAACCTGCCACGGCTGTGAAAGCTATCCGCCGGCACAGGCGGTGCTGTCCGACCTGCTCGATAATCTCGATGCGGCGGATCAGTTGCAGGTACCAATTTGTCAGGATACCGGCATGGCCATCATCTTTGTCGATCTCGGACAGGAGGTTCAGGTTGTCGGTGGTAGTCTGCAAGAAGCCATTCAACAAGGGGTGCGTGAAGGGTACCAAGAGGGGCATTTGCGTTGTTCCATCGTTGCCGATCCATTGCGTCGGGTCAATACCGACGACAATACCCCTGCCGTCATCCATTTCAACATTGTAGATGGCGATCAAGTAAAAATCACCGTTGCACCCAAAGGGTTTGGCAGTGAAAATATGAGTGGCACCAACATGTTCACTCCGGCGGCTACTGCCGATGACATTGTCGACTTTGTCGTACAACAAGCAAAGAAAGCCGGTTCCAACCCCTGTCCACCGATGGTTATTGGTGTGGGGCTTGGTGGTGATTTTGAAAAATGCGCCCTACTTTCCAAGCAAGCACTCTGTCGTGCAGTATCCAAACGCCACCCAGACCCGTTTTATGCAGAAATGGAAGAGAAAATTCTCACCCGTGTCAACGAACTGGGCATCGGCCCACAAGGGTTTGGCGGAAAAACAACGGCACTTGCCGTCAACATTGAAGTGTTCCCCACCCACATTGCAGGGCTCCCCTGTGCTGTCAATATCGGTTGCCATGTCACCCGACATGCAAGTACCGTGCTATAAGCGAATAAAAGTGAAAACCACCAGCTAAATTTAAGCTGGTGGTTTTCACTTTTATAGTATAATGCAGATGAGGCCGCTACATCCTTCGTTGATGATGCGTTCGATGGTTTCTTGCAGTTTCATCCTCGCATCCATTGGCATACGGTACAGCTTGTTGTGTAACCCCTCATTGACCAATTCATGTAAACTTTTCCCGAAGATGTTGGATTCCCAAATTTTTTGAGGGTTCTCATCAAACTCATCCAAAAGATACATCACAAGATCCTCACTTTGACTTTCACTGCCGACAATCGGACTGACTTCTGTGGTGATGTTGCATTTGACCATATGGATGGAAGGGGCTTGTGCACGCAGACGCACGCCATACTTGCCACTCTGTTTGACAATTTCAGGCTCTTCCACCATCAGTTGATCACGTGAAGGCATGACAATGCCATATCCCGTCGCTTCCACCTCATCCAATGCGGCCTTGAATGCCTGATAATCCTTTTTCATGCTTGCAAATTCACCGAGTAGCGGTAGTAGCTGTGATTCATCGGTGATGTCGAGTCCCGTCTGCTCTGATACCACCTTGAAAAAGAGATGAGATAGCAGTGAAACCGACATAACCCCCGACCCATTGCCCAGATCAATCTGGCGTAGGGTGGCAAGGTCTACATACTCACAAGTGGCAATCTGATCACTGAGCGACTGTAACTGCTCAATCCGTTGTATCCCTGACACACTCGCCTTGATGCGGTCAAACAATGCTTTTTTCAGCCAATGGTCATTGTCCAACTGATTGATCCAGCGTGGCATTTCAAAGGAAATTTCTTTGACAGGAAATTGATAGAGTAAATTGGCTAAAATCTCTTTGATGGTGGATTCGTCAAGATCCACACAGTTGACCGGCATCACCGGTACGCCATACTTTTGGGTGAGTGCTTCTGCCATTGCTTGACTTTCCGCTGTCGTCGGACGCACACAGTTGAGCAAAATTACAAATGGTTTTTCCAATGCCAACAACTCTTCAATGACACGTTCTTCCGCTTCCTCATACTCTTCTCTTGGAATGTCGCTGATGCTACCATCGGTGGTGATGACCACGCCAACGGTAGAATGCTCGGTGATGACCTTTCTAGTACCTACCTCTGCTGCCATGTTGAACGGTACTTCCTGTTCAAACCATGGCGTGTCTACCATACGCGGTTGTTGATTTTCAATGTACCCGATGGCACTGGGTACAATATAACCCACACAATCAATCAAGCGCACATTCAAACCGGCATCCGGTGCAACTTCAATGTGAATTGCCTCTTCCGGAATGAATTTCGGTTCGGTTGTCATGATTGTTTTGCCAGCCGCAGACTGCGGTAGTTCGTCAATGGCTCGTTCTTTGCGAAATTCACTTTCGATATTTGGAATGACCATCTCCTCCATAAAGCGTTTGATGAATGTGGATTTACCGCTTCGCACCGGCCCGACGACACCAATGTAAATGTCTCCGCCGGTTCTTGCACGAATGTCGGTATATAATTGTAAAGCCTCCATCATGTTGGTTACCCCCTTGTACATACTGCTAAACTATATGCGGGTAACCGGTCTTTCATACATCATTTGATGGCTTTGAATCACTTTTTTCTATTCACATCTCAAGAAACAGCGAAAAGGTCTTCCTTACTTAGGAATCTGACAGAGCGTCCAAAAATCCGCAAGTCAAGGAACAAAACTTGCAAATGAGAGAGTGATACAGAGGGTATATGAACGACATTTGCAAGTTGTAGTGACACAGAAAACAAAAATGGTGAGCAACAAGGCTCACCATTTTTGCGGTTGCGGGTTTTTCGACGGTCTGAGGGTTGTTTGTTTGTGCTTATGGTAAAATAACTTCGGTCAGTGGACGTTTCGGTACATAGTGGGTGTCGGTTTCATCCCGATAGTACTTGACTTGTCCCTCGGTTGCGGTTGTTAAAACAATCCTTTCATCCGGCTTTCCAATCGCCACCACCAAGGCAGGATGGAGATGCTCTGGCAATTGTAGGGAGGTCTGCAATTGTACGGCATCGAAAGCCCCGATCATACAGCCACCGAGACCCATTTCGGTCGCACCCAGTAGCATGGTTTGTGCGACAATGCCGACATCCTTCATAAAGGGAGCTGTATTGCTTGCAATGGTGGTATCCACCACGATGACCACATACCCCGTCGGTCGGTGTCCTTCATAGGGAAGGGAAAGGTCAGGCAATGCCCCTGCCCATTTGGTACAGTTGAAAATCTTTTGATTGCGCTCATCGTCACAGGAAAGCAGATATTTCAACGGCTGTAGGTTGGCACTGGAGGGGGTCAGCTGACACAGTTCGATCAGCGCTTCTAATTGTGCCTTTGTCACTTTGACCGATTCGTCATACCCTCGATAACTGCGGTTTTGCAGCAAAAGATCTCGTAACATTCGCTCACCTCTTTCTAGTGTTTCAACATGGTTTTGTGGTAACGCATGAGATTGTCCACCGCCGTTGCCAAGTCCTGTTTGCTGCGGTGACGTGCTTCGGAAAATGGTATGGCTACTTGGTTGATGCTAAAGATTGCCGCTACCCCTAGGTCATACGCCCCCTCTGCACCGTTGCCAATGTCGCCGACAAGTGCAACCACCGGTATTTGTTGTGCCTCGGCACGTTTGGCAATCCCGATGACCACCTTCCCACGCAGACTTTGGCTGTCGATTTTGCCTTCCCCTGTGAAAATCAAGTCAACCCCTTTGACACGTTCTTCAAATTGCACCAAGTCGAGTACCGTTTGAATACCCGGCTTCAATATACCTTTCAGAAAAGCAACCACACCGGCACCCATACCACCTGCCGCACCGGCACCTGCCGTTTGTGCCGCTTTCGGGATCAGTGCGCCTAGGGCAGTGAGATTTTGGTCGAGTAATTTGACCATCTCTTCGTCCGCACCTTTTTGCGGTGCAAAAACATACGCCGCTCCTTGGGTGCCAAACAGCGGATTGTCAATGTCGCACATCGCCGTAACGGTGCAATTTTGGAGTAATTTTTCCGTTTCTTTGGTGTCAAAACGAGTGATCTCACAAAGGGTGTCCCCTTGTGGGACAAACACTTCATCACCGCGGTAAAAGGTCGTGCCAAGTGCCCTTGCCATACCGACCCCTGCATCGTTGGTACAGCTTCCACCAAGACCCAAGTAGAGCTCGGTACAACCTGCGTCGACTGCGTGGCGCATCAATTCCCCCACGCCATAGGTAGTGGCAGTGACAGGATTTAACCGGCCCTCTGCCTGTGGCAATCCTGCCGCCATTGCCATTTCAATGATCGCGATCTGGCCTGTACGTGCATAGTACGCTTCTACCGGTTCGCCAAAAGGACCGGATACGGTGACATTCACCTTTTCGCCTTGGATCGCTTCCAAGAAGCAGTCGACAGTCCCTTCTCCCCCATCGGCAACGGGAATCAAATCCACTGCACAGGTAGGAAAATGGGCAAGCACACGATCTCTGATGATTTCACAAGCCTCCATAGAGGAGATAGAACCTTTAAAGGAATCCGGCATAACCATACAACGTTTCATGAGTTTCTCTCGCTTTCTTTTCAAAAGTAAACATATTAAGCACAGTTTGCATGCTGTTTACTGGCATTATAACACAAAGCGGTCGGCATTTCAATCCTTTCTGCCAACCGCTTTATATTTTTTAGTCTATCGGTATGAATTGTAGTTCAATATGGCCATTGGTGGTAGTGGCCGACAGCGTTTTGTCGGTAGTACCGACACGTTGTCCGAGGTTGTTGTCTCCATTCATGGTGCTTGATTGGATGTTGTACTCTTCTGCCGCTCCGAGGATCGACCCTTTGAGCAATCCGTTGACCGAGTCCAATGTAATGTGTTCCGCCAAAACATCGGCCAACACCACGTCGTTGTTGGTAGTTTTTATATCAAACTCTTTAGATGCCGTGTTGGTTGCCGATACACGCCCATTGCCTGTGTGCATATAAATCATGTCAGCGGCAGTAACATCGTCCAATTCGATTTCCCCATTGTAGTTGTCGCCTTCTAAACTGCCCCCAACCGTTACATTGGCAATGCTAAAGTCGTGGTTGATGGTATGCAATGTCGCACCGTTTTTGATCTCGACATCGTCCATTGTGATGCGTCCATTGGTCGTTGACAGCGCTACTTCCCCTGCCTGACTGTTTTCCAAGAGAAGTGAGCCGTTTGTGTTTTCTAAGGTCAGTTGATCGGCTACCTGTATCTCTTCTACGGTGATGCTGTCGTTGGTTGTACGAAGTGATAACGTTTCCGCGGCAATGCCTGTCACCGTGATGTCGTCGTTGCTTGTATGGATATCGATATCGCCGTGATAGCTTGCTGGCAATAATAAAGTAAGGTTATTTTCCCATCCGTAAAAATCAAGATGAAACCACGACCAAACGAGAGGGCTTACCTTTTGAATTCGGAGGGTTCCCTCTTTCTCAATGTCGTAATAATCGGTTTCCCGTTCATAGTATTGCAGGTGGATTTGGTCATCGGGCGAAAGTCCGACAGTCACTTTTGTATTATGATCTTCAATCACAATGTCCTGCCCACTATCTTCCACTGTCATTTGCTTTTGTTCAAAGGGTTCTGTCGTCGACATGTTGCGGTAGTCAAAATCAAGAAACGCCATAGAGGTACCGAAGATGACAAGGCCCAAAACCATTGTCAAGCACCCAATCAATGCAAACTTTTTCATCGTGTCCCTCCTTTTTTACCGATCAATCCTTGTTTGATCTTTTTAAAGATGAATGTATGAAAGCGGATAAATTGTTTGGATAACCACAGCAAAGGAATGCACAACAAAAGTGCCAACCCGATACAGGCAAGTCCTGCCCCGATACAGGCAAAGCCCTGTGCAATGCCAGCCATGCCAAATTGAAAAAAGCCTTGGATAATGCCAGAAACCCCTGCGAATGCGATACCGAGTAGTGTGATATAAAGCGAACCTAACAAGATCCATAATGTCAATAACAATATCAAAAGGATACATACAAATATGAGCGAAATCGGAAACCACAACGGAAATCCCAGAATGAGTAACACAAGGATCAATGCCTTATTGGAGGTACGATTATTCGCCTCTTTGATGCGATTGGTCAACAAGGTGTGCATCGGCAGGTCGGTGAGGATGTTTGCCACCAATTCTTCAAAATCTCCCATTTGTGCGACCGCTTCTTCTTCGGTCAAGCCCTCTTCCATGCGGTCTTGGATACTCTCTTCGTAAAACGCTAGAATATCCGCAAGTTCCTGTGCCGGCATTTGCTGCAACCGAAACTGTAATAAATCCATAAACTGTTGTTTTGTCATAGCGATGATTCCCCCTTTAAAAATTCATATAATTTCATGATGTCCTGCCATTCCGCAATAAAGTCGCTAATCCGTTGCCGTCCCTTGTCGGTAATTTGGTAGTATTTTCGCAATCTGCCACCATGTTCTACCGAATAAACAGTCAAACATTCTGCTGATTCCAAACGACGAAGCACCGGATAAAGGGTGGATTCTGACAACTGCAAGTAAGGGGAAATGTCTTTGATGATTTGGTAGCCGTAAGAATCCCCATGGGTCAAGACCTTGAGGGCACACACTTCCACCAGACCTTTTTTCAACTGTGCATCCATAACGTTCCTCCTTTCTCTATATTGTGTTTACACTTATATTATATATTGCATAGTATTATCTGTCAAGTAGTATCTCCAAAGATTTTTCTTAAGAATCTGTTGGTTGATGCGGCAGTTTTTATAAGAAAGGGCTCTGCTCTGTTTAATGGTAGGCGATGAATGGCGGACATGGCAAGCCATGTCCCTACAGCACCAAATTTTCATCAACATA
>CAYJIM010000043.1:7241-20118 GCA_964370215.1 uncultured Oscillospiraceae bacterium
AAAATAAGACCCACGCAAAAGCGTGGATCTTATTTTGGAGCTGAAGATGGGACTTCTTTTCTGCGGAAAAGCCGGCGCGGTTAAAACACTCCACCGGAGTGTTTTTAAGAGCCGCTTATCAAGTCCCTTCCAAAAAAATAAGACCCACGCAAAAGCGTGGATCTTATTTTGGAGCTGAAGATGGGACTTGAACCCACGAACCTGCTGATTACGAATCAGCTGCTCTACCATCTGAGCTACTCCAGCATAGAAACTGCTGTTATATTATAGTATATTTTGTACCATTCGTCAAGTATTTTTTACATATCCCCTCTCTTTTATTGACAGTCCTATACGAAAGATTTATAATAAAAGTAGTACAACAGATCTCACAAGGACCGACTTGATCAATAACCCATAAGGAGTTTTTATGAAACAGTTTTTGGCACTTTTTTTGTCGCTTGCGCTGCTATTGCCGTTGTCCGGTTGTCTTTCCCTATTGGAAGATGATACCCCTTCCGAACGTGTACAAGCAGGTGACACACCTCATGATACAGCCATTTCGGCTACCCCCATCAGTGAAACCGACAACCACTGGGTCATCTATTGGTATCTCTGTGGCAGTGATTTGGAATCGGTGGACGGCTCTGCCACCGATGATCTGGATGAATTGACGAAAGTACGCCTGCCGGAAGGGGTGCAAGTAGTCATTCAAACCGGTGGTTCTACCCGTTGGAAAAGTGACCAGATCAATGCGGATTACAGTGAACGGTATTTATATGACAGCAACGGTGTTCAACTGTTGGCGCAACTCCCTCTTGCCAATATGGGAGAGGTTTCCACCTTGACTGACTTTTTAACCTATGCCCATCAAAATTTCCCCGGGGATCGCACCATGCTCAATTTCTGGGGACATGGCAATTCGCTGGACGGTGTTGCTTTCGATGAATTGTTTGACGAAGATTCTTTAACTTATCCGGAACTTGCCACAGCACTTGCAACGGTATATGGTGAACATCCGCAAAATTACCCCCTTGATATTGTCAGTTTTGATGCCTGCTTGATGGCAAATATGGAAACCGCCAGTGTGTTTGATGACTATGCAAATTACATGGTCGCTTCACAGGAATCCGTACCTGGATTTGGATTGGATTACACCCGACTTGTCGAGCAATTTGTCGATGATCCGACCATTGCACCAATCGATCTTGCCGTCGCCATCTGCGATGATTTCTTGGTTTCTTCTCAAGAATGGCATCAAGAATATCTGACCATGTCGGTCACAGATTTGTCTAAATTCCCGTCTCTACTAGAGGCGTACGATCAATTTGGAACAGCGGCCTTGTTGCGTGCTGTAGAGGATTCTACCTTTTTGACAGAGCTTTCACGCTTTGCCAGCGTCACAGAAAACTATGGTGGCAATTACAGCAACAACGATGCCAGCACCGGTATGGATTTGGGTCAATTCGCCCTACTTGCAAGTGAGGTATTGCCTACAGCATCACAAGCGGTTCTACAGGCACTCGATGAAACAATTATCCATACCGTTTCCTGTGAATACCGTCCTGATGCGATGGGGCTTTCCTGTTATTACTATTACACCGAAAGTAGTCGTGACGTGACAGATTTTCAAAAAATTTCTGCATCAGAAGCCTTTGGGCATCTTTATCGTTATGGATTGTCAGGTGATTTAAAAGAGGCAGGACGCACATTTCTCGAAACACTGGCTCCATTCTCTAATGAAATAGACGAGATCAAAACCATTGATGCCAGCTGGCAAGGAATCCCTTTCACCTTCGATGAAAGCAAAACAGCAACTTTGAGTCTTGGTCCTGATGCCGCCGACATCCTCTCCTCTGTCAATTTTGAATTGTCCTATTCCCCACCCGATGACAGCTATATCTTTTTAACACTTGGCACCGACAGCGATCTCATCAGAGATTGGGAGAACGGTATTTTCAAGGACAATTTCGCCGGCACATGGGTATACCTGGACGACGCCATTTGCTACATGGATTTGGTGTACGAAGGCGACAGTTATAATGAGTATCGTGTCCCTGTGCTCATCAATGGAGAAGCTTATCATTTATTGGTGGTCTGCGACCTCACAACCGACCAATTTGAGATTTTAGGTGCACGCAAACCCCAAACGGAAAACGGGCTAACAACGAGACACCTGTATCAATTGCAAGTGGGTGATGTCATTGAGACGGTGCACAATATTTCCTCTTTTGATCCCGATGCAGTACCCACCCCTACCCCCATCGATACCGTTGTCTACAACGAACAAACAACCTTTGAAGAGCGTATCTTGTCCGATGGGTATTACTACATCCGATTTGTCATGGAGGATATACAAGGCAATCGCGCTTATTCCGATTATGCAAACTTTCAAGTCGTGGATGGTGTAGTGCATGTCACTGTACCGGAACTTTCATAAAAACAAACTTTATTAAAAAAAGCACTTGCAACTTTTTGGTAAAACCGATAAAATAAAGATAGCATGAGACAACCCTTCTCGTGTACAAGAAAATAATATTGGAGTGATTTTATGCAGACCCCTTTTCCAACCACCACTGTTGAAAATATCACCTTGCCACGCATGCTCATTGGGAGCAACTGGTTTTGTGGTTACAGTCATACTGGCAATGCCGCAGACCTGATGATCAAAGAAAAATTTCCTGATGAAGCCTCCTTTTACCCCATTTTTGAGGAATATTTGGAACACGATATCAACGCCATTATGGGATTGTTCGAGTACAACCCATTGATGAAACGCGCAGTAGATTATGCCGAGCAGCGCTCAGGTAAGGAAATTACGATCATTGATACCCCTTTGGTCAATGTCGATGACACCCCTGCCGCACGGCAAGAGGCACTCAAAACCATTCAAACCTCTGCAAAAAATGGTGCAAAAATTTGCATGATTCACCATGCAAGTGTCGAACAGTTGGTGGACAAAAACAAAAAAGTGATCCACCGTCTAGATGACTACACCAAAATGATTCGTGACTGTGGCATGGTACCGGGACTTTCTGCTCATATGCCGGAAGTACTCCTTTATTCCGATGCCAATGAATATGATGTACAGACCTATATTCAAATTTACAACTGCATGGGATTTTTGATGCAGGTTGAAGTGGAATATGTCTCTAAAATTATCCAACAAGCAAAAAAACCTGTCATGACTATCAAGCCTTGTGCCGCCGGTCGTTGTACTCCTTATGTAGGCTTGAACTTTGTCTACAACACCATCCGTGAATGCGATATGGTGACCATCGGTGTACTGACTGCAATGGAGGCTCGTGAAGATATTGAAATCGCAAAAGCTGCTATCAACCGTACCTACCCCGATTTGGAAGGGCGTTGTAGTCCGGCAAAGCAGGATGTCATTGTCATGTAACACAGTCAAAAGAACGGTTACCATATTACTGTGGTAACCGTTCTTTTTTATTATTTTTTCTATTAAAATAAAGAGAGTTGCGTTTCTTGCTCCGGAAATTCATGGAGGTATGCAAACACCTGTTTCTCTCCGTAAAGTATTCCCTCTGTCTTACAAAAGTCTCGGACGAGTGTGTTCAATTGGCGACTATTGGGACTGCCAATACCATAGGAGGCACCGTATTTTTTCATATATTCTCGCTTCAAGCCAGGAAAGGATTCCTCTAACTTTTGATAAAAATACTCTCGATTGCCGTACCGCAAGGTCATCCCCATGCCAAACGTCAAAATCCCTTTCACACCTGCCTCTTTGCAGTAACCCAAAAGTCCTGCGACATTTTCTTTGTTATCATTGATCCATGGCAACGTTGGTGTCATCCAAACAATGGTTGGAATGCCTGCCGCTTGCAAGTGTTTCAGCGCCTCAAACCGCCGCTTTGTTGTACAAACATGTGGTTCAACAATCCGACAAAGATCCTCATCATAGGTGGTCATCGTCACCTGCACTACACATTTTGTCTTTTGGTGAATGCGTTGTAACAGGTTCAGGTCACGTAACATTAAATCGGATTTTGTAAGGACTGTTACACCATACCCCTGTGCCTCAATAACCTCCAAGCAGCGTCTGGTCATACAAAGCTCCGCTTCTATCGGCAGATAGGGGTCTGTCATCGCACCGGTGGTAATCATGCACTTTTTGCGGCGCTTAGACAATTCTTTTTCGAGTAGTTGTACCGCATTGACCTTTACCTCAACATCCTCAAAATCATAGGTTTTACCGTACACCTCACTGCGACTATCACAATAAATACAACCATGGGTACACCCACGATAAATATTCATACTATTCTTAGCAGAAACCAGTGTCTTTGCGACGATTTCTTTCATCTAATTTCCCTCTCTGTGCTATGCGATCGTGTTGTTTTTTTGCTTACAAAGACAGCAACGCCAAAATGTCAAGATGAAACTCTCTGTCGCCCGTTTCCAGTTATCTTGCAACCTGATTATGTTTCTTTTCTGCATACATTTTTTCATCAGCGATGGTGAGCAACGTTTCTAAATCTGGTGCTTCACTCGACAAGGCACTGCCGACACTGGCAGAAATATGGATAGGGACAGAATCTAGCGTAAATTGATTTTCTGACAAGGTACGGATGCGCCTTTTGATAGACTCTGCTTCCTCCTCGTTGACCACACCCGGCATGACCAACACAAACTCATCTCCCCCAACTCTTGCGATGATGGTATCGGATTTCATTTCCCATTTGAGGCGCTTGACATAAGCGATGAGTAATTTATCCCCCATATCATGTCCATAGGTATCGTTGACTGGTTTGAACTTGTTGAGATCAATAAAGAAAAGTGCGAATGGAGTATGTTTCAATTCTTTGACACTCTGACTTAATTTCATGCGATTGTACGCACCCGTGAGGGCATCGGTTTCCATTTTTTTTGCCATGCGAATGCGATTCTTTTGTAAGCGTCTGATGATGTAGTAAAGGATACAATTGACAATGAGTATGGCAAAGAACCAAAAGGAGGCCTGTGTCACAATCAATTCATTGCGGTTTTTAATGTATAGAGACATCTGCCAATCTTGACCTGCTATTTCAAAATTTATTACAGAAGTAAACTTTTGGTCAAACCCATCACTTTCCAGTGCTACTTCTTTCGTGCCAGCATAGTCTGCGATCAATTGATATTCATATCCCAAATTACCCAATTCTTCCAACTCAATTGCAGAAAACAATGTTTGTGCATCAATGTTGACTACAGCAAATCCAATGAAATGATCTCCGTTGTATAGGGGATTTCGAATGACGATCCCCATCCTCCCATTGGATAGTTCATAAGGTCCCGATACCACTAGTTGCCTTGTTTCTTTTGCTCTGGTTGCGTCTACCTTTGAAGATTCTGCCTCAAATACATTGTTGCCAATAATGTGCTCGTTGCCTTCTAACGGATACACCTGTGTCAAAGTTTCCCCCGAAATAAAGGCAAACTTCGGATCGATGTATTCATTATACATGATGTCGCAGATACGTGCAAAGTACTCATCCGTCAACTGTCCATCATAAATGGCAATAATTTCTCCCAATAATTCCGCTACTTTGACTTGTGACTCTACCGCAGAGTCCAATCTTGCAGAATAGCTTTCCAACACACTTTGCTCTTTTTCACGCAGTTCTTCGTAAACATCACTGGCCATGTGTATTGAAAGTGCAATACCAATGACAAAAACCAACACGAATAGTAGATTTGCAACCCTCACGCCCATCACTTCTTTCTGTCACATTACTTTTTCTTGATTGAAATCTAAACTGATCCTATTTTCATTTATTATTTTTATTGTACTACAATTTCCAGAAAGTATCAAGATAAAATTATAAACCACCGTCGTTAAATGAGAGTAAAACATCCTTGTTTCCATGATTTTTTTGTATAATCAAAACAGTATCATCTTATCAATTTAAAATTTCCTTGCAGTTATATTTCTTGATTTGTTTGTAAAATTTCTTGTGATTTAGTACATATTCCTTGTCAGTGGTGCAATTGTATGCTAAAATAATACTAATTGTGAATGGCCATACGACAGTTATACTTAACAACAGGTGAATATATATATGAGTTATTTAGAACGCATTCAACATTATTGGGATCTACGTGCACAGGGCTATTCTGAAAAAAGTGTTCAAGAGCTGCACTCTGAAGATGCGGTACATTGGACCGAGATGCTACAGGAATGGCTACCGGAAAATACGAATCTTTCCTGTCTTGACATCGGCTGTGGCCCCGGCTTTTTGGGATTGCTCCTTGCAAAACTTGGGCATACTGTGACCTTTTGTGACTATGCTAAAAATATGCTACAAGAGGCCCGACGCAATGCCGAAAAAGAGGGATTTGACTGCACCTTTGAATTGGGGGATGCGACAAACCCACCGTTTCCAGCACAGAGTTTTGATGTCATTGTCTGTCGAAATCTTGTTTGGAACCTTGAAGACCCAGAGCTTGCTTACCGCCAATGGCTTACGCTATTGAAACCAAATGGCCGCCTACTGATTTTTGACGGCAACCATTATCTTTATCAGTACGATCAACGCTATCGCGCCGAGAAAACCACACCACAATATAAAGATCCCCATACAAAAGAGCGCATGAAAGGGGTAGATCCTAACATTATGGCCAATATTGCCAAAGACCTTCCTCTCAGTCGATTGGAACGCCCCTACTGGGATTTAGACTTTTTCATCAACGAAAAGGTAAGGGCTGTACATACCAAACCCTACTGGAAATCATTTACCGACCGCTACGGTGCACCACAATCAGTCATTGAATCCTTTACCATCTGTGTTGAAACATAGTGCATCATCATATCAAAAAGGAGACCGACATGTTACTTCATGAGATCAAAGAATACTGGGCAAACCGCTCGGAAGGATACTCCGAAGTCAACCGAGATGAACTTGGCTGTGCCCAAAAGGATAAGTGGTTGGCTGCCATTGAAAAGCGCATCCCGAACCGCAAAAAATCCTGTTGTAAGATTTTAGACATCGGGACAGGTCCAGGCTTTTTTTCCATCATTCTGGCAGAAGCCGGCTATCATGTGACGGCCATTGACCTCACAGAAGAAATGCTACAAGAGGCCAGACAAAATGCAAAACATTTGTCAGAGTGTATTCATTTTCAAGCGATGAACGCTGAAGCTCTATCCTTTGACAATGAAATGTTTGACGTCATTGTCACCAGAAATCTTACTTGGAATTTGCAAAACCCAGAAAAAGCCTATGAAGAGTGGCTCCGTGTCTTAAAAAAAGATGGGGTGCTGTTGAATTTTGATGCCAATTGGTATTGTTACCTTGGCGATGAACAAAAGCGTGCGGATTACTTAAAAGATCGTGACCGTGCAAAACAAGAGCAGGTGCAGGATTTTTATGAGGGCACTGACATCGATTGGATGGAGCGCATTGCAAAAAAACTGCCCTTAAGCAACATTCATCGTCCTGCGTGGGATCTGTCTGTCATGAAGCACCTTGGTGCGGCTCAAACAACGATTGAATCGGACATTTGGAAAGAAGTTTGGTCTGACGAAGAAAAAATCAACTACACAACCACCCCGATGTTTTTGGTGGTTGCCAACAAGTAGTGGGTGACTTGACATGAAAAAGTTTATTCTCAAACGCCTATTGCACCTCCTGCCCACCCTACTGTGCGTTTCATTTTTATCCTTTCTGTTGGTGCAACTGTCCGCTTCTGATTTTGTCGATGTGATGTATGACAGTACCGGTACGGTGTTGTCACAACAGGCCATTGACCTTAAGCGTATCGAACTCGGGTTGGATCAACCGTTTTTCACCCAATATGTTGATTGGTTGCAATCCATCCTTCGTTTGGATCTCGGCACTTCCTTTACTTCGGGAGAATCAGTTCTCTCCATGCTATTGCAAAAATTACCCAACACCCTTCTCCTCGCCGTCACTGCGATGGTCACTACCCTTGTCATCTCCATCCCACTGGGCACCCTTGCTGCTGTTTATCATGGAAAATGGGTCGATCGCTTACTTCGTGCAATCACCTTTTTGACAGGATCTATTCCGGGGTTTGTGTTGGCATTTCTACTCATCTATCTTTTTTCGGTACAGCTGCGATGGCTCCCGTCGATCAGTAGTACCCCATCTATCACGACATTGATCCTACCGACTCTTTCTCTTGCACTGGTCATGAGTGGCAAGTACATCCGTCAAATTCGTGCTGTCATTTTAACAGAATTGCAAAAGGACTATATCGCAGGGCTTCGCACCCGCGGCATTTCAGAACGAAAAATTCTATTGGGTAGTGTATCTCGCTCCTGCCTCATCACCATTTTTACCCTTTTCTCACTCTCTTTTGGTTCACTTCTTGGTGGGACAGCCATCATTGAGTCGGTTTTTATGTGGGATGGTGTTGGCAAAATGGCGGTGGATGCCGTGTTGGTTAAGGACTACCCTGTGGTACAGGCCTATGTGTTGATGATGACTTTGCTTTACCTTTTACTCAATTTGATCACCGATTGCTTGTACTGTTTCATTGATCCTCGTATCAAATACCAGCCGGAGGTGTCTCATGGGTCATAAACGTTTGGTTCTATCAACGGTGTGGGCCACCCTCACCTTACTGCTCTTTGTCACCTTTCTGCTGTCTGACCGATTGGTGCCTTACGACCCGTATCTGCAGGATCTAGGCAGTGCTTTGCTGCCCCCTTCTGCCGAGCATCTATTCGGCACCGACCAGCTGGGTAGGGATCTATTTTCACGGGTATTGGTCGGCGGTAAAGTCACGGTGTTTTCTTCCCTACTCATTGTCTGTATCACGGTGCTGATCGGCTCTGTCGTCGGCATCCTTGCAGGGTTCTTTGGCGGACATGTGGATCAATTGCTGATGCGCCTGTCCGATGTTTTTTTGGCCTTTCCCGGTATCGTCTTTGCCATCGCCATTGCAGGGCTACTCGGCGGAGGACTCACCAACGCCATCATCGCCCTTTGTGTCATTTCGTGGCCAAAGTTTGCTCGATTGGCACGTGCCGAAACGCTGAAAGTAAAGCGTCTTCCCTTTGTTGAAGTGGCACAGATGAACCGTATCCCCATTGGTCTGATATTGACACGACACATTTTCAAAAATATCTTTCATTCCCTTTTCACCACTGCGATCATCGATTTGGGGGCCATCATGATGGAGCTTGCCGGTCTTTCCTTTATTGGACTCGGTGTCACAGCTCCTACCGCTGAATGGGGGGCGATGCTCCAAGGTTCCATCAGTTTAATGCAAACCAGCCCCTTTATCGTCATGGCGCCCATCGGTGCCATTTTCATCACCGTTTCTCTCTTGAATTTATTGGGAGAAAGTATCAAGAATATGGCCGATTTTCGGTCATAAACAACACCGAAAGGATCTATTCATGAAATTAAAATTATTTTCCATCTCACTTGCCGTTCTACTCCTCACCGCTTGCACGCCCACAGCCGAGGAGGCAGGCACCACCTTTACCTATGGAACCACCGCTTACAGCCTTGCCAACGCCAATGTGGGACTGAACCCACACAACGATTATGCCGGTTGGTCTGCCGTTCGCTACGGTGTCGGAGAAACCCTCTTTCGCTATTCCGCCACGATGGAACCGGAACCGTTTTTGGCAAGTGGCTACCGCCAAGTAAGCGATACCGTTTGGGAAATCACCCTCAAAGAAGACATTCATTTTTCTTCCGGTCGCTTATTGGATGGGCAGGCGGTCAAAGAATGTATCGAATCACTCCTTGCCGTGCACGACAGAGCACCTTATGACTTAAAAATCAGCAATATCACCGCAGAGGGGCAAACAGTGACGTTTGAAACAACAGAACCCGTACCGGCCTTTTTGAATTACTTGAGCGATCCATACGGCGCCATCATCGATATGGACTATGGTGTCACGGAAGACAAGAATGTTGCCGGCACCGGCCCCTTTGTCGCCACAGCAGTATCCGACACAGAAATTGTATTGGATCGAAATGAGGCGTATTGGAACGGTACTGTCGGTACCGATCACGTGGTTGTCAAATCCATCACCGACGGCGATACCCTTACCCTTGCATTACAATCGGGTGAAATCGATGCGGCACAAGGACTTCCCTATGCCAGTCTCCCAATCTTTACCGACCATCCGGACTATCAGATCAGCGCAACAGAAACCTCCCGTGCTTTTTTTGTGCAGAGCAATCTGTCCTCTTCCATTTTACAAGATCCTGTCGTGCGACAAGCGATTGCGATGAGCATCGACAAAGAAGGGTTTGTATCGGTTTTACTGGGTGGACATGGGTCTGTTGCTACCGGCCCTTTCCCCAATGATACGGTCACTACCCCTTCATTTGATCCAACTGCTGCCAAACAACTCCTTTTAGATGCAGGATATGAAGATACCGACGGGGATGGCTTCCTTGAACAGGACGGCGAAAATTTGACCTTACGTTGGCTCTCCTACCCCAGCAGACAGGAACTCCCACTTCTTGCAGAGCTCGCCAAAAGTAACCTTGCCGACATCGGGATTGATCTTACCCTCAATGTCACTGCCAGTCACAACGACATTTTGAAAACCAACGACTGGGATTTGTATGCCAGTGCCTTTGTCACTGCCCCAACCGGCGATCCACAATACTTTTTCACCACCCATGCCCTTGCTACATCCGCCAAAAATCGCGGTGGGTTTTACAGCGAATCGTTGGAGGCTTTGGCCTCCCAAATGGCGGATACCTTTGATGCCAAAGAGCGTGCCGCACTCGGTACACAGATGGCACAGCTGTTGGTAGACGATGCAAGCTTTTTGTTTGTCTCTCACCTCACCATGTCCCTTGTCATGACCGATCAGGTGGACGGGTTTGTTGCACATCCATCCGACTATTATGAAATTACTGCCGATTTGACGGTGTCTTAAAGGAGTGTTATGCTTACCATTTCCAATTTGACCATACGCTGTGAGGACCGTGTGATACTGGACAATTTTTCGTTGCAGGTGAAGGCAGGAGAAGTGGTTGGTATTGTCGGGGCGAGTGGTTGTGGAAAAACCACCCTGCTCAAAAGTATCATCGGTATTTTGCCCCCACGTTTTTCGGTGCAGGGAAAAATCGATTATCAAGGAACTGATCTGACCACCCTTTCCAACACCGCCAGAAGACAGCTTTGCGGACGTGAATTGGGGTTTATCTTTCAACATGCAGAGCAATCTTTTAGTCCTGTGCGTACGCTGGGTAGTCAGTTGCAGGAACTCCTTCGATGCCATCAACCGATGACACCGGAACAATCCCATGCACGCATTGCCGAGACTTTTGAAAAAATTGGACTTTGTGAGGTGGATCGCATCTTAAAAAGTTACCCTTTTGAACTTTCCGGAGGGATGAATCAACGTGTCGGCATTGCCATGGCACTGCTTCTAAAGCCAAAACTACTGATGGCGGATGAGCCGACCAGTGCACTGGACGTGACTGCCAAACGACAGGTGTTGACACAGATGAATACCCTCTGCAAAGAGAGTGGCACCGCCATCCTACTTGTCAGCCACAGCAAAAGCGCCATTGATTTTCTGGCAGATCGTGTGATTTGCCTGTCCGACGAAACTTAAAAATGAGGTGATGGTATGCCCCCCCTATTGCAGTTTGTCAATGTCTCAAAACAATATCAAAAGCAGGGACAGGTGTTTTCTGCACTGCAAGATGTCAACTTCACACTGGAACAAGGACAGACCGTCGGCATCATTGGAGAAAGTGGCAGTGGGAAAACCACCATTGCACGTATCGCCGCACACCTCACTGCACCGGATGATGGGCAATGTCTGTTTGAGGGAACAGCTTTGCGTCGCCACAATCCTGCTATTCAAATGATTTTTCAGTCCAGTAGAGAGTCCTTCAACCCAACCTGTACCATGAAGCAGAGCTTGCTGGAGCCGTTGCGTGCCCGCAAAGTAGAAAAACGCACAGCGTTGAAAAGCATCGAACAACTGTTTGATGCTTTTGGATTGGATCTAGCTTATTTATCACGCTACCCCAATCAACTGAGTGGGGGGGAATGCCAACGTATTGCCATCATCCGTGCGGTCGCCACCTCCCCTACCCTTTTACTCTGCGATGAGATCACCAGTGCGTTGGATGAAAAGGCAAAAGGGCAAGTACTTTCACTCTTACAGTCGATCAAGCAAGAGTATGACATCACCATGTTGATCATCTCCCATCAGTTGGAAGTCATTGAAGCGGTTTGTGATTCCGTTTTGGTACTACATCAAGGTACATTGGTAGAACAAGGAACGGTAGCGGATGTTTTCAAACACCCACAACACCCCTACACAAAATTATTACTGGATGCCAACTTTTAACCACCCTTAATAGTTGGACTATTCATAAAGAAATATTTATGACACGTTGTCCTTTTCAGAAATTCACTTGCAGTATGATTTTATCTGTGTTATAGTTTGATAAAGGTTTTTTATATAATTGATGGAGGATAGTTATGTTAAATAAAACTTTTGGTTGCAAAAAAGATGATGTGATATATAAAGAACGTGTTGGTGCGTATGGTATAGGGTTTTCTGAAGATGGAAAAGTACCTGTAGCCATGACTCATTTATATAATGGCGAAAAAGGTTATTTTTTACTTGGTGGCGGAATAGATAATAATGAAAATCATAAAGATTGCATTATTAGAGAAACTCTTGAAGAAGCAGGGCTTGCCGTTGTTCCAAAAGAATTAATTTGCATGGGTGATTATTATCATTTCATTGAGCAAACAAAAACAGATTTTCATGGTATCGGCTATTTCTATTTCATGGAAATAGGAGATGTTGTATCATCACCAACTGAACCCGACCACTATTTAGTATGGCTAACTATCGATGAAATAAAAGAAAAATTATTCTTACCACATCAAATCTGGGCTGTTGAACAAGCGTGCAAGATATTCG
>CAYJIM010000044.1:0-5224 GCA_964370215.1 uncultured Oscillospiraceae bacterium
TTGGTGGAGGCGAGGGGAGTTGAACCCCTGTCCGAAAGTTTTTTCCCAAAGCTTTCTACGAGCGTAGTCGGTTGTTTCATTTTCCGTCTCACACACACAGCCGACAAGGCGGATGAGACGGGAACCTCAATTGTGCCGCTACAAAGTCGAGATACCCTTTCTAGCCGTTGACCGCTAAATTAAGCGTCAAACGATTCCCCGCGGTAAAAAATCGGTGACGGGTAGCTTAAATTAAGCTACAGCAAGCTCCATAGAGGAGTTTTTGAAGATGTTAATCTTTTTAGCGTTTATATTTAGTGCGACTATTTAAGTGTTTTCGCCCACACTGCTCGCTTACAATGGTTCCAAACCCCCGTCGAAACCTTTACGCCCCCATAATTAGGCTACATTAAACGCGTTGTAGCCATGTGAGGAATAGATCAAACCACGGTTCTGCCGTTGGTTCTAACATCGGCTTATTTTGTTCGCCTGCCGACAAGGTATTGCAAAGAGACAGTCCGTGTGCACCCAGTTCAAAGACATGCAGTTCCACAGGCACGTGACACGCCTGCAACGCCATGGAAAAGAGCATGGCATTTTGCACCGGTACCGATCCATCTTCATGAGTATGCCACACAAAGGTTCTCGGCATACATGTAGTGACCTGTTTTTCCAAAGAAGTCAACGTCAACATGTCTTCGGTGTACTGTCCGTCCAACAATGCTTCAAAAGAACCACAATGTGCATATTCGCCCGACGTAATGACAGGATAATTGAGCCACAACCCATTCGGTTTGTAGTCTTCTGCTTGCAGACCTGTCCAAGCTGCCAACTCTTCACGATGCCAGAAGGTTGCAAGGTTCGCCGCTAGATGACCACCTGCCGAAAATCCGCCGACAACGATGCTGTTGGGATCGATCTGCCATTCTTTGTGATTTTCTCGCACCAACGCCACCGCTGTTGCCAATTCCACCAATGCAGTTGGAAATGTCGCAGGTTTGACGCTATAACGCAACACAAAGACATGAAACCCCTCTGCCAACAGCTTCAATGCCACCGGCTCTGCTTCGCGGTCGGAAGTCATGCAGTAACCGCCACCGGGACAAATGACCACCGCTTTGTGCAAACGATTGACATCGATTTCCGGTGAATTGTCTGACAGATAAGCGGTCAAGGTCGGGGTAAATCCGTCCGCTGCTCTACCCTCATGGCAGCCTTTTGGGGAGAGCTCTATTCTTTGATAGATCATACCTGTTCCTCCTCACTCATCGATTGCGTGCTTTCAACGCACGGTCAATTTCACGTTTGGCATCACGTTTTGCAATATCCTGTCGCTTATCATGCAGTTTTTTTCCCTTACAGAGACCCAACTGCACCTTCACTTTAGACCCCTTGAAGTACAGCGACAAGGGAATCAACGTGTAATTTTCCTGCTTGGTCAGTCCAAGTAAACGCATGATTTCCCGTTTGTGCATCAGTAATTTACGTACACGAAAGGGATCACGGTTGAAGATATTGCCCTTTTCATAGGGACTGATGTGCATCTGCTTGATGTACAGTTCCCCATGATCGATGCCACACCAACTGTCTTTGAGGTTGACACCGCCTTGGCGCAACGACTTGACTTCGGTACCGACCAATTCAATGCCCGCTTCAAAAGATTCGATGACAAAGTACTCGTGTCGTGCCTTTTTGTTGCTGGCAATAGTTTTGGTGCTCATCTGTGCCAAATCGTTTCACCTCTTCTCTTCACACAATATGGATTTAAAATCGCAGTCGTTACAGCTGACTGCGATTTTCCAATGCTTTAAACAGCGTGACTTCATCGGCATATTCCAAGCTGGAACCGACGGGAACGCCAAAGGCCAATCGACTGACCGTAACACCCAACGGTTTCAAGAGACGGGACAGATACATTGCTGTCGCCTCCCCTTCTACCGTGGGATCGGTTGCCAAAATCACCTCTTGCACCTCACCACTTGCGATGCGTGCCAGTAGCTGTTTGATGTAAATTTCATCCGGACCGATGCCATCCATCGGCGAAATCAAGCCGTGGAGTACATGATACAGCCCTTTATATTCGCGGGTGCGTTCAAACGCTGCGACATCTTTTGGACTTTCTACGACACACACAACGGTGCGATCGCGCTCTTCGTCCGCACAAATTTCACAGGTTTTTCCTTCCGCAAAATTCTTGCATACCTCACAATGCTTGATTTTTTCGTGTGCCTCGGTCACCGCACCGGCAAACTCCTTGACCTGACTTTCTGACAGGGTCAACATGTGGTAAGCCAAACGCTGTGCCGTTTTCATCCCGATACCGGGAAGGGCGGCAAACTGCTCAATCAACTTTGTGAGTGGCAATGGATTGTAATTCATCGCAGATCAATTAAAACATGCCCGGTACGTTGAATCCACCGGTGATTTTTTCCATCGAATCGTTGGTTTCGGTTTCAATGGTGCGCAAACATTCATTGATGGCACTGATGACCAAATCCTGCAACATATCGATGTCTTCCGGATCTACAACGTCAGGTTTGATGTTGAGTGCTTTGACTTGTTTGTTGCCTGTCATGACAACTTCAACTGCACCGCCACCTGCTGCTGTGGTAAACTCGGTTTGTTCGAGTTGTGCTTGTTTTACTTCCATTTCTTCCTGCATTTTTTGTGCTTTTTTGATCATTGCCTGCATATTTTGTTGGCCGCCGCCAACGCCCATCGGTAATCTTGCTTTCATCTTGAAATACCTTCCTTTTACTTAAAGTTCATCTTGCTTTATGATAGCAGTGCCGAATGGCACAGTCATCCTGACATGTCCCTACTCCTGTACCTCTACCGGAATGCCGAGTTCTTTGGCTTTCTGAGAGAGTATGCTGAGCGGAGAGGTTTCTTCCACCGTCGGCTTGTTCGGTGCTTTGACGCGCAGTCGAAATCTGGTACCCGTCTGTTCTTCCAACAAATCCAACAGTTTTTTGCCCATGTTTTCCTTGCGTATCATCTGTGGGAGCAAGGCATTGGGGCTATCAATCAACAATTGTCTACCGGCTTGGTGGGCTACGGAACCGGAAAGCATCCCGAACATCATCGGGTCTGCTTCTCGGAGCTGTTCCAGTACATCCTGCCAAATGGCAAACAATTGTGGGGTTGTATCAATGGGGTGATCTTCTTCCTCCTGCACTGCCACGGCAGGTTGTGCCGTTGGTGTCGGTTGTTTTTTAACAGCAGTCTGCCCTGAGGCCATTGCTGCCACCAGTTTTTCCAACTGTTCCAACCGTGCGAGGAGCTGTTTTGGTAGTGCGGTCGTCGTGGCAGTGCCACCGACTGTCGGTGCCGGTTTACAAAGTCCGATCATCGCCATTTCCACCACCATGCGACGGTTCGCCGCTTTTGCCATGTCGTCTTGACAGGCCTGCAACGTCGTCATACAGTGTAAAATGTCATCCAATGGATAGTCTTTTGCCTGTTCTTGCAGTCGCAACAACTCTTCCGGCAAACAGGAAATAAGGGTATCGGGATCCTTGACCGTCTTTGCAATCATCAGATTGCGATAATGATCTAAAAGCTCTGCAACCAGTCGCTGTAGGTCTTTGGAATTTTGGTGCAGTTCATCCAGTTTTTTGAGCACCTCTGCGGTTTCTTGTGCCTGAATTTGTGTTGCCAGATCAAACAGGTAGTCTCGCATGACAAGTCCTGCCGCTGTGGCAACCACCGTTTCGTCCACCGCTTCAGAAAAAGCGGTACACTGATCCAATACAGAAAGTGCATCACGCATCCCACCATCTGCAAGTCTTGCAATCAACGCCGCCCCCTCTTTGGTGAGAGTGAAGGGTTCTTTGTCTGCAATGAACGCCAAGCGGTCTGCAATGGCCGTTGTGGCAATGCGGTGAAAGTCAAATCGTTGACAGCGCGACACAATCGTTGCAGGCACTTTATGTGCCTCAGTGGTCGCTAAAATGAACATGACATGTGCCGGCGGTTCTTCCATTGTTTTGAGCAATGCGTTGAACGCCGCCCCTGAGAGCATGTGCGTTTCATCGATGATATAAACACGAAACTTTGCCTGCGTCGGGGTATAGTTTGCTTCTTCTCGAAGCAGTCGGACATCCGACACCCCGTTGTTGCTCGCAGCATCGATTTCCAGTACATCCAAAAGGCTACCGTCCTCAATGCCCTTGCAGTTGTTACATGCTAAGCATGGGTTCCCATCCTGTGGGTTGAGGCAGTTGACTGCCATGGCCAATATTTTTGAACAGGTCGTCTTCCCTGTCCCCCGTGAACCGGTAAACAGGTACGCATGTGCCGTCTGCCCGTGTTTGACTTGATTTTTCAAGGTGGTTGTGATCGGTTCCTGCCCAATCACATCATCAAACACCTGTGGCCGCCACTTGCGGTATAGCGCCAGATACATACTCATCCTCCTGTTTGAAAAGCAAAAAGAGTAGGAGAGAGATGGTATCTGACATACGGACTTCCAGGCGAATCTGCGGCGCACAGATTCTTTGCTTAATGCTGCTCGGTTCCCCGCCTGACATGGTTCGCAAAGCGTCTGTCGCACAGGACCCGAATGTCCGTATGTCAGATAGCACCGCTCAATCCTACCCTGACACCGCAACCCAATGAATGCTTTATTTACTCAATGGCTACTATTATACTACATCTATGATCAAAATACAAGAGTTTTTTTCACATCAGTGAGATGGACTAAAACAGACTGGTGACCCCGTAGGTGATAATCATGACAATGGTTCCAGCAATGAGTACCCCCAATAAGATGGTGGGTACCGAACGTTTTAAATTCATATCCAAAATCGCTGCCACCAAAGCACCTGTCCACGCCCCTGTTCCGGGTAGCGGAATGGCCACCAAAATGCAAAGACCCAACACGCTGTATTTTTGTACCAGACGACCTTTGAGATGCGCTTTTTTTTCCAGTTTGATGACAAAACGAGAAAGTTTGTTGTCCCAACGCTTGATAAATGCAAAGATATGACGAATGAATAAAATGATAAAGGGGACGGGGATCATATTGCCGATCACAGCCGCAATAAAGGCGATCATCGGTGGCAAACCAATGCCAACACCGTACGGCAGTCCCCCACGCAGTTCTACAATGGGTAGCATGGAAATGAACATGGTGGACAAAAATTGTCCGACCGTAGTATCAAAGAGCCAATCAAACATGAAAAATCCTTTCTGACTGATTTAAACAGATGGTGGTGCTTGCGGAGGTTGTGGTGCTTGCGGA
>CAYJIM010000044.1:5324-8479 GCA_964370215.1 uncultured Oscillospiraceae bacterium
TTTCTGACTGATTTAAACAGATGGTGGTGCTTGCGGAGGTTGTGGTGCTTGCGGAATGGTGCTGCTCACCTGTGCTTTTTCGGCTTCTGCTTTGGCAAGTTCTACCTCGGCTTTTGCTTTGTCCGCTTCCGCTCTTGCCACTTCGGCATCGGCTTTTGCTTTTTGCACTTCGTCGTTCATCACACCCTCTTGTTGTGCTTTGCGACGTTTTTTGATGGAGCGGTATACTTTGTTGACAATCCAGATTGCCAAGTCACCGAGCAATACCCCGATGATGATGCCGACCAGTACGTCGGAGGTAAAGTGCATATATAGATACAATCTGGAAAATGCCACAGCCAGTGCGACGATGTAAAACAGAATACGTACACGGTAGAATTTGTAACCCAATGTCACCGCTAGGGCAAATGCTGCCATCGCATGACCCGAAGGGAAGGAGCCGTCGCTCAGTTCCGGTACCAACAGATTGAAATTTTGTACCATTTCATAAGGACGCGCACGGTCAAACCACGGTTTGATCCCCAGATTGACGACCAATAACCCCATGGCAAGTGCGGTTAGCACCATAAAGCCTGTTTTGCGGGTTTTTGGGATGATCAACAGCACCACCCCGACGATGATCGGGAAAATACCAAAATCACAGAGCATACTGACAATCGGCATGATGGTATCCAGTACATCATTGCGTAATGTTTGAATCCAGTCCAGAATGATCCATTCAATTTGCATAAACAAGTTCATCACTTCATTTTGTGTTGCGTGTGCCATGCGTATTCCTCTTTTCTTTTTTCTTCTTTGGAGACAATCTCTCCATACAGACTTTTAGTATACCATAACTTCCCGATTTTGGCAATTGATTTTATTAAAAAGCGTATTTTTCATATCAAAATGGCAGTGCGTGAGTTGTGGAAACGCACGCACTGCCATGCCAACAAAACCTATGATCGGTTGCCGATGATCCTAAAAGCGTAGTGACAGGCAACTGAGTCCCCCATCGATTTTGCCAAATTCGGAAATGTCGACGATGATGGCCTCATAACCCCAATCTCGTACCGCTTCTGCCACCAGAGGAAATCCTGCCGGCACCAGTACCTTACCGTTCATCCAAACACAGTTGACCCCGACTGCCTCTTGATCCGGCACCGAGAACTGTTCAAACCCTGCAAATACTGCCTGGTCACGGTATTCCCCACTGACGAGCAGGTGCTTGCCTGCCAGATAGTCCACCCCTGTTTTGAGATGCAATACCGCTTTGACCGGTACCGCCTCACCGGTGTAGCCGTATGCTGCCACAATTTCTAAAAATTGACGAATTCCCTCGGCATTGGTGCGTGCCGATGCACCGACATAAAAGTGGTTGCCGACCAGCATAACATCGCCCCCCTCAAGGGTACCGGGTGCTGTGATGTGATGAATTTGATCTTCTTGATAGAAGCGTCCGATCACCGGAACCATCTCTTCAATTTCTCGCTGTCTTGTCGCAGCACCCGGACGGGTGATGACGGCACATTCTTTGGTCAACACCGCACAGTCCTCGACAAAGCAGGAATCGGGAAAATTCTCATCCGGTTCCAACACGGTGACAACCACACCGGTTTGTTTGAGTGCTTCGACATAGGCGTCGTGTTGGGCGAGTGCTTTTTGATAATCCGGTTTGTCCAGTCCCGGCGTTCCGGTCAGGCCATCAATGACGGCACGGCATGGTCTTTTGACAATGGCATATTGAAACATGGGTAATCCTCCTGTGTGCTTGGTTTGTATCTGTTTTTTCATCTGCATATGGGTGCGCCCAAAAATGACCTTGTGTACACCGGTGAGGTGATAGCCCAATCGTTCATAAAAACCAATGGCATCCTCCTTGGCATCGAGACAGAGGGTGTAATACCCTTTCTCTTTAGCGGTTTGCTCGGCTAAGGCCATCAGCTGTCTGCCGACCCCACTGCCACGCAAGCGGTCATCCACCGCCACCTGTTTGATCTGTGCCAGCCGTTCGGTCAATCCTTTGAGGTACAGGGTGGCTATCAACACCTCCCCCTCAAAGCCACCGAAGTGGTCGTACTGCTCTTCCCCTGTCAAGTTGTCGTGCTTGATATCCAATCCAAAAGGCAAACGCAGAGCGGCATTGCGTACGGTAAGGGCTTTTTTATATGCACTACTATTATGGGCAATTTTTCTTACGGTAATCGCGGTTGTCATGAGAGGGTTTCGACCTCCTTGATCCAAAGGGTCGCCATCGCATCACTCGGCATCCGCCAGTCGCCACGTGGTGACAGCGTCACCGAACCAATTTTCGGTCCATCTGGCAGACAGGAACGTTTGAATTGTTGGGTAAAGAAACGATGGTAGAAGATGCGCAACCATTTTAAAATGGTTTGCCCGTCGTAATGATCGGAAAAGGCATGGCAGGCAAAGCGATAAACCTTTGCCGGTGAAAAACCGAAACGCAGTACATGATATAGAAAAAAGTCGTGTAGTTCATAAGGCCCTACCAACTGTTCGGTTTGTTGAGCGATTTCACCATCTGCCGGTGGAAGCAACTCGGGGCTGACCGGCGTGTCGATGATGTCCTGTAAGATCGCTTGCACCTCTGGCACACTTTGATCGGCAACACACTGCACCAAATGGCGCACCAATGTTTTGGGCACCGACCCGTTGACCCCGTACATCGACATGTGGTCGCCGTTGTAGGTTGCCCAACCCAAAGCAAGTTCCGACAAATCCCCTGTCCCGATGACCAAACCGCCGACACGATTGGCAATGTTCATCAGCACCTGTGTGCGCTCCCTTGCCTGTGCATTTTCATAGGTGACGTCAAGTGTTATCCCATCGTGTCCGATGTCTTTCAGGTGCCCCGTCACTGCCTCCTTGATGTCCACACAAAGCAGGGTCACCCCCAACACTTCTGACAGTTTTTCGGCATTGGACTTTGTGCGTTCGGTCGTGCCAAAACAAGGCATCGTCACCGAAAGGATGTCTTTGCGATCTCTACCGAGATTGTCCATCGCACGCACCATGACGAGTAAGGCAAGGCAGGAATCCAGTCCGCCGGAAATACCGACCACCGGTGCTTTGCAGTTTGTATGAGCAATGCGCTTTTCAAGTCCTTTCGCCTGCATGGTCAAAATCAATTCCAGACGGCGACGGCGATCGGCAGG
>CAYJIM010000044.1:8579-19374 GCA_964370215.1 uncultured Oscillospiraceae bacterium
CCACAGAAATTTTTTGCCGACTGCATGGCCACCAACTGACGGCGATAATCGGATTTCCCGATCACCTCATCGCTGGCAGAGGGGTTTGCGATGACCGTTGCCCCTGCTTGACAGAGGGTCACCGACGGCGCATTTGCCACCCACAAATCCTCACAAATCTCGACACCTAGGCAGAATGCCGGCAATTGTTTTGCTGCAAACAACAGATCGGTGCCAAAGGGGACGAATTGGTTGCCCAATTGCAACACACCCATGTCGCTCGGTGCCGAGGTAAACTGGCGCCCTTCATAATATTCGGCATAGGTCGGCAGATTTTTTTTCGGTACGACACCGAGCACACTTCCTTCATAGAGCACAGCGGCACAGTTATACAGTTTGTCTCTATATTGGAGCGGCACGCCAACAACGACCACCATAGACAGCCCTTGGGTGGCCGCCGTGACACGCAACAACGCTTCCTTTGCGCCATCCAACAGCGTTTGGTGTAAAAACAAATCGCCACAGGTGTAGCCGGTCAAACACAGTTCCGGCAGTACCAGCAATTGCACCTTTTGGGTACTTGCCTGCTCCAACAGCCGTTCAATTTCCTTTGCCTGATGTCGACAATCCGCCACCTGTACCTTTGGTGTGGCGGTCGCCACTTTGATCAATCCATCTTTCATCTAGTAGTCACCCAACTTTTCACCTATCCCTCAAAAGGGTTCTTTATTTTCACGCACCCCGTAGGATCATACGGCGGTGTTTTCTTCAACAGTCCTATTATACGTTTTTTCTAAGAGAAATGCAATGTTTTCTTGACCGAGAATGCCCCTCATTTCCTCAAAAGGAATCTACAAATCCCACAAGAGCGGTGCGATTCTGCACCGATAGGGTGCGATAACCGGTGGCAATCCACTCTTTTTTGACAAACCCGCTCAAAATTTTACTCACTGTCACCCTCGATACGCCGGAAAGGTTGGCAAGGGCTTCGTGGGTTTGTCTGACCGTACCGTCTTCCTCTGCCAACTGCAACAACAGCTGTGCCAACCGACAATCTGCCGACAAAAAGGTCATACTGTCCACTTGAGCCGATAGCGTACGTACCCGTTTGGCAAGGTAGGCGAGCAATTCCATCGACAGGATGGGATCGCTTTGTAGCAGTGATTGCAACAATCCTTGATCGATGGGGACAATCTGTGATTTCTCCACCGCTTTTGCCGCCGATACACGGGGTAGATGGTCAAAAAAAGCGGCTTCCCCAAACAACTCCCCTGCATGAATCTCCATCAAGGTGCGCTCATTGCCCGTTGCTGAGGAAAGATATAAACGCACTCTCCCTTGTCTCAAATAGTAAAACCGTGTCGGCGAGTCCCCTTGATGATAGATCATCGCCCCTTTGCCGTATACCATCGGCAAGCGGTCTGCAAATGCTTGAAAGTCCATGTATGACCCCCCTTTTCTCACATTGTAGCATACTTTACATTCTTTTGGCAACTGTTGTGCTATACTATCCCTTACCACAGTCGTGTGAGAAGATTTTTCTCACACCGAATAGGAAAGGAAGTTTAAGACTATGGCAATGACAATGACCCAAAAAGTATTGGCCGCACACGCAGGCCTTCCCTCGGTAAAAGCTGGACAATTGATCAAGGCAAACCTTGATTTGGTACTCGGCAACGACATCACCTCCCCCGTTGCAATCAATGAATTTGAAAAAGCGGGCTTTACAAAGGTGTTCCACACCGACAAAATCGCAATGGTCATGGACCACTTCACCCCAAACAAAGATATCAAAGCGGCAGAGCAATGTCAGCAATGTCGTACCTTTGCAGGCACCCATCAAATCAAAAACTATTTTGATGTTGGCCGTATGGGCATCGAACATGCCCTTTTGCCGGAACAGGGTTTGACTGCTCCCGGCGACTGCATCATCGGTGCGGACAGCCACACCTGCACCTACGGCGCTTTGGGTGCTTTTTCGACCGGTGTCGGCTCGACCGATATGGCGGCTGGCATGGCCACCGGACAAGCATGGTTCAAAGTCCCTTCTGCCATCAAATTCAACCTGACCGGCAAGCTCTCAAAATGGGTGAGCGGTAAAGATGTCATCCTACACATCATCGGCATGATCGGGGTGGATGGCGCACTTTACAAATCGATGGAATTTTCCGGTGAAGGGCTCATCAATCTGACGATGGACGATCGCCTTTGCATCGCCAATATGGCCATTGAAGCTGGGGCAAAAAACGGCATTTTTGCCGTTGACCAAGTGACCCTTGATTATGTAGAGGGTCGTGTCACCCGTCCGTTCACCGTATTTGAAGCGGATGCTGATGCAGAATATGACGAAGTCTATGACATCGATCTTTCCACCATCAAATCCACCGTTTCCTTCCCACACCTGCCGGAAAACACCCACACCATCGACAACGTCGGCGACATCAAAATTGACCAAGTGGTCATCGGCTCCTGCACCAACGGTCGTTTGGAAGACTTAGAAGTGGCAGCGGCACTGTTGAAAGGCAAAACCATTGCCGATCATGTGCGTTGCATCATCATTCCGGGCACTCAACAAATTTACAAAGATGCCATGAAACTGGGCTACGCTGAAATCTTTATCGATGCCGGTTGCGTCTTCTCCACCCCGACCTGCGGTCCTTGCCTTGGCGGTCACATGGGGATCCTTGCCAAAGGGGAGCGCTGTGTGTCGACCACCAACCGCAACTTTGTCGGTCGTATGGGTCATGTGGAATCGGAAGTGTATCTGGCAAGTCCGGCTGTTGCCGCCGCCAGTGCCATTGTCGGTAAAATTGCCGACCCGAACGCCCTCTAATCATCGCTTTATCACGAAAGGAGCTTATTGTTATGCAAGCAAAAGGATTTGTTCATAAATATGGGGACAATGTTGACACCGATGTCATCATCCCTGCGCGTTACCTCAACACCGCCGATGCCAAAGAATTGGCATCTCACTGTATGGAAGACATCGACAAAGAATTTGTGGGCCGTGTCAAACCAAATGACATCATCGTGGCCGACTACAACTTTGGTTGCGGGTCGTCACGTGAGCACGCCCCACTCGCCATCAAAACCGCCGGTATTTCCTGCGTCATTGCCAAAACATTTGCACGCATTTTTTACCGCAATGCCATCAACATCGGGCTTGCGATTTTAGAGTGTCCTGCGGCGACCGACGACATCCAAGCAGGCGACGAAGTATCTGTTGATTTTGACACCGGTATCATCACCAATATCACCCAAAACAAACAATATCAAGCGGAGCCATTCCCGGAATTCATTAAAGAAATCATCGGGGCAAACGGTTTGCTCAATTCGTTGAAAGGATAACCTGCCATGAATAAAAATATTGTATTGATCAAAGGGGACGGCATCGGCCCTGAGATCGTCGATCAAGCGGTCAAAGTATTGGATCGTGTTTGTGACGTATTCGGACATACCTTCCACTACACCCGTGTGTTGATGGGTGGCGAATCCATCGACGCTTGCGGCACACCTTTGACAGACGAAGCGCTTACCACCGCCCTTGCCGCTGACGCGGTACTGCTCGGTTCGGTAGGTGGGCCAAAATGGGATACCCTACCGGGGGATCAACGTCCTGAAAAAGGCCTGCTCGCCATCCGCAAAGGGCTCAACCTCTTTGCCAACCTGCGTCCGGCTTTTCTCTACCCTGAACTGCGTGATGCCTGCCCGCTGAAACCGCAAATTGTGGAAAAAGGCTTTGATTTGATGGTCGTTCGAGAGTTGACCGGTGGTCTTTATTTTGGCGATCGCAAAACCGAATTGGTGGACGGGCAACAGGTTGCCACCGACACCTTGGTGTACAGCGAAGAGGAAATTCGCCGCATCGCCATCAAGGGGTTTGAAATTGCAAGAAAGCGCAAGAAAAATCTGGTCAGCGTCGACAAGGCAAATGTACTGGATTCTTCGAGACTGTGGCGCAAAATTGTATCGGAAGTCGCAGCCGACTATCCGGATGTCACCTACACCGACATGCTCGTCGACAACTGTGCAATGCAGCTTGTCAAAGATCCAGCACAATTTGACGTCATTGTCACCGAAAACATGTTCGGTGACATCCTGTCGGATGAGGCAAGCATGATCACCGGTTCCATCGGGATGCTTTCTTCTGCAAGTCTCAACGAAACAAAATTTGGCTTGTACGAACCAAGCCATGGATCGGCACCTGACATTGCCGGCAAGGACATTGCAAACCCAATCGCCACCATTCTGTCGGCGGCGATGATGCTCCGTTACTCCTTTGATATGGACAAGGAAGCGGATGCCATTGAAGCGGCGGTTTCTAAAGTCTTGCAAGACGGCCTACGCACCGTGGACATCGCAACCGAAGGGGAATCCGCCATCGGCTGTACCGCCATGGGTGACGCTATCTGCGCAGGTATCTAACCAAATATCATACAAAAAACTGCAGCGTGAATCATTCACACTGCAGTTTTTTTCTGTTAAGCTCTATGTAGTTTTGGTCCTCTTTTTAAAATTTTCGGGAAGCGCAGCATAAAGACGGTAAAGGTGGTCATGACCGCCAAAGTATCGGCGACCGGTTCTGCCAAGAATACCGCGAATACCTTATCCTCGAAGAAATTGGGCAGAATAAAGATGAGTGGAATCAAGAGAATCATCTTACGCAAGAGTGCTAGGAAAAGAGAGGTTTTCGCCTGTTCCAACCCGAGCAGGGTATTCTGACAGGCATTTTGTGCCCCCATGATGCCGTTGAGTGCCAAGTAAATACGCAAAGCCCAGCTTGCCTTTTCGATCATGACAGGGTCACTGGTGAAAAACTGCACCAAAATTTCCGGAAAGAGCATCGCGATACTCCATGCAATCATAGAGTAGGACACGCAGATGGTCAATAGACAGTAAAAGGTTTTGCGACAGCGCTCGATATTGCGTGCGCCGAAGTTATAACTGGTAATCGGCTGTGCCCCTTGGGTAAAGCCCTGTAATGGCATGTAAAACATCTGCATGATGCTGACACAGATGGTCATCGCACCGACTGCGAGGTCTCCGCCATACCGTTGCAATGAAGAGTTGAAGGAAATGCTCAGTAAGCTCTCGGTAATCTGCATGACAAAGGGAGACACCCCCAACGCCAATACCGGCAGGATGATGTGCGGTTGTACCCGCAGGTTCTGTCGCTTGATGCGTAGTTTTGCTTTGTCGCTGAGCAAAAATCGCACGACCCAAATTGCCGACACCGCTTGCGACAGCACCGTTGCCAAAGCCGCCCCTTGTACGCCCATGCCGAGTACAAAAATGAAAATGGGGTCAAGGATGATGTTTAAAAATGCCCCGATGAGGGTGGTCATCATGCTGATACGGGGAAACCCTTGGGCAGTGATGAAGGGATTGAGCCCCAATACCAACTGCACAAACACGGTTCCCACCAGATAGATCTGTAAGTAATCGGTCCCATACCCCACCGTATTTTCACTCGCACCAAAGAGTAAGAGCAACGGCTCTGCAAAGATCGACATGGTGATGGTGAGGATCACCGAAATGGTGAGCAGGGACGTGACACAGTTGCCCAAAATCCGTTCTGCACCTTCGTGATCTTCTGCGCCCAAACGAATGGCGGCTTTTGGGGCTCCCCCTGCGCCAATCAGTGCGGCAAATGCCGTGATGACCAATATTAAGGGAAGTGAGAGCCCAACCCCTGTCAAAGCGGCGGTACCAACCCCCTCAATTTGTCCAATGTACATGCGATCAACCACGTTGTAAAGGGCGTTGATGATCTGTGCTACAATCGCCGGCAACGCCATGGAAAGCAATAATTTTAAAATACTTCCCTGTCCCAAATCCTGTCTTCCTGCCATCTGTTACGATTCTCCATCTTCTTTTTCATTGTCGTATTTTCATTCCTTTCAAGTATACTGCAACCGTCATTCCCTTGTCAAGTGCGGACAGCGTCCGCTGGCGGGTGAAACCCGCAGTTATTGCCGAGCCGGTAGCACCAGCGGGCATTGCGGGCGATTCATGAATCGCCCCTACATCTCAATGAAGATGGGTGCTACAACAAAGTTTTGTCCACTTTTTCAAAAGTGGTGGTGTTTGAGGTAAAACCTCAAGGTCTTGAATGCCGCAAGGGAGTATTAAGAGGGTGAATTTTCAAACAATCCGGTGAATTGTTTGAAAAGAGGGAGATTTTACGATAAAAAATCTCCCTGCGGACAGCGTCCGCTGGCATTTCCGAGCCGGTAGCACCGGCAGGCATTTCCGACCAAACACCCATCGCACGGAAAGCCCGTCCACGACGTGGCATGGCTGTACAGAACTGGCGGGCATTGCGGTCACGGCAAGTCGTGACCCTACAAGCTCAATTGAAAGATACATCTGTAGGGACATGGCTCCCTAACTACGATCCTTTGCTTTAAAGAGCATCCCAACGGTAAGACCGCAGGCGACTGCGGCGGTGATACCTGCCGAGGTTGCAGTCAATCCCCCCGTTAAAATACCGAGCACGCCGTCGCGATCCACCGCTTCTCTCACCCCTTTGGCAAGGGCATGTCCAAATCCTGTGAGGGGAACGGTTGCCCCTGCCCCTGCAAAATCGACAAACGGTTGGTATAGACCAATCGCACTGAGCAAAACACCCAATACCACATAACTGACCAAAATCCTCGCCGGTGTCAGTTTTGTGCGATCAATGAGGATTTGCCCCACGGCACAGAGGGTACCACCCACCAAAAAAGCAATCAAATAGTCCATATTGACCTCCTGTTGTTGTCGGACAGGTGCACCAAATGTGCAATACCCAACACACTCTCCCCCTGTTGAAAACTTGTTGTGGACATCAAAGCCCCTGTGGCCACAAACAATACTTCTCGTAAATGGTGTGTTTTGATCCGCTTGAGTAGGTTGCCACAGAGCACCGAGGCCGAACAGCCACAACCCGATCCACCTGCATGGACATCCTGTTTCTCCCGATCAAAGATCATCATCCCACAATCGGTGTGATTGCCACGCAGATAGAGCCCTTCCTTTTCCGCCAATTGATGGAGCAGTTCCGTGCCGATTGCCCCTAAATCTCCCGTCACGATGAGGTCGTAGTCGCAAGGCTTTGTGTCGGTATCAGACAAAAATGCACGAATCGTTTCATAGGCCGCCGGTGCCATTGCCGCACCCATGTTGTTGACATCCGCAATGCCAAGGTCGGTGATTTTTCCGGTCGTGATCGCCTTGACAAAAGGAGGTTGGTTGCTGTCCGACAATATTGCCGCCCCGGCACCAGTCACTGTCCATTGACTGGTTGGGGCACGCTGTCCGCCGTATTCCAACGGCTGACGAAACTGCCGTTCCGATGCACAAAAGTGTGAAGAAGTCACCGCCCCTGCCCGTTTGACATAACCTGCCGCTACAAATAGTGCGGCAAGTGAAAGGCTTTCCGCCATGGTGGAGCAAGCACCATACAGCCCATAAAAGGGAATTTGATATTTGCGCAAACCATATGCCGATCCGATACATTGATTGAGTAAATCCCCTGCAAACAGCAAGTTTAAGTCGGTTGGTTCCAGATCCCCTTTTCGGAGCGCCGTTTCAAACGCCAATTGCTGCATACGACTTTCCGCTTTTTCCCATGTTTTTTCCCCAAAACTCGTGTCATCGGATACAATATCGAACCAATCTCGCAAAGGGCCATTCCCCTCTTTTTTACCGACCACTGCCGCAAAGGTCTCCACCGACGGAAACCGCTTCAATAAAATGGTGCCGTGCGGCTTTTGCATACTGATCCCTCCTCATAATAGAAGCGTTTTGAACCCCAAATAAAGAATACCATAAAGCACCGATGCAGATACTCCATAAGTGATGACAGGCCCTGCAATGATGAATAATTTTGCGCCAAGTCCCAACACATATCCTTCCGATTTAAACTCCAAAGCCGGCGACACCACACTGTTAGAAAAGCCGGTGATCGGCACCAAGGTGCCTGCCCCTGCCACCTTTGCAATGCTGTGATAAACATCCAAACCGGTGAGTAGTGCTGCGACAAAAATAAGGGAAATCGAGGTCCAAGTGGCGGCATCATCACCGACACCCCATGCCTCAAACAGATTGGTAAGCCCCTGCCCAATGGTGCAAATGAGTCCCCCAACCAAAAATGCTGCGGGAATATTTTGATAGGATTTACTGGGCGGCGAAACTTTTTTTGTCATCTCTCCATACTCTTTTTTGGTGATTTGCATGGCCATCTTCTCCTTCTTTTGGTTGATTGTCCTTATTTTTCCCCAAACTTTCGACACATATTCTAACAACTTTTGTTTGCAAAACGGGTGAAAATTTGCTATAATATTTTAGTACACTAAATGAATGTGTAATTTTGAACATGTTAAAGAAATGGGGAATTGAATCATGCCAACAAAAGTCGTAGTCGGCGTTCAATGGGGCGATGAAGGAAAAGGAAAGACCATTGACATTTTGGCGTCACGTGCCGAAGTTGTTGTACGCTCTCAAGGGGGCAACAATGCAGGACATACCGTCGTCAGTGGCGGAGAGGTTTATAAACTACACCTCATTCCATCCGGTATTCTTTATCCGGGCACCCTTTGTTTGATCGGTCTCGGTGTTGTCATCGATCCGAAAAATATTTTAGAAGAAATTGACGGGTTGGTTGCCCGTGGTATCAACTGCGAAAACCTACGCATCGACCCACGTGCCCATGTCGTCATGCCATGGCATCGTACCCTTGATGGCTTGAGTGAGCAAGCACTCGGTGGCGATAAAATCGGCACCACCGGTCGCGGCATTGGCCCTTGCTATATGGACAAATATGAACGCAGTGGGATTCGTATGTACGATTTGACCCACGAAGATATTTTCCGTCGCAAAGCAAAAGCGGTCGGTGAATTGAAAAACAAAATCATCAGCCGTGTCTACGACAGCACCCCTGTCGATGTCGATGCCATCATCGAAGAATACATCGCTTACGGCAAACGTTTGGCACCTTACATGGCAGACGTTTCGGTGTTGACTTATGAAGCGGTCAAAGCTGGCAAAAACGTGTTATTTGAAGGGGCACAAGCCACCTTCTTGGACATTGATGTCGGCACTTACCCTTATGTCACCTCTTCTCATCCGGTTTCCGGCGGGAATGCCATCGGTGCAGGGGTCGGCCCCAATGTACTGGAAGAAATCATCGGGGTTGCCAAAGCGTACACCACCCGTGTGGGGATGGGTCCGTTCCCAACGGAACTATTAAACGACCTCGGCGATACCATTCGTGAGCGTGGTGGCGAATTCGGCACCACCACCGGCAGACCACGTCGTTGTGGCTGGTTTGATGCGGTATTGATTCGTCACGCTGTCCGCACCAATGGCCTGACTGCCCTTGCTGTCAACAAATTCGATACCTTGAGCGGATTGGGCGACTTGCAAGTTTGCGTCGGCTACAAACTCAAAGACGGGTCTACCTTGACCGAATATCCAACCGACATCGCAGAACTGGAAGACAGTGAGCCGATTTACGAAACCCTCAAAGGGTTTGAAGGAGATTTGTCTTTGTGCAGACAATTTTCGGATCTGCCAAAAACCTGCCAAGAGTACATTGCATTCCTCGAAAAAGAATGCGGTTGTCCCATTACCATGATCGGTGTAGGCCCTGGTAGAGAACAGGTATTGGAGCGCGTATGAAAAAGCAAGAACCTATCAAAGTAAAAACGAGAGCTTCTAAAAAGCGCATCGTTGCTATTGTCATCGTATCGCTTTTGATTGTGGGGATGGTTGTCACCCCACTGCTCTCCATTCTCATGACACTATAATAAAGTACACCCATAGCGGATTTCATTTCTTTTGCTATGGGTGTTCGTTTTTTAGAAAGGGGTATCAGCATGATCATTCGACCAATCCAAACAAGAGAAATCCCATTACTTACAGACTTCCTCTATGAATCAATTTTTCAAGAAGATCCAAAACATCCTTGTCCACGCACCGTCCTACAAGTGCCGGAGATGTTCGCCTACATTGACGGATTCGGTAGTAAAGTGGACGACCACTGCTTTGTGGCCGAAATGGACGGACTGGTGATCGGTGCCGTTTGGGTGCGCTGTACCTACGGGTACGGTCACCTCGATGACAGCACGCCGGAATTTGCCATCGCTCTGTATCCGCCCTATCGAGGGCAGGGCATTGGCACACAGCTGATGCAGACAATGCTTACACATTTACAGGCAAACGGGTATCAAAAAACCTCCCTTTCGGTACAAAAGAAAAACCGCGCCACCAACCTGTACTTTCAATTGGGCTTTGAGGTTGCAAAAGAGTTCGCAGAAGAATATTTATTGGTGTATCATTTCTCTACAACATCATAACATCTTTAGGGGAATCACTATGAAACATTTAGGGACAACGGTGCTTGAAACCGATCGATTGATACTTAGACAGTTTGAAATCAGCGATGCGTTATGCGTTTTTAATAACTGGAGGAATGATGAAATCGTTGAGCGATTTATGAATTGGAGAGCAGATAAAACCCTTAAAGATACAGAAAATAATGTAGAAAAATGGGTGGCTGAATACGAGAAAGATAATTGTTATAATTGGGCAATTATATTGAAAGAAACAGGTGAGCCAATAGGTGCAATAGACGGCGAAGTAAATGAACTACTTCAGAGTATTGATGTTGGGTATTGTATCGGACAAAAATGGTGGGGACAAGGAATTGCACCCGAAGCCTTTAATGCAGTTATTTCTTATTTATTTGAAAAAGTAAAAGTTAATCGCATAGTGGCAATGCACGCCCCTGAAAATCCAAGTTCAGCAAAAGTTATGAAGAAATGCGGTCTTG
>CAYJIM010000045.1:0-18312 GCA_964370215.1 uncultured Oscillospiraceae bacterium
CCCCACGTCGTGGACGAATCCCCCGTGTGATAGGTGCTCGGTCGGAATGTCTGCGGATGCTGTCCGCCACCCGCCACCCAATGTAAAAAGCAAGCCCTTGAACAAGTTCGTTCAAGGGCTTGCTTTTTGTTTTATTGTGAAGTCTTAGATTTTTGTAATATCTACCAGTTCAATATCCTGTACCCCTTTGTTCATTGCCATACAATCGGCAAGGGCATTGGCGGTATCAAGAGAAGTCAAGCAGACAACGCCACGTTCCACTGCTTTACGGCGCAGTTTTACGCTGTCTTTTTGTGGCAGACGACCTTTGGCGGAAGTCGAAATGACATAACTGATTTTGTCGTCGTTCAAAAGATCCATCATTTGGGTTTGATCCGGCTCGCTGATGCGTTTGACCACATTGGCCGGAATCATCTGACCGTTGAGCATGTGGGCAGTGCCTGCGGTTGCGTAGAGTTGGAAGCCAAGTTCATGGAATTTATCGGCAATGGCAACCACTTCCTGCTTGTCGGAGTCACGCACCGAGATGAGTACCCCACCGCCACGCACAATGCGTTGACCGGCAGCAAGCAAGCCTTTAAGCAGTGCCTCTTCAAATGTTTTGGCGATCCCCAACACTTCCCCTGTGGATTTCATTTCAGGGCCTAGGTGGGTGTCCACATTGTGTAATTTTTCAAAACTGAACACCGGTACTTTGACCGCCACATAGTCAGCATTCGGTACCAGACCTGTCTGATAACCCAATTCTTTTAGCGTTGTACCAAGCATCAATTTGGTTGCAATGTCCACCATCGGTACACCGGTGACTTTACTGATGTACGGAATGGTTCTCGAAGAACGCGGATTGACTTCAATGACATACACTTCATCGTTGTAAACGACGTATTGGATGTTAACCAGCCCCACGACTTTCAACGCAAACGCCAAACGACCGGTATAGTCGATGATGGTGTCGGTGATGCGTTTGGAAAGGTTTTGCGCCGGATACACCGAAATGGAGTCGCCGGAGTGTACCCCTGCACGTTCGATGTGTTCCATGATCCCCGGAATGACAAAGTCGGTACCGTCACAGATCGCATCAACCTCGACTTCCGTCCCCATCATGTATTTGTCGATGAGTACCGGATTTTCCAATTTGGTACGGGTGATGATTTCCATATATTCTTCAATGTCCTGTGCATTGTGTGCGATGATCATATTTTGACCACCCAAAACATAGGAAGGACGCAAGAGCACCGGATACCCGAGTTCGGACGCTGCCGCAACCGCTTCTTCGGCGGTGAAAATGGTACTTCCTGCCGGACGTGGAATGCCACAGGATTCCAACACTTGGTCAAAACGCTCACGGTCCTCCGCTGCATCCACGCTGTCCGCTTGGGTACCCAAGATGTTCACGCCGAGCGAGTCGAGATAGTTTGCCAAACTGATGGCTGTTTGTCCACCAAACTGTACCACCACCCCATACGGTTTTTCCGTTTCAATGAGGTTTTTGACATCCTCTTTGGTGAGTGGGTCAAAGTACAGGCGATCCCCTGTATCAAAGTCGGTGGAAACGGTTTCGGGGTTGTTGTTGCAGATGACCGCTTCATACCCCTGTTCTTTCAGCGCCCAGACACAGTGTACCGAGCAGTAGTCAAATTCAATCCCCTGACCGATACGGATCGGTCCCGAACCGAATACAATGACACGTTTTTTGCCACTGTTGCGTTCTGCAATAAATTCTGCCGCTTCATTCTGTTCGTCGTCGGTGGAGTAGAAGTATGGCGTTTGTGCCGCAAATTCCCCTGCACAGGTATCAACCATTTTGTAGGAGAGCGGACGTTGCCACGATGGATCAACCGTGCCACCACTCATGCGCTCGATGGTGGAGTCAAGGTAACCCCATTTTCTGGCATACTCGTATTTATCACGGGTCAATGCCCCATCAGCCAACCATTTTTCCAATTCCACGAGGTTTTTGAGTTTTCCTAAGAACCATTCGTCAATCATGGTTTTTTCATGCAGTTCTTCGATGCTCATACCACGTTTGAGTGCTTCAAACACCGCAAACATCCGCACGTCGTCCGCCGGATGAACACGCCCGAAGATCTCTTCGTCGCTTGCTTGTTCCATCATCGGCATGTTGAGCGAGTCGACTTTCAGCTCTGCACCACGCACCGCTTTCATCAGTGCCTGTTCAAAGCTTGTCCCAATGCTCATGACTTCGCCGGTTGCTTTCATTTGGGTGCCGAGAGTACGGGACGCATAGACAAATTTATCAAACGGCCATTTGGGGAATTTGACAACGATATAGTCGAGTGCCGGCTCGAAACACGCATAGGTTTTGCCGGTGACTGCATTGACAATCTCGTCCAAAGAATACCCAATGGCAATTTTTGCAGCAACCTTTGCAATCGGATAGCCGGTTGCTTTAGACGCCAACGCAGAGGATCTCGAAACCCTCGGGTTGACTTCGATGACCGCATATTCCATCGATTCCGGATGGAGGGCAAACTGGCAGTTACAACCACCCTCTACCTTCAATTCCGAAATGATATTGAGCGATGCGGTACGCATCATTTGGTATTCCTTGTCACTCAAGGTGACCGCCGGTGCCACAACGATCGAGTCGCCGGTGTGTACCCCAACCGGATCAAAGTTTTCCATCGAACAAACGGTGATGACATTGCCTTTGCTGTCACGAATGACTTCAAATTCAATCTCTTTCCAACCGGAAATACATTTCTCAATCAACACCTGTGTGATCGGCGACAGACGCAGGCCGTTGTGTGCAATCTCTTTGAGTTGTTCTTCGGTGTCGGCAATCCCACCGCCCGAACCACCAAGGGTAAATGCCGGACGTACAATGACAGGGTAGCCGATTTCTTTTGCAAAATCGAGACAGCCTTGCAGGGTGGTTTCTACTTTGGATGGAATGCACGGTTCTCCGATTTTTTCCATGGTATCTTTAAACTCTTGACGGTCTTCCGCTTTGTCAATCGTTTCAGGATTTGCCCCCAATAGTTTGACCCCGTTTGCATCTAAAAACCCTTCTTTTGCAAGCTGCATTGACAGAGTAAGCCCTGTCTGACCACCCAAGGTGGACAGCAAGCTGTCCGGTTTTTCCATCAGGATGATGCGTTTGATGACGTCAAGGCTCAAGGGCTCAATGTAAATTTTATCTGCCATCGCCTTGTCGGTCATGATGGTCGCAGGATTCGAGTTGACCAGAACAACTTCCAGTCCCTCTTCTTTCAATGCACGACACGCCTGTGTCCCTGCATAGTCAAATTCCGCTGCTTGCCCGATGACAATGGGGCCGGAGCCGATGACCAATACTTTTTTCAAATCATTTCTTAACGGCATCTTGTTATTCCCCTTTCTTGTCCATCAGTGTGATAAATTGATCGAATAGGTAAGCGGTGTCCAAAGGACCCCCACACGCTTCCGGATGGAACTGGACGGTAAATGCCGGAATGGTTTTGTATTTGACCCCTTCACAGCTGCCGTCATTGGCATTTTTGTGGCTGACGTAACCCACTGCCGCATCCAAAGTGTCTCCCATGACCGCATAGCCATGGTTTTGGCTGGTGACAAAGGTGCGATCCAAATCGATATCGACCACCGGTTGGTTCGCCCCACGATGTCCGTACAGCAGTTTGCTGGTTTTCGCCCCATTGGCAAGCGCCATCAACTGATGTCCCAAACAGATGCCAAAGGTCGGGATTTTCAAGGCATTGATCGCTTTGAGGTTTTCAATGACAGCCACGTTTTCCGAGGGATCCCCCGGTCCGTTGGAGAGCATAATGCCGTCCACCTTCATCGCTTTCAACTCTTCTGCGGTGGTGTTGTACGGTACCACGGTAACATCACAATCACGTTTGAGCAGTTCTTCACGAATGTTGTATTTATAACCAAAGTCAAATAATGCTACTTTGCGTTTGGCAGCAGTTGCTTTAAAGTCGATCGATTGGTCGCAGGAAACCGATTTGACTGCCCCTTGGATCGAGAAGTTTTGAATGGTTTGGAGCAATTCTTCCAGTACAAAAGGTTCTGTTGTGATCGCCCCATTCATGACCCCACTCTCACGAATGGTTTTGGTCAATCTTCTGGTGTCAATGCCGTAAATCCCTACCACATTTTGCGCTTTTAAAAAGCCGTCCAGGTCGGTTTCATGACGGAAGTTGGAAGGGCCTTCACACCATTCTCTGACAATGTAACCGGTTAGGTAACAGCGATCCGATTCCAGATCAAAGGAGTTGGTGCCGTAGTTGCCGACCAGCGGAAAGGTTTGGGTGACGATTTGCCCGTAGTAACTCGGGTCGGTCAGCGTTTCTTGGTAGCCTGTCATACCGGTGGCAAACACCGTTTCACCGATGACCGTACCGGTTTTACCCATGCTGTAGCCTTCAAAGATCATGCCATTTGCCAGCACCAGTGTCGCTTTTGTTGTTGCTTTTATCATCTTTTCTCGCTCCTATCTTTTATGCTGACATTTACGGTAATTTGATTTGCGGGATGGCCGAGCAGAGGTCTTCTCTCATGCGAATCGCTTCGTCACGTGCCGCTTTTGCAAACTCTGTTTCGGTATAGCCATCTTTTTGGTAGGCACACATAATCCCTCTCGAGGAATTGACAATACCACCCAACCCATTGCCGTCAAACGCATAACTGACGTCCTTTGCACCACCGCCCTGTGCCCCGTAACCCGGTACAAGGAAGAAGGTATGTGGCATTTTTTGACGCAACTCTTCCAGCTGTGCAGGGTAGGTTGCTCCGACGACTGCACCCACACCGCTATAGCCGTAACGCCCCGGTAGCGCTTGTCCCCAGTCTTCACACATGGCACCCATGTGCTCATATACAGGTTTGCCGTCGATGAGCAGATCCTGCAATTCACCGGAGGAAGGGTTGGAGGTTTTGACCAACACAAAAATCCCTTTGTCTTCCGCTTTGCAGACGTTCAACAGCGGTTTGATGCCGTCAGAACCGAGGTAGCCGTTGACAGTGAGGTAATCCCCTGCAAACCCTGTTTCCAATACGCCGTCTACGTCGGTTTTGCCCAGGTGCCCTGTGGCATACGCTTCCATCGTGGTGCCGATGTCATTTCGTTTGCCGTCGGTGATGATGATCATCCCTTTTTCTTTGGCATAGTTGATGGTTTTATATAAGGTTTCCACCCCGTGATGGCCATACATTTCATAGTAGGCACATTGCGGTTTGACTGCCGGTACAATGTCATAGAGCGCATCGATCAAGCCTTTGTTGTATACCCACAGTGCTTCTGCCGCACCTTTTAAGGTTTTGCCATAGGTGGCAAATGCTTCTTCTTTGATAAAGTTTGGGATAAAATCCAGTTTTGGATCCAGTCCTGCAACGGTTGGGTTTTGCATAGCAACGATTTGTTCAATCAAACGATTCATCGACATTGTTTATTCCTCCTCTTGTACTGCTTGAAAAGATGGGTGCTTGTAAACGCACTTTCCATCTAAAAATGTAAGTTGCACCTGTCCTGTCAGTGGCACCCCTTTGAAGATACAGTTGCGTGCTTTAGAAAGCAGTTCTTCGGGGTTTGGGGTCCATTCTTTTGTAAGATCCACCACCGTGATGTCCGCCACTTTTCCCAGACTCAAATGACCACCGGAAATGCCCAAAATGCGTGACGGTGTCTGCGACATACGCTGTACCAATTGCGATAAGGTCAATCGGCCTGTTTTCACCAATGCGGTATAACTTGCTGCAAAGGAAGTTTCCATTCCGATCACCCCGTTGGGTGCTTTTAAGAAGTCTGCTTTTTCCTGTGGGGTATGGGGGGCATGGTCGGTGACAATGCAATCCAGCGTGCCATCCAGCACCCCTTCCAGCACCGCTATGCGATCCGCCTCTTCCCGCAGTGGCGGGTTCATGCGGTAATCGGCATCCTGTGTGCGCACCATCTCTTCGGTCATCATAAAGTAGTGGGGGCAGGTTTCTGCTGTCACGCGCACCCCTCTGGCTTTCGCTTCTCGAATGAGTTGTACCGAAAGTGCTGTCGAAACGTGGGCAATGTGAATGCGACAGCCGTGTGTCTCTGCCAAAATAATGTCTCTGGCGGTGATGCTGTCTTCACTGCTGCGGTGCATACCGGCAATCCCCAGTTCTCGGGACACCTTGCCGTCGTTGATCAGTCCCCCGTTGATGATCTTCAAGTCTTCACAGTGGGAGGTGATCAACAGATCAGAAAGTTCTGCACGCTGTAGCGCCTCTGCCATCAACGCCGCATTTTCCACCGGTCTGCCGTCGTCGGATAAAGCGATGACACCGGCACTTTTGAGCATGTCAAAATCGGTCAATTGATTGCCCTGTAGTTCGGTGGAGATCGCACCGGTCACATATACCTTTGCCGATCCCTCTTTTGCTTTTTCTCTGATATAGGAAACCACCTGCTCCGAATCGATGGTCGGTACGGTGTTTGGCATGCAGAGCACAGCGGTAAAGCCACCTGCCGCTGCCGCTCTAGTCCCTGTGATGATGTCCTCTTTATGAGTCAACCCCGGATCTCTCAAATGGACGTGCATGTCCACCAACCCTGGGAGGATGGCAAGTCCTGTGACATCAATCACCTCGGTGTAGTTGTCCAGTGGCACATTGCCCACCGCTGCAATTTTATGATCACGAATCAAAATGTCTTTCACTTCGTCGATGCCGTTTTGTGGGTCGACCACCCGTCCGCCTTTGAGCAATGTCGTCATCGCTTTTCCCCCTATTGGTTGACTAAAATCACTTGATTGGTGCTGTCAAAGTCCTGCATTTGTACCTTGACGGTCTCTTCTTTGGAAGTCGGCAGATTTTTGCCGATAAAGTCCGCACGGATGGGTAGTTCTCGATGTCCACGATCCACCAACACCGCCAATTGAATGAGTTGTGGTCTACCAAGGTCGATGATCGCATCGATGGCACTACGGGCACTGCGACCGGTGTAGATGACGTCGTCGACCAACACAACTTTTTTGCCCGTCAGGTCAAAGGGGATGGCCGTTTTGGAACAGTACCCTGCCTCTGCCGGTCGGTCGTCTCGAAACCCTGTAATGTCCAATGCACCCAACAGCGGTCTTGCTTTTTCCACCTGCTCAATTTTGTCGGCAATGCGCTTTGCAAGGGTCGTACCTCGGGTAAATACACCGATGATGCACAAATCCTCTACCCCTTTGTTGCGTTCCAATATTTCATGGGAAATGCGTGCAATCGCACGCTCCATTGCTTTTTCATCCAAAATAATCTTTGTATCCAATGTCACACCTCCCATAAAAAAATAGCTGACCCACCACTTTTGAAAGCAGTTTGTCAGCTAGATTGCTCTAAAAAATCTACACCAATCCCCTTGTGCGATTGACGTCCGATTTGCTGCTGCCTTACCGGCCTCACAGGACCGATTTAAAGGTGGCATACTTATTTTTATACAGTATACCCGATTACGACAAATTGTGCAACCCTTCTGAGTGAAAAAAAGGAGAAAATTTTTGAAAGTATTTTGTGACTTCTCTACAGTTCTATTCTTTTTCACACCTTTCTCCCTTTTTTTCGCCGAATCCCGCCTGCTGTACTACCGATGTTTCCAACAAAAAGCTCTGCAATTGTCGAATGGGCTGTTCGGTGCGCATCTCAGACAACAATACCACCACTGAAAGGAACAGTCCTACAAAGATCAACCATGTCCCCTCTTCAAAGCGGGTAAGCACCTTGACCAGATCATCCCCTGCTACAATCTGTCCTTGACTGTACAGTAATACCACGCCCATACTGAGCAGCAACGATAATAGCACCATCCCTTTGAAGGTGTAACTCAAAAACCATGGGAAGAAGTGTTTGGGGTGAAGCGAGAGGGCATACAGATACGGCAGGTAAATACCTGCCAATGCCGTGGCAATGTACCCCACATCATCTGTTCCTGACAGGTCAAACCAGACACCCGGAGCAGGATACCAAGAAACTCCTTTGAGGGTCCCGCCCACTAGTAATCCACAAAGCAAGTGCCCCAATTCATGTAAAAATGGGTAGAGAAAAAACACTACACCAACCGCACCGAACAGTAAGGTCATCAGTCGCCACAACCACCGCATGTTCACCCCTCCCTTTTCTTTTGATACCTTAGTATATGCCAGACCCTCATGACTACTCAACCCCTTTGGTGCTTTTGCAAAAAGCACCAAACTTTCCCTCTGAAAAATGGGTTGTTTTTTCTATTGAAAAGGGGTGTCTAAACTGCTATAATAAGGAAAGTAATGACTTCAGAAAATTTTTCACAACTTTGGGAGGATCTTTATGCGCACCTTTACTGTATCAGATGGCAACACCACCATAGATTATTCAAAATTGATGTACGGGACATCCTATCTCGGTTACGACGATCCGGCTTTTGCCTACGAGCAATTGGATCGTTATGTCGCTTTGGGCGGACGCACCATCGATACCGCTAGGGTCTATTCCCTCTTTCAACCGGGGGACACGCGTCCTGCAGAACGTGCCATCGGGGAATGGTTGCAAAAAACAGGTCTTCGTGATCAGTTGCAGATTTCCACCAAAGGGGGACATCCCGACATTTTGAACATGTCAGTTTCCCGTCTTTCGAAAAAGGACTTGACTGAAGATCTCACCACCAGTTTGACTGAATTGAAAACCGATGTGGTGGATATTTATTGGGTGCACCGTGATGATGAAGCATTGGCGGTGGGCCCTATCATGGAAACATTGCACAGCTTTGTCAAACAGGGTCTTGTGCGCCAACTAGGTGCCTCGAACTGGACTGCCAAGCGTATCAAAGAAGCCAATGACTATGCCAACGCACAGGGACTAACTCCCTTTGCAGCTACCCAGCTACAATGGTCCTATGCCGTCGCGACCCCGACCGATATGGGGGACGAGACGCTTGTTTGCATGAATCCAGAAGAACACCAAGCCTACCAACAAATGGGACTTCCTGTGTTCGCCTATGAAGCACAGGCAAAAGGCTTTTTCTCCAAACTCGCGACCCTGCCGGAGGCAGAATTGCCCCCGAAAGTATTGGCGCGGTTTTTAAATGAGCGCAACCGCCACATCAATCTGCCCAAGCGTGAAGTGGTTGCATCGCTCTGCAAAAAATACAACGTCAGTGAAGCGGTGATTGCCCTTTGCTACATCACCTGTAACCCATTGTCTTCGGGTGCACTGATCGGTTGTTCCAAACTGTCTCAATTGGAGGACAGTATGGCAGCCGCAGATCTTGTCTTATCCGAAGCGGATTTCAAATTATTCCAACAAATTTAATTTTGGTTGCACCTACCACAAAAGGTGTTGGATCGTAACACCGGCTGAAAATTCCCTCTGCCGCATCGGGAATTGCAAGACACTTGTGTTTACGTGTGTGGTAGAAATGGAGTTCCCATGCAACAAAAAGGCATCAAAAAATTCATCGGTAACAAAGCCTTCTACAAAACGTTACTTGTAGTCATCATCCCCATCATCATCCAAACGGGGATCACAAACTTCGTAGGGCTACTGGACAACCTCATGGTCGGTCAAATTGGTACCGAACAGATGTCGGGGGTAGCCATTGCCAATCAGCTGATTTTCATCTTCAACCTCTGTATTTTTGGGGCAACTGCCGGTGCCGGTATTTTCGGGGCACAGTTTTACGGCAATCATGATTTTGAAGGCGTGCGCAACGCCTTCCGCTTCAAACTCTATGCCTGTGTCGGACTGGTTGCCATTGCCTCCACACTCTTTTTGGTCTTCGGCGAACAGTTGGTGTCGCTCTACCTGTCGGGTGGGGACGATCCGGCGAGTACCCAAGCCACCATGGGGTATGCAGTGGAATATCTACATATCATGACCATCGGATTCTTCCCCTTTAGCATCGCCCAAGCCTATTCCGGTACCTTACGTGAATCGAGCGAAACGGTACTGCCAATGAAGGCAGGGGTGGTTGCTGTATTTGTCAATTTAGGGCTCAACTACCTGCTCATTTTCGGCAACCTCGGGTTTCCGCAATGGGGTTCTCGTGGGGCAGCAATTGCCACTGTCATTGCTCGTTTTATCGAATGTTTCATCATCTTATGGGTGGTACATCACAAAAAGACAGCGTTCCCTTACTTTGTCGGTGCCTACCGCACTTTAAAAATTCCGACCACACTGGTAAAATCAATCATCATTCGCGGTATGCCACTACTGCTCAATGAATTTTTGTGGTCATTTGCTATGGCAACCTTAATGGGATGCTACTCAGTGCGTGGCCTTTCGGTGGTCGCAGGCTTAAACATCGCAAGTACAGTCGCCAACCTTTTCAATGTTGTTTACCTTTCGATGGGCAATGCGGTTGGTATTTTAGTGGGACAACACCTCGGCGCAGGTGAATTGGAAAAGGCAAAGGATACCGATAATAAGTTGTTGTTCTTTGCGACCACCAGTTGTCTGGTAGTCGGGGTAATCATGGCACTCTTTGCGCCGATGATTCCCAATCTCTACAACACTTCTGAAGAGGTCCGTGGACTTGCCACTCAGTTTTTGTGGGTTTCCGCCGCCTATATGCCCATCGGTGGTTTTTTACATTCCTGTTACTTTACATTGCGTGCGGGTGGGCGTACCGGTATCACCTTTGTCTATGACTGTGTATATATCTGGGTCGTCAATGTGGTGCTCGCCTTTATCCTGACACGGTTTACCGACCTGCCAATTGTGACCATCTACTTTATCTGTCAATTTGCGGACATTTTCAAATGCCTGTTGGGGCTGATTTTGCTCAAAAAAGGCATTTGGATTCAAAATATCATCGAAGAGGCACCCAACGACAAAAAACAGCCGGTTGTTATTTCTTCATGATGAACTGATGACAACAAGTAAGGTTGTCACCTCAAGATTTATTGGATATTTTGACAGAATATTTGTTTTTTGATCACTTTAATTTGACATATTTGTTTTTCACACCTATTTTTTGTTGCTTTTCTGACATCTCCGTGCTATAATGGTTTCAAAATGTAATCTTTTTCCTAAAAATCCTAAAGGAGGATCTTATGAAAAACAATCGCAAAGTTCTTGCAACGATCTTCAGCCGATGCCTTTGTGCCACGCTGACAGCATCGATGATCACCGCAGGGTTACCGGCGTTGGCAACCCAGTCCGAGGCGTTTGATCAGCTCTTGCAGGATGCCGGATTGTCGGAAGTTGCCCAAGCGGCGACAACCTACGAACAGGAACTGGCAAAGTTCCCATCCAGCTATCAGGTAAAATTACAAGAACTACATAACAAGTACCCCGAATGGATCTTTGTAGCGGAGTACCTCAATCGTGACTTCCAAACGGTTGTCGATGCACAAAATCTCTCGACACGCAGTACCTTGACCGCTGCCTCTTACTGGTTGAAGAGTCGTCAATCCGGCGACTACAATCCGGCAACCGGTGCGTACACTTCGCGTGATGCAGGGGGACATGTTTCTGCCAATGAGCTTGCAGTATCCTACTTCTTGGATCCCAGAAACTTTTTGGACGAAATCAACATCTTCCAATTTGAGGCGTTGTCTTTCAACAGTTCCTACCATACCCTTGCAGGGGTAGATGCCATCCTCAACAATACTTGGATGGACACCTCCACCATTACCTATCGTACCACATCGGGGGGGACAAGCACCATTCATGAGAGCTATACCTCTGCCATTTACAAAGCAGCACAGGAATCCAATGCAAGCCCCTACTATCTCGCTTCCAAAATTCTAGGTGAGGTCGGTTCCAGTTCGCCGTCCAACAGTGCCAACGGTATGCACGCCACCTATCCAGGAGTTTACAACCTCTACAACATTGGGGCGTACAACGGCTCTAACCCGATTGAGTCAGGGCTCTCCTATGCAAACGGCTCGGGGTCTTACCTGCGTCCATGGCATGATCCTGTCACCGCCATTCGCGGTGGGGCACAGTGGATTGCAAATGGTTATATCAACAACTCTGCGGGCGCACAAGACACCCTTTACTATCAAAAATTTGATGTCGTGCAGGAGGATACCAACCCTTATACCCATCAATATGCAACCAGTATCGGGTATGCGGCTTCTGCGGCTGGGACAACCTATTACGGGTATGCTGACATCGGACTGCTCAGCTCCCAAAAAATCTTCTACATTCCGGTGTATGACAACATGCCGGGGCAAAACAGCCAAAGTGCGTCGGTTACCTTGTCGACATCGTCAACCACCGGTAAGGTGAGCGGTTCATCTCAGGTAACATTGCGTCAAGGTCCTACCACCAACAGTACCCGTTTGGGCTATCTAAGCAGCGGAACAGGTGTGACCATTTTGGAAAAAATCCGTGTGACCCCTGCAGCTTACTCGACGTTCAATGCCAATCCGTATTGGTATAAGGTACAAGCCTCCAACGGGATGATCGGGTATATGTCAGCGGACTACATCACCCTTTCCAATAACACCATTACACTGCAACCTGGGGCGACCTATCAGTTGGGTGCCACTGCATCCTCTCCCGGTACAGGCGACATCAGCATTATGAGCACTACAGATGCGGTTGCAACCGTTGCACCGAATGGGTTGATTACCGCACATGCGTCGGGTACCACAGAAATTATTGTGACCACCAGTGGTGGCGGCTTTGACTATGTGACACTACAGGTTGCGCCGACACTTGCAAACTCTGTTTCCAACGCCGCACCGATCGCCACAAACGATCAAGCGAGCAACGGATCCAGTGGATCCACCACACCGACCCCAACAGGGCCTGCCAGTACGGTTACGGCCTCTAGTTTGAATGTACGTTCCGGTCCAGGTCTCAATTACGGTATCATTTCCACCTATAAAAGTGGGCAACAAGTCACCGTCACCGAAGTTTCGACCGATGGTAGTTGGTGCAAAACTTCCCTGGGTTGGGTGAGTGCTGATTACTTGAGTCCTTATAAAACAGCGACGGTCACCGGCAACAACGTTTCGGTTTACACCACCGCTTCCCTCTCGGGCGCGAAGGTCACCACCTTGTCTACAGGAACAAGCCTCAAAGTATTCAATGAAAGCACCGTTTCCGGGGTTACTTGGTACTTGACCAATAAGGGTGGCTGGGTACAAGCACAGTATGCAGGTGCAGGCGATCCGAATTTACCACCTGCAGAGCCGATTATATCGCTACCTGTCACCGTCAACTCTGACACTTTGAATGTACGTTCCGGTCCGGGCACCCAATACTCTGTTGTTTACAGTTACAGCAAAGGGGCGACCATCAATGCATTGCAAGCATCCGGTACTTGGGTGCGCACCGAACATGGTTGGGTCTCGACCGAATATCTGACTACAGAATCCACCGGTATGGTTTCCGGTACGCCGAATGGTGCAGGGGTTATTGTCTTTGCTGATGCACAGTCCGGTCCTTTCAAAGCCATTCCGGAAAATACCAATCTCAAACTGCTTGCCACTCAAAAAATAGGCGATTTAACTTGGTACTTGACCGATCAAGGTGGTTGGGTCGATGGTACTTATATCACGGTAGACGTCACAGACACCACCCCTACCCCACCGGTAGAAGAAAACCCAGCCGCTTACATCACCGCAACAACGACACCGACATCGCTCAACATCCGTTCAGGACCTAGCGCAAACTATAGCATTGTCGGCACCTATGCACAAGGCACTTTGGTCGACGTCATTGAAACTGTCGGCACCTTTGCTCAAACCGATCGTGGTTGGGTGGACACCACTTACCTCACCGCAGGTGAAGTTGGGACTGTTACAGGTACGCCAAATGCTGGCGGCGTTGTCGTCTTCAACGATCCGAAATCCGGCCCATTCAAAGTTGCAGCCGAAGGCACCGCGTTGAAATTGTTTGCTACCAAAGAAGTCGATGGTTTGACATGGTACCTCACCGATCAAGGTGGATGGATTGACAGTACTTACATTACAGTGGGTACGACACCAACACCGGATCCAGAACCAGAACCGGAACCGGAAACACCAGATCCGACCACCGGTGAAATGCAGTACCTCACCACTACCACAACACCGCCATCGCTGAACATCCGTACAGGACCTAGCACTGCTTACCCACAGGTTGGTACCTATGCACAGGGCAGTAGTATTCAAGCATTGCAGTCTTCCGGTAGTTGGGTGCGCACCGATCGAGGTTGGATTGATGGTGCTTATCTCCACGCTACCGAAACCGGTGCTGTGGCAGGTACACCGAATGGTGCAGGGGTTATCGTCTTTAGTGGTCCGAAGTCCGGTCCATTCAAAGTAGTTGCCGAAGGCACTGAATTGAAACTATATGCTTCGCAAGTGGTAGATGGTTTGACTTGGTATCTGACCGATCAAGGCGGCTGGATTGACGGCACCTATATTACCGTGCATGATCCTTCTACTGCGCCTGCCCCACCGACTTCAGAAGCGGTACAATATCTGACCACAACAGTCAATACCTCTAAGTTGAATATCCGTACAGGACCTAGCACCGGTTACAGCATTGCTGGCACCTATGGTCAAGGACAGACCATTTCCGTCCTCAAAACCACTGCGGACAACTGGGTACAGACTGATCGAGGATGGGTCAGCGCCGATTATTTACAAGTTTCCAAAACCGGTACCATTGCAGGCAACCCTGCTGTTGTCGTCTTCAATGGCCCGTTTGACGGTCCCTTTAAAGCCATTCCAGAGGGCACACAATTGAAATTGTACGCGTCTCAAGTAGTCAATGGCTTGACATGGTACCTCACCGACCAAGGTGGTTGGATTGATGGCACCTACATCAATGTCCATTAAACAGTTTTATAAAAAGATGTTCCTCTATGTATTAGAGGAACATCTTTTTTCATTGCGATGGACGAAGAAACGTGCTATAATGAAGGTAAGAAGTAACATAAACCTATAAATGATCATGGGCACAACGGATGCCCCACAGAAAGGATGGGTAAGATGACAAATATTTGGCATAATATTAACCCCAAGCGCATTTCTCCCGACGATTTTATCGCCGTCATTGAGATCAAAAAAGGCAGTAAGAAAAAGTATGAGTTGGACAAGGAGACGGGTTTTATCATCCTAGATCGCATTCTCCATACCTCCACCCACTACCCTGCCAACTACGGATTTATTCCACGTACCTATGCCGATGACCTCGACCCGCTCGACGTGTTGGTGCTCTGCTCCGAACCGATCGAGGCACTCACATTGGTGCGCTGTTACCCCATTGGTGTGATCTCGATGATCGACAATGGTTATGCCGACGAAAAAATCATCGCCATCCCCTTCAATGATCCCACTTTCAATAGCTACAAGGATATTTCAGATCTACCCGGTCATATTTTTGAGGAGATGTCCCACTTTTTCTCCGTTTATAAAACACTTGAGAACAAGCAAACCGCTGTCAGCGAAGTCAGCGGTAGATCCAATGCACGAGAGATCATTCAGCAAAGTCTTGACAGTTACGTTGAACATTACTGCAAATAATCGGTCACCTCTTTGGTGATTGTGAGGAGGATTCTGTATGGACAAGAAAATTCCCCCGCAAACGCAGCCACTCGTCCCAACCGTCAACCTCATTTCCCCCTGCTCTATTTCACAACAAACCGTCAACTTGGTCCCCATGGATGTGGTCAATGGCTTTGAGATCCGCCCTGGGTTTTATGACATCAACGGTGCCATGGCCATTCCCTGTGGTGTCAACTTTACCATCTACTCTCACAACGCCACTTCCATTCAACTGGTGCTGTTTAAAAACGGGGAACACGAACCCTATGCAATCATCCCTTTTCCGGCACATTATCGCACTGGAAAAGTGTACTCTATGATCGTGTTTGGGTTAAAAATTGATACCTTTGAATATGCCTATCGGGTGGATGGTCCTTATGATCCAAAAAATGGATTGATATTCAATCCCAATAAATATCTGTTAGACCCTTATGCCAAAGCGGTAGCAGGGCAACGACAGTTTGGTAAAGCACGTGCCGCCGATGAATTTTATAAGGCACGTGTGGTGCGTGACAACTTTGACTGGGGAGGTACCCGTCCCCCATTGTTGCACAACGACGATCTCATCATCTATGAAATGCACGTCAGAGGATTTACCAACCACACCTCTTCCGGCGTACAATTCCCCGGATCCTTTCAAGCCATCATCGAGAAAATCCCTCATCTGGTTGAATTGGGTATCAATGTGGTGGAACTGATGCCGGTATTTGAATTTGATGAAACCCTCAACTACCGAGAATACAAGGGCAAACCCCTCTATGAATACTGGGGGTACAATACCGTCTGTTTCTTTGCCCCCAACACCGCCTATGCCTCGGGCACCGAGCGCAATCAAGAGGGAAATGAATTAAAAAAGCTCATCAAAGCACTGCATGAAAATGGCATCGAAGTGTATCTGGATGTGGTGTTCAACCACACCGCAGAAGGCAACGAGCATGGTCCGTTTTTCTCTTTCAAGGGGTTTGACAACAACATCTACTATCTGCTGACTCCCGATGGTTATTATCAAAACTTTAGTGGCTGTGGCAATTCGTTCAACTGTAATCACCCTACCGTGCAACGGATGATCATCGACTGTCTGCGCTATTGGGTAACAAGCTATCACGTTGATGGATTCCGCTTTGACTTGGCCTCTATTCTCGGTCGCAGTGAAGACGGTACGCCATTGCCACAACCACCACTCTTGCGTGCCATGGCATTTGACACCATTCTGGCAGACACCAGACTCATTGCAGAAGCATGGGATGCCGCCGGCCTTTATCAGGTCGGACACTTCCCCTCTTGGAATCGATGGGCGGAATGGAATGGAAAATACCGTGATGATCTGCGCAAATTTTTAAAAGGAGATGCCTACTGCGCCGATATTGCCGCCAAGCGCATGATCGGATCACCTGATCTTTACGATCCACAACGTGGCAATGCCTCGGTCAATTTCATCACCTGTCATGACGGATTTACCCTTTATGATCTCTACGCCTACAATCAAAAGCACAACATGGAAAATGGTTGGAACAACACCGACGGTTCCAATGACGACAACAGTTGGAACTGTGGTGCTGAGGGTGCAACCAAAAGCACTGCCGTCAACGCCCTACGTCTACAAATGATGAAAAATGCCATTGCGGTATTGCTTTGCAGTCGTGGTACGCCCATGTTTTTAGCGGGAGATGAATTTGGCAACACCCAATATGGAAACAACAATTCCTACTGCCAAGACAACAAAACATCGTGGCTTGACTGGCGTTTATTACAAAAAAACAGAAAGCTATTTGAATTTTTCAAACGCATGATTTCTTTTCGCAAACAACATCGTTGTCTGCGCACCAACATCAGCAATGGGTTTGCAGATCTTCCTGATACCAGTTTTCACGGCAGTCAACCGTTTGTCTCCTATTTTTTGCCGGACGACCATTATATCGGTGTCATGTTTGCCGGAAAATCCTGCAATAGCCGTGCTGATATTGTCTATGTGGCGGTCAATACCTATTGGGAGGAAGTTTGTGTCACATTGCCAAACCTGCCACCCGATTTTCATTGGGAACTAACCATCCGCACCGATCAAGAAATTGCACCCTCTTGTCTTGTCTCACACCAGCAAACCCTTCCCCCTCGTACGGTCATGATCTTCGTCGCACAATCGTAACCGATAAGTGCGTATTTTGTCTCGATGAAGAATGCGGCCGCTGTCCGCCTCATTTTCATCAGGTGATGCATGTTCGGACATGGCAAGCCATGTCCCTACAGCGCATAGCATGCGCCTGCATATTTTCCGTCAAATTTTTATTAGGCGAGAAATGACGGATGGGCGGGGACCCGTCCCTACAACTCCTCGTTTGTGTTGTGCGGTAGGGGCGGCCTTTGGTCGTCCGCATATTTTCCTCCAATTTTTCATCGGGCGATGAATGGCGGTGTGCTACAATGCACACCCTACAGCACCATATTTCAATTGGGATTGTAGGGTCACGGCTTGCCGTGACCGAAACGCCAGCGGACGCTGTCCGCCCGCAAAAAAGGGATTTGGTTTTCACCAAATCCCTTAAAACGCTGACGCTTGAAAAGGCCTAACGGCAAGTAAGACCGTGGAACGCTGTCCCACACCCTGTCCCTTTTGAAAAAGGGAACAAAACTTTTATAAAAGGTTCCATCCCACCATGCCACGTCGTGGACAAGGTTTTCGTGCGATGGGTGCTCAGTCGGAAACGCCTGCGGACGCTGTCCGCCGCAAAAAGGATCTGCCATCATCGGCAGATCCTTTTGATCGTTGTTATTTTGTTTTTCTCATGCGGACGGTGAGGACGATTCCACCGAGGGCAAGGATGGAAATCAACACGAGCACCCCTGTCATGCCGTTGTCGCCGGTGTCAGGGCCTAC
>CAYJIM010000046.1:0-18141 GCA_964370215.1 uncultured Oscillospiraceae bacterium
ATACTCTTTGACGCAATCAAGACCGTGGGACGCCGTCCCACACCCTGTCCCTTTTGAAAAAGGGAACAAAACTTTTTTTACAAAACCCTATTTTCATTGTGCTGTAGGGTCACGGCTTGCCGTGACCGAAATACCCGCCGGTGTTACCGACTCGTGGACGGGCTTTCCGTGCGATGGGTGCTGAGTCGGAAACGCCTGCGGACGCTGTCCGCCCGCAAAAAAGGGATTTGGTGAAAACCAAATCCCTTAAAACGCTGAGGCTTGAGTATTGCCTGGCGGCAATCAAGACCGTGGGACACCGTCCCACACCCTGCCACTTTTAAAAAAGTGGACAAAACTTTTATTGTGCCGTAGGGGCGACCTTTGGTCGTCCGAACGCTTGCCGGTGCTACCGGCTCGGAAATAACAACGGGTTTTACCGACCTGCACGGATATTTTGCACGGTGCGGTGTTCGAGGGTTGGGTTTTTAAAATACCGTTCCCCACCATCGCCGGTCGGTGCCTGCGCCACAAACCCGACCTTCACCGTTTCGTCCACCGGTAAGGAGAAAAAGCGAATCATATCAAATCGCTCACCATCCAACGAATAGTGCAGGCCAAAGCCATTGCCACTGCGCACCATTTGCAACCACACTTCCTCTTGCGTGATATTACATCCGTTGGCATCATCCGAAATGCCATTGGTCACCACACTGACGACTGCAATGGTATTAAAATCGGTCTTTTCAAAGCAGATTTTTGCCCACACATCCTCTGCCTGCATGACCATCAACGTCGCAGAATCATAGGTATCCTTAAATGGCAACGACACTTTGGCACGAAAGACAAAATCGCCTGCCACATCGGTGTAAAAGAACGGTGCATTGCAAAGGGTCGTCGGCATATTGCCGGCACCAAGCGTGATACCACTACCACAGAAAAAGTCCGAAATCGGGGGTGCTGTCATGACAAGGGTATCCCCCTCGATACGGTGTGCTGCTTGATTGAGCCATTGAAATTTACTAAAATCCATCTTGTTCATCCTTTCTCCTATTTCATACTGATTGCAAAACACCCCCACCGACGAGCCGTATCATGGGCCATTGGTAGGGGTATTTTCTCATTCTTTTAAACGCTGACGCAGATCAGTTGCCTGTCGGCAAATAAGACCTTAAGGCGTTGCTTCAAACTTCACCACTTTTAAAAAGTGGACAAATCTTTATTGTAGCACCCTACCTCCATTGCGATGTAGGGGCGATTCACGAATCGCCCGCAATGCCCGCCGGTGCTACCGGCTCGTGGACGAGGTTTCCGTGTAATGGGTGCTCAGTCGGCAACAACTGCGGGTTTCACCCGCCGGATGCTGTTCGCTATTCGAACGAAACGACTTGGTTTTTGCTTGCAGATTCAAAAATCGCTTCCATCAATTTCATGCAGCGCATGACTTGTGGCAATTTAACAATGATTTCTGCTTCGCCGTTTAAGGTTGCAATGACGTTTTTGTAGAAATCACGGATGTCCGCTTCCACTTTCGGCAACTCTTCGGTACGAATGGTGTCTTCGGTACGTGGTGCCATTGTTTTGGTCAATCCTGCCGCGGTGCGGATCGGCACTGCGTCATTCTTGCTCCAGTCGGTGATGCGTACCATTTTGCCGTTGACAGCAAAATCTTCTACCACTGCGGTGCCGTCACGTCCCAACACATACCAGCGAGGGAGGTTGACAAAGTTGGAGGTACCAACTTCCAGCATGTAAACCAATCCGCTTTCAAAGGTCAATTCCACGGTGAAACCGTCGTCCACCAATTCGTTGGTGACGTGGGTCATGGAAGCGTAAACGGATTTTACTTTTTCCGGAATCATCATGAGTGCTTGGTCGAGGATGTGAACACCCCAGTCCAGTACCATGCCGCCGCCCTTTTCAGGCTCTTGACGCCAGTCTCCCGGAATCCCACGGGATCCGTGTACACGAGATTCCATGCGGAAGATGTCACCCAACAATTTTTCATCATAGATTTTTTTGATGGTCAGGAAGTCTTCATCCCAACGACGATTCTGATGCACGACAAACAGGTTGCCGGTTTCTTCGGAAACCGCCATCATTTCTGCCAATTCTTCAGAATTCAAGCAAACCGGTTTTTCACAAACCACTTGTTTGCCTGCACGCAGTGCACGGATGACGATTTCTTTGTGATCATCATTCGGGGTTGCGCAGAGAATGATGTCTACTTTTTCGTCTTCCAACACTGCTTGGAGAGATGGGTAGGTATTCAACCCATTATCGCGTGCAAATTGTTGACGTTCTTCACGAATGTCAAAGCTACCAATGAGGTTCAAGCCTTCGATGTCGCCGATTTTAATGTTGTTCCAGCTACCGTTGCCGGTGATCAGTTCGCGGTGCCAGTTGCCCATACCGCCCAATCCTACGATTGCAAGATTATAAGTTTTCATCATTCGTTCCCTCTTTTACATCATGGCAGTTGCCATGTAAATATTCTCTTATGCCCAGAACATGTCTTGGCGTGGTTCAGTCATCACCGATGCTTGCAAGGTGCTGATGGCTTGTTTCAAACCTTCCATCATGCTCATCATGCCATCTTCATGTTCGATGGACAAAATGCCTTCGTAACCTGCCAAACGAAGTTCAGCGGCAACGTTTTTCCAGAACAATACGTCATGGCCACAACCAACGCTGCGGAATTTCCAAGAACGGTTGACTTCGTCAGAGTAGTGACGGGTGTCCAAAACGCCGTTGATCGCAGTGTTGTATTGGTCAATTTTGTTGTCTTTTGCATGGAAGTGGTAGATCGCACCGTGTTTGCCGAGCTCTCTGATCGCGGCAATCGGATCAATTCCTTGCCAGAACAGATGGCTTGGGTCTACGTTGACACCAACGGTAGGGCCAACTGCTTCACGCAATTTCAATGCAGTGTATGGGTTGTACACGCAAAAACCAGGGTGCATTTCAAATGCGATGCGCACGCCACATGCTTCTGCTTCTTTTACTTTTTCTTTCCAGTAAGGAATCAACACTTCGTTCCATTGGTAATCAAGGATTTCCATGTATTCCGGTGGCCAAGAACAGGTGACCCAGTTTGGTTGGGTGCCGCCCTTGCCATCCCCTGGACAGCCAGCGAACCCGACCACTGTTTCAACGCCCATTTTTTGCGCCAATTTGAAGGCTGCGGTCAATTCTTCGTCTGCTTTTTTTGCCACTTCTGCAACTGGGCTAACAGGGTTGTTGTGGGTCGCAAGAGCTGCCACTTTCATGCCGTATTTGTCCAAAGTTGCCATGAACTCTTGGTATTTTTTCTCATCTGCGATCAGTTCTGCTGCATCACAGTGTTTGGTACCTGGGTAACCACCACAGCCCATTTCGATGGCATAGACACCGAGGTCTGCCATGGTTTTGCACATTTCTTCCAGTGTCAATTGACCGAACACTGGATTCATAATTCCGATATACATTTTGATTTCCGCCTTTCAGTTTTTAAAAATTAAAACCGCCCTGCCCAAATGGACAGGGCGGTTGACAGATTCACTTAAACTGCTAATTTAATAATTAGTCAATGTAAACTGCTTTGCCTGTTTTTGCAGACTCATAGATTGCTTCCAACAGTTGGGTAACAACCAATGCTTGTTCCGGTTTTACAACCAATTCGCCGCCGTTCATAACAGCGTTGTAGAAAGTTGCTTGTTCGATGTCTTCCGGTTTTGCAGCCGCGCCATCGTAGAATGCAACGCCGCCAGCGCCCATTTCCGGTTGTTCGGTCACTTGTTTGTTGTATTTAACGGTGTTGATGCGAACGCCGTCTTTCATATCAGCACCAGCTTTGGTACCGCAGAGGGAAGTTTTCGCTTCATCTACATCCAAAGTGTTGAGTGCCCAAGATGCTTCCAAGTTGATGGTTGCACCGTTTTTCATTTTGATGAAGCCCATTGCGGAATCTTCAACGGTGAAGGTTTCCGGATCCCAGTCGCCCCAAGCGTTTGCAGTGTTGGTTTGGTTGCCCAATTTTTTGTAGACAGAACCCATAACGCTTTCTGGCTCATAGTTGTCCATCATCCACAAGGTCAAGTCAAGTGCATGGGTACCGATATCGATCAACGGACCACCGCCTTGTTCGTATTCGTTGAGGAATACACCCCAGGTAGGAACTGCACGACGACGGATCGCATGTGCTTTACCGTAGTAGATGTCGCCCAAGTCGCCAGCTTCACAAGCAGCTTTGACATAGGTGGAGTCTGCACGGTAACGGCTTTGGTAACCGATGGTCAACAATTTGCCGCTTTCTTTTGCAGCTGCAACCATTTTTTTCGCTTCTTCGGTGTTGATTGCCATTGGTTTTTCACACATAACGTTTTTGCCGGAGTTCAAAGCGTCAACCGCGATGAAACTATGGGAGCGGTTCGGAGTCAAAACGTAAACTGCGTCAATGCCTTCGATTTTCAACAATTCTTTGTAGTCGGTGAAAACTTGTGTGTTTTCAGTGCCGTACTCTTCTTTTGCTTTTACTGCACGTTCTTCGATGATGTCACAAACTGCAACAATTTCAAAGTTCCCGTTTCTTTTGATTGCAGGCATGTGTTTGCCGTTTGCAATCCCGCCACATCCGATGATACCAATTTTCATAGTTTTCATAATGGTTGTCCTTCTTTCTTGTTTACCGCACAGAATGTCGGCAAATAATTTCATGATTTAGGAAAGTCTGTTGTGTCGTTTTTTCGCCATTCATTTGATCCATCAGAAGCTTCATGGCAGTTTTTCCGATTTGCTGTTGGGGTTGCCCCACCGTGGTAATCGACGGCAGATACATCTCACTCACAGCCGTGTTGTCAAACCCCATCACCGAAATATCGTCCGGCACACATTTGCCCGCCTCTGTCAACACTTTGACAAGGCCGACGGCTGTGGCGTCGGAAAACGCATACACCGCATCGGGAAGCGTGTCTTGCAGCAATTTTGCCGCTGTCCGCTGTCCTGCCTTATAGGTGTACCCTTCACGATAAATCAAACGCTCGTCCACGTCGATGTTGTGATCCTGTAGCGCCTTGCGGTATCCTGCTTCACGCTTTGTCGAAGAGGTATGCCCTGTCGGCGTACTGACCACAGCAATCCGTCGATGCCCTCTTTCGATGAGAAAGGAGGTGGCATCATAGCTTGCCTTAAAATCGTCGATGGAAACGTTTGTGATGTTGGCATTCAAAATCGGTTCACATGCACATACAATCGGATTGTCTGCGGCAAAGGCGACGAGTTCTTCGACTGCCAATTCCCCACAGGTAATGATCGCACCATCCATTGTCTTTGCCTGTAGCAACGACAAATAGGAAAGCAGCTGTTGCTTGTTTCCCCTTGTGGTACAAATCATCACAGAATATCCGTGCTCTTTCGCTTCTTCTTCAATCCCTTTCACCACACGGGAAAAGAACTGATTGGAAATGGTATCCACAATCACCAACACTCTTTTGGTGCGCAAGGTTCGCAAATTTCGTCCCAGTAAATTCGGGCTGTACTGCAACTGCGTGATTGCCTGCTGCACTTTATCGCGTGTCGCTTCTTTGACTGTTTCTGCGTCGTTGATCACACGAGAAACCGTCGCGACCGACACACCTGCGTGTCTTGCCACATCCTTGATGGTGACCACCGATCCATCTCCTTTCCGAAGGTTTTGATGGTAAAGCTGTAAACGATTACACTACATCAAAGAATATACTCTTTTTTGCAGGAAAAATCAAGTGGTTTTGATGTTTTTTTTGCGGAAATTTTGATTTTCAGCATTGTCACCAAAGACGGTTTTTTAATTTTGTCACTATTGCGTTTTGGTATTTTTTTAACAAGGATTTAACCTTGTTTGTTAACTTATTTTGTTGGGTAATGGTTGGCAGATAGGCATGGAAACCTGTCCCTACAGCACATAGCATGCGCCTGCATATGTTTGTCAAAATTTTTGTCGGTGGTGCATTTTGTAGGGGTGATTGCATCGTTTTCATTGTGCGGTCGCCTGCAAAAAAGCAGTTTGGCATATGCCAAACTGCTTGAACGCTGACGCTTGAGAATTGCCTGTCGGCAAGAAACCCGTGGGACCCCGTCCCACACCCTGCCCCTTTTGAAAAAGGGAACAAAACTTTTATGAAACACCAATTTTCATTGTGCCGTGACCTCAATGCCCGCCGGTGCTACCGGCCCCGCCCGATGTCGGTGCGATAGTGCATACGATCAAAGGAAATGGTGTCGATCGCTTTGTAGGACGCATCGAGAGCGGCATCCAAGCTATCACCCACACAGGTAATGCCCAATACCCGTCCGCCATTGGTGACAAACTGTCCGTCTTTTTCCGCTGTTCCTGCGTGATAAACGGTCGCGACATCGCTGTTGCCGTCTGCACGCAAACCGCTGATCGGCAGTCCTTTCGGGTAATCTTCCGGATACCCACCGGAAGCCACCACCACACACGCCGCCGCTTTGTTCTGTTCAAAGGTGACCTCTACATCGGCCAAAGTCTGATTCACCACCGATTCAAAAATCGCCAACAGGTCAGATTGCAACAATGGCAGTACCACCTGAGTTTCAGGATCGCCAAAACGACAGTTGTACTCAATGACCTTCGGCCCTTTCGGGGTGAGCATCAAGCCAAAGAAAATCACCCCTTGGAATGGGCGACCTTCGGCATTCATCGCCTCCATGGTCGGTTCAAAAATTGTCTTCTGGCAAAGCTCTGCCATCTCTTCACTGTAATGCGGATTCGGCGCAATGGTGCCCATCCCACCGGTATTCAATCCACGGTCGCCATCCAAGGCACGCTTATGGTCCATCGCCGACACCATCGGACGAATGGTCTTGCCGTCACAGAAGGAAAGCACCGATACTTCAGGTCCTGTCAAAAACTCTTCAATGACAATGCGACTACCGCTGTCCCCGAATTGTTTGTCTTCCATCATCGAAATGACCGCTTGCTTTGCCGTTTCAAAATCCTCGGCAATGATGACCCCTTTGCCGAGCGCCAACCCATCCGCTTTGATGACCGCAGGATAACTGTTTTGCTCCTCTAAGTAGGCAATTGCCGCCGACGGTTCGGTGAACACTTCATAACCGGCGGTCGGAATGTTGTATTTTTTCATCAGGTCTTTGGAGAAGACCTTGCTCCCCTCGAGAGCCGCTGCCGCTTTGCTAGGGCCAAATGCCGGCACCCCTGCCGCATTCAACGCATCTGCCATGCCTGCCACCAACGGATCGTCTGGTGTGACAACGGCAAAATCGATCCCCTCTTCTTTGCAGAGTGCCACCATGCCGTCGATGTCGCAAGCAGCAACCGGTTTACAGGTCGCCTCTTTGGCGATGCCTGCATTGCCGGGGGCCGCAAAAATTTCAGTGATGCGTGGGTTTTTTTTCAATGTTTTGATGACGGCATGTTCACGCCCACCGCCACCGATGACCAATAGTTTCATAGTTGTTCCTCCGTTTTGCACAATAAGCCTCCCCATCGACAATAGGAAGGCTTTTGTTTTTAGTGATGGAATAAACGAATGCCGGTAAACGCCATTGTCATGCCGTATTTGTTGCAGGTTTCAATGACATTGTCGTCACGAATGGAACCACCCGGTTGGGCAATGTATTGCACGCCCGAACGTTTTGCACGTTCGATGTTGTCGCCAAATGGGAAGAACGCGTCCGAGCCAACCGAAACGCCCGACAATTGTTGTAGCCACACTTTTTTCTCTTCTGCGGTCAACGGTGCCGGTTTTTCGGTAAACGCTTCCTGCCAGATACCCTCTGCCAACACGTCTTCGTAATCTTCCGAAATGTACACATCAATGGTGTTGTCACGATTTGGACGACGAATGTCCTCTCTGAACGGCAAAGCCAACACTTTCGGATGTTGACGCAACCACCAGAAGTCCGCTTTGTTGCCGGCCAGTCTCATGCAGTGTACACGAGATTGTTGCCCTGCCCCAATGCCGATCGCCTGTCCGTCTTTGACGTAACAACAGGAGTTGGATTGGGTGTATTTCAAAGTGATGAGCGACAGTACCAGATCTCTCTTTGCCGATTCCGGCAGATCGGTGTTGTCGGTCACAATTTTTTCCAGCATACTTTGATCAATTTTCAATTCATTGCGTCCTTGCTCAAAGGTGATGCCAAAGCAATCTTTGTGCTCAATCGGTGCAGGCAGATAGTCTTTGTCAATCTGCACGACATTGTAGTTGCCACCGCGTTTGCCTTTGAGAATTTCAAGCGCCTCTGCGGTGTACCCCGGTGCAATGACCCCGTCCGACACTTCTCTTGCAATGAGGGTCGCGGTTTCCTTGTCACAGACATCCGACAGCGCAATGAAATCCCCGTAAGAGGACATGCGGTCCGCACCACGTGCTCTTGCATAAGCGGTTGCCAGTGGGGACAGTTCCAAATCATCCACAAAGTAGATTTGTTTTAGCACATCGTCCATCGGTACAGCGACTGCCGCCCCTGCCGGCGATACATGCTTGAAGGAGGTCGCTGCCGGTAGGCCGGTTGCCTCTTTCAATTCTTTGACCAATTGCCAACTGTTGAACGCATCCAAAAAGTTGATAAAGCCCGGTTTGCCGTTCAATACAGTGATCGGCAAATCCCCCTCTTTCATGAAAATTCTGGACGGAATTTGGTTGGGATTACAACCGTATTTCAATTGCATTTCTGTTGCCATAAACATTGCCTCCTTGAAAAATTGCCCACAAAAGGGTTATTGGTTTTTGTTCAGCAGTACCGTTTGGGTTTTGCCGGTGTTCAGTTCGATATAACGCACAAGCAATGACACTTTGTTGTCCTCATTGAGGGCATTCCAGACATTGTTCGCAAAGCTGTCGATGTCGCCATCAAGACAAATTTCTTTCGGTTCCCCTTCAAAAGAAGGAATCGGGTCACCATCACAACGATAGGTGTGAATAAAATGGCCTACCCCGGCTTTCGGGGTGTTGTATTCAAAGAAATAGCGTCTGGAAGAAGTCGGATCGCCGTTCGCACTTTTTAGGATCGACAAACGATAGTCGCCACTGGTGTGGTCGATCATCCCCGAGATGCGTGGGGTGTAGTTGTCCGGATCCGGCTCAAAAGTACGGGTGCGTAGTGCCGCTTCAAAGGTGTTGCCATTTTGCAAAAAGTTGTAAACGGTATCGGTTTGGTCGCCGTTTGTGACGATGGTCACATCGTCCAACACACGCATCGGGTAGTAGATGATGAGCGATGGATCGGTGAGTTTTGCCGGATCAAACGCTTCGGTTTTCATCGCCTTTTCGCTCTCCAAAGTAAAGATGCGGTTGCGGCTGTTTTCACTGCGTCCCATGATAAAATAAGCGACAACGGCATGTTTGCCATCTTTGTGATGACCCAATACAATGCCACGTCCCGGATAGCTGTTTTGTTGCAAGTCCTGTAAGAAATTCATTGACCGTTCCTCCAACTCTATTGCGCTGTTGCGACAGCGTCTAAAATTTGCACACGATGCTCTGTGATGACCAAGCGGTCTTGACAAAAGAGTGACACTGCCTTTGGCAGGATCTCCCATTCGCACTGTTCCATGACACGGCGCTGTAAGGTTTCAGCGGTGTCTGTCTCTTCAATGTCCACTGCCTTTTGTAGGATGATCGGTCCACCATCACACTCTTCTGTGACGATATGTACCGTTGCCCCTGTCAATTTGACCCCTTTGTCAAGGGCGGCTTGATGCACCTTCAACCCGTAAAACCCTTTTCCACAAAAGGAGGGGATGAGTGCCGGATGAACATTCATCATGCGACCGGCAAAGGCATCGCAAACCTGCTCGTCTAAAATGGTCATAAAACCGGCATACACGACCAAATCTGCTTTTTTTTGTATCAGTAATGCCACCATGGCTTTGCTGTACGCTTGAACATCGGTATAGGCTTTTCTTGCCAATACCACCCCTTCAACCGCTGCATCAGCCGCACGGGTTAAGGCATAGGCGTCGGGATTGGAGGAGATGACACAGGTGATCTTCCCGCCCTTGATCTCTCCTCTTTTCTCTGCATCCAACAGGGCTTGGAGGTTGGTGCCTCCGCCACTGACCAGTACTACAATATTTTTCATCTACCTTCTCCTTTGGGGCTATCCTAGCAACACACTGCCGTCACCTGCAACCAAACGACCGAGGACATAGGCCTCTTGCCCTTGTGCTTGCAGTACTTCCAGTGCTTTGTCGACATCCTCTGCCGCCACGCTGACGGTCATGCCGACACCCATATTAAAGGTGGAGTACATATCCTGCCATGGAATATTGCCCACCTGTTGCAGGTAGTCAAAAATCGGCAGGACACGGACATCGTCACGTTTGATTTCCACCGAGAGGTTGGACGGGAAGGAGCGCGGGAGGTTTTCATAAAAACCACCGCCGGTGACATGTGCCACCGCTTTGACCGACACTTTTTCCATCAATGCCAATACCTGTTTGACATAGATGTTGGTGGGGGTCAACAGCACCTCTCCCAATGTTTTGCCTCCCAAGGATTCCACCGTGGTGGTCAGGGAAAGGTTTTGTTCTTTCATGATATGGCGCACCAGCGAAAATCCGTTGGAGTGTACCCCACTGGACGGGAGGGCGATGAGCACATCCCCCTCTTGTTGACAATCGGGGTTTAGGATTTTTTCACGATCCACCACACCGACCGAAAAACCTGCCAAATCGTATTCTTCTTCCGGCATGACACCGGGATGTTCTGCGGTTTCACCGCCGACCAATGCACATCCAGCTTGCACACAACCATCGCTCACCCCTTTGACGATGGCGGCGATTTTTTCCGGAATATTTTTGCCGCAGGCAATGTAGTCCAAAAAGACCAGCGGTTTTGCACCACAGCAGACAATGTCGTTGACGCACATGGCCACACAGTCAATCCCGATGGTATCATGGCGATCCATTTCCATGGCGATGACAATTTTGGTGCCGACCCCGTCGGTACCGGAGCAGAGCACCGGCTGTTTGATGTCGGTCAAATCCAACTCAAAGAGGCCACCAAATCCCCCGATGGCACCCAGTACCCCCGGAATGGCGGTTCTTTTGACATCCGCTTTCATCAATTCGACTGCTTTGTAACCGGCATTGACGTCGACGCCTGCCGCTTTATAGCTTTCGGTATATTCTTTATTCATCTTCTTTGATCCTTTCATTCCGGCACAGGCCTATTCTTTGCCTGTCCAACAGTAGGTGCACACTTGAGACTCATCAATGCCAATGGACGCCAAGGTCTGTTCCAATGTCTGGTATTGGAGGGAGGTGAAGTTCAGCTCTTGACAGATGCGATCGATCATTGCGTTGTATTTGTCGCTGCCGGTACGCACATATTCTTGCAACACTTCTTCCGATGGGTCGCCACCTTCCAGCTCCACAATGATACGACGGGTGATGAGGTCCATCACCGAGGTGGAACGGGAGAAGTTGAGATATTTACAACCGTACATAATGGGTGGACATGCCGAACATACATGCACTTCCTTGGCACCACTGTCATAGAGAAATTGTACCGTTTCACCCATTTGGGTGCCACGCACAATCGAGTCATCGATGAACAACAATTTTTTGTCACGAATGAGCTTATCAATGGCAATCAGTTTCATATGGGCAATTTGGTTGCGCATTTTCTGGTTGCTCGGCATAAAGCTACGTGGCCAAGTAGGTGTATACTTAATGAAGGGACGTGCAAATGGGATGCCCGATTCGTTGGCATACCCAATGGCATGTGCCACACCGGAGTCCGGAATGCCTGCCACAAAGTCAATCTCACCTGCTTTGCTGTTTTGTGCCAACAGCTTGCCACACTCATAGCGCATCGCTTCGACGTTGACCCCCTCGTAATCGGAGGTAGGGTAACCGTAATAGGTCCACAAAAAGGCACAGACTTTTTTGTTGCCGGAGGGCGGGGCAACTTGCTTATATCCATCCGCTGTCAGCAAGAGAATTTCGCCGGCGTCCAATTCATAGGCAAATTGATAGCCCAATTTTTCAAAGGCAAAGGATTCGAAGGAAACACAAGTCGCCTCTTCTTTTTGTCCCACGATCAGCGGGGTACGCCCATGAAAGTCTCTGGCAGCATACAATCCGTGCTCGGAAAGTACGAGCATACTCATCGAACCGCGAATTTTTTGCTGTACCTTGCGAATGCCCGAAACCAAATCCGCTTCCTTTGCAATGATGCTTGCCACCAATTCGGTGCCGTTGAGGTGTCCGCCGCTCATTTCCTGAAAATGGCCGCCATTACCGGAGAGTGCTTCCTCCACCAATTCATCGGTGTTGTTGATACAGCCCACCGTCACGAGAGCGAATGCACCGAACTTTGCACGCACCAAGAGCGGTTGCGGATCGGTATCTGAAATACAACCGATACCGGCATTGCCCGACATTTCCTCTAAATCCTTTTCAAACTTGGTACGAAAAGGGGTATTTTCAATGTTATGGATCGCACGCTCAAACCCTTGCTCGGTCAACACTGCCATCCCACCGCGTCTGGTACCCAAATGCGAATGATAATCCGTGCCAAAAAATACATCACTGGTACAATCTGTCTTTGCTACAACGCCAAAAATGCCGCCCATGCAGCCACTTCCTTTCCCAATCCCCTGTTATGCTGAGGGGTGCCCACAGTACCTCACTGTTGTTTGTAAGTTGAAAAACAAAAGGGCGGCGTACCGATCTTACTTGTACGCCCGCCATTTTGTGTCGGATTCTGTCCGGTCTTATTCGCCAATCAAACGGCGCAGGATTTCTTGGTACGCTTCTTCTTCGCCACCCATGTCGCGACGGAAACGGTCTTTGTCCAATTTTTCTTTGGTTTCGCTGTCCCAGAAACGGCAGGTATCCGGCGAGATTTCATCCGCCAATACAATGGTACCGTCACAGAGTTTACCAAATTCCAATTTAAAGTCTACCAAGATGATGCCACGCTCTTTGAGGTATTTGATCAAAAATTCGTTGACTTTGAAGGTCAATTCCGCAATGCGGTCAAGGTCTTCTCTGGTCGCCCATTCAATCGCCAAGATGTGGTAGTCGTTGACCATTGGATCGCCCAAAGCGTCGTCTTTGAGGCAGAATTCCAAAGTAGGGCATTTCAAAACAGTACCTTCTGCAACGCCAAAACGTTGGGAGAAAGAACCTGCGGCGATATTTCTAACAATGACTTCGAGCGGTACGATGGTCACTTTTTTAACGATGGTTTCACGATCGGAAACTTCTTCGATCAAGTGGGTTGGTACCCCTTCTTTTTCCAGCAATTTCATCAAGTGGTTGGTCACACGGTTGTTGATGATCCCTTTGCCTGCAATGGTGCCTTTTTTCGCACCGTTGCCTGCGGTTGCATCGTCTTTATAGTCAACGATCAACACTTCCGGCTCTTCGGTGGTCCAAACTTTTTTTGCTTTTCCTTCATACAGTTCTGCGATTTTTTTCATGTTACTTCCTCCATTTATCTCACTGCTATCAATATAAAATGTGTTTACAGGCTTTGTTGCAGTTCTTCGTCTTTTTTGATGACTGCTGCAGTCATATCTTCTTTCATTTTTGCCATTTTTGCCGCCAACGACTCATCCGAAATGGCAAGCATTTGTACCGCCAAAATCGCTGCATTGTCCGCCCCATCGATGGCAACGGTTGCAACCGGAATGCCTTTTGGCATTTGTACAGTGGAAAGCAATGCGTCCAAACCGTCCAATGTGGAGGATTTTACCGGAACGCCGATGACAGGCAAGGTGGTGTGTGCAGCCAAAACCCCTGCAAGATGTGCCGCTTTCCCGGCTGCTGCGATGATTGCACCAAAGCCATTTTGACGTGCTTCTGTTGCAAAGCGACAAGCGCGCTCCGGTGTGCGGTGTGCCGACATGACGTGCACTTCACAAGGGACACCAAATTCTTTCAAGGTTTTGATGGCACCTTGCAATACCGGCAAGTCACTGTCGCTACCCATAATGATTGCTACTTTTCTTGTTTCCATCCTACAAACTTCCTTTCTTACGGATCTTTGGGCGTTTCCACCCAAAAATCAATGACAGCTGTTGTTTTATCAAACAAAGAAAGGTGCGGCAAAATGCCCGCACCTCATCCTATCTTATTATCGTACCACAAAAAACGATGCAACAACCCCCAGAGAAATGAAACGATCTATTTCCTTGTGGCAGAGAATGTAGTTGCGTGGTCATACGAAAACTCCTTTTCATCGCTGGTGATACAACTTTATTATACAAGATTCCTATGAAAAAGGCAACTGTATTTCAATCAATTTTCCTAGCCTTCCACCCCTAGAAACTGTCATTTCTGACAATAAACCTTTTTTTCTACCCAACTCCCTCCTGTCATTGCCGTTGTCGCTACCTTGATTTGTATTTTTAGTAAACCAGAGTAAACCAGAGCATGAGAGAGAATGCGCGGGTATATGTGAGGTATTTGCTTTTGAAATTTGGTCGAATTTGCCGTTTTTTACACCAATTTGCCCCCAATCCGACATTGTAAAACAAACACCACCCGTGGTATACTAAAGGCAATGAAGGATCGGCCGTTCCCTTCAGTGTACAACAATCGTAAAAGTTTCATTCAATCTTGTTATTTTGCTATTCTTTTGCCACACTTTATGATACAATAGAAGTATCTTTATCGTGGCGAAATGTTTTGAAAGGAGGTTTTCTCATGTTTTCCATGTTGCTACTCTGGGGAATTTTGTTTGTCGTGTTTGTCATTGTCGAAACGGTGACCACCCAACTGGTGTCCATTTGGTTTGCGGCAGGGGCGCTTGCCGCCTTCCTAACCGCTTTGTTCACCGATTCCATCGCCATTCAACTGGTGGTCTTTTTGGCCGTTTCTGTTCTCCTCTTACTCTTTACAAGACCGCTACTCAAACGCTTCATCATCCCCAAAATACAAAAAACCAATGCGGCGGATGTACTGGTGGGCAAACACTGTAAAGTGGTGGACACCATCGACAACAGCAAAGGTAGCGGACGCATTCAGGATGGCGGATTGCAGTGGAATGCCCGAAACCACATCGATGACCAACCCATTGCCGCCGGTACCATGGTGGAAGTCATGCGCATTGAGGGGGTCACCGCCTACGTCACCCCACTACAATAAACACAGGAACATCACAAGTTTGACTACAGAAAGAAGGATTTATTATGTTTGAATTAGGATTTGGCGCTTTTTTGGTATTTGCACTCATCGTTTTTGTCTTCCTCTTTATCATCACCCGCATCAAAATCGTCCCACAGGCACAGGAATATGTGGTGGAACGTCTCGGTTCCTACCACGCCACTTGGACCACCGGTATTCACCTGCTTGTCCCCTTCATTGACCGCATTGCAAAAAAGGTTTCTTTAAAGGAAGTCGTCGTGGACTTTAAACCGCAACCGGTCATCACCAAAGACAACGTTACCATGCAAATCGACTCGGTTGTCTTCTATCAAGTCACCGACTCTAAGCTGTTCACCTATGGGGTGGAACGTCCGCTGTTGGCGATTGAAAACCTCACCGCCACCACCTTGAGAAACATCATCGGGGATTTGGAGCTCGACTCCACTTTAACCTCACGTGATCACATCAACACCAGAATCACTGCCATTCTCGATGAATCGACCGACCGTTGGGGCATCAAAATCAACCGTGTGGAATTGAAAAACATCCTTCCACCACGTGAAATTCAAGATGCGATGGAAAAACAAATGAAAGCGGAACGTGAACGAAGAGAAACCATGCTCCGTGCCGAAGGGGAGAAAAAATCCTCTGTCTTGGTTGCAGAAGGGCGCAAAGCCTCGGCCATCTTGAATGCACAAGCGGAAAAAGAATCACAAATCCTGCGTGCAGAAGCAGAAAAGGAAGCGACCATCCTACAAGCGGAAGCGGTCAAGGAACAAAAAATCCGCGAAGCAATGGGGGAAGCGCAGGCAATCGAGCTGGTACAACGTGCATTGGCACAGAGTATTGTCATGCTCAATGAAGCAAACCCCAACCAACAGGTACTGGCACTCAAGAGCTTGGAAGCGTTCCAAAAAGCAGCAGACGGTCAAGCCACCAAAATCATCGTTCCGAGCGACATTCAAGCCTTTGCAGGTCTTGCAACTTCTGCCGGTGAACTGTTTCAAAAATCGACCGTTACCGATATGACAAAATAATCAAAGGGCAACTAGGAGGACTTCATGAGCAATTACACGAACACACCCCACGACCAAACCTATTACCAACCGATTGAGCGACAGCCGTCCATCGTCGGCAAGTGGAACTGGGGTGCCTTCGCCCTCAACTGGATCTGGGGTCTCTTCAACGGCTCTTTTCTGCCCCTGCTCTGCTTCATTCCGCTGTTTAACCTCGTCTGGATCTTTATTTGCGGGTTCAACGGCAATCAATGGGCGTGGGACAGCCACAAGTTTACCACTGTGGAGGAATTTGAGACGGCACAGTGCAAGTGGAACAATGCAGGATTGATTGTCTTTATCATCTCCTTGGTGTTCCATATTATCCACATTACACTGTACATTTTGCTGGTCGTGATCTTTGCCATGAACCTTTATCAGATACAATAATTGTATTACTAAATTGTTACACTCTTTCCTTTTATAAACAAATTCAGCCCAAATTTCAACTACAAAATTTATTTTTTGAACAAATTTCGTGTAAAGTTTGAAATAACTATTGCAAACTCTACTTTGCCTTTGGTATACTAGTTTTATTCGAGCACGTCTGTGCCGTAAATATTTTTTAGGAGGACTTACTTATGTCTAATCAACAACCTTCCATTATTGGTAAATGGAATTGGGGTGCATTTGCACTTTCTTGGATCTGGGGTATCTTCAACGGCGCTTACCTTTCCTTGCTCTGCTTGATCCCGGGCTTAAACGTCATCTGGATTTTTGTCTGTGCACTCAAAGGGAACGAATGGGCTTGGAACAGCGGCAAATACACCTCTGTAGAAGAGTTTGAAGAAGCACAACGCAAATGGAGCAAAGCTGGTATCATCGTTTTGATCATCTCGGTTGTACTCGGTATCATCTCTGGTATCGCTTACGGCGCTTTGATCGCAGCATTGATGGGTAGCATGGCTTACTAAATCATTGCCTTTAAAAATTCCGACAAGGGAAACTTTGTCGGAATTTTTTCTACCATCATTTTTTCTGAAAGGATTATGACCATGCAAAACGAGTATCAAGTACCACCAATACCACCACAAGCCCCACCGCAAAGCAATCCACAGCCAGGGGTATCAGCAACCACCTATCCGTACGACCAATCACCTGTTGCAGCGGCAGCGCAACAAGCAGTACCCTCCATTCTTGGCAAATGGAACTGGGGTGCTTTCCTCCTCTCGTGGGTTTGGGGTGTCTTCAACGGGGCATACCTGTCCCTCCTCTGTCTCGTGCCGTTTTTGAATGTCGTGTGGCTCTTTGTCACCGGCTTCAAAGGGAATGAATGGGCGTGGAACAGCGGTAAATTCCACACCGTCGAGGAATTTGAAGAAAAACAGCGCCAATGGACAAAATGGGGCATCATTATCGCCGCTATCTCAATCGGACTCAACATACTCGTTTGGGGTGCTTACTTTGTGTTGGTCATCCTCTTGGTTACCGCACAACAATAACGCTGGATACAATCACACCTCACGGTTTTGTAGGGGCGATTCACGAATCGCCCGCAGGATTTTGCACCGTTTTCATTAGGCGGTAGGGGCGACCTTTGGTCGTCAGCAACGCCCGCCGGTGCCACCGGCTCGCAAAATCCCCCTCTTTTCAAACAATTCACCGGATTGTTTGAAACTTCACCCTCTAAATACTCTTTGACGCTTGCAAGACCGTGGGACACTGTCCCACGCCCTGTCACTTTTGAAAAAGTGGACAAAACTTTTATAACAGGTGCGATCTCACCGTCCCACATCGTGGACGGACTTTCCGTGCGATGAACGGCGGACAGGCAGGAAGCCTATCCCTACAGAGCAGCAGTTTCATTTCTTATCCGCTTTTTTACCAAAATGGCATTGCAATGGATTAGAATTTTTGCTATAATAAAGATAACTTCTTTGGTTTTCACTACATCCAATCATTTGAATAAGGGAGGAATGGCTTTATGAACAACGATATGAACCAACCAACTACCTCTGGCACAACACCAACACCGCCACCGATGGCGCAACCAACCCCACCACC
>CAYJIM010000047.1:0-18093 GCA_964370215.1 uncultured Oscillospiraceae bacterium
TATCGTACGATGACCTTATAAAAACTGTCCGAAAAAGTGTTGACATTCCACAATTGCTAAAGCGTACGTTATAAAAAAGCAGAGGCGACCACACATGGTCGCCTCTGCTTTTTTATGGATGGGATGGTTAGTTCACCAATACAGCAATGCTACAAGCCTTGCCGTTGCGCAGGAAAATGTCAGCGGCGGTGTCGGCATCAATGGTCATATTTGAGAAGGTTTTTTGACTACCGTCGTTGTAGGAAACAACGACTGCCGATTGATCGGCTTTTTGGTAGTGGGTTGGGACACCGTAAATCGAAAAGGCAATCTTGCCGTTTTCGTCAAACTCTTCCGATGCAACAAACCACGGATCAAATTGAATGGCGCCATCGTTTACAAGCACTCCCAATTCGGTTCTTCTGATGATCACCGACTCTTTGACTTGGCCTGTCATACCCGGTTGTTCGCTCTTCCCATAGAAAGAACTGTGCGAGTACGGCTCGATCGGGATTGCAAAGCATTCTGCCGGCGATTTGCGGTAGGTAAAGCCGCTCATCAGTTGTTTGTAACTGTCATACAGTGCTTTGGCATTGTCGACGTTTACTTCCTTGTCTCTACGTACGCTTTCCAGTACGGCCAAGGCGAGTTTTGCATTTTGATGCCAGTACACACAGCCGATCCCTTCAAATTTGTAGAAGACATCGCTTCGACCGTTGAATTTTTTGTGGTTGAATTGTGCTTCAAACTCTGCGAGCAGGGTGGTGCGCAGGGTACTGTCAATGGAAGCGGCATCCATTTTTTCAATCAACAGATCTGCGGTGCTGATGTCGTAAGCAAAGTGCAACGCACCGTTTTCGTCTTTTACGACAATGCCGTCAATCGGGTCAATGGCAAGGGTGAGACGGTTTTTATCGGCAAAGCGTTTGGTCAACTTCAAGGAATATAGCATGTGACAACGTAAATTTTCGTTGAACAACTCTTTTCTCATGGAGGACAACAGTCCGTCTACTTCATCCGCTTGCAAGCTACCACTGCCAATAATGGCGGATTGACCTTCGAGCATGGAACGCATCGGTTCCACCGAAAAGTCCTCTTTCAAGAGGTTGTAGGTGACATAAACGTCGCCTTTGTTTTTCTCGATGGTGTAGTCAATGGCTTGCTCTGCGGTATTCAACCAATCGATTAGTGTTGCAACCGAAAGGGTGGTTTTACCTGTCAGGCCGTTTTTGTAGACAGTCGCACGGTAGGTGGAGAAGCTCTCACCCAAGGTGTCAAGCAAGGCTTTTTCGTTGCCGCTGTAATTGCCTGCAAACTGTTGCAATGCTGACAAGGTTTCTTGCAGCCAAGTTGCCACTTCATGCGAGATGGCAAAGTCTTTCTCTTGGGATGCAAAGGTCGCTTTTAAGAATTCCAAGTAGGCTTTGACATGGTATACCGTGACCATGGAAAGGCCAATGCCCACGATGGCGTTATTAGCATCGTTCCATTCAGGGCGTTGGGTATTCATCCAGATCCCACCGCCGACCAAAAGGTTGCTCATTTTGCTTAAGACAGGAACCAACAATTTTTCGGTCAAACTTGCCGTGTAAACCTGTCCGTTTGAAAGGATCAAGCGTGCATCGGTGCCCATTTCTTTTGTTAGGGCGTCGATGGTCGCATCCTTTTCAAAATCAAAGGTGATGGTATCTTTGCTGTTTTTGAGAATTTCTTGGTATGGTGCGATGATATAAGGAACATTGGCGTAGCTGAAAATTTCTTGGCGCAGCATTTCTTCCAATTTTTGTGGGAAGTGCGCTTGCAAGCCTTTGAGCAGTCTCAGCAAATAGATGATTTGGTGGTCACCCCAATAGCCATATCCGCCAAATGGGTTTTCTGGCTCCGGTTTTTCCCAGTCAATGCCGGCAGCATTGATGCGGTAAGGGTTGAATCCGTCAGCTGTTGACGCGTTGACAAATTTGGACACCATGTTTTCATAGTAACAAGGGTAGGAGAGTCCGAGTGCTTCCCAGTTTTGGTAGATGTCACGCCAGTTACCCTCATAGTTGCTGATTTTTTCACCGTTTTCATCTTTGAGTGCGATGTTGAAGCGGTTCCATGGTCTCGAGGGGTCACCGTGTCTTCTCGAGAAGGAGAGTGGCATGTATTCCAATGCCAAACGGTAAAGGGTATCATCTGCTTTGGCCACTTCTTTGAGTTGATGCACAGTGGCACAATCTTTGATTTCTTGTAGCAAAGTGGTGTTTTTCAAAGCAGCAGTGTTGCGTGTGGTGACAAATTTCAAAAAGTCGTCATAGTCAAAATCATAAATTTTTTCAAAAGTACCACCACGCATGACGTTGTAAAGGGTATTGAGGTAGTGGTGGGCACAAGCAGTTGGGTCGCCCGATTGTTGGATGCCATCGGCGTTCTTGACAATTTCAATGAGGGTATCGGTACCGGCTTTGATGTCGGCAAAGATCGGTGAAAAATCCCCTTGTTTGATGAAGTTTGTCACTTCTGCAAGTTTACTGTGGTCATAACCATTGTCTAGCACCACCGAATAGGAGAAGATATCTTTTAGTGTTTTTGCAAAGGTCACAAAGTAAGCCGATTTTTTGCCATAGGATTCTTTTTCAGTGCCGGCCACACAGCCTTGTTTGAAGGCTTCCACAATATCCGGATTGAGGTACACTTGTGCATCAGGCAGGGTGGTGTAAGCGATGTTTGCGCGCATGACCTCAATCGGATTTGGGGTGTCGTTGATGACGGTTGTTAGCGAATAAACAGCAAGGGAGTTGTCGCACAGTTCGGCTGCTTTATAGGCATCGACCAAATTGCTGGAAGTGGATTGTAGGTTTTCATTGACCCCATAAGGGAGAATATTCATCAATCCATCCAACACTTCGATCTCACGATCGGTGTTGCCGAGGTTTGTAAATTTCGAGGTTTTGACAATTCCGTATGCTTCACTGCACTCATATTTGTAGCTGAAGGTGAGGTTTAAGTCGTGGTTTACTTCCTCCATCATGACACTGTTGCCATAATAGGATTTGTAAATGTTTTGAGTAATGGCGTATTTGTTGGTGCCATTTGCCTCAAAGGGCTGCCAGAGTTTGCCGTCACATTTGACCAGTGTTCTCGAACCGGTGTCGTATGCTTGATGCAAACGGTCGTCCGTTTCATAAGGGAAGATATTGCCTCCTGCATTTTGTCTACCCGCAGTAATCCCACCTTTGGAGGACATGAAAATCCAGATGTTACTGGAAGAGGGGACTTGAATGAAAAATGGGGGGAGGGTTTGGCTGTCGGAAATGCGATAATAAGACATTCCGTCGATGGTTGTAAAAGATCCGTTTGCTTGCATGAATCAATCATTCCTTTCTAAATAAGCTACTTTATTAGCTATTATAATGATACAGGAAATATTGGTAGAAATCAAGGATCTATTTTCAATTTTAGGTGTCTGATTTATAGAATATGTACAAAAGCAACATCATTTCCGAAAAATCGGCACCTAGATGTTCTGTAATAGAACATGATGTGTGGGTATGCTGTTTTGGCAATAGGGAACAATCTGTACGCAAGGTGGTGCAATAGATGAATTGTCTTCGGTTCAAAAATAAGAAATAAAAAATTCACTTTTTATTCAATTATTTGCGGTATGATAAAAGAACTATAAAAGAACTATAAAAGAGACGGGATTGTTGACCGATGCCGGTCGGTGGTAGACAGATATGTCGGGTATATTGGAGAATGTAAAATGCACTTGATCTCAAAGATAAAATTAAAATGGGATGGACTTCGACTGCATCTCAAATTCTGGATTTTGATGGTGTTACTGTTGTTGATTCCGGTGACATTTTTCATCTTCTTTTTCTTCGATCAGATGATTGAGAGTAATCAAGATCAATTGGTATCTCGTGCAAAACAGGACTTGACGTTGACCATCACCAGTGCTGAAGGCAATTACAATGTAGCACGTTCGATGATTAGCACTGTTTCCAGAGATGTGCAGCTACAAATGTTTGACCGTGCGCATACCAACGCCGAAATCTCACTTTTTCATGAAACGTGGCTCCCTCATTTACGCAATCTGGTGGCGACGAACCCTTATGTGCGTAATTTGCGTATCTACATCGACCCGAGAAAAACACCCGAGACATTACCGTGGTTTGTACATCGAGATCGTGTACATGGTGAAGGGTGGTTTTGGCAGTCCGATGCCAATGAAGTGCAGATGCGTATTGGGTATTATGAGAGCTTTTCTGATTTGTTGCCAACTAGTGTGGACCAGCTAGTCAGCTTTAATAAAACCATCAACCATTCCGATGGGGATAAAAATGTATTGGAAGTCAGTTATACAATGGCGGATTTCTTCGGAGAGAGCTACGGCAATGGAGATGACATTTTATTGTTTCTTTATCACGAAGGCCAATTTTATAATGGCGAAGGGTTTTCTTCTCAACAGGATGCGTTTTATGAGGCGTTGTTGTGGGCGCAGGATCCCTTATATGAAGGGGAGCAGATCATCCAAAAAGATGGGGTAGAGTATTTGGTGGTCAGCGATCATTCGACGGCATTGGATATTACCTGTTATGGGGTGCAAAATCTCACTGAAAACCTTGCTCCCATTTATGAAACACAGTCTCGTCTGTTTTTGGTCATTTTAGTATCGGTGGGACTATTGACCATTCTATTCCGTTATTTGACAAAGAAACTGCTCCGTCGTATTTACAATACGATGGATGTTATGCACCAAGATGTGGAATTCAATAGTCTTGTTAAAATTGAAGAAACCTCCACTGATGAAGTAGGGAAATTGGAGCGCTACTTTAACAGTATGGTGGATCGCATGAACGAAATGATTCGAGAGGAATCAAGGCGTGCAGTCATTGAGAAGGAAACAGAGCTCAAAGCGTTACAAAGCCAGATCAATGCCCACTTTCTTTATAATGTACTCAATGATATTGAAATGATGGCGATCATCGAACAAAACTATCTCATCGCCGATTCTATTACTGCACTGGCAAGGTTGTTGCGCTATTCCATGAGTTGGGATGCCCAAATGGTGCCGTTGGAGAGAGAGCTTTCCTATGTGACCGATTATATTCAACTGTTCAACATGCGGTTTGACAACAATGTGCGTTTGATTTTGGATGTTCCGGATACGGCAAAGCAGGTGCTGATTCCTAAAATGGGTATTCAACCGGTGGTGGAAAACGCATTGATCCATGGGGTGGAACACCTTAATAGTGATGAAATCATTCGGATCTCTGCTACAGTGGCTGAGGATGTGTTGACACTCGGCATCACCGACTCCGGTGGTGGTATGGATGAAGAAACGTTGCAGCGATTGAACACCGCACTGGAACAGGACCGCAAGACAGAGCAGTTGACAGGAATCGGTCTTTACAATGTACAACAACGCATTCAGATGCGTTACGGCAAAGAATACGGGCTTCACATTGAAAGTAAGTTGTCTGAATATACCAAAGTGACGATGAAACTGCCAACCAAGAGCGAGGACCAATTACCCACGGAGGTGGATCATGAAAAATATTTTGATCGTTGATGATGAAAAATTTGTACGGATGGGACTGACTGCACTGATTGAACGCAGTGGTCTTTGTACCGGTGAAATTGTGACCTGCAAAAACGGCAGTGAAGCATTGGAGGCCTTGAAGGAGAAAACTTTTGATGTCATTTTTTCCGATATCAAAATGCCGATCATGAGTGGGTTGGAGTTTATCACGCACTTGAAGGAGCAAGGGTTGTCGTCTGCAAAAATTGTCATCATCAGTGGCTATGACAACTTTAATTATGCGGTGGAATCGATGCGTAACGGTGCTTGTGAATACCTGCTAAAACCGGTTGACCGTGAAGCGTTTGCACAATTGTTACAAAAACTGCAAGCGATGCTGGATGCGGAAATGTTGGAGGGGATAGCAGTGGCAAGGGCTCTGCCGGAAACCGAGACAAAAGAGCAAAAAATAAACCGTGCTATTCAGTTTATCAAGGAAAACTACAACAAAAACATCAACATGGCGGTGGTGTCCAACGAAGTGTCGATGAATTATACCTTTTTTTCAGAATCCTTCAAAGAAATCTGCGGGGAAAGTTTTGTGGACTATTTGAAGCATGTGCGCATTGGCATTGCAAAGCAATTGTTGCGCACCAACAATATGCAGGTGTCCAAAGTATCTGCTCAAGTGGGATTTCGGGATGAAAAGCATTTTTTGCGCACATTTAAAGCGGAACTTGGGTGTACCCCCAGTGAATACCGAAAGCAATATGCCACACAGGAATCGGTGGCAGTAGAAGAATAAAAAACAGCGCTGTACCGAAAAATATTCGGTACAGCGCTGTTTTTTATGATAGGGTAATTGCATTGATTTTTGACAGTTCGGACTTCGTGAACTTGCAATTTTCGACGGCTTTGATGTTGTCGAGTACTTGCGATGGTTTAGAAGCACCAATCAGCACACTAGCGACTTTCCCATCCTTTAAAATCCAGCTCAGTGCCATTTGTGCTAAAGACTGCCCGCGTTCTTTGGCAAGCTCGTTGAGGGCGATGATCTGTTTGAGACGCTCGTCCGACAGAGCGGTATCGTTTAGGAAGCGCCCGTCTGTTTTGATGCGACTATCCTCTGGAATGCCTTTGAGGTAACGGTCGGTCAACAATCCTTGCTCCAACGGGCTGAATGCAATGAGACCCACCCCTTCGTCCATGGCAAAGTCCGGCAGACGATCTTCTTCGATGTGTCGGTCAAACATCGAATAGCGAATTTGGTTGATGACAAAAGGACACTTTAATTCTTTGAGGATTTTGATTGCTTTTTTGGTGGTTTTGCGATCGTAGTTGGAAACACCGGCATAGAGGGCTTTGCCACTGTGTACGGCATGTGCCAGAGCGGACATGCTTTCCCAAAGTGGGGTGTCCGGATCCATACGATGATGGTAGAAAATGTCTACATACTCCAGTCCCATCCGTTTGAGACTTTGATCAAGGCTTGCAAGCAGGTATTTTCTGCTACCACCGTCGCCATAAGGGCCGTCCCACATGCCGTAACCTGCTTTTGTGGTGATGATCATTTCATCACGATAGGCCGACATTTCTTGATGTAAGATTTTACCGAAGTTTTCTTCAGCACTACCGGCTTCCGGCCCGTAGTTGTTGGCAAGGTCGAACTGGGTAATGCCGTTGTCAAAGGCGCAAAAGCAGATGTCTTTCATATTTTGAAAGTCTGCGTTGGTGCCAAAGTTGTGCCACAAGCCAAGGGAAACTTTAGGGAGTAGCAGCCCGGAATGGCCACTTCTACTGTATTCCATTTTGCTGTATCGAGATTCATTTGCATGGTACATGAGAATCATCCTTTCTACTTTTTCTAATTACGAGTGTAACAGATTAGAGGAGAGAAATCAAGTGCTACCTATTTGAATTTGATATGAAAATTATGTGTTTTTACAAATAGGAGGGGGCTGGGGACAGTTGATCAGTCGAAAATGCAGGATTTTCAAAAAGCACTTGCAAAATGAATGGCGTTATGTTATGATAGTAAGACAGGGACAAAGGCGTCCTGAAGAAGGAGCAGCCATGCTCTTTTTTCAGGGCGCCTTTTTTTATTTGATATCACTATTAAATTTAGCGTAGAGGACGGTGACATGAATGGCGAATATGGAAACCCAAAAGAACTTGACGGGGCTATATGACGAGCGCTTTGAACACGATAACTGCGGGATCGGCGCCGTTGTCGACATTTACGGAAGAAAAACACACAAAACAGTGAGTGATGCGTTGCACATTGTAGAAAATTTAGAGCATCGTGCAGGGAAAGATGCAGAAGGGAAAACCGGTGACGGGGTCGGCATTATGCTGCAAGTCAGCCACAAATTTTTCTCTCGTGTCTGTCAAGAAGACGGCGTGCAAATCGGTGGGGAGCGTGCCTACGGGGTAGGGATGTTTTTCTTCCCACAACAGGAGCACCTTTGCAAACAGGCGATGAAATTATTTGAAATTGTCCTGCAAAAAGAAGGGTTGACCTTGTTTTGCTGGCGCAAAGTGCCGACGGCTCCGGAAGTACTAGGGCAAGCGGCAGTAGACTGTATGCCAAATATTTGGCAATGTTTTGTCAAAAGACCGAGTGCGGTGAAAACAGACATCGAATTTGATCGCAAATTGTATGTTGTACGCCGTGTCTTTGAACAGAGCCACAGCAGTGACACTTATGTATGTAGCCTCTCTTGTAGAACCATTGTCTACAAGGGGATGTTTTTGGTTACCGACTTGCGTCAATTCTATCTTGATTTGCAGGATGAAGATTATGAATCTGCCATCGGGATGGTACACAGTCGCTTTTCCACCAATACCACCCCAAGCTGGATGCGTGCGCATCCAAATCGTTTTATCCTCCACAATGGGGAAATCAACACCATTCACGGCAATGCCGATTTGATGTTGGCACGTGAAGAAACTATTTCCAGCAAATATCTGGAACAAGACATGTCCAAAGTCCTGCCGATTGTCAATCGTGACGGTAGTGACAGTGCCATGCTTGACAATGCCCTAGAATTTATGGTCATGGGTGGGATGGAATTGCCGCTGGCTGTCATGTCCGCCATTCCGGAACCATGGGCAAATGACGAAAATATGAGCCGCAAAAAACGTGACTTTTACCGTTATTATGCGACGATGCTCGAGCCGTGGGATGGTCCCGCTTCCATCCTCTTTAGCGATGGGGATGTCATGGGTGCGGTTCTCGACAGAAATGGACTTCGTCCTAGCCGTTATTATATCACCAAAGATGGTCGTATGATCCTGTCGAGTGAAGTTGGGGTTGTGCCAGTAGATGAAGAACAAATCCTGTTAAAGGAACGTCTTCGTCCGGGTAAAATGCTTTTGGTAGATATGGAAGCCGGCGAAGTCATCGATGATGATCGTTTGAAAACAGGGTATGCGTCTCGTCAACCGTACGGCGCATGGTTGGAAGACAATCTGGTACAACTGGATAAACTGACTGTCCCGAATGAAAGTGTGCCAAAACATACCGGTGAGGAGTTGCTACGCCTACAAAAGGCATTTGGATACAACTATGAAGATGTCTCAGAATCGATTCTACCGATGGCAAAAACAGGGGCAGAACCGTCGGGTGCAATGGGCGATGACACGCCACTTGCGGCATTGAGCGACAGTCACCCACCGCTCTTCAACTACTTCAAACAACGCTTTGCACAGGTCACCAATCCACCGATTGATGCCATCCGTGAAAAAATTGTCACCGACACCAGTGTCTACATCGGTGCACGTGGCAACCTGTTGGAAGAAAAGGCGGAAAACTGTCGTGTCTTGAAAGTTGACCGTCCGATCTTGACTCAAACTGACTTGTTGAAAATCAAAAAGCTCAATAAACCGGGATTTGGCGTTGCGGTCATTCCGATCGTTTACTATAAAAATAGTACGCTGACAAAAGCGCTGGATCGCGTCTTCTTGGAAGTGGATCGTGCCTTTAAAAACGGGGTTTCCATCATCATTCTGTCTGACCGTGGTGTTGATGAATGTCACATGGCAATTCCGAGTTTGCTTGCGGTTTCCGCTGTCTCCAAACACTTAGTGCGCACCAAAAAGAGTACTTCTATGGCGATTGTACTGGAAAGTGCAGAACCGCGTGAAGTGCATCACTTTGCAACCCTTTTGGGGTATGGTGCTTGTGCGGTCAACCCTTATCTAGCACTCGACACCATCAGCGACTTGATCGACAAAGGGTTGTTGCAAAAAGACCTGTATGCCGCTGTGGACGACTTCAACGAAGCAATCTTAAGTGGGATTGTAAAGATCGCTTCTAAAATGGGGGTTTCCACCATCCAAAGTTATCAAGGAAGCCAGATCTTCGAAGCAATCGGGATTGACCAAGGGGTGGTTGACACCTACTTTACAGGGACAGCCAATCGTGTTGGTGGGATCACTCTTTTAGACATGCAGCAGGATGTCGAAGCACTCCATGTCAAAGCATTTGACCCGTTGGGACTGGACATCAGTATCGAACTGGACAGCGTCGGGATGCACAAAATGCGTTCGGGCAAAGAAAAACATCTTTACAATCCAAAAACCATTCACCTGCTACAACAAGCAGTTCGTACCGGCGACTACAGCCTGTTCAAACAATATGAGTCACTCATCGACAATGAGCAGTTATTTCACCTGCGTAGTCTGATGGAGTTCAATTTGACAGAGGTCACCCCGATCCCGTTGGATCAAGTGGAATCGGCAAGAGACATTGTCAAACGCTTTAGCACAGGGCCGATGAGTTATGGGTCGCTTTCCAAAGAGGCACACGAAACATTGGCGATTGCCATGAACAACTTAGGTGCACGCAGCAACACCGGTGAGGGTGGCGAGAATGAAGATCGCTATGTATTGGGTACCGATGGACTGAACAAAAACAGTGCGGTCAAACAGGTAGCATCCGCTCGTTTTGGAGTCACCAGTAAATATCTTGTCAGTGCAAAACAAATTCAAATCAAAATGGCGCAAGGGGCAAAACCGGGCGAAGGCGGACATCTGCCGGGCAACAAGGTATATCCTTGGGTTGCAAAAACCAGAAACTCCACCACAGGGGTAGGTCTCATCAGCCCACCGCCTCACCATGACATCTATTCCATTGAGGATTTGGCACAGTTGATTTATGACTTGAAAAATGCCAACCGTGCGGCGGACATCTCCGTCAAACTCGTCAGTGAAGCAGGGGTCGGCACCATTGCGGCAGGGGTCGCAAAAGCCGGGGCAGCACACATCACCATCAGCGGTTACGACGGTGGTACGGGGGCGGCACCCAAAAACTCCATTCCTCATGCAGGCTTACCTTGGGAATTGGGGGTTGCGGAGGCACACCAAACATTGATCATGAATGGGCTGCGCAGTCGTGTGCGCCTTGAAACCGACAGCAAGTTGATGAGCGGTCGTGATTTGGCGATTGCGGCCATTCTCGGTGCAGAACAATTCTCCTTTGCCACAGGACCGCTAGTGGCAATGGGCTGTGTCATGATGCGTGTTTGTAATCTGGACACCTGCCCGATGGGGGTTGCAACCCAAAACCCGAAACTGCGTGAACGCTTCCAAGGGAAACCGGAACATGTCGAAAACTTCATGCTCTTTATGGCGGAAGCCTTGCGTGAATATATGGCAACTTTAGGGGTACGCACAGTGGCAGAGTTGATCGGGCGTACCGATCTGTTGAAACAGCGCACCAATGTGAAAAATCCACGTGCGGCCAAATTGGATCTTTCGAGAATCCTACACAACCCACTAGTGGAAACACAACAAGTCACCTTTGATGAAAAGGATGCGTATGACTTTGAATTGCCAAACACCTTGGATGTCGATGTTTTCTTGAAAAAATTTGCCACAGCACTCAAAAATGGGTCTGATAAAATCATCGATGTCGATGTCATCAACACCGACCGCAGTACCGGTACTATTTTGGGTAGTGAAATCACCAAAAAGTATGGTGATACCATGAAAGAAGACACCTTCCGTATCCGTTGTCATGGGAGCGGTGGGCAGAGCTTTGGGGCATTCATCCCACAGGGGTTGACCATGGAACTGATCGGTGACAGCAACGACTACCTCGGAAAAGGTCTGTCCGGCGGTCAAATCATCGTTTATCCATCTGAAAAATCCACCTTTGTACGGGAAGAAAACATCATCATCGGTAACGTTTCTCTTTATGGGGCGACCGGTGGGAAATTGTTTGCCAGTGGGGTTGCAGGGGAGCGTTTTGCTGTTCGTAATTCCGGTGCAGTTGCCGTTGTCGAAGGAGTCGGCGACCACGGTTGTGAATATATGACCGGGGGTACCGTCGTTGTCCTCGGGCAAACCGGTAAAAACTTTGCGGCAGGGATGTCCGGTGGGGTTGCTTTTGTTTTGGATGAAGATTGGGAATTCTACCAACGTGTCAACAAAGACATGGTCAGTGTACTTGCTGTGGAAGAAAAAGACGACGTGGCATTGCTTCACAGCCTCATTCAAGAGCATGTGGATAAAACCCAAAGTCCGCTCGGCAAGAAAATTTTGGCGGACTTCCAAGGATACCTGCCAAAATTCAAATTGGTCATGCCGCACGACTACGGCAAAATGCTGAGACTGATCAAAGGCATGGAAGAAAAAGGTCTCAGCAACGAAGAAGCACAAATCGAAGCATTTTATGCCATCAAGGGTGCAAAATAGGAGGGGATTTTCTTGGGTAAATTAACAGGTTTTTTAGACTATGAGCGCAAGGTAAGTGCCGATATTGAGCCCTTGGTGCGCATTCAACATTATCATGAGTTTCATACCCACAGCTCGGAGCAGGAACAGAGAGAGCAAGGGGCACGCTGTATGGATTGTGGCGTTCCCTTCTGCCAAAGTGGAATTGAGTTGATGGGGATGACCTCCGGTTGTCCGCTCAACAATCTGATTCCGGAATGGAATGACTTGGTGTTTCAAGGGAATTTGACCCTTGCCATCCGTCGTTTGATGGTCACCAACCGTTTTCCGGAATTTACCAGCAGGGTTTGTCCATCTCCTTGTGAGGCGGCCTGTACCTGCGGACTCACCAGTGGGCAATCGGTGACGGTGCGTGAAAACGAATATGCCATCATTGAAAATGCCTACAAAAAAGGCTTACTACAACCGACACCACCGCCGGCACGCACCGGCAAATCGGTGGCTGTGGTCGGGGCAGGTCCTGCCGGTTTGAGTACCGCAGAATGGCTCAACAAACGAGGGCATGATGTGACGGTATTTGAACGTGCCGATCGTGTCGGGGGGCTGTTGATGTACGGTATCCCGAACATGAAGCTGGAAAAATGGGTCATTGACCGTCGTGTAGATCTGATGAAAGCGGAAGGGATCACCTTTGAAACCGGATGTGACATTGGAAAACAGAAAAAAGCAAAAGAATTGCTTGAAACCTTTGACGCAGTGGTGCTCTGCTGTGGGGCATCCAAACCACGTGATCTGACGGTAGAAGGGCGAGACGGAAGCGGCATTCTCTTTGCGGTCGATTATTTGAGTGGGGTCACCAAAAGTCTACTTGATTCCAACTTTGCGGATGGAAAAGCGATCAATGCCAAAGACAAACACGTCTTAGTTATTGGTGGTGGCGACACCGGCAACGACTGTGTCGGGACAGCAGTGAGACAGGGGTGTGCTTCGGTCACCCAGTTGGAAATGATGCCAAAACCACCGGAAGAACGTGCAGAGGGCAATGAATGGCCACAATGGCCACGCACCCTGAAAACCGATTACGGTCAAGAGGAAGCGATTGCCGTCTTTGGGGAAGACCCACGTGTGTTCCAAACCACCGTCAAGGAATTCCTCAAAGGGGAACAGGGCGAGGTTACCGGTGCGGTCATCAGCAAACTGGAACCCAAAAAGGATCCGAAAAGTGGTCGCATGGCGATGGTACCAACAGGGGAAGAGTTTACCGTGCAAGTGGATCTTGTCCTATTGGCGGCAGGCTTTGTCGGCTGTGAAAACTATGTTGCCGATGCGTTTGGTACGGCTTTAGACGAACGTGGCAACATCCAAACAGAAGACTATCAAACAAGCGTTGACAAGGTGTTTGCAGCAGGGGATATGCGCCGTGGGCAGAGCCTTGTGGTTTGGGCACTGCAAGAGGGTCACGAAGTGGCACGTGCGGTGGATACTGCATTGATGGGTTATAGTAACCTTTAACAATAGAAAACCCGATGAGCCATTTCACTCATCGGACAGACCGTCGAAAAACCCACAACCGCAAAAATGGTGAGCTATGCTGCTCACTATTTTTGCTTTCTGTGTCACGGCAACTTGCAAATTTCGTTCATAGCCCGAAGTATTACTCTCTCATTTGCAAGTTTTGTTCCTTGACTTGTAGATTTTTGGACGCTCTGTCAGGGTGTCAAAACAGAAAAAGATTTTTCACATAGCAAAACCCGATGAGCCATTTCGCTCATCGGGTTTTATTATATAAAAGAAATTTTATCGCTTTAACAATGGGGCATGTTGGATACAGTCGGCAACCTCTTCTGCTGTCGGAATGGCAGGGATGGCCCCTTTTTTGGTGGTGACCAGCGACCCTACCGCATTGGCGTAGGTGAGCATGGTGTTTGCTTCGTCGGCAGTCAGGGTGTCTAATGGCTTATTGTAGCGCAGTAGATGTAACACGATACCGGCAAGGAAGGAGTCTCCTGCCCCTGTGGTGTCCACCACCTTCAGATCATAGGCATAAGAGGTGTAGATGTCACCGCCGATCATAGCGACACAGCCGTCCGGCCCACGGGTTACCAGAATCAACGGGGTGTGGTAGGTGTCGTAGATGTGACGGCAAGCCTCCTCACAGTCCTCCAAACCAAACAGGAAGACCGCTTCCTCTTCGGAAATTTTCAAAATATCCGCCAGATGTAAGGTGTCCAAGATGGCCTTTTTGGCAGTGTCGGCATCTTTCCACAATGGCAGACGCAAGTTCGGGTCATAGGAAATGGTGATGCCCTGTGCCTTGGCCTGCTCTACCGCTGTGATCACGGTGGAAGCGGACGGTTCAGCGGTGAGGGAAACTGACCCAAAGTGGAAGATTTTGGTATTCAACTTGCCGATGGCTTTGAGATCGTCAAGATTGAGGTTGACATCAGCGGTGTTGTCGCGGTAAAAGGAAAACTCTCGATTGCCGGTTTCATCCAGGCAGACAAATGCCAAGGTGGTCGGATGCAACGGATCGCGAATCAACAGGTCGGTGCTTGTTCCGGCAGTGGTGAGTGCGTCGGCGCAGGCTTGTCCAAATGGATCGGCACCCACTTTGCCGATGAAGGCGGTGTTGGCGCCAAGTTTTGCCAGTACACAAGCCACATTGGCAGGTGCACCACCCGGATTGAGTTGAAAGGCACGCTCTTCGGTTGTGCCATAGGGAGAAAAGTCGATGAGCATTTCCCCAATACTGATAAAATCAAACATGTCATCACTCCTATATCATAGTATCAAAAGCTGCTTTAATCATAGCAATTTTTCGTTTACTTGTCAATGTTTTTCAAAAGATAATCGGTCAATGCCGCACCGGTGTTTTCCACCCGTTCCTCCATTACCGCCAAGAGCAGTTGTTGTAACGCCTGTCCAATACGCTTTCCTTGAAAGCCGAGCCGTTGTAGGTCGTTGCCATGCAAGGCAAGATCGCAAAGGCGGTAGCAGTCACCTTCGGTGAGAAGGATAGGCAACAGGCCTTGCAATTGTTGCACATGACTGAATCGTGTGGTGTTCTTCTCGTAGGCCGCTACCGCTTGTTGAAAGGCAAGTACCGCAGTAGCAGTGTCAGCACCCACACGGGACAGCAATTGGCGCAGGGTGACACGATCTGTCACGTCGTAAGAGGGGGGCTGTTGCTCTTTTAAAATCTCAGACACCTGCAACAGCGTTTTGCGATCGACTTTCCATGCCTTTAATGCGGCCACTGCACAGCGAACCTGCTCTGTGGGGGATTGATGTGGGGTGTAAAACAAAGCGGCAAGGCGCAGGGGCAATTGTGGTGGAAGAAAAGGGTAGAGGGACACCCCTTGGATCAAATCGCTGTCACAGACAGAGGAGGGCAGTATCTGCCACAGTGGTTGCAGTACTGTTTGGTGGGTCGTCATGACATCGGTCGCATACCCACCACAACAGAGGAGGGAGAATTCCTGAAAGATACGCTCTACTGATAGGCTGGGGAGCAGACCTGCCGTTTCCTGCATGGCAGTGACGGTTTTAGCCTCAATTGCAAATCCCAAGGTGGCGGCAAAGCGTAGTCCACGCAGGATACGCAAGGCATCTTCAAAAAAACGCTGTTTTGGATCACCAACACAGCAAAGTAATTGGTTTTTCAAATGCGTTTGTCCGTCAAATAAATCCAACAACCCCTCTGTAGGATGATAGGCGAAAGCATTGATGGTAAAATCTCGCCGCTTGAGATCCTCGACAAGCGTTGCTCCAAAGGTGACGATCGGATGCCTGTGATCCTCATATCCTCGTTCAGTGCGGTGGGTGGTGATTTCATAGGGGGTATGATCTACCAGGACGGTGATGGTACCGTGGGCAATTCCCGTTTCTATGGTGCGGCAATCGGCAAAGCAATCTTGAATCTGTGTAGGTGTGGCGTTGGTGGTGAAATCGTAATCTTTGGGGGTGATCCCACGCAACAGATCACGTACACATCCACCAACGGCATAGCAGCAAAAACCCTGTTGGTTCATGCGTGCGATGACCCTTTGCGCCCCTTGAGAAAGGGTCAGAGGGGGGATGGCTTCAAAAGCAGGTGTTTTCATAAGTTACTCCGTGTCATAAAAGATCCTCCCTGTTAAAACAGGGAGGATCTTGCAGACCGTCGAAAAAACCGCAACCGCCAAATGGTTGAGTCATATCTGTTCACCAATTTGGCTTTCTGTGTCACTGCAACTTGCAAATTTCACTCATATACTGCTGTATTACTCGCTCATTTGCAAATTTGGTTCCTTGACTTGCGGACTTTTGGACGCTCTGTCAGGATGAAAAAATATAGAGTGGGATATTATTGGCAAATCAACATGCCATACCCGTGTTTTCTAGCATACAGAACACGTGTATCGCCATCTTCACCGAGATAGACAAAGAAGGAGTGTCCGAGCATTTCCATCTGTACAATCGCTTCCTCATCGGTCATCATCTGTAAGGTGACTTGCTTGGTACGTTTGATGTCCGCTGAGAGCAGCTCTTCCACTTCGATATCGGCATCAAACCCACCCATGGCAGTGGCCAAAGCATCAATCCCACTTTTTCTCTTTTTGTCGATCAAACTGGTTTTGAGCTTTCTGAGTTTGCGTTTCAAGTCATCTACAGCATAGTTGACCGTTGGCTCAATGTGGTCTGCCTGTGCTTCACCACGGATAAAACTGCCGGTGTGCCGTACCGTGACATCACACTGATAGCCACCGGTGGCTTGCTTGGATAGGGTTACCTCGAAATCGGCGGTTTCCGGTAACATTTTCTCAACGCGTTTGAGTTCTGATTCGATACCATCCTTGGCACCTTGTTTTAAGTCGAAACCTCTTGCTGTAATACGGATCATGTTGAGACCTCCTGTACATTCAATTGTAAACAATCACGGTTGATTCTTTACAACTCCATTATACACTATTTTGTCTAAAAAATCACGTCTTTTCGTAAAATAAATATGAAAATTGTGAAAACTAACCAAATTAGACAAATCAATTTCTTTTTGGTATAATAGAGAAAACGCAAGTGGGCATTTATTTCGCCCAAAGTACCATCAAAAAGGAGCTTTTGATCTGTATGAGAATGAGAAACAAACCATGGGTGCAACCGGAACTGGATGCTTCCCCCTTTTATCTTCAAGACCCAATGCAAAAGGGGCAGTGGCGACAAAAATTTTTAAAAGATCAACCCATCTATCTGGAACTCGGTTGTGGCAAAGGCCATTTTATTGCAGGCCATGCGGTCAATCATCCGGACATCAACTATTTGGGCATTGATATGATCAGCATTGTGCTGGCCGCAGGCTGTCGAGAGGTGAAAAAGGCCTTTGCTGCACACAATCGCCCCATTGACAACGTCATCCTCACCCCCTATGACATTGAGCGTATTTTAAATATCATGGACGAGCAAGACAAAGTCGCACGCATTTACATCAACTTTTGCAATCCTTGGCCAAAGCTACGCTACCACAAAAAGCGTCTGACCCATCCAAAACAGTTGGCACATTACAAGAAAATTTTACTGCCCGAAGGGGAAATTCATTTCAAAACCGACGATGTTGGATTGTTCGCGGACAGCTTGACCTATTTTACCGAAAGTGGTTTTGACATCCTCTATCAAACAACCGACCTCCATGCCAGCGACTATCCCGACAACGTCATGACAGAGCATGAGAAAAAATTTACCGAAAAAGGAATCAAGACAAAATTACTGATTGCAAAAATGCCTCCTAACACAAATCAATAACCGGTACAAAGACCTCACAACAATCGGACACTTCATAAAAGTGTCCGATTGTTGCTTTATATAGGGTATGTTCATAATGGGTATGGTTATACTATAATAAATAAAAACTTATCTTCTACCTAAATTTTTTCCAACAATATAAATTCCAATCAACATTT
>CAYJIM010000048.1:0-8723 GCA_964370215.1 uncultured Oscillospiraceae bacterium
CCAAGGCCGGTGCCGCCCACTTCCTTAGAATGGCTTTTGTCAACACGATAGAAGCGCTCAAATACACGCTCCTGATCACTTTGCGGAATACCGATGCCAGTATCGGCAACCGTCAGCACCACATGCTCGAGACGGCGTTCCACCGTCACGGTAACGGAGCCACCGGCACGGTTGTAACGAATGGCATTGTCGCACAGGTTGAAAATCATTTCATCCAAAATCTGGCGCATCCCACGAATTTGTGCTTTTTCTCCACGTACAGCAATGGTCACTTGGTTTGCCTTTGCCGCCTCTTCTAGGCGGGCAACCACTTCTTCTGCAAGGTTATAGAGGTTGACCGATTCTTCTTCCATCTCCACGGCATCCTCGTCCAACTGGGACAATTTCAAAATGTCCCCAACCAGGGTGATCAATCTGCCGGCTTCATCGTAAATGCGTTCAGCAAAGCGCGGAACATCCTCGCTTTTCACCATGCCATTTTTAATGATTTCAGCATAACCGGAAATGGAGGTCAGCGGGGTTTTCAACTCATGCGAGACATTGGCGGAAAATTCTCGACGCAGACGCTCTCTCGATTCCCGTTCGGTGGTGTCAAGCATGACAAGCACCGCCCCTGTGACCTGCTCCCCTTGTTTGACAGGGTTTGCAATCAAGCGATAATGCTGCCCATTCAAGACCACATCCTGCTCAAACGGCAATCCTTCCAACGCAGTATCCACTGCAATACGAAAAGCATTGCTGCGGTTAAAGAGCAATACATTGGGGTGCATCATCTGCTCGTCCTGTGCGGTCAGTCCCAACAGTTTTGCCGCTGTGCTATTAAAGGAAAGTACTTCCGCCTTGTTGCTGACAACCAAAAATCCTTCGCTCATATGTTCGGTGATGGCAGTAAATTCGTTTTGCTTGACTTTGAGGGTCTCCACCGTACTTTGAATCTCACGATTTTGCGCGATGATCCGTCCCAACAGCGGAGCGAGTTCCGGATAAATTTCATTCTTCTCCGGTTCTTTCAAGTTGATGTCATTGATCGGTTTGACGATGCGCTCAGTCAGCACACCAGACAGATACAACGACAGCAAGAAGGTCACCAACAGCACCACCAACAACCACGGAATCGTTGCCGTGATGGACGCCCCGACCACGGTGGTTGTCAACGCCACACGCAACACATTGCCGTCCTGCAATTGTGCCGCATAATAGATGTTTTGTTCTTCAATGGTGTCAGAAGTGCGGGTGTCAAACCCCGTTTTCCCCTCCAATGCCTGTATGACTTCCGGGCGGTCTGCATGGTTTTCCATCTCCGCGGCATTGCTATGGCTGTCAAACAGCACCGTGCCATCCGGCGCGATGAGAGTGACACGGGTGTTGGGATTGATCTTGGATAGTTCTTGAATTTCGGTCAACGAATCCTGTTCAGACAATTCATAACTGCTTTTAAAGTACTGCACCTCTTGGTAGGCGGTGCGCTGCATCTGCTCCACCGTATTGTTGTAAAACACAAGGGTCGTCAGCGTCGCCATAATCACAATGCCGACCACCGAAACAATTGCCAAACTTGTCAATATCTTACGTTTCATCACTTATCTCCAATCCGATACCCGACCCCACGAATCGTTTCGATCAAATCCACGCCGAGCTTTTGTCGCAAGGTTCGGATATGCACATCGACGGTGCGCGTTTCGCCGTCAAAATCATACCCCCAGATTTTTGAAAGGATTTTATCACGGGTCAAGACCGTTCCACTATTTTGCATCAAATAACAAAGCAGTTCAAATTCCTTGAAGGTCAAGAGCACTTCTGCGCCCTCCACCAATACACGGTGTGCCGCCATATCGACAGTCACAGGCCCAATGGTGAGCACGGCGCGCTCCTCTTGTGGGACTGCACCGGTGCGGCGAAGCAGCGCTTTGATGCGCGCAATCAACTCCATCATACCAAACGGTTTTGGCAGATAGTCGTCCGCCCCTGCGTCCAACCCGATGACCTTGTCGTATTCGGTGCCCTTTGCCGTCAACATCATCACTGGCACAGAGGCGGTGGTGGTGTTGGTGCGCAAACGTTTCAACAGTTGCAAGCCGTCTTCGTCCGGCAACATGATGTCGAGTAGCACCAAAGTCGGTATCCGCTGTTTGACCGCTTCTAAAAAGGAAGCACCATTGGAAAAGCCCTGTGCTTCGTATCCGGTGCTTTGCAAGGTGTATAGCACCAGTTCTCTTATACTGCTATCATCCTCAACCAGATATATCATTACTTTTTCTCTCCCGTCATGGCGTAAATTACCCATTCAGCGATGTTGGTTGCATGGTCGCCGATACGTTCAAAGTATTTTGCCACCATCAACAGATCAAGGCATAAATGTCCGTTTTGGCTGTCTTCCACCATCAAGGTACAGATCTCTTCTTTGACCGACAGGAATTTTGCATCTACCGCGTCGTCGCCGTCAATGACCTGTTGTGCGAGTGCCGCATCCTTTTTGACAAAGGAGTCGATGCTGTCGCTGAGCATTTTGGACACGAGTCCCGACATGTCACCGATGTGCACAAAACTCTCCCAATCTCGTTTTTCAATGAATTTAGAAAGTTCTGCAATGTCTGCTGCCATATCACCAATGCGCTCCAGGTCGGAGATCATTTTCATCGCAGAAGAGATGTTGCGCAGGTCGGAGGCGACCGGTTGCTGGGTCAGGATCATACGCATACAAAGTTGTTCGATGGCGCGCTCCTTGCGGTCGACTTCCATTTCCAAACGCTTGGCGCGCTGGGCATATCCATCGGAATTTTTCAACAGCGCGTCGCTTGCGTAGGTAATGGCATCTTCACACAATGCCCCCATTTGAATCATTTCAATATTCAGTTGTTGTAGCTGTTCGTCAAACAAATGTCTCATCTTATCCAAATCTCCCTGTAATATAATCTTCGGTACGGGAATCCTGTGGCATGGAGAAGATTTTTTCAGTCTCTGCATACTCCACCACTTCACCCAATAGGAAAAATGCTGTTTTGTCGGAAATACGTGCTGCCTGCTGCATATTGTGCGTCACGATAACTATAGTATACTTCTCTTTGAGCTCAATTGCAAGTTCTTCAATTTTAGAAGTGGAAATTGGGTCGAGTGCCGAGGTCGGTTCGTCCATCAACAGCACTTCCGGCTGTACCGCCAACGCTCTGGCAATGCAAAGACGCTGTTGCTGTCCACCCGAGAAGCCGAGCGCATTTTTCTTCAAGCGATCCTTTGCTTCATCCCAAATGGCAGCGGCACGAAGAGACTCTTCGACAATCTGATCCAGCTGCACTTTGGAGCGAATGCCGTGGGTGCGTGGGCCAAAGGCGATGTTGTCATAAACACTCATCGGGAAGGGGTTTGGTTTTTGGAATACCATCCCGATGCGTTTACGCAACAGGTTGATGTCCATATTGCCGTAAATGTCTTCCCCGTCCAATTTGAAACTACCGGTGATTTTACACCCTTCCACCAAGTCGTTCATGCGGTTGATGGATTTGAGCAAGGTGGACTTCCCACAACCGGATGGTCCGATAAAGGCGGTTACTTCGTTTTGTTCAATATTCAATCCTACATTTTTCAGTGCATGAAATGCACCATAGTGTAAGTCTACATTGGAAATCTCTAATTTACTCATCATTTCGACCCTTTCACAATCTTTTTCGCGACAAATGCCGACAACGCATTGATACCGATGACCATCACCAACAGCACAACGGCTGTAGCGGATGCCTGATCCACATGGCGTCCCTCACTGCTGAGCATGTACATGTGAATGGCAAGTGTTCTCGAGGAGTTAAACAGTCCCCCGACCACCTTTTCCCCCGTTCCCGAGGTAAAGATGAGTGCCGCCGTTTCCCCGACGATCCGACCGACAGCCAAAATGACACCGGCCAAAATGCCCGGTACAGCAGACGGCAGAATGATGCGGACAATGGTGCGCAGGCGACCGGCACCCAGACCAAAGCTCCCTTCACGGAAGGTGTCCGGCACCGACTTGAGTGCCTCTTCGGTGGTGCGCATGATGAGGGGCAGTACCATAATGGCAAGGGTCAACACCCCTGCAAGGAAGGAGTAGCTCCACCCCAAGGCGGTGACAAACAACAGGTACCCAAAAAGCCCGTATACAATGGAAGGGATCCCTGCCAATGTTTCGGTCGTCAAGCGGATCACTTTGACCAGTACGCTGCCACGTTTTGCATATTCGACAAGATAAATGGCCGAGCCGATACCAAAGGGGACTGCCACCAACAAACTTGCCAAGGTCATCAACAGCGTGTTGATGATGGCAGGGGTCATCGAAACGTTGTCGGAATTATATTCCCAAGCAAAGAGTTCCGGGGTGAGGTGTGGTACCCCACGCACCAGAATATACCCGATCATGTAAAGGCTGAAGGCTACGGCAATCGCCGCCGCCAGCAACACAAAACAGAGCAATATAAAGGAAGAGGGTTTGTTTTTGTAGCTGAGCATCCGTTGTTTTAAGGTCACTTTGTTGATCGCTTGAATGGTTTTTGGATCGATGACCTGCTCGGTTTGTGGTGTCATACTCATGCTTTATCCCCCTTTCGTTGCAATGCCGAGAAGCAGAGGTTGATGAGCAGAATGAAGACAAACAAGACCACTGCGGTCGCAATGAGCGCTTGTTCGTGCAGTCCTGCCGCATACGCCATTTCCATGACAATGTTGGTGGTCATGGTGCGGACACGGGAGAAGACGCTGTCCGGAATGACAGGGGAGTTCCCCGCAACCCAGATGACCGCCATCGTTTCGCCGATGGCACGTCCTACCCCCAACACGACCGCCGCCAAAATACCCGATTTTGCCGCCGGCAACATGGTGAAGAATACCGCTCTCTCTTTGGAAGCGCCCAATGCCAATGCCCCTTCATAATAACTGTCCGGCACGGCACGCAAAGCCGCTTCTGCCACCCCAATAATGGTCGGCAAAATCATGACACCCAACAGCACTGATGCGGTGAGGAGCGAAGTCCCGTTGGTCAAGCGGTTGCCAAAGGTATCACGAATGAGCGGCACCAGCACAATCAGCCCAAAAAAGCCGTATACAATGGAAGGAATCCCTGCCAACAGGTCGATGGCAGCTTTGAGTAGACCGTAAATTTTTTGCGGACAGAACTTTGCCATAAACACTGCGGTCAGTACCCCGATCGGTACCCCAACCGCAATCGCACCGGCAGTGGCATAGATACTGCCGATGATCATCGGCAAAATGCCGTATTCGTCCGCACTCGGTTTCCACTCGGTACCGAACAAAAAGTTAAAAATCCCTATTTCCATCATGGCAGGAACCCCATTTGCAAACATAAAGATACAAATGAGGGCAACCGCCAACACCGAGGCACACGCCGTCAGTGCAAAGACGACGCGCATGGCGCTTTCGCCAAATTTTTTCATCTCTTCCACTCCCTGTGCTTATTGTAACGTTTTTCCCACAAAAAAACGTTTTTATGACATGCAAAAACAAAGGCGCAGCGAGCATTTTCCGCTCAACCAAGCCTTTGTTTCAAGCATTTCCGAACATTTTTGCGCTCTATGCGCCCTGTGCGAAAGGTGTTATGTCGGTTCTACCACTCGGTTTTTTCACCGGTGTAGATTGCAGTGATGTCCGCCGAGGTGATGTCACTCATTGGATTTTCGTTGTTGACGATCATAGCGATCCCGTCTTGTGCGATGACCAAGTGTTCCAAAGCCGCTTTTTCTTCGTCTTTCAGTTCACGGGAAGCCATCCCGATGTCAACAGTACCTGCCATTGCATCTTTCATCCCCGAAGAAGAACCGGAGCTTTGGATGTCGATGGTCACGCCGCTGTTGATTTCAATGTACGCTTCTTTCAATTTTTCCATGACCGGATAAACGGAAGTGGAACCACTGATTGCGATGGTGCCGGATTGGTCGCCACCGGTGTAGCTTTCGGTCGCTTCCATCGGAATGAAGCCATCTTCTTCGACGATTGCTTGACCTTCCACGCTCATGATAAAGGAAATGAAGTCGTCTACCAATGCGTTTTCAGCATCCATAGGCATTGCAATGTTGAACGGACGAGCAACGGTGTAATCACCGCTCAAGATGTTTTCAGCAGTTGGTTCTACGCCATCTACGCTCAACGGTTTGATGGTGTCATCGATGGAACCCAAAGAGATGTAGCCGATTGCGTTCGGGTCGGAAGCCACACCGGTCATCACGCCGTTGGTGCCGTTTTGGAAGACTGCCATTTGGGTGGTCATGTCTTCGCCTTCTTCGTTGACAACGCCCATCAATTCCACGAATGCGCCACGGGTGCCGGAACCATCTTCACGGGAGTAAACGGTGATCGGGCCTTCCATTGCAGTACCTTCTTCGGTTGCTTCAGCGGAATCTTCGGTAGCGGTGCTTTCGGTTGCGGTATCTTCAGCCGGTGTTTCGGTGGTTGCCGGTGTACCACATGCGGTGACACCCAATACCATAGTTGCTGCGAGCATTGCTGCTAAGATTTTCTTTGTTTTAGACATGATGATTTCTCCTTGTTTCTTATGCGGATCGCTTTGTCGCAATCCTAAATTTTAAAGTTACCTTATTTGATGGAAAGCAAGCGTTTCTCTCGCTTGATCCATCAATAGCATACCGAGTAGATGTAAAATCCAAAAGTAAAGTTGCGTTAAATCGATGTAAAATGTCAAAATTTACCTTTTACATTTCCACCTTTACCGTCATTTTAAGAAATTCTTCGTTTTTTCTTTGTAAATTTGTCTGTCTTTGCTGTTGCATGTTCTCCCCTCCCATGTTAAAATAAGAAACACAAGAGTTGACCTCGAACGATGTTTGTTTTACAGTGGGTCAAACCGAAAGGGGTTCTATTTTGAAATCATATCAACCGCAACCGACAGAACCGTCGGCAGACAATGAAAATCTGTCCGCCGATCCCACCGCAGCACAGGAAGTTACTGTCGCACAATCCGCCAACCATAAAAAGCGGGACTTCAAAAAGTTAAAGGTATTCAACAACGTGATGACCGTTGTCGGCCTCATTGCCACGGTGCTCTTTTTTATTTACGGCTATTATGAAGGCATTTTTGTGTCAGAACAGGCGTTGGCGGACTTTTTGGGACGTTTTGGTGTCTTTGCCCCCATCGTCTTTGTCCTCTTTCAGGGGTTACAGGTCGTCATTCCGGTACTGCCCGGCAACCTCGGCTGTCTTGCCGGTGTCATCTTCTTCGGCCCGGTGGTCGGTTTCATCTATAATTATATTGGGATCTGTGCCGGCTCGATTGTGGCGTTTTTGTTGGCGAGAAAGTACGGTACGGGGCTTGTCAAGGCGTTGTCCAGCAACAAAACCTTCAATAAATATGTCGAATGGATCAATTACGGCAAGCGATTCGAAAAGATGTTTGCCATCGCCATTTTCCTTCCCGTCGCACCCGACGACTTTTTGTGCTTACTGGCAGGGACAACCAAGCTGGAATTCAAGCGGTTTGTGCTGATCATCCTGCTCGGCAAACCGTTCGGCATTTTGGGGTACAGTCTGGGACTTGCCCTCGTCGCCGACTGGTTGAAAAATCTGTTGCTTCCTATTTTGGGCGGTTAACGGGTGAAGCCATCACGGGCGATTCGTGAATCGCCCCTACATGTTCATCAAACAATCGGGACGGGCGACCCGTCCCCTACGATATAAAGGAGGACTTTTCATGCGTGTGCATCTCTATTCCGGCTCTTTAAATATTGTTGAAAAAAGCGGAGTGGGTCGTGCCATTCATCACCAGAAAAAAGCACTGACCGACAATCACATCCCCTTTACCACCAACCCGAAAAGACGGCATACCATTGCACAGTACAACACCATTTTCCCCGATTCTTACTTTGCAAGTGTGCGTTCCCGTCGTCAGGGCAAAAAGGTGGTCTATTACGGCCATTCTACGATGGAAGATTTTCGCAACTCCTTTATCGGTTCCAACCTGGTTGCCCCTCTTTTCAAAAAGTGGATCACCCACTGTTATTCACAGGGGGATGTCATCATCACCCCGTCGGAATATGCCAAAGAACTGCTGTTGAGTTACGGCATCAAACGCCCCATTCATGTGCTATCCAACGGCATTGACCTCGACTTTTTCAAAAAGAGCGACGAGGCTTCGGCACGGTTTCGAGCGGCATTTGGCTTTACAAAGGATCAAAAGGTCATCGTCTCCGCCGGTCACTATGTCGATCGCAAAGGGCTGGTGGAATTCATTGACCTTGCCCATCAACTGCCACAGTACACCTTTTTGTGGTGTGGCTACACCAATTTGAATCTCGTACCCGCTCACATCCGCACCGCCATTCAACAGGCACCCAAAAATTTGGTGCTACCGGGCTATGTCCAAAAGGAACAATTGCGTGACGCCTACAGCGGCAGTGATCTATTTTTGTTCTTGACCCATGAGGAAACAGAAGGGATTGTGCTGTTGGAAGCACTGTCCACCAAATTGCCGGTGCTGGTGCGTGACATTCCGCTTTACAAAAGCTGGTTGCCGGAGGGGGAAGTGGTGTACAAAGCACGCACCCAAGCCGAGTTCAAACAAAACATCATTGATATGCTGGAAGGCCAGCTCCCCGACCTCACAGAGGCCGGCTACAAAGTCGCTGAAGAGCGCTCCCTTGCCACCATCGGCAAGCGCCTGAAAGAAATTTATGCCTCCATCTCCAAATAAAAGAATCCCCTTCGTTTGAATGTTCAAACGAAGGGGATTTTGC
>CAYJIM010000048.1:8823-17739 GCA_964370215.1 uncultured Oscillospiraceae bacterium
GTTAATCTGCTAGTGTTTTCAGTAAGAGTTTCCACACTTCCTCGGTGGAGGAGATGGACAGGCGCTCTTTGGTGGTGTGGATGTCGTAGGCATCCGGCCCCAATGAAATGCAGTCAAGATCGGGGATTTTGCCGGCGAAGAAGCCACATTCCAGTCCGGCATGAATCGTCGCAATGGACAGGCTTTTACCGGTGGTTTCCTTGTAAATACGACAGAAGGTATCACGGAGTGGTGACTCTTCACGGTATTCCCATGCAGGGTAGCGCCCCGAAACGGTGGTGTTTGCACCATACTGCTCCGCCAAATCGGTCGCCCTGTCAAGGATTTCCTCTTTGAGTGAGCCAATGGCACTGCGCACCGAAAAGCTCATTACAGCTTCGCTGTCGCTTAGGCGCAGTACCCCCAAATTGAGGGAGGACTCCACAAGCCCCTTCATTGCACCACTCATTGTCTGAATGCCATTGGGCAAGGTGTGGCAAAGCCCCACCAAACGACGGTGGCTATCGGCGGTCAAGACCATTTCAGTGGTGTTTTCGCCCACCTGTGCGGTGACCGTGACACCGCTGTCGGTGTGGGAAAGTTCCTGCTTGACCGCCTCGGCAAAGGCCGTCACTTCGGCACAGACTGCCGTTACTGCCTCCTCAGACGAAAGAATGATGGTCGCCGTCGCTTCGGACGGAATGACGTTGTCTCGACTACCGCCGTGGATGGCGACCAGTCTCGGTTGCCATGCCCCCAAGCGGTACAGCAGGCGAGCGAGCAACTTGATGGCATTGCCTCGCCCCAGATGAATGTCACCGCCCGAATGGCCGCCAAGCATTCCGTTGACGGTCAAGGTGATGGAAGTGCCCGCCATCTTCTCGGTTTGGATCGGCAGGGTGACGGCAAGGGTTGCCCCACCGGCACAACCGACCAAAATTTCCCCGTCGAGTTCGGAGTCGAGGTTGATCATACGGGTGGCGGTCACGTCGCTCAAATCGACCGACGCTGCCCCCAAAAGACCGATCTCTTCATCCACCGTGAACACCAGTTCCAACGGAGGATGGGGGATGTCGTCTGCCACAGCCAGTGCCAGACCGTAAGCGATGGCGATGCCGTTGTCCGCCCCCAAAGAGGTGCCGTTGGCACGCAAAAAGTCGCCGTCGAGCACCAACGGAATGGGGTCGGTTTCAAAGTTGATGTTGCAGTCTGCCTCTTTGACACAGACCATGTCCAAATGCCCCTGCAACAGAATGGCAGGTTTTTGTTCATACCCTGCCGTTGCCGGCTTTTTGATGATGACGTTGTAGTCGCCATCCTGTTTGACCCAAAGCCCGTGTTCTTTGGCGACCGACACGCAGTAATCGCTGACTGCTTTGCAGTTGCCCGAACCCCTCGGAATGGTCGTCAGCGTTTCAAAAAACGCCAATACCGTTTGTGGTTGTAAGTGAGATGGAATCATCATAATGACACGTCCCTTTCTGTAAATCCGTTAGGATCGGCGTTTGAGGGCGACCTGCACCCCTTTGGCAACGGCACCTGCCACAACCGTGCAGGCTACCGCTTCGATCAATCCGTTGATGCCGACAAAAGCGACGGCAAAGTCAAACAACGGAAGATCACCCTGTAACGACAGGATATAATCAGAACTTCCAAACAACAGTAAAAGTCCACCCACAAAGAACACCGTGTTGGTGACCGCTGCGGTCAAGCCCCCGACAAAAAAGCCGACTACCTGATGGCGATCTGCTTTGGCAATCGCTTGGTAGACAAGGCCTGCAAACAGCCCACAAAGAATGCGTGGGACGAGACAAACGAGCACGGTATACAGTGGGCTGATGCTCATCAGCGTCGTGCCAAAGGCGTCTAGGCCAAAGCATTGCAACAGGCTAAACAGGCCAAAGACACCGCCGAGCAGGGCACCGGCTTTGGGGCCCATTGTCATGGCGCCAATGGCGACCGGAATGGCGAGTAGGCTGATGGCCACCACACCAACACGCAAGAACCCCAATGGGGTAAAGGACAGAATGGCAATGATGGCAATGAGAATGGCCAGTTGTACCATACTGCGCAGACGTGCGGATTTGTGGTTGGTTGATTGGTTGATTGGTTGATTGGTTGACATTTTGTTTCCTCCTGCTGTCGCTCCTCTTATGAGAATGCAACGCCAAATTTTACGCCAAACAAAAACGTAGGATTCCACACACAGACAACATCTACCGAGAAAAATTTTTCAAACTTACTACTTTGGGTAACCGCACCGACAACGGCTAGTGCTTGACGGTACGATTGCGGGTAAAGATGCGATACAGCCCATCGAGTACCAAGTTGTCATCAAGGTGTACCGTTTCTTTGCAGTAACCGACCACGAGGTGGGCAATGCCACCGGTTGCCACATAGCTTGCCGGTTGGTTTAACGCTTCGGCAAAGCGGGTAAACAACCCGTCCAGCATAGAGGCGGTCCCGTACAACAGGCCTGCCCGCATACTTTCGGTGGTGTTGGTGGTGATGATGGACGGGCGTTCCCCTTCCAACCCAATGGCAGGCAGTTGGGCGGTGCGTGCCGCCAATGCCTCTAAAGAAATCATCACACCCGGCAGGATCACCCCACCGATGAACGCCCCTGTTTCATCAAGGGCAAACAGTTTGGTGGCAGTACCGAGGTCGGCAACGACACAGGGCAGTGGGTAGCGCTCGCCTGCCGCCACTGCGGCACAGACAAAGTCTGCTCCCACCCCTGCCGGATTTTCCGCTTTGATGTTGAGTCCTGTCTTGATGCCGGCAGAAACGGTCAGCACCTCACACCCGACATACCGTTCGACTGCATGTTTCATCGTGGTGGACAGTCGTGGCACCACCGAAGAGATGATGCACCCTTCCACCTCGCTTTTTTGCAGGTCGGATAGGCTGAAGATGTTGCGCAGTTCAATGGCGTACTGGTCGGCCGTTCTCGCCGCATCTGTAAACAGGCGCGAGGTATGGGTGAGCTTGCCCCCCTGAAAACTGCCCAGTACAATATTGGTGTTGCCAATGTCAATGGTGAGTACCATTTCAATCCTCCATCTTGTGACTCAAATTTTGTAGCGTGTGTTCTACAACAGTCGTCTTGCTTTGTGTCAAATAGCTTTGCTTGTTTGGCAGTATTCCCATTTTATCACAGGAAGGTTGGTGGGGTCAAGTGCATAGCACCCCTCTTTTGGCACACTGTCAAAGCCTCCAAATTCCATCGCTATTTTTTTCAAAAACAAGTGCAAAAGATCGGCTTTTTCGCCTGAAAAGAAGATTTGTTTGCAAAGGCAATTTCCCCTGTGGTATACTGACGGTAAGCATTGCAACCTGATCACGATACCCCGATGGAGGATTTTTATGAATAGCTCATATCTTACCGAACTACACGCCCACGCAAAGGAAGTTAGCATCTGTAGCCCCACCCCTGCAAAGGAGCTTGTCGAAGCACATCTGGCAGCTGGGTATCGCACCCTTGTCATGACCGATCACCTCAGCCACTGGACTTTTGGCGACCGTCCCATCACCGATTGGGATGCAGCGGTCGACCACTTTTTGACAGGGTACCGTCTGGCAAGCCAAGCGGCTGAGGGTACCGATTTGACGGTACTGCTCGGCATGGAAATCTGCTTTGACGGGGCAAACCAGTCCGACTATCTGGTATACGGCGTCACCGAGGAATTTTTACGCCAGAACGGCAACCTCATGACCATGGGCATTGCCGCCTTTTCCCGTCTGGCACGGGAGGCAGGTCTTTTGGTCGTTGCCGCCCACCCGTTTCGCAATTTCATGACCGTCACCCCGCCACAGTACCTCGACGGCATTGAGGTGCACAACGGCAACCCCAGACACGACTCACGCAATGAGCTTGCAAACCTCTGGGCGGACAAATTTGGCCTATTGAAAACCGCCGGTTCGGATTTTCACGAAACAGGCGACATCAAACGCGGTGGGATCCTGACCGACACCCCCATCACCGACAACCAAACGCTGTGCGCACACTTGAGAAACGGCAACTATACCCTGTTTTGTGGGGCAATTGGTTGAGTGAAAAATGAATAGTGAATAGGTACGGGCGACCCTGTGTGGTCGCCCGTGTTTTTCAAAAATTTTCGTTGTGCGGTAGGGGCGACCTTTGGTCGTCCGTTTTGTGGACAATGAACGGCGGATGGGTCAAGACCCATCCCTACAGAACCGTATTTCAATTGGGTGGTAGGGTCGGGTCTTGACCCGACCGCAAAAAAGCAGTTTGGCAAAGTGCCAAACTGCTTAAAACGCTGACGCTCGGATGTTGCCTAACGGCAATCGAGACCGTGGGACACCGTCCCACACCCTGCAACTTTTTGAAAAAAGTTGATTAAAACTTTTATGATAGGTTCCATCCCACCATCCCACGTCGTGGACAATGAACGGCGGATGGGTCAAGACCCATCCCTACAGAACCGTATTTCAATTGGGTGGTAGGGTCGGGTCTTGACCCGACCGCAAAAAAGCAGTTTGGCAAAGTGCCAAACTGCTTAAAACGCTGACGCTCGGATGTTGCCTAACGGCAATCGAGACCGTGGGACACCGTCCCACACCCTGCAACTTTTTGAAAAAAGTTGATTAAAACTTTTATGATAGGTTCCATCCCACCATCCCACGTCGTGGACAATGAACGGCGGATGGGTCAAGACCCATCCCTACAGAACCGTATTTCAATTGGGTGGTAGGGTCGGGTCTTGACCCGACCGCAAAAAAGCAGTTTGGCAAAGTGCCAAACTGCTTAAAACGCTGACGCTCGGATGTTGCCTAACGGCAATCGAGACCGTGGGACACCGTCCCACACCCTGCAACTTTTTGAAAAAAGTTGATTAAAACTTTTATGATAGGTTCCATCCCACCATCCCACGTCGTGGACGAGGTTTTCGTGCGATGGGTGCTCAGTCGGAAACGCCAGCGGACGCTGTCCGCAACGCCTGCGGACGCTACCGCAATAAATCAGGTCGTTTTTGACGGGTGATTTCCAGCGATTGCTCTTCCTGCCATGCGGTGATGTTGCGGTGATGTCCGCTGAGCAACACCGGAGGGACCACCCGCTCATGCCACACTTCCGGTCGGGTATACTGGGGATGCTCCAACAATCCGTTGTAATGGCTTTCCTCTTCAAAACAAACACTGTCGGACAAAACCCCGGGCAGCAGTCGCACCACGCTGTCGATGAGCACCATAGCAGGTAGCTCGCCCCCTGTGAGCACAAAGTCCCCGATGGACACCTCACAGTCGACAATCTCGTCCAGCACCCGTTGATCCACCCCTTCGTAATGGCCACACAGCAGGATCAAATGCTGTTTTTCGGTGTATGCCACCGCCAACTGCTGGGTCAGCACCTTGCCTTGTGGGGAAAGGTAAATGACGGTGGGGTCGGTGTCCCCTGCCATGGCACGGATCGCTTGGTAGGTGCGAAAAATCGGCTCTGCCTGCATGACCATGCCCTTGCCACCACCATAAGGGGCATCGTCCACCCTGCGATGTTTGTCGGTGGTATAATCACGGATGTTGTGGCAGTGAAAGGAGACCAACCCCTTTTGTGCCGCACGTCCCAAAATACTGGTGGAAAGTACCTGTTCGCACAGTTCAGGGAACAGGGTCATGACATCAATTCTCACGATTCTTTCACCTCTTCAATATCCTCAAACAGACCACGCAACGGCAGAATTTCCATCCGCCCCCCGTCGATGTCGGTCAGCTTGACCACATCGGCAATGGCAGGCACCAACACGACCACACCGTTGTCGTCCTTGATGTGATAGACGTCGTTGGCACCGGTTTGGGTGATGTCGACAATTTCACCGTAACAACGGCCGTCACGGGTATCATACACCGACAGCCCCATCAAATCCTGAATGAAGTAGGTGTCTTCCGGCAGGTCCAATTCGGCGCGATCGACATAGAGGATCACCCCACGCCACTGCTGTGCCGCTTCCACCGTGTCCACCCCGTCCAATTTGACAATGACCACATTTTTGTGTACCCTTGCCGACAGAATGGTCACCGGTTTGCCGTTTTCCAAATACAGGTGGTCAAATTCACAAAGCAGTTCAGGGCTGTCGCACCATGCCTGCACCCGTACCTCACCCCGAATGCCGTGGGTGGTGACGACCTTGCCCATTTCCAAAAATTGTTTTTTCATACTTTTTCTCCTTTTCAGCCGGTATAGCCATCTGCAAAGCCGGTGAATTGTGAACAGGGATCGGACGACCAAAGGTCGCCCCTACAACGGGACGGGTGACCCGTCCCCTACGATTCACTCGGGCGATTCGTGAATCGCCCCTACCTCTTCACTATTCACTATTCACTCATTCGGACGACCAAAGGTCGCCCCTACAATTCACTCGACATAGAACAGGGGGGAAGTGTTGCCACTTCCCCCCCAGACCATTTCGACATTCAGCCAATGTCTGTCAATACCTAGTCGATTTCGACAGCAATCTTCTGATCAACACGGCTTGCCCCCGCACGCATGACCGCACGGATCGCCTTTGCGATTCTTCCCTGTTTGCCGATGATTCTGCCCATATCTTCCGATGCCACGTGCAGATGATAGACTACTATGCCCTCTGCGTTTGGCTCGTCTACTTGTACCGTTACAGCATCCTTGTTTTCCACAAGGCCTTTGGCAATTGTTTCAAGTAATTCTTTCATCGCGATACCTCTTATTCAGAAACGTGTTTGAGCAATTTTTTCACGGTATCAGTCGGTTGTGCACCATTGTCCATCCATTTTTGCGCTTTTTCTACATCAATTTTGATGATAGACGGTTCTTTGGTTGGATCATAGTAACCGATTTCTTCAATAAAACGACCATCTCTCGGATATCTCGAGTCTGCTACTACGACACGGTAGAACGGTGCTTTCTTGGCGCCCATACGACGCAATCTGATTTTTACTGCCATTAAATGTCACCTCCTGCATTGAGTTTCATGGAATTCAAACAAACTGTCAAACTCCGTTATATTTACAACGGTTGTTGTTGTAAAGCGTTGATTGTGAAGCTAGAACGGCAGGTTGCCGCCGCCACCCAGTCCGCCCATGCCACCCATACCGGGAAGCATTGGCATCCCACGGCGACGTTTTTTAGAACCCTTACCGCCACCACCGAGTTGCTTCATCATTTTTTGCATCATTTCATATTGTTTCAACAGACGATTGACATCCTCGACCTGCATCCCACTGCCTTTGGCAATGCGGCGCTTTCTCGATGGATTGATCATCTTGGGATTGGCACGTTCTTTTGGCGTCATCGAATAGATGAGTGCCTCCACTTTGACCAAAGCCTTTTCGTCAATGTCGTCCTCGTTAATTTTGGAACCCACACCCGGCATCATTTGCAGGAGTTGTTTGAGCGGTCCCATTTTTTGAATCTGCTGCATTTGATCCAACAAATCGTTGAGATCAAAGCGATTCTCTTTGAGTTTTTCCACCATCTCGGCGGCTTTTTTCTCATCTACATTGGCTTGCGCCTTGTCGATGAGGGTAAGCACATCGCCCATGCCCAAAATACGGGAGGCCATACGCTCTGGATGAAACGGCTCCAAATCTTCGATTTTTTCGCCGATCCCTGAAAATTTAATCGGTTTGCCGGTGACGGAGAGGACACTCAGTGCCGCCCCACCACGGGTATCCCCGTCGAGTTTTGTTAAGATGACACCGGTGATGTCCAGCAGTTCATCAAAGGACTTGGAAACGTTGACCGCATCCTGTCCGGTCATCGCATCGACCACCAGTAGGATTTCGTCCGGTGTGACCGCCGATTTGACGCGTTTGAGTTCATCCATCAACGCTTCGTCGATGTGCAGACGACCTGCGGTATCGAGAATCACCAAGTCGTTGCCGTAGTCTTTGGCATGGGCGACCGCTTTGGTGGCAATTTCCACCGGATCGATCTGCCCCAGTTCAAACACCGGTACGCCGGCTTTCTCACCCACCACTTTGAGCTGGTCAATCGCTGCCGGACGGTAAACGTCACAGCCGACCAGTAGCGGACGGTGCCCCTTTTCTTTGAAATGGCGTGCCAATTTTGCCGAATGGGTGGTTTTCCCGCTCCCTTGCAAGCCACACATCATGACAATGCAGGGTGGTTTAGCTGGGAATACAATGCGTTGATTCTCCTCCCCCATGAGGGTGCAGAGTTCTTCGTTGACGATTTTAATGACCTGTTGGGCAGGGGTTAAGCTTTCCAGCACTTCCACCCCGACCGCACGGGTGCTCACCGAGGCGACAAAGTCCTTGACCACCTTGTAGTTGACGTCCGCTTCTAAGAGTGCCAAACGCACTTCACGCATCGCCAGCTTGATGTCGTCTTCATTCAGTTTCCCTTTGGACTTGAGTCGCTTAAAGACCGCGGCAAGTTTATCCGATAAGCCTTCAAATGCCATGCAGTTGCCTCCTTGAATGTGATAAAAGTATCACGCCGTTAATCTTCCAATTGTGCTGCTGCCACTGCACGAATGTGCCCGACCAGCTGCCCGATTTTCGGCGATCCGTAATTTTTGAGATAGGTTTGGAGTTCGGTGGTTGCCCGATCAATCTCCTCAAATGCTTCTCTGGTTTGATAATAACCGGCGACCAGTTGTAGTTTTTCCTCTAAGGCTGTCAGTTGTGCCGCACAGCGGCGCAAGCTGTCCTGCACCCCTTGACGGGTGATGCCGGAAAGTTCGGCAATCTCAGAAAGAGACAGGTCTTCGTTGTAGTAAAGTGCCATGAGGTTTTGTTGTTTCTCGGTGAGCATACTGCCATAAAAATCGAGTAAAATAGAAATATTCAAATTTTTCGACATATTGCCCTCCTGTTTCGCCATTTTTCCTATTCAGGTGTAAAGTGATTTTCTTTACAGATGCTATTATAGCAGATCCTCCACCCCTTGTCAAGTCTTTTTCTTGACAGATCTTT